>CAYXGM010000078.1:1666-15287 GCA_964464555.1 uncultured Gemmatimonadaceae bacterium | reverse complement strand
TGGTCGCCCTCGGCGGGATCGTAGACGTCCACGTCCTTGTAGACATTGATGTCCACGCCCTGGGGAAAGATGTCCGCCTGGTCGGTGTCGTTGCTCCCCTCCTCGTCGGTCTGGTCCACGGCGGTGAGGTCGGCGGTGTTGGTGATGGTGGTGCCGGCGGTGCCGAAGTCCACGCTCACGGTGATGGTGAGGGTCTCGGAGGTGCCGGCGGGGAGGGACGGGATCTCCCAGACGCCCGTCTGGTTGTCATAGGGGCCGGCGGTGGTGTTGTTCGTGACCAGGGTGACCCCCGCAGGGATGGCGTCCTGGATCACCACGTTGGTGGCATCGGCCGGGCCCCAGTTCTCGGCCTTGACGGTGAACGTCACCTGGTCGCCCTCGGCGGGATCGTAGACGTCCACGTCCTTGTAGACATTGATGTCCAGCCCTACCGGTACGACCTGGACATCGTCGCTGTTGTTCGAGTTGTCGACGTCCGTCCGCTCGGTCCAGAAGAGGAAGGCGCTGTTGGTGATGGTGGTGCCGGCGGTGCCCGGGTCCACCGTGGCCGTGATCTCCAGCGTGTGGAAGGTGCCGGCGGGGACGGAGGCAAGATCCCAGTCACCGGTGCCGGGGTCGTAGGTCCCGGCGGTGGCCGTGTGGCTCACGTAGGTCACCCCCGCCGGGAGCTGATCTCTCACCTGGAAGGAGGGGGCGTCCTTGGGCCCCAGGTTCTCGGCCTTCACCGAGAAGGTGAGGGTCTTTCCCTCCGGGGGCGCCGAGTCGTCCACGCCCTTCTGGATGGCGATGTCCACCCCCTGGGGGGTGATGGTGACCTGGGCCACGTCGTTGGCCGGGTCCCCGTCGGTCTGGTCCACGGCCGTCAGCGCCGCCTGGTTCGTGATGGCGTTGCCCACGGTGCCGTAGTTCACCGTCACGGTGATGGTGAGCGTGTCGGCCTGACCCGGCGCCAGCACAGGGATGTCCCAGACGCCCGTCCCGGGATCGTAGGAGCTCGTGGGCAGGGCCACGTCGTGGCCGCTGATCGTGACGCCGGCGGGAAGCTGGTCCAGGACCGAGACGTTGGTGGCCTCCCCGGGGCCCGTGTTCCACGTCACCACGGTGAAGGTCACCGTTTCGCCCTCGGCGGGATCGTAGACGTCAGCGTCCTTCTCCATGACGATGTCCAGGCCGATGGGGGTGACGTCGGCCGAGTCCTCGTCATTGGTTCCGTTGGTGTCGGGCTGGTCCAGCCCGGTGATCTTGGCGGTGTTGGTGATGGTGGTGCCGGCGGTGCCCGGGTCCACCGTGACGACGATCTCCAGCACCTCCGCGCCTCCGGCAGGCACGGTGGGGATGTCCCAGTCTCCGGTGCCGGGATCGTAGGTCCCCGCCATCGTCGTGTGGCTCACGTAGGTGAGGCCGGCGGGGAGGACGTCCCGGACCGTCACGTTCGTGGCATCCACGGGCCCCTGGTTCACGACCTCCACCAGGAAGAGGATCTGGCCTCCCTCGGGGGGCGTGGGGTTGCTCACGCCCTTGAGGACCTCCAGGTCCACACCGATGGGCGTCACCGTGACCTCGGCTTCGTCGTTGGCCGAGTTGGTGTCCGTCTGGTCGCTGTCGGACAGGGAGGCCCGGTTGGTGATGCTCTGCCCCGCCGTGCCGGGGTCCGCCTTCACGGCGATGGAGAGGGTGGCGGACTGCCCCCTGGGCAGGGAGGGAATGGACCAGAGCCCGGTGGCATCGTCGTAGGCGCCGGCGCTGGGCGTATGGCTGAGATAGGTGAGGCCGGAGGGAATGGGATCCGTCACCACCACGTTCGTGGCGTCGCCGGGACCGTGGTTCAGCGCGGTGATGGTGAAGGTAAAGGGCTCGTTCTCCACGGGCGCGTCGTTGTTGGTGGCTTTCTGCACCTCGACGTCGATGCCTGTGGGCGTCACCGTCACCGAGGCCTGGTTGTTGCCGCCGTTCTCCTCGGTCTCGTCCACCGAGGAGAGGGAGGCCGTGTTGGTGATGGACTGGCCCGCCGTGCCCAGGGGGACGCTCACGGTGATGCGAAGGGTGTCCGACGCGTCCTCGGCCTGGGTCGGCAGGGTCCAGAGGCCGCTGTCCGGATCGTAGGCTCCGGCGGTGGCCTCGTGGGAGACGTACTGGACGCCGGACGGGAGCCGGTCCTCCACCACGGCGTTGGTGGCGTTGGAGGGCCCGTGGTTGGTCAGCACCACCAGGTAGGTGAACGTCCCGCCCTCGCCGGGGGTGAGGGTGTCGGCGGTCTTGGCCACCGCCAGGTCCAGCCCGAGTTGAACCACCAGGGTGGCCTGGCCCACCGTGCCCGGTGTGGGGGTGCCGTCGGAGGTGCCGGCAGAGCCCGGGGCCCCGTCGGCGGTCATGACGTCGGCGGCGGCTGCGGCGAACACGGTCACGGTGCCGGCGGATTCGCCCCGGGCCACGCCGGTGCCGTCGATGGTGGCGATGGTCTCATCCGACGTGGACCAGGCGAAGGTCATCCCGTCGATGGCGTTTCCGTTGGCGTCGAAGGCCCGGGCCTGGTACTGGACCGTCTGGTCCGGGGAGGTCAGGGTGGCCGTTTCCGGGGTCACCTCCACGGCGTCCACGGCCTGCTGGACGGTGACGTCGGCGGCGGCGCTGTAGGAGGGCGCGCTCACGGAAGTGGCCGTCACCACCGTGCTTCCCCGGGCCAGGGCCCGGTAGAGGCCCCCGCCCAGGTCCTGGAGGATGGTGTTGCTCTCCAGCCCCCAGCTCACTCCCTCGCCGGAGATGGGGTTGCCGTCGGGATCCACCACCTGGGCCGTGAACTGGACCTCTTCGCCCAGACTCTGCAGGGTGGCGCTCTCGGGGGTGATCTGCACCCCGGCGATGCGGGAGAGGACGGTGACGTTGGCGGTGTCGGCGGCGGATCCGGCGGTGGCCACGACGCGCGCCGTTCCCGGGGCCACGCCGGTGAGGAGGCCCGTGGTGGAGATCACGGCGATCCCCGGATCCAGGGAGGTCCAGAAGATCCGGGGCGTGCTGTTGGGATCGTTGCTCACGGCGGTGGCCGTCAGGGCCAGCGATTCCCGCTCCACCACGTCGGGGATGGGCTCGTCGATGACCACCGAGGTCACGTCCACGTTGTCCAGGGGGCCCCGGACCACCGAGACGCTCCGGGCCTGGGCCTCGGTGCTCGCCACCAGCTCGAAGGGCTCGGTCTTCCCGCTCCACTCCACCGTCTCCGTGGCCCCGCTCACGCTCAGGAGCTCCACGGTGAGGACCACCTGGTCCCCGGGGGTCTGGGGGACCAGGACCTCCACGTCCAGCTTCCACTCGTCGGCGTTCGGGTCCACCTCCTGGACGGTCTGGCCCAGGATGGAATCGGTCCCCGCCAGGTAGGCGACGATGCGGATCCGGCTGATGCCCGCGGCCCCCTCCGTGGCCAGGGCCGGGTCGAACTCCGGCGCCAGGGCGAGGCTTGCGGTGAGGTCCCCTTCAGAGGGGTCGGTGAGGGACGCGTCCCTCCCGTCGGTGCAGGTGCCCAGGATGCCGGCAAGGAGGAGAATCGCCGAGGCCAGGCCCCAGCGGCGGCCGTGAGAAAGAGAGGAAGCGGACATGGCGGAGGATCCGTGAGGGGGGGCGGTGGATGTTCATCCAAGTTACGGATCGGGTTTTGCCCGCGCCAACCCAAAAATCAGTGAAACCGGCCCTCTTGCTCCACCCGCAAACCATCTCCAGTGTCAAAGTCAACCGTAGAGAGCATCCGCCGGGAAGTGTAGGACCCGCCCGTCCTCCACCTCCCGCAGGACCGCGGGGGCAACGCCTCCCCCGGAGAAGATCGCCGAATCAACCTGATGGGCCCTTCCCTTCAATTCCTGGACCAGCAGCTCCGCGCGAGCCCGAAGCCTGGTGAGGTCGGAGCGCCGCACGTTGCCCCATTTGCATTCGCCGACGAGGATCTGAGCGTCGGCCCCGAGAGCCACCACATCGATCTGGTGATTGGAGCGGGCGTCCCACCATTCGCCTACTCGGAGGGGCTGAAAGGGAAGCCCCTTCCCGCGTCGGACGAAATCGCGGCATACGGATTCGAAGACGCTCCCCATGTAGTCGTCCAGCCGTGGCAGTATCTGTTCCGCCCAGAGTTGCTCTCCGGGGGCGAGGCCGACCATTCCGGCACTGGTCATGGGGGAGACGAAACGGTGCCAGAAGGCCACGTACGGGTCCGTGATGCGATAGAGGGCGCGCTTCGACGTCCGGGGGTTGGCCTCGGTGATGGGCACGACGCGTTGAACGAGGCGCATCTCGATGAGCCATTTCATGGCCCGGCTCAGGGACCCGCCGCTGCGCCCCACCCGCTTCGTGATCCCGTTCCAGGTGCGCTCGCCGCCCGCGATGGCTTCGATGACCGAGTAGTGGACCTGGGCGTCAGCAAGGAAGGCATCGAGCATGTGCTGTGCCTCGTCCAGCAACCGGCCCGCTGGGCGGAGCATCTGCCGCGCCACGTTTTCGCCCAGGGGCTCCCGGGAATCGAGAAGCGCGAGATGGCCCGGGACGCCGCCGAAGATCCCGTAGGCGCGGAGCTGATCGGGAATCGAGTAGTCCGGGACGAATTCGGCGGAGTGGATGGGGTCGAACGGCTCGATGTCGATGCGGGCGGTGCGCCTGCCGTACAGGGGCTGGTCCGCGTCCTCCAATCGCTTCATCGCGGAAATGTGTGACCCGCAAAGCACCAGCTTCAGCCGGGCTTCCGTCCACTCGTGGTCCCACAACGACTGGAGGATGGAGGGGAGGGCGGGAGCTGCCGCGGAAAGGTAGGGGAACTCGTCGAGAACCATGAGGAACGGCTCGTTGCCCGCACGCTCGGCGACGTAACCGAACAAGCTCTCCCAATCGGGAAATGGGCCCCCGTGGCGGAGTGCCGGATCATCGAAGTGTTCTCCAACCAGCGAGGAAAGGCGGGCCAGTTGCTCGCTCTCCGTGCGTCTGGTGGCTTGGTAATAGAGGCCGCCGGCGGCCCGGGCGAAACGTGCCAGGAGGAAGCTCTTCCCTACCCGGCGACGGCCGAGGATGAAGACGAGCTCGGGCGAAGCCGTTTGCCAGATCCGGACGAGGTCCTCCCACTCGGCCTCACGGTTGCGGACGGCGGCGGGTTTCTTCATCGCGTCGATGTCCCGGCGGTGGAAGTTCCAGGTCTGGAAGTTCCAATGTTGGAACCACCCGACTCCCCCGTCAAGCCCGCCGGGATCGGCGCTGGCGCCCTACCTCACCGGCTTCCCTCTCCGCCCCCTCCCCCGGGACCCGAGTCCCGATGGCCCGTACCGAAGAACGAGTGGGGTCTGGGTGGCTTTGGACGGTCGAACCCGTGGCTCCCGCCCGTGGCGCCCTGGAGGTCCGGGGTCAGGGCGGAGCCGCTCCCGGCACGATAGGAGATGAGGTCGTTGGTGAGGTAGGTCCTCCACGTGCCGTCGCTCTCGGCCCATGCCGTCTCCATGCGGATGATGCCCACGCCCGGGGCGAAGTAGATCATCCAGCGGGCATCAGGGTTCCCGTTGTAGTACCGGATGATCTGGAGGTGGACCACCTGCTGGTAGATCTGGCCCTCCACGGTCATGGACGCGAGGATCTGGATGATCTGGAACTGGTCCTGCCAGCTTGAGTTTTCGAACTCGGCCGGGCTCGTGATCATTCCGGACTCGGTCCAGCTCGTGCCGGCCTCGAGGGGCGCCTTGAGGAGGGTCTTGGGTCCCCAGGAGCCGTCGGTTCCGGCAGCCAGGACCTGTTCACTGTCGGCATGGTAGTTGGCGCATCCCGAGCCGTCCCCCAGCCAGTAGCTCAGGACCCCGTTTCCGCAGGCCTGGGCCCAGAGGAGGTTGAAGAGGGGGAGGCCCACGGCGACGATCTGATCCGTCGTGATGGTGGTGTTGGTGTTGGCCGGCCCGCCGTTCAAGGGCGCCGTTTCACCGTAGTCATAGGTCTCCCGGTAGCTCCAGGTATCACCGAGCCCCAGGGGGAAGTAGTTGTCCGGGGTCATGAAGTCCACGGTGATGGTGGCCGTGGCCGTGGGCCCGTCGCTCCTGGAGGGTCCGTCGCCGGCCGCCGAGGCCTGGGCCAGGCTTCCGGTGACGGTGATGTCGGCCACCCCTTCGCCCACCGCGGTGACCACGCCTTCCTGGTCCACCGTGGCCACCTCCTCGTCGTCAGAGGACCAGGCGTAGGTGACGTTCGTCACCGGGTCGCCGTTCTGGTCCACGGTGCTGGCTTCCAGGGTCACGGTCTCACCGGGCCGGGTCAGGGTGGCCTCGGTGGGATCCACGCTCACGTTCAGGATGGTCTCCGTGACCTCCAGCGTCGCCGTCCCGGTGACGCCGGTGGCGGCGCCGTTCTTCCTGGCCTCGGCGGTGATGGTGGTGGTGCCGGAGGCCACCGACGTCGCTGTGCCCTGATCGTCGATGGTGGCTACGCCCTCGTCGGAGCTGGACCAGCCGAAGGTGGTCCCGGCCACCTCGTGGCCGTTGGCGTCCAGCGCCGTGGCGGTGAAGTCCCGGGTGTTGCCCGGCCCGTTGATGGTGGCCTGGGACGGATGCACCGCCACCGTGCTCGGCTCCTGGTCCACGGTGACGGAGGTGGAGCCGGTGACCCCGGTGCCCTGGAGGGCGGCCGGGGCGCCGGAGACGGCGGAGGCCGTGGCGGCCTCGGCGATGACGTCGGCGGTGCCGGTGCCCTCCGACGTCACCAGCCCGTTGTCGTCCACGCTCACCACGTCCTGGTCGGAGGTGGTCCAGAGGAAGAGGGCGGCGGCCATGGTCTGACCGTTGGCGTCATAGGCCGTGGCCGAGAACTGCTGCTCCTCGCCCAGAGCGGTGAAGGTGTGGCCGGTGGGGGTCACCTCCACGGAGGTGGCCACCTGCTGGACCGTGACCTGGGCGGTGGCGGTGAAGGTGTTGTTGCTGGCCGAGGTGGCGGTGACGGTGGTGGTCCCCTCGGCCTTGGTCCGGAACACGCCGCCGCCCCGGTTCTCCAGGATGGTTCCGTCGGCGGTGCTCCAGGTGACGGTCTCCCCGGCGATGGGGTTCCCCGAGCTGTCCAGGACCTGGGCCGTGAAGGTGAGATCCTCCTCCAGGCTCCGGGCCGTGGCCTGGACGGGATCGATCATGACGCCGGCCACCGCGGCCCGGACCTCGATCTCCACCGTGTCGGCGGCGGAGCCGGCAGTGGCTACGATCCTGACCGTCCCCGGCGAGACGGCCTGCACCGTTGCGCTCTGCCCGTTCCCCGTCCCGGAGACGGTGGCCACCCCGGAGCTCAGGGAGGCCCAGAAGATCTCGGGCGTTCCCGAGCTCCCGGCGGCGCTGGCGCTGAGCTGGGCCGATTCGCCCGCCCTCATGAGGGAGGGCGCCCCGGAAATGGTCACGGAGGTGACGGAGAGGTTGTCCAGGGGACCCCGGACGATGGTCACGTTGGTGACGGTGCTGCTGCCGCCCGGGGTCACGCTGAAAGGCCCTGCCTGGCCGCTCCACTCCACGCCCCCCGCACTATTCAGGAGCTCGATGGTGAGGGTGATCTGGGGGTTCACTCCTGCCGGAAGCTCCAATTCGACGTCCAGCGTCCAGGACGAGGCGCTGGATACGACATCGAAGACCTCGTTGGCGACCTCTTCCCCGGTGGCGGCCTTTGCCACAATGCGGATCTTATCGATCTCCACCGCGTTCGTTGTGGTCAGCGCCGGATGAAACTGAGGGTTCACCGCCAGGTGGACCCGGGACCCCTCTTCCGGCAACTCCATGGGGGAAGGCCCGTCGGCGCAGGAGCCCACCGCAACGAGGGAGGCGAGGAGAAGGATGACCGTCAAACGGCCCGGGGATCCGGACAGATCGGGAGAGGAGCGCATGGCTGAGTGCATCCGGTGCTCGGGGTGGCGTCTGGGAACCGTTCGCGGGCCTCGAACGTACCCTTCCAGGAGAGGGCGTTCGAACCCACTTCCAAGGTACGTCGGGCCCCGTCGTCCGGCAAAAGAAAATCACCGTTCGGGGGCCGAACGTCTCTGCGCACGAGACGCGGCCCCGTTAGATTTCCGTCACCATGGCCACCGAGACCACATCCACCTCCGCACGGCAGGAAGACGCCGCCCCGTCTCGGCTTCCGCAGACCGTGACCATCCGGGACCTGCCCCGGCCCCTGGCCCGGGCCATGGAGCGGTACGCGGACCGGCTGGACGTGGACCAGGTGCGGGAGGCCTACGAGCTGGCGGTGGAGGCCCACGAGGGCCAGAAGCGGGCCTCGGGAGAGGACTTCGTCATTCACGTGGTGGAGGTGGCTACCCTTCTGGCCCAGTTCAAGCTCGACACGGCCTCCCTGGTGGCGGCCCTCATCCACGACGTGGTGGAGGACACCCACGTCAACCTCACCGACGTGGAGGAGCGCTTCGGGTTCGAGGTGGGGCAGATCGTGGACGGGGTCACGAAGATCGGTCGGGTGGAGTTCAAGTCCCACACCGAGCAGCAGGTGGAGAACTACCGGAAGCTCCTCCTCTCCATGGCCCAGGACGCACGGGTCATCCTCATCAAGCTGGCCGACCGCCTGCACAACATGCGCACCCTGGAGCATCTGGCCCCGGAGAAGCGGGAGCGCATCGCCCTGGAGACCCGGGAGATCTACGCCCCCCTGGGCCACCGGCTGGGAATGGCGGCGCTGAGGTGGGAGCTGGAGGACCTGGCCTTCAAGTTCCTGGAGCCCGAGGCCTACGAGGACCTGAGGGAGAAGATCAAGCAGAGCCGCAAGGAGCGGGAGCGCCACATCCTGGAGATGCAGCGCCCCCTCATCGAGGAGCTGAAGCAGGCGGGGATCCCGGCCAAGGTGACGGGCCGGCCCAAGCATCTATGGTCCATCTACCGGAAGATGCGGGCCCGGCAGAAGCCCTTCGAGGAGATCTACGACCTCATGGCCATGCGGGTCATTACCGACACCCTGCCCAACTGCTATCATGCCCTGGGGGTCATCCATGCCCGCTGGACCCCCATCGCCGAGCGCTTCCACGATTACCTGGCCACCCCCAAGACCAACATGTACCGCTCCCTGCACACCACCGTCGTGGGGCCCGGGGGGCGGCGCTACGAGATCCAGATCCGCACCGAGGAGATGCACCGGACGGCGGAGTACGGGATCGCCGCCCACTGGCGCTACAAGGAGGCCATGCACGGCCAGCCCGGGGGCGACGACGAGGTGGACGAGGCGCTGAACTGGTTCCGCCAGGTCCTGGAGTGGCAGCAGGACGCCAGCGAGCCGGAGGAGTTCATGGAGTTCCTCCGCATGGACCTCTTTCGGGGGGAGATCTTCGTCTTCACCCCCGGCGGGGACGTGAAGCAGCTTCCCACCGGCTCCTCGCCCATCGACTTCGCCTTCGCCGTGCACACCGAGATCGGCTTCCACTGCGCCGGAGCCAAGGTGAACGGGCGCATCGCGCCCCTCTCCCGGAAGCTGAAGAACGGGGACACGGTGGAGATCATGACCTCCACCAAACAGCGTCCCAACCGGGACTGGCTGGCCTTCGTGAAGACCTCCCGGGCCCGGCAGAAGATCCGGCAGTGGATCCGCAAGGAGGAGTTCGAGTCGGCCATCGCCCTGGGCAAGGAGATCCTGGAGAAGACCGTGAAACGGGCACGGGAGACCCGGGTGGGCGAGGATCGCCTGGACGAGGTGGCCGTGGAGCTGGGCTACACCGACGGCGACCACCTCCACGCTGCCCTGGGCCGGGGCGACACCGGACCCGCGGCGGTCATGAAGGCCCTCTTCCCGGACCACGATTCCGAGAAGGTGCCGGAGCGGGCCCCCTCCGCCCTGGAGAAGATCAGCGCCGTCCTCAGCCGTTCCAGCAAGGGCGTGAAGATCCAGGGGATGGACAACCTCATGGTCCGCTACTCCCAGTGTTGTCAGCCCGTCCCCGGAGACAAGGTGGTGGGCTACATTACCCGGGGCAGGGGAGTGAGCATCCACCGGGTGGACTGTCCCAACGTCCTGCACCTCTCCCAGGACCCGGAGCGGCGCGTGGAGATCGAGTGGAGCGCGGAGGAGGGGGATCACTTCTTCGTGAAGATCCGCATGCATGGCACGGACCGGCGGGGACTCCTCTCGGACGTGGCCAAGGCCATCACCGACACGGGCACCGACATCCAGCATGCCGACATGAAGTCCACCCACGGGGGGATGGACGCGGAGTTCGTGGTGGAGGTCCAGGACCTGGGTCACCTGACCCGGGTGGTGAAGGCGGTGAAGAAGGTGAAGGGGGTGCTGAACGTGGAGCGCCGTGAGCACTTCGGGGAGAGGGAACTGGCGCCGTGAGGCTCGCCGTCTTCATCTCCCCCCACGGGTTCGGTCACGCCGCCCGGGCCCTGGCCGTGATGGAAGCCCTGGGCCTTCGGGGCGATGCCCGCTTCGAGCTCTTCACCACCGTGCCGGAGGTGTTCTTCCGGGGAACCCTGGAGGGCCGGTGGACGCTGCACCCGGTGGCTGCGGACGTGGGGTTCCGGCAGAGCTCGGCCCTGGCCATCGACCTGGTGGGGACCGTAAAGGCTCTGGATGCCTTTCGCCGTGACACGGACCGGACCGTCCCGGAGCTGGCGGCGGGGCTCTCGACCCTGGGATGCGACGCGGTCCTCTGCGACATCAGCCCCCTGGGGATCCTGGCGGCCCGGGAGGCGGGCCTCCCCTCGGTGCTCATGGAGAACTTCACCTGGGACTGGATCTACGAGCCCCTCCTGGGCGAAGCCCCGGGGCTGGAGGACCACGCCCGGTGGCTGAGCGAGGTCTACGGCGCCGCCGACCTCCGGGTGCAGGTGGAGCCCGTGTGCCGGCGGATCCCCGGCGCCCCTACGGCCCCTCCCGTGGCCCGCCCGCCCCTTCGCACCCGGGAAGAGGTCCGCGGGGAGCTGGGGATCGGACCCCGTGAACCCGTGGTCCTCCTCACCATGGGGGGGCTCGGCCACGACTTCGCCTTCCTGGAACGCCTGAAGGGGTCGCCGGCCCGGTTCCTGGTAACGGCCCTGGAGGGGGTGGAGCCTCCGGCCAACGTCGTTCCCTTCCGCCGGGACGAGCCGGCCTACCTCCCGGACCTCATCGCCGCCGCGGACCTGGTGGTGACCAAGCTGGGCTACAGCACGGTGGCGGAAGTCTGGCTCCAGGACCGGCCCCTCCGCTACGTGGCCAACGACCGGTTCCGGGAGGTGGGGGTGCTGAGGGAGTTCGTGGAGGCGGAGCTGGATGCGGCGGAGCTGGACCCCGGGGCCTTCGACTCCGGGGCTTGGCTGGAGGAGGTGGAGGGATGGGCCGAAGGCGCTGCGGCCTTCCCCGGGGCTGAAGAAGGTCCGGGGACCGGCGCTCCCCACCGGACGAGCGGGGCCGGGGCGGTGGCGGCCGTAGTTGAGGAGGCGACGGGGAGGACCGGGGCCGGTGCCGCGGCCGGCCGGCCGGAACCGTCGGCCGCCGACGCCCCCCGCGGAAGCGGCCCATGAGCGCCTTCAGCCTCCAGTCTCCCCACGAGCCCAGAGGGGATCAGCCCAAGGCCATCGCCGAGCTCACCGAGGGGCTGGCCCGGGGAGACAAGCACCAGGTGCTGTTGGGGGCCACGGGGACGGGGAAGACCTTCACCATGGGCCACGTCATCGCGGCCCACGGCCGACCCACCCTGGTCATGAGCCACAACAAGACGCTGGCGGCCCAGCTCTACGGCGAGCTCAAGAGCCTCTTTCCCACCAACGCCGTGGAGTATTTCGTCTCCTACTACGACTACTACCAGCCCGAGGCCTACGTCCCGGCCACCGATACCTACATCGAGAAGGACGCCTCCATCAACGAGGACATCGAGCGCCTGCGCCTGAGGGCCACCTCGGCCCTCATGGAGCGGGAGGACGTGGTCATCGTGGCGTCGGTCTCCAGCATCTACGGGCTGGGCAACCCCCGGGACTACCGGGAGCTCATGCTCCACCTGAGGGTGGGGGAGGAGAAGGGCCGCCGGGAGATCCTCCAGGGGCTGGTGGCCACCCAGTACAAGCGCAACGACTACCTCTTCGAGCGGGGGACCTTCCGGGTCCGGGGCGACACCATCGAGATCTTCCCGGCCTACGAGGAGCAGGGGGTGAGGGTGGAGCTCTGGGGGGACGAGATCGAGCGCATCACCCGCTTCGATCCCCTCACCGGGGAGATCATCACGAACATGGAACGGGCGGCCGTCTACCCGGCCAGCCACTACGTGACCCGGCGCTCCACCATCGAGGAGATGATCCCGGCCATCCGGGCGGAGCTGAGGGCCCAGGTGTCGGCTTTCGAGGAGGAGGGGATGCTCCTGGAGGCCCAGCGCATCGAGCAGCGCACCAACTTCGACATCGAGATGATGCTGGAGCTGGGGACCTGTCCGGGCATCGAGAACTACTCCCTCTACACCAGCGGCCGGAGCCCCGGGGACCGCCCGGCGTGCCTGCTGGACTACTTTCCCGAGGACTACCTCCTCATCGTGGACGAGAGCCACGTCTCCCTGCCCCAGATCAACGGCATGTACCGGGGGGACCGGAGCCGGAAGCAGGTCCTGGTGGAGCACGGGTTCCGCCTCCCCAGCGCCCTGGACAACCGGCCCCTGAAGTTCGAGGAGTGGGAGGGGATGCTGAACCGGGCCGTCTACGTCAGCGCCACCCCGGCGGGGTGGGAGCTGGAGAAGGCCGGAGGCGTGGTGGTGGAGCAGATCATTCGTCCCACGGGGCTGGTGGACCCGGAGGTGGACGTGCGGCCGGTGAAGGGGCAGGTGGACGACCTCCTGGCCGAGATCCGGGAGCGGGAGGAGCGGGAGGAGCGGGTCCTGGTGACCACGCTGACCAAGCGCATGGCCGAGGACCTCTCCGAGTACCTGGCCGGCGTGGGGGTCCGGGTCCGGTACATGCACTCGGAGGTGGACACCATCGAGCGAATGGATATCCTTCGGTCCCTGCGCCTGGGCAAGATCGACGTCCTGGTGGGGATCAACCTCCTGAGGGAGGGGCTGGACCTCCCCGAGGTGTCCCTGGTGGCCATCCTGGACGCTGACAAGGAGGGGTTCCTGAGGGACGGGCGCTCCCTCATCCAGACCATCGGCAGGGCGGCGCGGAACGTGAACGGGAGGGCCATCATGTACGCCGACAGGATCACCGACTCCATGCGCTCCTGCATCGACGAGACGGACCGGCGCCGGGAGATCCAGCTCGCCTTCAACGAGGAGCACGGGATCACCCCCGAGACCATCCGCAAGAGCATCGAGGAGATCCAGTTCACCACCCGGGTGGCCGACGCCAGGGAGGCCCCGGCGCCCCGGGTGGCGGAGCCGTCGTCTCCCTACGCCGACGAGGTGGACGCCGAGGAGTTCGAGAAGATCCTGGAGGAGGAGATGCGCCGGGCCGCCGAGGCCCTGGACTTCGAGCGGGCGGCCCTCCTCAGGGACCAGATCTTCGAGCTCAAGGCCAAGGAGGGGGGGAAGGGCAAGAAGAGCCGGAGGACCCTGGCCGAGGAGCTGCGGGCGGCGGCGGAGAGGGAGTCGGTGTCGTGATCCTCTTTTACCTGGATGAAAGCGGTAACACGGGAAATGACCTGACCTCGGTCGATCAGCCGGTCCACTGGTTGGTGGCTCTGGCAG
>CAYXGM010000078.1:0-1566 GCA_964464555.1 uncultured Gemmatimonadaceae bacterium | reverse complement strand
AACGCCGTGGTGCGCCTATGGCGGAACCACTGTCAGCCACACATCCATACGGATATGGTCTGGCCGTGAAGGAACAAAAAAAGGCGCGATCGGGGCGAACCATCGCTCGCTGGGGCTCGCAAAGGCAAACCCACTCCCGACCGCGCAATCCAACAATAAGTTGTCCGGTTCCTGAGTGTCAATACGCAATGGGCGAGAGGATGTTCCACGGGCTTCTCAAGACAGTGTCCAGACGATGATCCTCACCGAGAAGGAGCTGGTGCGCTGGGGCCGCCGTATTGGAAAGGAGGTTCCGGGACCCGTCTTCCTGGGCCTGAAGGGCCCCCTGGGGGCCGGGAAGTCGGTTCTGGCCAGGGCCGTGGCCCGGGGGGGAGGGGTGGAAAGCCCCATCCCCTCGCCCACCTTCAACCTCCTCTTCCGGTATCCCTCGAACCGGGGTGCCGACATCGTCCACATGGATCTCTACCGCATCGAAGAGGCCCGGGATCTGTGGGAGCTGGGGTGGGAGGAGTTGGGGGCCTCGGGGGAGCTGGTCCTGGTGGAGTGGCCGGAGCGTGCCGGGGATCTCCTCCCCGAAGACCGCTGGGAGATCGAGCTCGTGGTTCCCGAGAGGGGCTCTCTTCTCAGGGAGGTCTCCGTCTCCCGCTTCGGCCGTCCGCCCCACCTTCCGGGGTTTCCGGTGAGCCTGGAGGATGATGTCTCGGAGGGGGCGGATGGTGAGGGGGGAGAGGGCTGAGCCGTGACTTTTCCCGCCCATCGACGGGCTCCCGGGGCCGGCCCGGGGAATGGGGGAGAAGGCATCGACCCCCGGACCCCTTTCGGGGGCCTCTACCTGGCCATGGACACCTCCGGGCGGGACGGAAGCGTGGCCCTGGGCAAGCGGATGGGCCCCTGGGCCGACGGGGGCGGGGTGGGGCAGGGCGCCGGGGAGGTGGAGGTCCTGGCCCGGACGGCTCTGGCCGCCGAGGAGGAGCACGCCGCCCTCCTGGCGCCCCGCATCCGGGATCTCCTGGTGGAGGTGGGGGCGGAGGCGGGTGAGCTGGAGGGCATCGTGGTGGGCGCCGGCCCCGGCTCCTTCACCGGGGTCCGGGTGGGAGCGGCCACGGCCAAGGGGCTGGCCCGGGCTCTGGAGATCCCTCTCTGGGCCTATTCCTCCCTGGCCGCCGCGGTGGTGGTGGGAGAGACCCCCCGGGCGGATCCCGGGGCCGGTCCCTCGGCGGTGAGCTCCCTCCATCCCCGGTGCGTCCTCTTCGACGCCCGGGGCGACCGGGTCTACGCCGCGGCCTACCGGGTGGCCCACGGTACGCTGGAGACCCTGGTGGAGCCCACCGCCGCCACCCTGTCCGAGGTCCTGGAGGAGCTCATCCCCCCGGGGGCCATCCTCATGGGGGACGGAGCCCTCCGCCACGGGGACCTCCTGGGGGAAGCCGGCCACCCGGTCCTCCAGCCCCCGGCGGGGGTGCCCAGTGCCGACGGGCTCCTCCGCCTTCTGGCCCTGGACCCGGAGGCGGGGCCCCTGACGGACCCGGGGCGCTGGGAGCCCGAATACCTCCGTGCTTCCGGAGC
>CAYXGM010000077.1:5411-15820 GCA_964464555.1 uncultured Gemmatimonadaceae bacterium | reverse complement strand
TCAAGCCCCCCCGGCCATCCCGGGGAACTCCTCTTGCATCCAACCAGTAGGACAGTGGAGATTCGGACCGCCCGAACCCGAACGCCGGGCGGGACGGCCTCCGGCGGTGCAAGGGCGCACCTCTCCGAGGCTCCCCCGCCGGCGTCCTGAGCCACAGCTCACTCCGGATGCATACCATGCACGCAACCGCCCCCCGATTTCGCCGTTTCCGTCGCCCCATCGGCAGATTCGCGCTTCTTTCGGCCGCCATGGGCCTCTTGGCTCTTCCTGCTCCCGCCTCCGCCCAGGGCCCCTGCACCGGCCAGTACCGGGAGTTCGACTTCTGGATCGGGGAGTGGGACGTTCTGAACCGGAACCGTCCCACCGACGAGTCCACCTGGTACGAGACCGGGGTGGCCACGGACCGGATATACCCCGTGGCGGCGGGCTGCGGGATCGTCGAGCACTGGCGAGGAAGCGCCGGGGGCGAGTTCCGGGTGGGCTTCAGCCTCCGGGCCTTCAACCCCCAGGCGGGGCAATGGGATCTGATCCTCCTCTGGCCCAACACCGGCCGGCCCCGCTTCGGGGAGCTGAGGGGAGGCTTTCGGCACAACCGGGGCGAGTTCTACAGCGGCTCTGTTTCCGCCGAAGGGGACACCACCATCACCCGCTTCACCTTCTCCGACATCACCGACGAGACGGTCCGCTGGCAGAACGGGACCTCCGCCGACGGGGGGCGGAGCTGGAGCTCGAGTTGGATCATGGAGTTCAGCCGACGGGAGCCCCTCTACCAGGGTGCTCTTCTGAACGGCCCCGCCGTCACCACCCTCCGGTGCCCCGCCGTGGAGCACCGGGCCATGGACTTCCTCCTGGGCGAGTGGGCCGGCGCCAGCGCGCCGGACTCCACCGGCGCACCCCAGGAAGGCGTCCAGGCCTACGTCGTACCCATCCTGGAAGGGTGCGGGATCATGGAGAAGGTCACGGCCATCGGGCAGGAATCGGCGTGGGAGGTCTTCCGGGTGCGGGCCTACGAGGAGTCCCGGGAGCGATGGGTGGAGTACCGCCTGGACACCCGCTGGCCGGTCATCCAGCGGCTGGAGGCCCAGACCCCGGCGGCCGGGGCCCCCTGGGTCTGGGAAACGCTCGGCGCAAGTGAGAATCCCACGGACGGCGCTCTCCGCGTCACCATGACCCGGACCGCCGCCAGCGGCATCGTCTTCAACGAGGAACGCTACAACCAGGAGACCGGCCAGTGGGAGGCCGTCCCCCAGGTGGTCTACACCAACCAGCTCGGCCCCGCGGGGCAGGGGGGCTAGGAGCCTCCCCCCCCGCCTCCCTCCTTCTCCTTCACCATGGCCCGGTGCCGCTCCTTCTGGAGGAAGGTGCGGCCGCTCTCCATCCACCGGGGCGCCGGCTCGCCCCTCAGGTAGTGGTCGTAGAACTGGCGCATGCGGATCTGGAAGTCCTTCTGGTTCTCCCACACCCGCAGGTGATGGGGCTCCCCGGGATAGGACATGAGGATGACGTTCTTGTCGAACCAGCGGAGGCCGTTGAAGAGCTCGATGGCCTGGAGCCACTCCACGCTCCCGTCGGATGTGCCGTGTAGCAGCAGGAGCGGAGTGTTCATGTCGCCGGCGTTGAAGGTGGCCGACTGGTCGATGTAGAGCTCCAGGTCGTCGTAGGGGCTCGTGGCGAAGCGCCCCTGGCCGTAGTGGTCGTAGCCGTGCTGATTGGTGCCCGAGCTCTTCCAGAGCTGGTTGAAGTCGCTCACCAGGTTGCTGGCGGCGGCCCCGGCCACGATGGCGGCGAAGCGGTCCGAGTGGGTAGCGATGTAGACCGAGCCCTGGCCGCTGAAGGAGTGGCCGTGAAGCCCGATCTTCTCCTCGTCCACGTACCCCATCTCCACCACCTCGTCGATGGCCAGGTCGATGCCCTCCAGCATCTGGGTGTGGGTTTCCCCCAGGCTGAAGTGGATGTCGGGGCGAAGGACCAGGTACCCGGCGCTCACGTAGGCGCTGAACATGGGCGTGTCCCGGAACCGGGGGGCGTGGTAGCGGTTCAGGTTGTGGCTGTTCTTCTCGTAGAAGTCCACCAGCATGGGCCGCTTTTCCCCCTCCACGAAGTCGTCGGGGATCGCCAGGACACCCTGCAGGCGCACGCCGTCCCCGGTGTAGTAGTCGAAGAGGATCTGGCGGCCCCAGTTGAACTCGGCCTGCTGTGCGTTGGCGTCGGTGATCTTTTGGGGGTCGTCGAAGTCCAGGCCCGCCACGTGGTAGTCGGGGAAGGTCCGAAAGTCCTCCCGGGTGAACATCACCGTGTCGGTGGAGTCGGCCTTCGTCACCCTCCCGAACGTGGCCGCCTCGAACACCAGCTCACGAAGCTCACCGTCGTCCAACCGGTAGAACCCGGCGTCCTTCGTCCACTGGCCGTAGGCAGAAAGCAGAAGGGGCTCCGAGAAATCGGTTAGCTCCTCCTCGGGGTCCAGATCCACGATGCGGAAGCGGATCTCGTTCTCGGCGCCGCGGCCGTCGGTGAGGTTGGTGGCCTCCCCCCCGTCCAGGGGCTGGAGCCAGAGGTCGTAGCGGTGCTCCAGGATGACCCCCGTGCTGTCGGCGGTCCATCCGGCGATGCCGTGGGGGGGCTTCTCCCCCATGCGGTCGTACTCCTGGTTCTCGAAGGTCACCGGCACGTCGATGGTGAGGTTCCGGTGCTCGCCCCCGGCCACGTCGTAGCTCCAGACGTGCCGGTCCTTCCAGTAGAGGTAGTGGGCTCCGTCGGGGCTGAAGCCCAGGGTCCGGAGATGCTTCTCCAGGACCGGGATCCGCTCCCCCGTGTCCAGATCCAGCAGGTAGTAGTCGGCGTAGCTGGGCTTCCAGTCGCTGACTTGGGGCTTGTCGTCCCGGCCCATGGCCACCCGGCCGTTGGGACTGACCTGGACCCGCTCCATGGTGGTGTCGGCGAGCTGGACGAAGCGGGCCTGGGCGCCGTCGGCATTGGGGCGGCCGTGGCCGTCTGCAACCTCCAGGGCGCCCCGGGAGCTGCCCCCGGCGTCGAGGTGAACCACGCCCGTGTAGGTCTGCCGCCGGTCCCTTCCGGCCCGGACCCTCTGCACCGACTGGAGCCGGTCATCCTCCACGTGCCAGATGTCCACGTCGGCCATGAACTCGGGGCAGGTCCCGTTCAGGACCTCTTCGGGGCCCAGGGGCCGGCCGTCGGGTCCATAGCGGGAGGCCATGCGGACGATGGTCGGGCCCTTCGCCTTCGCTCCCGCCGAATCGCTCGCCGCGCCTTCCGTCGAATCAGATGCGGATCCACCGCTCCGCCCGTTCTTCGCCGGCTTGCAGAGGGTCTTCGGCGCCGGAAGCTGGGGCCGGGTGGCCACGAAGATGCGGGTGGCGTCGGGAGCCCACCGGAGGGAGCTTTTCTCGCTCAGGACCCGGCCCTCGGGAAAGGGATCGGGGGTACGGCCGGCGTCGGGGGCTGGAGAGGTGCGCTTTGCGGCGCCGGTTCCGCGCCCCCCCGACGCTGAGCCCGCCGCAGCGCTGTCCTTCTTCGCCGGCCTCGGGTCCAACACCACCGCCTCGAAGGACGCGGAGAGGGCCGGCCACAACAGGAGGGCGTTCTCCGTCTCCACCCGGTCCTCGTCCTCTCGTCCCTTGAGGACCGCCAGCGCGTCGGCTGAAGGACGGCCCTTTTCGTCCCCCCAGGTGAGATCGGCGTAGAGGGCCTCCCGCTCCGCATCCAGGACCCGGCGGGACCGGGTGTCCAGATCCAGGAGGTGGACCCCGTTGGACTCCCCCTCCGGGGTATCCAGGGTGTAGGCCAGGCGGCCGCCCTCTTCGTCCAGGGCCCACTCGTCCACGTAGGAGAAGAGCTCCTCCTCCCCGGTGGCCAGGTACCGGACCAGGAGATCGGTGCCGTCATGGTCGGCGTCGGAGTCTGACTGCCGCTTCTTGATGATCAGGGCCCTGCCGGCATCCGCGAACCCGAAAGCCTGCACGTTCTCCCAGCGCCGGGTCTCACCCGTCCGGAGGTTCCGGAGCTCCAGGGCCCGCTCGCCGTCGCCTCCGTTATCGCCGCCCCGGCTGCTCCCCCCGTCGTCCTCGTCTTCGTCTTCGGGGTTGATGTAGTACGTCACCCACCGGGAGTCGGCGCTGAACTCGGGGTCGCTCCCCCGCAACACCACGCGGCCGTCCCCTCCCTCCAGGGGCTCGATGAAGAGGGAATCGTCCACCTCCCGCCGGCTGTAGGCGTACGTGACCCACCTGCCGTCCGGTGAGATGGAGGTCTCCCCGATGGTCCTCCAGAAGGCGTAGTCGTCCACGGTCATGCGCTTCAGGCCATCCGGGGTGGTGTCGGGATAAACCAGGCGGCCCAGGGTGTCGGACGGCGCTTCCTGAGCCGGAGCCCGGGCCGGGACTGCGACCAGAGCGAGAGCGAGGAGGACGGCGCACTGCACGCTGCCAAGGCGAAGGGACGTCTTCATTGAAGTGCCTCCGGAAAGGAACGGTGGCCAGTGGTTGGAGGATGACGAGGCCCCGTGGGTCATGGGTCCGCCCGCCGGACCCGGACATCTTCCCTCTTCATGTCTGAAAAGTCACCGGAGCCGCTCCCCTACATCCCCCCGATCTGCATCTCCCGGATCCGGAAGGTGGGGGCCGTGGTGCTCCGGTTCAGGTCCAGGTCGGTGCCCAGGAGGTCGATCCCGTTCAGCATTTCGTGGGCGGTGCCGGCGATGGTGAGCCCCTTCACCGGGTAGGCCAGGCGACCGTTCTCGATCCAGAACCCCCGGGCCCCGCCACTGAAGTTCCCGCTCACGGGGTTGATGCCGTAGCCGGTGACCCCCTTCAGATAGAGCCCGCTGGGGGTGTCGGCGACGATGGCCTCCGGATCCGTCTCCCCCGCTTCCACGTAAAAGGCGTGGGCTCCGATGCCCGGAAGCCCGGCGTAGCCGCCCCGTGCGGCGTTTCCCGTGCTCTCCGTTCCCGCCCGGGAAGCCACGATGGTATTGTACAGAAAGCCCTGGAGGACGCCCCGGTCCACGATGGTCCTCCGCTGGGTGGGCACTCCCTCACCGTCGAAGGGGGCCGAGGCCATGCCCTTCGGACGGATCCCGTCATCCACGATGGTGAGAAGGTCCGTGGCGATGGGCTCGCCCACACGCCCCTCCAGGAAGCTGGCCCCCTGGAGCACCCGCTCCCCGTTGATGGCCCCCAGGATCCCGCCCAGGAGGGACCGGGCCACGTCGGGATCGAAGACCACCGGAGCCCGCTGGGTGGGGACCATCCGGGCGTCCAGCATCTCGTAGGCGCTCCTGGCCGCCTCCTCCGCCACCTCCCCGGGAGGTGCCAGGTCGCCCCAGAACCGCCGGGAGCAGTACTCGCCGCCGCTGGAGCGCTGCTCCCCCTTCTCGGCCACCACCGACACCCCGAAGTTGCACCCGGTGCTCCGGTAGGATCTGGCCAGCCCGTTGGAGTTGGCCAGGAAGACGGCGCCCTCCCCCTCCCCGTACCGGGCCCCGTCGCTCTTGTTGATGCGTCCCTCGGCCAGCGCCAGAGCCTCGGTCTCGGTGATGAGGGCGATCTTCTCGTCCATGCTCACACCGGCCAGGTCGGCATCGAAGAGGCCCTCGACCTCCGAGACCCCGGTGTCGCCGGGCAGGATGTTGTGCTCGTCGGCCGTCATGTGGCCGGCGAAGGCCACGGCACTGCGGATGGCCTCGTTCACCGAGGCGTCGGAGAGATCATTGGAGTGGGCAAAGCCCATCTTTCCCTCTCTGAAGACGCGGAATCCCACCCCGTGAGAGGACGATTCCTGGACCGTCTCCAGCTCCCCGTTCCGGACTTCGATGCTGAGCTGACGCCCCGTCTGGAGGTAGACTTCGGCGGATTCGGCGCCCTGGCCCAGACAGCGGTCGACCAGCTCCTGCGAAAGGTTCTCGTACTGCATGACCCGTCTCCTTGAGGTTGGCGCCGGAAGCTGCGACAGCTTCTCCCCGCACCGTATGCGCGATCCGCTCCTAGGCCCGGCTTCCGCCGACGTTGATTCCCCGGATCCTCACCGTGGGCTGTCCGGCGGAGACCTCCGCCGACTGACCCTTCCCGCAGATTCCGGGACCGAAAGCCAGGTCGTTGCCCACCGCATCCACGTTGGACACCACCTCGATGCAGCTCCCCACCAGGGTGGCCCCCTTCACGGGAACCGTCTTCTGGCCGTTCTCGATGAGGTAGGCCTCACGGCAGGTGAAGTTGAACTCCCCTGTGATGGGGTTCACGCTCCCTCCGCTCAGGCTCTGCACGTAGAGACCGGCTGGAGTGGAAGCCAGGATGTCGGCAGGATCCGAGTCCCCCTGATCGATGAAGGTGTTGGTCATACGGGGGATGGGGATGTAGCGGAAGCTTTCCCGGCGCCCGTTGCCCGTCCGCTCCAGCCCGAGCTGCTTCGCCGAGAGGATGTCGGTCATGTATGCCTGTAACATCCCGTTCTCGATGAGCACGTTCCGCTTGCACTGGGTTCCCTCGTCGTCCCAGTTGATGGTCCCGCGCATGTTGGGGATGGAGCCGTCGTCCACCATGGTGAAGACGTCCGAGGCCACATTCTGACCCAGCTTTCCGGTGAAGGCGCCGATCTCACGGGCGATGTTGTCGGCCTCCAGGGGATGCCCCACGGCCTCGTGGACCAGGACCCCGCCCCACCCGTTCTGCATGACCACGTCCATGCGTCCCGCCGGGGCGTCCGTGGCGTCCAGCATGGCGATGGACTCCCGGGCGGCGGTCCGGGCCACCTCCTCGGGAGGAACCTCGTCGAACATCTCGAAGCCCGCGTGCCGGCTCAGCCGCTCCCGCCCCATGTGCCGGGTTCCGTCTCCCACACCGAGGGTCTGAACGATGAAGAAGAGGAGGGGCTGGCTGTCGCTCAGGTACACCCCCTCGCTGTTGGCCAGCGTCCGGTCCCTGACCTCGTCGTAGTAGCTGATGCTGGCCATGGCGATGCGGCTGTCGTAGTCCAGCGCCGCCTGGTTGGCCCGCTGCATCACGTCCAGCCGCCGGTCGTCGGCGATCTGCTCCAGGGGGAGCTGCACCGATCCGAAGCTCTCCCGGACGGTGGGGGACCCCACGCCCACCGGCTCCACCGCCCGGCTGCCCCGGGCGATGGTGGAAGCGACCTCGGCGGCCCTCAGGAGGGCCTCCTCGGTGATCTCCTCGCTGTAGGCATAGCCCGTCTTGTCCCCGGCGATGACCCGCACGCCGGCGCCCTGGCTCACCCCGAACTCGGCACTCTTGAAGCGGGACTCCTCCATGAGGACGGATCGGCTGACCCGGTGCTCCACGTAGACGTCGGCGAAGTCGCCTCCGTCGGCCAGCGCCCGTTGGATGGTGAGGTTCAGGAGGTGGGGATCCACCTCGGTGACACCCGCCGTCGATTCCCCGGGGGCGCAGCCCTCCAGGAGGGACAGGAGGGTGGGACCGGCGGCCACCGCCAGCCCTCCCTTCATGGTCCGCTCCAGGAATGCCCTCCGGGGAATATCCGTGACGAAATACCCTCTGACGTCCATGCCCCGACTCCTTGACGGTGTTGGGAAACGGGGGCGAGCCGACCTGCGCGCGCCACCGGGCTCTCCGTGGCGCATCGCCGTCCGAGGATGGGATCCGCCGAGCCCTCAACCAGGTTGAACAAGGTAGGCGGGCATGGGCCGTCGGCAAGGGGCGGGTCAGGGGGTCCGGGACACCCCCCTGATCCAGGCGATTTCAAGGGAGAAGGGTCCCTCCGTCTTGTCGGCGATCATGAAGCCCAGTTGCTGAATCCGAGCCGGGTTCACCGGAGGCATGGAGTCGAGGATCCTGCCCCGAAAGGTGGCGCGAAAGAGGTGAAAGGGGACGGTGAGCTCCTCCCACTCCCCGGCCCGGGTCCGGAAGTCGGCTTTGTAGGCCACACCGTCGAACTGACCCCCCACCCGGAGCCGGACCTGGTACCTCCGCCCGTCCCCCTTCACCCGGAGCCGCAGACCCCGGTACGCGGCCAGGCGCTGGCTGGGCAGAATGATGCGGGCCGAGGCGAAGCCCCCGTTGTTCTCCAGTGAAAGAAATCCGCTGAAACGTCCCGTGCCCCCTTCGGTGAGCTGTAGGGCGCCTTCCGACACCCCGCCCATGACCCCATCGTTGACGGGGAGCCACCGGGGCTGCTCTACGGCGGAAAAGTCGAGGATGAGATCTTCGGCTGCATCATGGCTGGTCGGCGCCTGGGGACTCACGGGTCGCTCCTGAGGGTAGAGGATGGTCGGCATCGCGATCATGAGAAGGCTTCGGTCTCTGTTTTCGCCCTTTGTTGCCTCAAGTATAACGTTTGTTTATGTTTTGTCCAGGATTTACTGAACAGGGACACGAAGGTTGGCCGCCAGGACCGGACAGGGAGGGATCCCGGACACGGAGAGGAAGGACTGCCCCGGGGGAGGCCGCGGCGCCGACCCCGAGACATTCTCCCGACCCCGAGGTAGCTTCGACGTGATGACGACATCCGGCGCAAAAAAAAGCTCCCTCCTGGAGCTTCGGGGCCTCTCCAAGAGTTACCGGGAGGGAGGCCGGGAGCACGCTATTCTCGCCGGCGCCGAGGCTTCCCTGGGCCGGGGGGAGTTCGTCGCCCTGGCCGGGCCCTCGGGCTCGGGGAAGTCCACCCTCCTGAACCTGGTGAGCGGCATCGACGTCCCGGACCGGGGCTCGGTGTGGGTGGACGGGGTGTCCCTCACGGGGATGACGGAGCGGGACCGGACGCTGTTCCGGCGCCGGCACCTGGGCTTCATCTTCCAGTTCTTCAACCTGCTGCCCACCCTGACCGTGGAGGAGAACCTTCTCCTGCCCCTGGAGCTGAAGGGGCGCGTCGATCCCCTGCATCAGGAGAAGGCCCGGTCCCTGTTGGCGGAGGTCGGGCTGGAGGGACGGGAAAACGCCTTCCCCGACCGACTCTCCGGGGGTGAGCAGCAGCGGGTGGCGGTGGCCCGGGCCCTCATCCACGAGCCGGCCCTGGTCCTGGCCGATGAGCCCACCGGGAATCTGGATTTCCGGACCGGGGAGATGATCCTCTCCCTCCTCTACGGGCTGGCCCGGGACCGCCGGGTCACCCTCCTGGTGGCCACCCACAGCCGGGAGATCGCCGCCGCGGCGGACCGGGTCCTACGCATCGAAAACGGGCACCTGGTGGAGGATGCCCTCTGATGCTTGCCGTGGCACCGGCGAGGTCGCTCCGGGCCGGAGCCGAGCCATGAAGGCGCTCCTCCCCCGGGCCAGCGCCCGCTTCCTCCTGCAGCACCCCTGGGAGATCGTTCTCACCGTGCTGGGGGTAGCCATGGGGGTTGGGGTCATGGTCTCCATCGACCTGGCCATCCAGAGCTCCCGGGAAGCCTTCCGGGTATCCACCGAATCGGTGGCCGGCCGGGCCACGCACCAGGTGCTGGGAAACGGTTCGGGGGTCCCGGACTCCCTCTTCGCCGTCCTCCGCCTGGAGGCCGGGGTCCGGACCTCGGCCCCGGTGGTGGAGGGATTCGTCACCTCTCCGGCCCTTCCCGCCCGTCCCCTTCGCATCCTGGGGGTGGATCCCCTCTCCGAGGGTCCCTTCCGGCCCTACCTCCTGGGCGGGGCGGAGGGGGTGAACGTCACCGACCTCCTGGCCGCCGGCGGAGGCGTCTTCGTGGGGCGGGAGCTCGCCACCGACCTGGACGCCTCCGTGGGCGGGACCTTCGGGATCGAGGTGGACGGGCGGGACGTCGGCCTGGGGATCTCCGGCATCCTCACCCCCCGGGACGAGATCTCCCGGCGGGGCATCCGGGACGTCCTGGTCATGGACGTGAGCCGGGCCCAGGAACTCCTGGGGATGGAAGGGCGGCTCTCCCGCATCGATCTCGTTCTGGACGAGGCGGGACCGGGTCCCGGCGAGGACGAGCTCCGGGAGGCTTTCGGTCCCGGCGTGCAGGTGGTGCGGACGGGAAGCCGCTCGGCCAGCCTCTCGGAGATGATCCGGGCCTTCGACCTGAATCTCACGGCCCTGAGCCTCCTGGCCCTCATCTTCGGGATGTTCCTCATCTACAACACCATGACCTTCTCGGTGGTGCAGAGGCGGCCCATCCTGGGGAGCCTCCGCTCCCTGGGCGTGACCCGGCGGGAGATCCTGGGGCTGGTGCTGGGGGAGGCGGCCGTCCTGGGACTGGTGGGAACGGGACTCGGCCTCCTCCTGGGTGTGATCATGGGCCGGGGGATGGTCCACCTGGTGAGCCGGACCATCAACGACCTCTACTTCGTCCTCTCGGTGGAAGGTCTCTCGGTTCCCCCCATGGCCCTGGTGAAGGGCGGGGTGGTGGGGCTGGCCGCCACCCTCCTGGCCTCCCTTCCCCCGGCCCTGGAGGCCACCCTCTCACCGGCCCGCTCCACCCTCACCCGGTC
>CAYXGM010000077.1:0-5401 GCA_964464555.1 uncultured Gemmatimonadaceae bacterium | reverse complement strand
GGAGGAGAAGGCCCGGAGGGCGGTGCCCCGGGCCGCGGGCCTGGGCCTGGCCATGGTCACGACGGGGAGCGTGCTCCTCCTGGTTCCCACCCGGAGCATCCTTCTGGCCTTCGCTGCCCTCTTCGGACTGGTCATGGGCATGGCCCTCCTCACCCCCCTCTCCACGGCCCTGGCCATGCGGATCCTCGCCCCGGCGGCCAAGCGGTCCGTGGGCATCCTGGGAGCCATGGCCGCCCGGGGCGTGGTGACGGCCATGAGCAGGACGGCCCCGGCGGTGGCGGCTCTGGTGGTGGCGGTCTCGGTGACCGTGGGGCTGGGCACCATGATCGCCAGCTTTCGGGGCACCGTGGCCTCCTGGCTGGACGCCACACTCCAGGCCGACGTCTACGTCTCCCTCCCGGGGCTGGTCTCCTCCCGGCCCCAGGGTACCCTGGAGCCGGAGCTGGCCCGTCGGCTCATGGAGACCCCCGGGCTGGAGGGGGCCAGCACCTACCGTGAGACCCGGTTCCGCACGGAACGGGGCTCCTTCCGGGGCGTCGCCCTCGATCTGCACCCCCGGGGGGAGGCGGCCTTCACCTTCAAGGAAGGGGGCGGCGGCCGGACCTTCGAAGCGTTCCGGGAAGGGGAGGGGCTCTTACTCTCCGAGTCCCTGGCCTACCGGGAGCGCCTCCTCCCGGGTGACACCCTCCGCTTGAGCACGGAGGGGGAGGCGAGGAGCTTCCCGGTGGCCGGCGTCTTCTACGACTACGGGTCGGACCGGGGGGTGATCATGATGAGCCGGGCCACCTTCGACCGGTACTGGAGCGACGACGGGATCACCTCCCTGGGGCTCTTCGCGGCGGAGGGCGTCGAGGTCGATGCCCTGGTGGCCGAGCTCCAGGCCCGGGCGGCGGACCCGGCCGTTGGAGCAGACGGCGGCCAGGCCGTCCGCATCCGATCCAACCGGGCCATCAAGTCGGCCTCCCTGGAAATCTTCGACCGCACCTTCGCCATCACCGGCGTCCTCCGGCTCCTGGCCTTCGTGGTGGCGTTCGTGGGGGTCCTGAGCGCCCTCATGGCCCTCCAGCTCGAGCGGGCCCGGGAGTTGGCCGTCCTCAGGGCCAACGGCCTCACCCCCGGACAGGTCTGGAAGCTGGTGACGGCCCAGACCGGTCTCATGGGGCTGGTGGCCGGCGTCCTGGCCGTCCCGGCCGGGCTGGTCCTGGCCCTGGTCATGGTGTTCGTGGTGAACAAGCGGTCCTTCGGCTGGACCCTGCAGCTCCAGGTCGGGCCGGAGATCCTCCTCCAGGCCGTGGCCCTGGCCGTCCTGGGGGCCCTCCTGGCCGGGATCGTTCCCGCCTGGCGCATGTCCCGGACCTCGCCGGCCGCAGCGCTGAGGGAGGAGTAGTCGAGATGTCGCCGCGCCTGATCTGGCCGGCTCTGGCCGTGGTCCTGGCCCTGGTCCTGGCCGCAGTCTACGGGTGGCTCCGCACCTCGGACGGGTCCACGGGAGAGGACCTCCGAACCACCCTCACCGTGGCCGACGTCCTGGGGGGCGCCCCCGATTCCGCCTACGCCCGGGCCACCGAGCCCCGGCCCTTCCGCTTTCCCGAGGACCACGGGCCTCATCCGGATTTCCGCACCGAGTGGTGGTACCTGACCGGGAACCTGGAGGGACCGGAGGGTGAGCCCTACGGCTTCCAGTTCACTCTCTTCCGGAGCGCCGTGACTCCCACCCCGCCCTCCGGACCCTCGGCCTGGGCAACGAACCAGGTCTACATGGGGCACTTCGCCGTCACCGACGGACGGGCCCGGACCTTCCACGCCTTCGAGCGGTTCAGCCGACAGGCCCTGGGACTGGCCGGAGCCACCGCCTCCCCCTTCCGGGTATGGCTGGAGGACTGGGAGCTGGCAGAGGGAGGAGGGTCGGCCCCGGGCTCGGACATCTTCCCCCTCACCCTCCGGGCCGCCGAAGACGATGTGACCCTGGAGCTGGAGCTCAGCCCCCTCAAGCCCATGGTCCTCCAGGGGGAGGAGGGGCTGAGCCAGAAGGGCGCCGCCCCGGGCAACGCATCGTACTACTACTCCTTCACTCGCCTGGATGCCCGGGGCCGCCTGACCCTGGACGCCGGGGACCTCCCGGTGACGGGCACGGCCTGGATGGACCGGGAGTGGAGCACCAGCGCCCTCTCCCGGGGACAGGTGGGGTGGGACTGGTTCGCCCTCCAGATGGACGACGGCCGGGAGCTCATGTACTACCAGCTCCGCCTGGCCGACGGAAGCCCGGACCCCCTGAGCAAGGGCGTCCTGGTGGGAGCGGCCGACGGTGCGGTCCCCGTTCGGCCCCTCTCCTCCGACCAGGTCCAGCTCGAAGTCCTGGGCTGGTGGCGAAGCCCCATGGACGGCGCCGAATACCCCGGAGCATGGCGACTCACGGTTCCTGAGGAGGAGCTGGAGCTGGAGATCCGTCCCCTCATCCCGGACCAGGAGCTGGAAGTGACCTTCCGGTACTGGGAGGGAGCCGTGGAGGTGGAGGGAACCCGGGCCGGCGAGGCCGTCTCCGGTCGGGGATACGTGGAGCTCACGGGCTACGCCGAGTCCGCCCGAAGGATGACGGGGTCTTCAGCCGCGGGGAGCAGGCCGAGGCCGGTGCCCTGGACCAGCCCTACCGCCAGCGGGTCTACCACCTCACCGCTCTCGGGGACGGACGCTTCCGGAGCGCCATCTTCACCCTCCCGGACTGAATCAACCCCTGGCTGGACCTTGCCCCAGGCTAAACTTCCCACGCCGGAAAGCCGAGACTGACCGAAAGGGACGTTTCGGTATCCAGAGGCAGGGAAGGGGCCATGGCCATACCACAGGAGCTGGTGAAGGGGATCGATCGCCTCGATCCACTCCCCGTCACCATTCAGCGACTCTTCACCATGGTGGGCGAGGAGCTCCCCTCACCCAGGGAGATCGCGGAGGCAGTGGAGTACGACCAGGCCGTAGCCGCCACCCTCCTGAAGGTGGCCAACTCCCCCATCGTGGGGGCACGGATGCAGGTCCAGCGGGTATCGGACGCCGTCATGCGCCTGGGGGTGGACCAGATCCTCGACATCACGCTGGGAGCCCACTACAAGAGCCTCTCCCGGCCGGCGGAGCTCTACGACCTCAGCGAAGACGAGCTCTGGCTCCACGGAGCCATCTCCTCGGTGGCCGCGAAGGAGATCATGGCCGCGTGCAACCGGACCCGCATCCCGCCCCTGGCTGCGGTGGCGGCCCTCACCCACGACATCGGCAAGCTCATCCTGGTCCGTTACGTGGAGGCGGACATGGAGTCCATCGTCCGGGTGGCCTCGGAGATGGAGCTGACCTTCGTGCAGGCCGAACGGACCCTCTTCGGATTCGATCACGCCGAGGTGGGCGCCGCCGTGGCCGAGAAATGGATGTTCCCGGCGGAGGTCACCGAGGCCATCGCCATGCACCACACCGTCCCCGTCCCCGACCCCACACCTCTCATGGACACGGTGATGCTATCCAACATGGTGGCCAAGACCATGGGCATCGGCCTGGGGGCCGAAGGGCTGAACCTGGAGGTGGACAGCGGGATCCTGAAGCGCCTGGGGTTCGACTTCAACGAGT
This sequence comes from uncultured Gemmatimonadaceae bacterium, assembly GCA_964464555.1. GTDB lineage: Bacteria > Gemmatimonadota > Gemmatimonadetes > Longimicrobiales > Gaopeijiaceae > CAYXGM01. The sequence continues at coordinate 1,798 of CAYXGM010000077.1, read as the reverse complement.
TCGCCCGGATCTGCTCCCGCACCACCACCCTCATGGACGAGGTGAAGGAAGCCTACGGAATGGGCGGGGGCGCCGTCGTGGCCTGACGGAAAGCTACCTCCCCGGCCCGCACCCGTCGGGGAGACCCCGCCGCGCCGGCTACCGGGGCAGTCCGTAGGGAAGGACCCCGGCCAGCCTGAGCCCTTCCATCCAGGCCCGGGTCCCCTGAACCAGGACCGCCTCCCCCGCCCCCCATCCCAGCCACCGAACCACGGTCAGGAGGTCGTCCTCGGCCATGGCCGTGCAACCGGCAGTGGGCTCCGCCGCCCCCCGCCAGACATGCAGGAAGATGCAGGATCCTTCACCCGGCACCGCCTCCTCGTTGTACCCGACCACCACGCCCCACTCGTACAGGTCGTCTCCGTGGGCCAGGTCCCGGCGCATGGCCTCGGCGCTGGCCCAGTCCCGGGGCACCGAAAGGGTGTCGGCGTCGAAGACCCGGTTGTAGTAGACCGAGGAGGGGTCGTCCACACAGACGAATCCGGAGGTCAGGGGCAGGTAGGGGACCCGGGTCGCCGGGAGCAACGAATCTGCGGGCGGAGGTCCCGGCTCTGCGGCCGGGGCCGGCCCGGCGGCGGTCAATCCCGGCGGAGGATCGGGAGAATATCCGAAGACGGGCCCCAGGGAGAAGGCACCCTGCGGGGAGCGGCCGTCCCCTTCCCGCTTGGGCCCCCCCCCGCCCCACCCCAGCGGCACGGGAATGGGCGCTCCCACCCGGTGCCAGGACCCCTCTCCCTCCTGAACGCCGGCCACCTCCCGCTCCATGCGGTACATGCGGCCACGCGTGTCGCCGGGAGCCTCGGTCACCACCAGGAGATGCTGACGGGCGCCGGCGACCCGTTCCCGAAGGGCCTCGGTCCGGGAGGGCGAGGCGACCTGGACCAGGGCAGCCCCGCAGACCGCCAGGAAGAAGGCACGGATCATCACGCCTCCCCCCCGGACCCCGCCGCGCCGGCGGCCCTCCCCGCGGGCAGGGTCAGCACGAGCTCCCCTTCCAGCACCTCGATCCGCACCTCCGCAATGCTCTCCACCACGGCATCGGCCGCCCCGAGGCGCTCGGCCTCGTGGGTGGTGGCCACCGCCACCACCTGCATCCCCGCAGCCTTCCCCGCCGCCACCCCCACCGGCGCGTCCTCCAGGACCAGGCAGTCCTCCGGGGCCACACCCAACCGCCGGGCCGCCAGGAGGTAGCCCTCCGGCGCCGGTTTCCCCTCCCTCACGTCCCGGGCGGTGATGAAGACCGCCGGCGGAGCGATCCCCACGATCTCCAGGCGCCCCAGGGCCACCGTGGGGGTCCCCGACGTCACCACGGCCCACCGTCCACGGGGTAACGCCGCCACCACCTCCGCCGCCCCGGCAAAGGTTCGGACCTTGTCGGCGTGGGTCTCCTCCAGCGCCATGAGGACCCGGGCCTCGGCGGCGACGTCCAGGGTCCCGTCGATCTCCCGCAACGCCTCCCCGATCTTCCGGCCGTGCACCGCCGCCAGAATGGGCTCCGGATCCCGCCCGGTACGGCCGGACCACTCCCGCCATGCGGCCTCCACCACCCGGCGGGAATCGGCCAGGACGCCGTCCAGGTCGAAGAGGAGGGCCCGGGCAGAGAGCCGGACTTCATGGGATTCGCTGTTGGAGCCTGACAGTGGGGACCGTCCTTTTCTGGTGTGCAGGTTCGGGCCGGTCTGCCGGTTCGTATCTGGCCCGCAAGTTGCTCAATTCTGTGGGCTGACGGAAGTGGGGGCGGGGTGGGGAGGAACGGAAG
>CAYXGM010000076.1:0-16214 GCA_964464555.1 uncultured Gemmatimonadaceae bacterium | reverse complement strand
GGCGCCCCCCCGGCCACGGAGCAGCCGTGGGCAAGGAGAGAAAGCAGGAGGAGGACGGAGGGCGTGGCCGGATACCGGAAGGTGCCTGCGGTGCGTTTCCGAGCCCGGAAAACGATCGCGCGACCCGAGGGGTTGCAGGAAGAAAAGCGCGAACCGGCGCCTCCGGTCCTCCCGTGGTTCGTTTCGGCTCCGTCGCCCGACCGTCCGTCCATTCAGGCTCCCTCCTCGCCGGTGAAGAAGCTCCGCCCTACGGCGTGTAGACCTCCCCCACGATCCAGTAGCGTCCGGGGCACCGGGCATGGATCTCTGTGATCTGCGCGTCGCTGAACCCGAAGCCCTCGTGGAGGAAGGGTACCTCCCCACCTCCGAAGCGGAAAGCGCCTCCGATCTTCCCGATGTCCTTCCCCTCCCCGGACACGACCCAGCTTCCGTCCCCCCCGAGTGCGCCCCAACGATGGATTCCGGTCCCGTGGGCCCCTACCCCTCCCTCAAAACCTCCGCCGGATCGGTGCGCCCGATGCGGGCCGCCGGCACGAAAGAGGCCACGGCGGCGAAGAGCCCCAGGAAGCCCGCCAGGAGGACGAGGGTGACGGGATCGAAGGGCTGGACCCCGTAGAGGAGGCTCTCCATGACCCGCCCCACGGGCACAGCCAGGCCCACCCCCACGGCAAGGCCGATTCCCGTGAGCACGAGGCCGCCGAGACCGGTGGTGAGGACGGCCTTCCCCGGGGTGGAGCCCAGGGCCATCCTCAGACCCATCTCGGCCCGGCGCTCCACCACCTCGTGGGCCACGATCCCGTAGAGGCCGATCCCCGCCAGGAGGAGGGCGAATCCAGCCACCGCCAGTAGGAAGGTGGCCTCGAAGCGTTGAACGGCGAACGCCCTATCCATCACCTCCTGGAGGGTGGCGGTCCTGGCCACGGGCAGGTCCGACTGAATCTCCCGGAAGGCCCGGGTCACCTCGGCGGCCAACTCGGGACGGGCCGCCTCGCCCCGGATGACCCAGCTCGGGGAGAACCAGACGTGGATCTGCTGCATGAAGGCGTCCCCGGCCTGGGCGGAAGCCAGGTACAGGGTGGGCGTCTCCCACACGGGGGTGCTGCCGTCTCCCCAGCCGGCTCGCTGCAGCACGTTGCCCACCACGCCCACGACCTCCACATCGTCCCCACCTCCGAATCCCATGCTCACCGGGATGCCCAGGGCCTGCCCCGACTCCACATTGGCCTCCACCCATGCCTGGTTCGCCACCGCCACGATGGGCGACCCCGCCCTGTCGCCCTCGTGCAGGACCCGACCCTGGAGGAGGGGGATGTCCAGGGTCCGGAAGAACCCGGGCGTGACGTAGACGGCGTTGGTGATGCGCACGGTTTCCTCGTCGTCTCCGGGGAGGCGGAACGGGAGATTGAGGGGCCGCTCGTACGGGAGGGTGAGGGCCACCGAGGCCGAGGCAACGCCGGGAATCTCCCGGATGCGGGTGAGGGTTTCCCGGAAGAGGGCCTGGACGGCTTCGGACTCGGCGTAGCGGGCGTCGTCCAGGGAGTACTGAACGGTGAGGACCCCCTGGGCGTCGAAGCCCGGATCCATCCCCTCCAGGTAACCGTAGCTCCTCACCAGGAGCCCCGCCGCAAAGAGGAGGGCGGTGACCATGGCCACCTCTCCCACCAGGAGAGCCTTCCGCACCGCGTGCCCCCCCTTCCCCACCACGCCCCGGGACCCGGAGAGGAGCGTCCGCATGACGTCCTGACGGCGCACGTGGAGGATGGGGGCCAGGCTGAAGAGCCCCGTGGCCAGAGCGGTGATGCCCAGGGCCGCGGCCAGGACCCGCCCGTCCAGGCGGACCTCCTGCCAGGTCCCGAAGTGGGCCTGCACCAGGGTCTCAAGGCCGTGCATGGCGAAGAAGCAGACCCCGATGCCCATCATGCCCCCCAGCACACCCATCGTGACGTTCTCCGCCACCATCTGCCGGACCAGGGCACCCGTGCCGCTCCCCAGAGCCTTCCGGGTCGCCATCTCGGACCGCCGGGCCAGAGAGCGGGCGACCTGCAGGCCCGCCAGGTTGGCGCATCCCACCACCAGCATGAGGCCGATGGCGGCCAGGAGGATGAGAAGGGGCGTCTCGACCCCGGCGGTCTGGACCTCTTCGAGGCTGACCAGTCCGAATCGCCGCTCCGGGGCTCCCTCCTGGGGCGACCTCGGGGGTTCGATGGCAGCCATCCGTGCGTCGGCCTCCTCCATGCTCATGCCTTCGGGGACCCGGACCAGGATGGCGTAGTTCGTTCCGCCCCCTTCTCCGGTGGTGGATGGCCGGAGGGGGGTCCAGACATCGGCCTCGCCCGGGGAGCGGAAGCCGGGAGGCATGATCCCCACCACCGTGTGGGACTCCCCCTTCAGGCGTATGGTGCCCCCCAGGAGATTCGGATCCTCCTGGAAGGTCCGGGTCCAGAGCTCATGGCTCAGGATGGCGACAGGAGCCCCCCCCGGGACGTCCTCGGCGGCCTCGAACTCCCGTCCCTGCCGGGGAAGGACGCCCAGGGTCCGGAAGTACCCGGCACCGACCCTCTGCTGGCCCACGTACGCCGCCGCCCGGTCGGTGGAGAGGTTCACCCCTCGAACCCAGGCCGAGTATACCGCCCGTTCCACCATCCCGGCCTCATCCCGTAGCCTTTCCCAGGTTCTGCCGTCCACTCCCGTGTTTTCCGGCGTCTTGCCCAGGGAGGGATTGTAGAGGACTGCGTGGGCCAGACGGTCCGGGTCGGGATAGGGGAGGGACCGCCAGAGGACGGCGTCCACGACGCTGAAGACGGCAACCCCCAGCCCGATGCAGAGAGCCAGGGTCAGGACGAAGGTCCCTGCGAAGAGTGGACTCCGGACCATCCCCCGGAGGGCGAAGCGCACGTTCCTCACAGCCTCGTCGAAAAAGGCCATCCCCTGGGCCTCCCGGGTCCTGCTCTGAACTCTGGCCCGGCTGCCGAAGCGGATTCGAGCCTCCTTTCGCGCCTTCCCGGGCTCCATCCCCTGCCGGATCAGGTCCTCGGTGAGGAGCTGCAGGTGGAGCTCCATCTCCTCGTCCAGCTCCTGCTGGACACGGGAGCCGCCGAGGAGAGGGGTGATGCGACGAATCAGGCGACGAAACATGACTCAGGCCTCGCTGGGTTGGGCGTCCATGACGTTGGAGACGGCCTGGACCATCCGGGTCCACCGGGACGACTCCCCCTCCAGTCTCCGGGCCCCCTCCGGGGTGAGGGAGTAGAACCTGGCCCGGCGGTTGTTCTCCACGGTGCCCCACTCGGACTCGATGAGTCCCCGGTCCCGCAGGCGGGCCAGGGCGGGGTAGAGGGATCCCTGCTCCAGGGCCAGGAGCTTCTTGGAGGTCTCCTCGATGCGAAGCAGCACGCCGGACCCGTGGGTGGGCCCCAGGGAGAGGGCCTTGAGGATGAGCATGTCCAGGGTGCCGGGGAGGAACTCTTTGGTCATGAGCATGGTGGTGGCATCCGCGAGCCCCCTGCACGCGGCCGCACCCCCCTTTCCGATCAATCCCCTAGTCTACTCAGGAGTACGGCATGCGTGGTCCCATGGTTTCGTTAGCGCTAGGCAGGAAGCCCTCACACCCCGAACCCTTCCCTTTCCCACGCGGCTCCATCCGGCGTGACCTGCGAGGAGTCCTCCTCCTCGGCCTCCTCGTTCAGGCGGTTCTCCAGCGCCTGGACCCGTTTGATGAGGCTCTCGAGGGTCTCGCCCACCACATCGGGCAGTTCCCCGTGCTCCAGGTCCGGGCCCACCCCGACGGCGCGGACCTCCTTGCGCTTCACGACCTCGCCGGGGATCCCCACCACAACCGCGTCGCTGGGGACGGGCTTGACCACCACGGCGTTGGCGCCGATGCGGCTGCAACGACCCACGGTGATGTTCCCCAGGATCTTGGCTCCTGCACCGACCACGACACCGTCCTCCAGGGTGGGGTGACGCTTTCCCTTTTCCAGGCTCGTGCCGCCCAGGGTGACCCCGTGGTAGAGGGTCACGTCGGCTCCGATCTCGGCGGTCTCCCCGATGACCACACCCATCCCGTGGTCGATGAAGAACCTGGGCCCGATGCGGGCACCCGGATGGATTTCGATCCCCGTCAACGCCCGGTTCAGGTGGGAGAGAAGACGAGCCGGCAATTTGAGCCGACGCTCCCAGAGCCAGTGGGCCATCCGGTGCATCCAGACGGCGTGGAGACCGGGATAGGCCAGAAAAAGCTCCAGAGTGCTCCGGGCCGCAGGGTCCCTCTCGAAGGCCGCTCGGATGTCCTGACGCATGGTGTTGATCATGGTGGTTCTCTCATCCCCCCGGCTCCGCCGTCCACGAACGGAAGAGGTCGTCCGGGCAGGAGTGGTGTTGGTCAATCCGCAAGTCCCTCGAAGAGATCGGTGCTGAGGTACCGCTCTCCGAAGGAAGGAACGATGACGACGATGAGCTTGTCCCGGTTCTCTTCCCGGCGGGCCACCTCCAGTGCGCCCCAGACTGCGGCGCCCGAAGAGATCCCCACCAGGAGACCCTCCCGGGTGGCCAGGGAGCGGGCCATTTCGAAGGATGCCGGGCCCGGAGCCCGAAGGATCTCGTCGTAGATCCCGGTGTTCAGGATCTCGGGCACGAACCCCGCTCCGATTCCCTGGAGGGGGTGGGGACCCTTCTCCTCTCCGGAGAGGACCGCCGAGTCCTCCGGCTCCACCGCCACCACCCGGAGCTCGGGCTTGAGATCCTTGAGGACCTCGCCGGTTCCGGTGATGGTGCCTCCGGTTCCCACGCCGGCGACCAGGACATCCACCGTCCCCTCGGTATCCTCCCAGATCTCCCTGGCCGTAGTCCTGCGGTGGACCTCCGGGTTCGCGGGGTTCTGGAACTGCTGGGGAATGAAGTAACGGTCATCGGTGGCAGCGAGCTCGTCCGCGGCCTCGATGGCCCCTTTCATCCCCTCGTCCCCGGGCGTGAGGATGAGCTCGGCGCCGTAGCCCCGGATGAGGGCACGGCGCTCCCTGCTCACCTTGTCGGGCATGGTGAGAACGCACGGGTAGCCCCGGGCCGCGGCCACCATGGCCAGCGCCACCCCCGTGTTCCCGCTGGTGGGCTCCAGAATGATGGAGTCGGGTCCCAGGAGCCCCGCCTCTTCGGCGGCGTCGATCATGGCCACCCCGATGCGGTCCTTCACGCTGTGGGCCGGGTTGAAAAACTCCAGCTTGCAGACCACCTGGCCGGGAAGGCCCTCGGCAAGGCGGCGGAGGCGAACCAGGGGGGTGTTTCCCATCAGCTCCGTGATGTCCTCGTAGATCCTCATGGATGCTCCAATGTCACATAGAAAAAGAAATCGCCGCCGGACGGGATCCGGCAGCGATGGCAAAGCTCTCCGCCGGACCCTCCGTGCCACGGGAGGGAGACGGCGGCTCTTGGTGGGTCAGTCCTCGGACGACCTCCCCCGGCCCGCCTCCCTCGAGGGGGGACAGGAGCAACAGAAGCAGGCCTCCCGGGCCTGGCCGGCCGCAGGGGCCGTCTGCTCCCTCAACTCAATGGGTCCGCCGAGCAAGGTCATGGTGATGATTCAGATTCCCGTGGATTGAACGGTCCATCGTTGTCACGACGAACGAAAACCCCGGGGCGGCCCCAAGGTTCCCGGAGGGGGGAGATAGGCTCCACTCTACTCCACTCCCACCCGGTCGCCCCTCCGCTCCATGAAGACCACGTCCCGCCACATGCCGTGCATCTTTCCCAACCGCTTCCGCAAGCCGACGGTGCGAAATCCGCACTCGTAGACGCAGCGGTCCGAAACGGGGCTGAGGGCGGCCCAGCCGAGGATCTCTGGACCGGCCTCTTTCACGGCACCCTTCACAGCGACCAACCGACAGGGCTCCACGTGGCTTCGGTCCCACTCCTCCCACTCCGGCACCTCGGTCTCGAAGGTGGCGTCTTCGGTGGCGATGCCGCCGGCGGAAGGAGACGAAAGAACCGGACCTGGCAGAAAAGAAGCGGCTCCGACCCGTGAGGGCCGGAGCCGCGTCCATACAAATACCTGATTGGTGTCGCGAAACAGAATCGCAGCCTACCAGTTGGCCGTCACCTCGGCGGAACAGGTGGTGGTGCCGGCCTCACAGATCTTGTACACGGCGGAGCCCCCGCCTTTTTGACCCGTGGTGTCGGTGTGCTCGCCGTCGTTGGCCGTGGTGGCCACGACTGAACCATCCCGGTACACGTCCACGTTTGTGGACGTCGCACCACTCCAGAACAGATCGGCGTACTGGGTGCCCCGAACCTTGTATGCAGAGACACTCAGGGTGATATCGCCGGAACTGGGCTCCGTGACCGTGACGTCCTGGGAGCTGGAGTCGGTGGCTCCGCCGTCGTCCGTCACCGTCAAGGTCACCGTATAGGTCCCACCGGCAGCGTAGGTGTGGCTCACCGTGGTGCCCGTTCCCGTGGCTCCGTCCCCGAAGGTCCAGTCGTAGCTCGAGATGGAGCCGTCGGAGTCACTGGAGGCGGATCCGTCGAAGTCGCAGGCCAGGTCGGTGCAGGTATAGCTGAAGTCCGCCGTGGGCGGCGAGTTGGTGGTGCCGCTGGAGACGGTCACCGACTGGGAGTTGGAGTCGGTGGCCCCGTCGTCGTCCGTCACCGTCAAGGTCACCGTGTAGGTCCCATCGTCGGCGTAGGTGTGGGACGGGTTCTGGGCCGTGGAGGTGGCGCCGTCCCCGAAGTCCCAGCTCCAGCTCGCAATGGTTCCGTCGCTGTCGCCGCTGGTGTCGGTGAAGTCGCAGGCCAGGTCGGTGCAGGAGTACGTGAAGGACGAGGTGGGCGCCGCGTTGGTGTCGCCACCGCTGGCCGCGCTCACCGCAGCATACACGTTGATCCGGCCCTCCCCGAAGTACTGGTCCCAGCCGCTGGCCCCCAGGTCGTCGGCAGTGCTCTTCATGTTCGTGAGCTTGGCGTCGTCATCCGCCGCACCCAGCACATGGAGCAGGGCGCCGAGTCCCGTGGCCTGGGGCGTCGCCATGGACGTTCCGGCCAGGAACGCGTAACTGCTGGAGCTTCCGTTGTAGGAGGAGAAGATGTAACTGTACCCGTCGGGGTGTTCGTTATCCCCGCCGGGGGCGGAAATCTCCAATTCCGGGCCGTAGTTCGAATAGCTGGCCCGGTTGTCCGACCAGTCCGTGGCGCCCACCGCCACGCACTCGGGCCAGGCCGCCGGATACGAAACGGAGCCGTTGTCGTTCCCGCTGGCGCAGAAGGGAAGGACGTTGTTGGAGCGGGCGTACTGGAGGGCCGACTGGGTGGTGGTGGAGCCGCTGCCCCCGCCCAGGCTCATGTTCAGGACGTGAGCGCCGTTGTCCACCGCCCAAACGATGCCGTCGGCGATGGCTGAGCTGGGACACCCGTAGCCGAAGGGACCGGGGTTCGATCGCCCGCAGACCTTGGCGATTGCAAAGTCCACGGTGCCGGTGTAGGCCACGCCGGCGGTCCCGACGCCGTTGTCGGTGTTCGCCGCTGCGATCCCCGCCACGTGGGTCCCATGACCGTTGTCGTCCTCGGCGTTGGAGTCTCCGGCGTAGAAGTCGTACTGGGCGGCGATGCGCCCGGTGAGCTCCTCGTGGTCGTTCCGGATCCCCGTGTCCATGATCCCGATGCGGGCCGAGCCGCTGGAGCCGGCCAGAGCCTCCACCGCCTCACGCCAGTCCATGTCGGCGTCGGCAGCTCCGGTGGAAGCGAGGACATTTCCTGAGCTGTCGTAGATGTTCCCGTCGTTGTCCAGATCCCACTTGTAGCCGATGAAGGGGTCGTTCACCGGCATCACCGCCGGGTCGCCGAAGGTCCGGATGAAGTCCGGCTCAGCAAAGGCAACGTTGGGATTTCTGGAAAGGGCATCCACCACCGTCTGCACCGCCTGGTCGGGGACGTTCAGCACAACAATGTCCAGAACCAGGTCCCGGGCGAACTCGGCTCCGACGCTCCGGATGATGCCCCGGGCGTTGGCTCCCGGCTGGAACTTCACCAGGACCCGGCCGGGGACGAAATCATCGGTCTGGATCTGGGTGAAGCCGGGCGTCGGAGCGTCGGCGGCGGGGCCCTGGACGGCCACGGGCGCGTCGGAACAGGAGCCGACGATGCCGACAAGAAGCAGGGAAAGGACTGCGATCCCTGCCGTCTTCAACCGCCGTGGGGATAAGAGATGGGAAACCATGGATGCCTCCTGAGAGTGGTAGGTCGTGGTGATGGATCGGTCCTCGGGGGACGATTTGTTGATTCCGCAGGGGGTGCGGAACCGGTCAAAGCCAAGGTGGGACGATCCTCCCCGCCTTCGCAAGGAAACATTTGTCGCCCGCCTCTTTCTCGCCCAAAAACGGGATAACCGGGAACCGTTCCGTCGGATGGCGTGTGTGCATGGGCAGGAGGACGATCGTTCGAGGAGTACGCGGGACCGTCTCGCGGCCTCCTGACCGGCAGAACGAGGGACACCCGAGATGATTGCGATGATGATGACGATGAGGAAGGTCCTGGTCTTCTGGGACAGAGCCCCGGGCCGAGCCACACCTGCCCTTCTCCTCGCAGGGATCCTGTTTCGGGCCACAGGCGCTTGCGGCAACGATTCCACGGCGCCCGACCCGGAGCTGGAGGGGGGTGTCCTGGCCACCTTCAACGTGGAGGGGGAGCTCACCTACTGGCTGAACCTGGGCCGGTACTGCCCCTGGAGCGCGGTCCTGGTGAAGCTGGAGGACTACCGGTAAGGGGAAACGCCGACGGGGTGGCCCGTTGAACGGCTCGAGCCGTCCGTCGGACCACCCCATGCGTGTCTGACGGAGCGCGCCGGCGAGGGCGCGCTCCAAGGATCTCCTCAGCCGCCCCTTCTCTTCTCGATGGGCGGGGCGCCCGTGCCCTCCAGAGCCTCCTCCAGGGCCGGCACCACCTCGTCGGCGTAGCGTTCGATCTCCGCCCGGATGGGCGCGAGCTCGGCCCGGCCGACCTCCACGGACTGACGGTGCATCTCGGTTGGGCCGTAGGTCGTCCCGAGCCCCCGGTAGCCCACGGAGAGCCTGCTCGACGGGGTGGGCGGGCTCCGCTCGCCGATCTCGCCTTTGGCCTCGCTCCCCCGCATCTGCTCCCGGATATCCAGGAGCTCCAGACGGGTCTGATAGAGGCGGGCGTTCAGCTCGGCATCCGGCCGTTCGGCCCGGCTCAACGCCGTCTGCATGGCCTCCACCAACTGGATCTGTTCCTGCAGAAGGTTCGATGTCTCGGTCAGGTCGTGGGCGAAGGACTGGACGTCCTCCCGGAACGCCTCTACGACGCTGGCCGGCACCCGCTCCAGGGCACCCTCGAAGGCCTGCTCCACCTCGAACTCCACCGGCCCGGCCAGCTCGGTGACCTCCCCTTCCTCGATCTTGACGAGGGTGGCCGTATAGGTGTCGGGAAGGGCCAGGAAGCCGCCCCCGAATCCGCCGCCGCCTTCCAACCCGATCATGGCGTCGGAGGAGTACTCGAAGTCCCAGGCCACCCGGTGGACTCCCGCCGAGGAGGGGGCGTTCACCCGGTTGATGACGGTTCCGGCCCGGTCCTGGATCACGATCTGGACGCTGGGACCCTGCTCCCGCATCTCGGCTTCGAGGGCGTCCCAACCCGGGAAGGGCACGTCCTGGTCTTCCGGAATGTCACGCTCCCGGGCTTTCCGCTCTGCCTCCAGGGACTGGTAGGAATCCCGGAGCCAGTACGTGAAGACGGCGCCGAAAGGCGGGTTCTCCGCCGTCCACTGGTCCGCTCCCTGGGAGTGCTGGACGCTCTGGGGCTGGTACCAGAGAGCCGGGCGGGTGTCGAAGAGCATGGCCTCGCCGGCCAGTCCGTCGGCACCCTCACGGAGGGGCGTGTAGTCGTCGAGGACGAAGATCCCGCGCCCGAACGACGCGGCCACCAGGTCCTCCCGGTCCCGGTGAATCACGATGTCCCGGAAGGAGATGGTGGGGGCGCCGGGAAGCTCGGTCCACGCCTCGCCGCCGTCCACCGTGAAGAAGACGCCGAACTCGGTGGCGGCGAAGAGGAGGTCCGGATCCACATGGTCCTGGACCATCCGCCAGACCAGGTGCCGGTCCGGGATATCGCCGGTGATGGAGGTCCAGGTCCGGCCCCGGTCCGTGCTCTTCACCAGGTAGGGTGAGAAGTCGCCGTACTTGTGGTTGTCCAGGGCCACGAAGACGGTGTTGGGGTCGTGGTGGCTGGCCTTCACGTCGTTCACGAAGGACATCTCCGGCACGTCCGCCATCCCGCCCACCTCGATCCGATGCCAGTTCTCGCCCCCGTCCTCCGTTACCCAGAAGAGGCCGTCATCGGTACCGACGTAGATGAGGTCCTCGTCCAGGGGGCTCTCGCCGATGGAGGTGATGGTGTTGTAGTTGGACATGGCGCCCACGTCCCAGGCGGCGTCCCAGCTCTGAGCCCGTCCCATGATGGGCAGCTCCACACGCTCCTGGCTCCGGGTCAGGTCCCCGGAGACGGGTGTCCAGCTATTGCCCCGGTCGTCGCTCCGCCAGAGACGGTACGAGGCGTGGTAGATGCGTGTGGGCTGGTGGAAGCTGATCTCGATGGGCGCGTCCCAGTTGAAGCGCTCGAAGGGCTCGCCCTCCCTGGCCTGGGGCTGGATGTAGACCGCCTCGCCCGTGGTCCGGTCGGTCCGGAAGAGCACCCCCTGCTGGAACTCGCCGTAGTGGATGTTCGGGTTGCCCGGCTCCACCGCCTGGTCGTGGCCGTCGGCCCCCAGGGTGTGGAACCAGTCCTGGTTCCGGATCCCGTAGTCGAATCGGGTGCGGATGGGTCCCCGGTTCGAGCCGTTGTCCTGGGTGCCGCCGTACACCTTGTAGAAGGGACCCGAGTCGTCCACGGCGATCTTGTAGTACTGCATCACCGGGAGGTTGGCCATGTACCGCCAGGTCTCCATGTCGTCGTACGTCTCGTACAGCCCCCCGTCCGTCCCGAAGAGGATGTAGTCCGGGTCGTCCTTCCGGAAGGCGATGGCGTGGTCGTCGCCGTGCTTGTCCCGGTTGTTGAGCCCGTAGTAGGTGGCGAAGTGGTCGTCGCTGACCAGGGTGGTGGCGCTCACCAGGAAGAGCCGCCCGAACCTGTGCGGCGAGGCATACAACTCCTGGTAGTAGTGGGGCCCCGTTCCCCCTGAGACCGCATCGGACATCTTCCGCCACGACTCGCCCCGGTCCTCGCTCATCCACACGCCACCTTCGGTGCGGATGGTCTCGATGGTCGCGTAGACGATGTCCGGCTTCTGGGGCGAGATGGCCAGGCCGATCTTGCCCAGGGGGCCGCCGGGCAGCCCCGTCCGGAGGCGCTTCCACGTCTCGCCCCCGTCCTCGCTCTTCCAGACGCCGGAGCCGGGACCGCCCCCCATGTAGGCCGCCACTGTCCTGTGCCGGTCCCAGGTGGCGGCGTAGAGCCGGTCGGGATTCCGGGGGTCGATGACGATGTCCGTGGCTCCCGTCCACTCGTCGTTGCCAAGCACCTTCTCCCAGGTCTCCCCGCCGTCGGTGGTCTTGTAGAGGCCCCGCTGGTCTCCGGATCTCCAGAGCGGCCCCTGGGCCGCCACCCATACCACGTCGGAGTTGTCGGGATGCACGATGATGGTGGAGAGGTGCTCCGTATCCTCCAGGCCCATGTTCTCCCAGGTCCGGCCCCCGTCGGTGCTCCTGTAGATCCCGTCACCGAACCCCACGTGCCGTCCGCCCACGTCCTCGCCCGTTCCCACCCAGACGACGTCCGGAGCACTGGGATCGATGGCCACCGCCCCGATGCTGTAGGACGACTGCCCGTCGAAGATGGGCTCCCAGGTCGTGCCGGCGTTCACCGTCTTCCAGACCCCGCCGGAGCCCACCGTCACGTACATGATGTTCTCGTCCCGGGGGTGGACGTCGATGTCGGCGATCCGGCCGCTGTTCAGCGCCGGCCCGATGCCCCGGAGAGAGAGGCCGGACAGGCCGGCGTCGTTGAGGGAGGTCTCCTGCGCCGACGCCGGGCCGGAGAAGAGGAAGAAGAGGAGGAGGGTGAAGAGTCTAGCTGGCTTTTTCATGACAGAATCTCTCGGATAGAGATGATCGGTGGCGGCGGGTCTTTGAGATTAAGGCGGGCGATGCCTCCCGAACAAGGAGAAGAAGCCGGGAACTGAAGAAGCCGGGAACCACCGCAGGGCCCGGGCGTGGGCGGTCGGAGCCACCGGCGGGACGTCCGCGAACCCGATGAGGACCACCGGCGCCGGCGGTGGTCAGTCAACGGCCCCGACGGGTACGGTCAGCGCCATCAGCGGGCAATCAGCGACCCGGATCGCCGAAGGGATGCTCCAACAGAACATGCGCTCGAATCCCCAGAACCAGGGCGTCGGCGATGTCGGGGTCGGTCCCGGGGTTCATGATCCATTGAAGGTCCGGCTGGAGGGTGACGCGTTCCCCCAGATGGGCCCGATAGGTCAACTCCAGGACCGTCTCCCCCTCCTCCATGGGTTCTCCGGCGGATTCCCGAACCCGGAGAAAGGGGGACCCGTTGCTGGCGTGGGTCATCCCCACGGCCAGACCGTCCTCGGGGCGGCTCGCCAGGGGACCCTTCAAGCGCAGGCCCCCTCCCAGGAAGAAGTCCACGCGGTTCACCTTTTCGGCGGCCGTGCCCACCCTGGCAAAGGCGGAAAGAGACCTGGCTCCGTCGGGCGTCCGAGCCAGGGCATGCTCGCCCAGAGCGTACACGCCCCAGCTCCGGCCCCGGCCTTCACCGGGAGTCAGGGGCTCGAGGGGCCGGGTGAAGGTCCATCCCCCCACAGCCACCTTGGTGCTCACCTCCTCCACGAAGCGCCCCCTCCCCGGCCTCCGCCTCTGGAGCCCGAACCCCGGGGGGCCTGTGCCCCTACCCCACCCCCTTCGCTGGAGCCGGGCCACTTCCACAGGATCCGGTGTGGGATCCGGAATTCCCCTGACGTATCCCGCTTCGAAAGAGAGCAGGGCCCCGTTGTCCGATCTCAGGGAGAGTTGCTCCTCCAGGGAGCCACCGGAAGCACCGTCGCTGGCTGCCAGGAGGGCGTAGAGCGAGGGCGTGAGCTGGGCCCGGATCCGTGCAGCCAGACCGGTGGAAGGAAAGGTGGAGACTACCCCGCCGCCACCGAGGCTGTAGTCCGTGCCGAACCCGAAGGAGCTATTGAGAAACTCCCCGGCTGCCGGCATGACGTCGAACTCGGAGTTGACGTCGTAGATGCCGACCAAAACCGAAAGCCCGGGGCGGATGATCTGGCGTTGGAGCCAGGCTTCATACAGCCGCCACCCCGATTCGGCTTCCAGGTTGCTGACGCCCTGGAGGTCTCCCACCCGGGAGCTCACGGACCGTCCGTGGCTGTGTTGAGCGTGAACCCTCATCTGGGTCCTCCGCAGTCCGGGGAGGGCGTCCAGGCTCAGGTGGAGGAGAAGGTCCAGGTTGCCCAGGGCCGCCGGGTCACCGGAAAGGCCGCCCCCGGCAACGGTGAATCCGTCGGAAGCGTATCCTAGAGCCATCAGCGACTGGAGGTTCGGATTGGCCATGAGCCGGCCCTGGCCCCTCCGCTGCTGGGCGGGGAGACCCTGCACCGTCATCCCCAGCAGAAGCGCGATCAACAGGAAGAGCCCCTCATCCCTTGATCTGGAGTCACGGCGAGACATGGTGGAGGTCTCCGCCCTCTTCAAGCTCCCCCCCCCGTCATCTCCCGAATCTCGTCGTCCCGGCCCGTCATCTCCCAGCGGATGAGGGAGACGGGGATGAGCCCCGAGGCCTCCATCTCGTCCATGAACCGCTTGAAGGAGAAGTCGTTCCCCAACTGCTCGGCCCGCTCGGCCATGAGTTGCTCGATCTCGTCCTTCCCCGTCAGGTAGCTGGCCCCGTAGAACGGCTGAACCAGGTAGAGGTCCTGCTCGCCCCACACGGTCCCACTGTCCTCGGGCATCCAGCCCCGGGGGGTCCAGCGGGCGGCGAACTCGCAGGCCTGGGTCTCGGTCCACTCGTTAGCGTGCATCATGAGCCCGCCGATGGAGCGGGCGGCCCGCTGGGCGATGAGGATGTAGATGAGCTCCCTGGACCGGGGCCGGTCGTCGAAGAGGCCGGCGGTCATCATCCACTCCTCCATCCCCGTGGCCACCCCCTCGGCCCGGCTGTCCCAGATGTTGTAGAGGAGAGGCGTGGCCCGGATGGGGCTGGGGTGGGGATCGGTAGCCATCATGGCCAGGTCGAACCAGTGATGCCCATGCGTTCGCATGGTGAGGGGATCCCGGTAGCTCACCTCGCTGAAGAACCCCCGGATCTCGTCCGGGCTCGACACGGGCGAAAAGCTCCCGATGCGCTCCCTGAGGGCCTGATCCATGTAGTCCCGCATGGTAAGGAGCTCGTTCTCTTCCAGGAACGCCAGATAATCGGTGACGGCCTGGTTCAGCCTTCGGTCATACTCCTCCGGCGACGAGATGCGGTCCAGGCGGGGAAGCTCCCGGTTCCTCTCCTCCTCCAGCTTCAGCGCCGCATGGGAGCGGGCCAGCTCCCTCCGGGCGATCCCCATGAGGTCGGCCCAGGTGTAGGGAAGGAGGTGGACCTCCCTCAGGTACCAGTCGTAGTTCTCGCGGCCCACGCCCGAGGGGCCGGTCTTGCTCGGTGCTTCCTCTTCGAGCCAGGCGATGAAGGCACCGTTGGCTTCCTTAGCCTCCTGGATGGCGCGCTCCAACTCGGGCCCTGAGCCCGCCGTCATCTCCGCTAGCCGCGTGAGGTCGTCGCTCTGCCCCTCCATGGCCCGGATTCCTCCCATCCAGAGGTCGTGGGCGTTTCCGGTGAGATTCGTCCGGGCTGCGTCCAAAATCGCGGGGATGCGGCCGATTCGCCCGGCCAGCTCGGCGGCGTCCTCTTCCGAGAGGGGGTAGTCGTAGGTCCAGGTGTCGATCCAACCGGCCAGGAAAGGCCCTTCGTGGGCCGGCACGTCGCTCTGGGCCAGGTGGATCATGGTGTAGAACCCGGGGATCCGCTCCCAGGGCCTCAGGACCCGGTGGTCGAAGTCCAGCCCGTTCATCTCGGCCCACACCACCTGCCAGTCGATCTGCTCGGCCACGGACCACCCGGTGGTGTCCATGGCCATGAGCCGCGCCCGCCAGTCCGCCAACTCCCGGTGCTGCCGGGCCATGGCCTCCGGCGAGTAGTCGGGAACACCGTCCACGAAGTCGGGCTTCTGAAACTCCCGCCACTCCTGGAAGAAGGCCACCAGATCGGCGTGGGTGGCGGGGTCCATTCCCTCCGCCGCCGCGGGCCCCTCCCTCCCGGCACCGTCGCTCCCGGAGGAGCATGCCACGGGGGCGAAGAGGAGAACGACGCAGAGGCCGAGGATCTGAAGGAAACGGGAAGAGAAGAAGTTCATCGGAGAGCGGGGACGCGAAATCGACATGATGATACCCGGTGGCCAGGGGGACTGGGGGCCGGAAGCGCCATCGCCAGGGGCCGGAGTCGGAGGGCACCCCGGGATCGGCGCCGCCGTCGATTCCTTCTTCGGACACCGTATGGTGCGGTCGGACGAGGGCCTCCGGCAAGTCGCTCGAAGAACCTCTCCGAGCTCCTGAACCGCCTCAGGCCCCTCCTCGAGGCCCGGGACTTCGAAGCTGCGCTGCAGGAAATCGCCGACGCCGGCACCGTACCCTGGGACGAGGTTTGCCAAGAACTGCGGCTCTGAGCTGAGACCGCCTCGACAGAGCCGACGCCGCTGTCAGCTCCCCGAGTGGAAGGCCACCCGGTTCCCCTCCGAGTCCTGGAAGTGCGCCACGAACCCGAAGGGACCGATGGAGGTCCTGGGGCTGATGATCTTTCCACCCATCTCCTCGACCCGGGCCAGGGCGCCCTCCAGATCCTGCACCGCCAGGTAGACCATGGTGCCGGCGTGACTGGGCTCGTAGGTGTCTCCGGTGACGAGGCACCCGGTGGCCCCGGGGCCCCCGGCGCTCATGGGGAACCACGCCATCTTCAGCAGTCCCATCTCCTGAAGAGTGAGCTCCACATCCAGGACGTGCTCGTAGAAGGCTTTCGCCCGCTCCAGGTCGAGGGCAGGGATCTCGAACCAGACGACGGGATTGCGAGGCTCGATCATGCTCGGCCTTTCCGGGACTGGCGGGAGATGGAGGGAAGAAGGCGCCATGTTCACCAAACCCGTGGCACCCGAGAGGGTTCCG
>CAYXGM010000075.1:0-16781 GCA_964464555.1 uncultured Gemmatimonadaceae bacterium | reverse complement strand
CAAGCTCCCACACACCCGCCCATTCTGCAAGCAACCCTGCTCCTGGCCACCCTTCCCTTCACGGGGTAGCTTTCGTGCCCCGGCGAAGGGGACTCCGGGGCACGGCATGAAGCCTTTCCGGCCCCCGACTTCGGCCACCTCCAGCTCGGAAAGGACTCCTGACATGTGGGACAAGAAGGCGAAAAAGAAGATCGGTGACCGGGAGCTTCGCCCCGAAAGCCTGATGATGAGCTACGGCTATCAGCCGGCCTGGTCCGAGGGCGCCGTGAAGGCCCCCATCTTCGCCACCTCCACCTTTGTCTTCGAAAGCGCCCAGCACGGGAAGGACTTCTTCGCCAAGGCCTACGGCCTGGTGGAAACCGAGCCCGACGAGGCGATGGGCCTCATCTATTCACGGCTCAACAACCCCAGCCTGGAGATCCTGGAGGACCGGCTGACCCTGTGGGACGGCTCCGAAGCCGCTGCCGTATTCGACAGCGGCATGGCGGCCATCTCCTCCACCATGCTCTCCTTCCTCCGACCCGGGGACCTTCTGGTCTTCAGCGAGCCCTGCTACGGGGGCACCGAGTTCCTCTTTCACGAGATCCTCCCCCAGTTCGACATCCAGGTGGAGTGCTTCCGCTCCTCGGAGGGCGTGGATGCGCTGAACGAGGTACTGGAGAAGGGAGACCGGAAGGACCGCCTGCGGATGATCTACCTCGAGACGCCCTCCAACCCCACCAACGACCTGGTGGACATCCAGGCCTGCTCCGAGGTGGCCCGTGCCTGCACCACGGAGGAGCGCAGGGTTCTCCTGGCCGTGGACAACACCTTTCTGGGTCCCGTCTATTGCAGGCCCCTGAAGCACGGCGCCGACCTGGTCATCTACTCCCTCACCAAGTACGTGGGCGGTCACTCGGACCTCATCGCCGGGGGGGTCCTGGGAACTGCCGAGGACGTGAAAACGGTCAAGGCCCACCGGACCTTCTTCGGAAACATAGCCGGGCCCTTCACCGGCTTCCTTCTCATGCGGAGCCTCGAGACGCTGAAGGTCCGCATGGAGAAAGAAACGGAGAACGCGATCAAGCTGGCCGCGTTCCTCCGGGACCATCCGAAGGTGGCACGAGTCAGCTACCTGGGGCATCTGGAGGAGGGGGATCCCGGGCACGCCATCTACGTCAAGCAGTGCGACGGCCCCGGCTCCATGATCGCCTTCGACATCGAGGGGGGAGAGGCCGAAGCCTTCCGCTTCCTGGACGGTCTCGAGCTCATCAAGCTGGCCGTGAGCCTGGGAGGCACCGAGTCCCTGGCCGAGCACCCGGGAACCATGACCCACTCGGACATCCCCGCCGAGGGCCAGAAGAAGATCGGAATCACCCCGGCCATGGTCCGCATCTCCGTGGGCGTGGAGGATCCCGACGACCTCATCGCCGACGTGAAACAGGCGCTGGATCAGGTCTAGGGGAATCCGGCGACCGGGTCAGGTTCGGACAGACCCGAAAAGGGACCAGCGAAAGGGGTGCGAGCCGGTTCGACCTGTGACCGCCCCATCGTTCCGCTCCGCTCGGCCCGGGCGACTCGGAGGGCGGTACTCGTCAGTAGAAGATCCAGACGCCCACGGCCAGGTAGGCGGCCAGGAGGAAGCCCCCCTCCCAGCGACGGATCCGGTGCCTTCCGTCGGAGCCGGGGAAGGCCGAGACCAGGAGGACCAGCCCCGACACGGCGAGGACGGCGGGGAACTCCACCCTCAACACGCTCCCCTTGACCGGAATGGGGTTGACCAGACCCGCCACGCCCAGGACCCCGGCCACATTGAAGATGTTGGAGCCGATGACGTTGCCCACGGCGATGTCGGTTTGTTTCCTCGCCGCTGCCAGGACGGAGGTGGCCAGCTCGGGGAGGGAGGTTCCGATGGCCACCACCGAGATGCCGATGACCATCTCGCTGATCCCCATGAGCCCCGCCAGAAACGTGGCCGACTGAACGATGGCCTTCCCTCCCATGAGGAGTCCCAGGGCCCCGGCCAACAGGAGGCCGACGTCCCGGAAGGCCGCCCTTCCCCTGGCGATCCCGTCGTCCATGGCCAGATCCGCCACGCCGGAGAAGACGTCCGCCGGGGCTTTCATCCCCTCATGGAAGACGTAGGCCAGGTAGGCTCCAAGAAGGAGCGCCAGGATTAGGCCGTCCACCCGTCCCACCCGCCCGTCCAGGAGGAGGGGGAAGAGGAAGACGGTGAGAGCGAGCATGATGGGAATCTCCCGCTTCACCACGCGCTCCACCACCAGGAGAGGCCGGACCAGGGCCGCCACGCCGAGGATGAGACCGATGTTGGCCAGGTTGGACCCCAGCACGTTTCCCACGGCCAGGTCACCACTCCCCTGAAGGGTGGCCAGGACGGCTACCACCAGCTCCGGGGCCGACGTTCCCAGAGAAACCACGGTAAGCCCGATGACGATGGGGCTCAGCCCCAGGCTCCTCTCCAGGCGGGCCGCCCCCCTGACCATCCAGTCGGCCCCGAAATACAGCGCTGCAAACCCCAGAAGAAGGAGAAGGAGGTGGAGAATCAACGGGTCCTCCGCCCCGTGGAGGGGACGACACCGCTCATCAGCGGCTCCTCCACGCCTGAAACTCCTCCAGGGGCATGGCGTTCAGCACGTCCTCCTTCTCCAGCCACCCCCTGCACGCCTGATCCACCCCGTAGCTCATGAGCGCCAGGTCCCGGACCGAGTGGGCGTCGGTGCTCACGGCCACCTTCACCCCCAACTCCTTCGCCCTCCTCAGGTGACCCTCGTGCAGGTCCAGCCGCTGGGGGTGGGCATTCAGCTCCACGGCGACCTGCAGCTCGGCGGCGGCCTGGAGGACGGCCTCCACGTCCAGCTCGTAGGGCTCACGGCGGTTCAGGATCCGCCCGGTGGGGTGGGCAAGGATGTCCACCTGGGGATGCTCCAGGGCCCGGACGACCCGGTCGGTCATCTCGGCCCGGGACATGTCCATGTAGGAATGAACGGAGACCAGGACCAGGTCCAGCCCCTCCAGCGTGTCGTCGGGCATGTCCAGAGAGCCGTCTTTGAGGATGTCCACCTCCAGGCTCCGGAAGAGGCAGATCCCCTCCACGGCCTCCCGGACCTCCTCGATCTCCTCCCACTGCTCCCTGACCCGGGCCGGATCCAGCCCACCCGCCACGGTCACGGCCTGGCTGTGATCGGTGATGGAGAAGTACTCGTAGCCCCGGTCCCGGCACGCCTCCGCCATCTTTCGCAGGGTGTTCTTCCCGTCGCTCCAGGTGCTGTGCATCTGGAGGTCTCCCCGCATGTCCCTGATGGAGAGAAGGTCGGGGAGGTCCCCCCTTGCGGCGGCCTGGATCTCCCCCCGGTCCTCCCTCAGGCGAGGATCGATCCAGGGGAGGTCCAGCGCCCGGTAGACCTCCTTCTCCTCGGCCCCGGCTACCCGGTCCTCGCCCCGGAAGACTCCGTACTCGTTGACCTTGAGGCCCTCCTCCACGCCCATGGTCCGGAGGGCCACGTTGTGCTCCTTGGAGCCGGTGAAGTACTGAAGAGCGGCCCCGTAGGACTCCCGGGGGAGGATCCGGATGTCCACGGGGAGGCCTGAACGGAGAAGGATGCGGCCCCGGGTCTCCCCGGCGGACTCCACTTCCCGGGCACCGGGATAGGCGGTGAAGTGATCCATGACCCGGCCCCGTCCCTCCTCGCAGAGAACCAGAAGATCCGCATCTCCCACCGTCTCCCTCCTCCGGCGGTAGCTTCCGGCCACCTCCACCCGCTCCACCTCCTCCAGCTCCTCCATGTGGCCGATGAGGGAAGTGAGGAGGATGTCCACGTCGGAGAGGAGGAAGCGGCCCCGGCGGCTGCGAAACTCCTCGATGGAGGCGGTCATCTTCGCCACGCTCTGGACCCCGAAGCCGTCCAGGGCCTCCACCCGGCCCGTGGGCAGGA
Source organism: uncultured Gemmatimonadaceae bacterium (assembly GCA_964464555.1). Taxonomy (GTDB): domain Bacteria; phylum Gemmatimonadota; class Gemmatimonadetes; order Longimicrobiales; family Gaopeijiaceae; genus CAYXGM01. The sequence goes on along the minus strand of CAYXGM010000075.1, from coordinate 12,849 downwards.
CTTCGGCCAGCTCGTCCACGGAGGTCACGCCCAGCTCTTCCCAGAGCTTCTTCGCCTTCTTCGGTCCCACGCCGTCCAGGCGTACCAGATCGGCCAGGGTTCGGGGAACCTCCCTCCCCAACTCCTCCAGAAGGGTGAGCTCGCCCCGCTCCACCAGCTCCCGGATGTGGGCGGCCATCTCCTTCCCGATGCCCTGGAACTCCGTCAGGTCCTCCCCGGCCTTCACCAGCTCCGAGAGGGAGCGGGTCAGGTCCCCTATGGTCCGGACCGCGTTCCGGTAGGCCCTGATCCGGAAGGGGTTGGCTCCCTTGATGTCCAGAAGGTCCGCAACCTCGCCCAGGACCCGGGCAATCTCCAGGTTCTGCATCAGAAGACGCCCTCCGACCTCATCACTCCCCCACCTCCACCCCGGCCTCCTCCAGGAGCCTGAAGAACTCCTCCTCGTCCAGCACCGTCACTCCCAGCTCCCGGGCCCGGTCGAGCTTGGACCCGGCGTCGGAGCCGGCCACCACATAGTCCGTCTCCCCGCTCACGCTGGACACGGCCCGCCCCCCGGCCCCTTCCACCAACTTCTTCGCCCGGGGCCGGGTGAGCCGGTCCAGGCCACCGGTGAAGACGAACTTCTTCCCTTCCAGGCCGCCATCCGGAGGACCCTCGGGCACGGAGAGATCTACGCCCCGGGCCAGGACGGCATCGATGGCGGCGGCGTTGTTGGCGTCCTGCAGAAAAATCCGGATCACCTCCGACATCTTGGAACCGATTCCCTCCACCTCCTCCAGCTCCTCCCGACTCGCTGTCCGGATCTTCTTCAGGCTCCGGAAGTGGAGGGCCAGATCCCGGGCCACGGCCTCGCCCACCTCGGGAATCCCCAGGCCGAAGAGGAAGCGCCTCAGCTCCGTCTTCTTCCGATCCCGGATGGCCTTCACCAGGTTCGCCGCCGACTTCTCGGCGAACCCCGGAAGCTCCTCCAGATCCTCGGCCTCCAGGTCGAAGAGATCCGCCAGCTCCCGCACCAGCCCCCGCTCCACCAGGAGGGCAGCGGTTTCCTCTCCCAATCCCTCGATGTCCAGGGCGCCCCGGGCCCCGAAGTGGACGATGCGGCCCTTGAGCTGTGCGGGACATCCGAAGCGGTTGGTGCACACCGTGTAGGGTCCCCGGATCTCCACCTCGGTCCCGCAGGCCGGACAGTGGTCGGGCATGCGGAAGGGCGCTCCCCTTTTCCGCCCTTTCTCGGGGACCCGCTCCACCACCTGGGGAATCACGTCTCCGGCCCGCTGGACCCGGACCAGGTCCCCCGCCCTCACGTCCTTCCGCTCCAGCTCCTCCCGGTTGTGCAGGGAGGCCCGGGACACCGTCACCCCGCCCACCTCCACGGGAAGGAGAAGGGCCACCGGGGTGATGACCCCGGTCCGGCCCACGGAGACGGCGATGCGCTCGATGCGCGTGACCTCCTTCCGGGGCTCGAACTTGTAGGCCAGGGCCCAGCGGGGATGCCGGGAGGTCGCCCCCATGACGCCCCGGGCCCACAGTTCGTCCACCTTGACCACGATGCCGTCGATCTCGTAGTCCAGCTCGTCCCGGTCCCGGAAGAACCCCTCGTGGTAGGCCCGGATCCCCTCCACGTCTTCCACCACCTCCATCCGCTCCGGAATCACGAAGCCCCACGCTTCCAGCGCCTCCATGACCTCCGTGTCCCGGCTGAACTCGGCACCCTCCACGGTGAGAATGTCGAAGGCCAGGAAGTGGAGCGGCCGGCGGGCCGTGATCCGGGAGTCGAGCTGCCTCAGGGCCCCGGCCGAGGCGTTCCGGGGGTTGGCGAAGGGGTCGGCCCCCTCCTCCATGAGCTTCTGGTTCAGGGCCTCGAAAGCCGAGAGGTACATGAGCACCTCTCCCCGGATGGCCAGGAGGCGCGGGACGGAGCGCTCTTTCTCCCGCAGACGCAGGGGCACGGTGGGGACGGTACGGATGTTCTCCGTGACCCCTTCTCCCTCCCACCCGTTCCCCCGGGTCACCCCCCGGACCAGGACCCCGTCTTCGTAGACCAGCTCCACCGAAGCCCCGTCCAGCTTGGGCTCCAGGAGGTACCGGACCTCATCGCCCAGGGCCTTCCGCACCCGGTCGTTGAAGCGGACCAGCTCCTCCGGGTCCTTGGTGGAGTCCAGGGAGAGCATGGGCGCCGTGTGCTCCACGGTGGGCAGGTCCTCCCGGGGCTCGGACCCCACCCGCCGGGTGGGCGAGTCGGGCGACGCAAATTGCGGGAAGGCCTCCTCCAGCTCCCGGAGTCGCCTGAAAAGACGATCGTACTCGGCGTCGGAGATCTCCGGGCGGGCCTCCACGTAATAGAGGCGGTCATGGTGTCGGACGGCCTCCCGGAGGGCCTGGATCTCGGATTCGGCCCGGGCAGGATCCAGGGACTGGGGCGGGGCGTCGAAGTCGAGGCTCTCTTGGTCCAGGGGAGACTCTCCCGAGAGGGGGCGGGGCGACGAGGGCCCCTGAATCGTAACCCCGTCAGGAAGTCTGCGGGAGTGTGGCCGCCGTCCCGGCCATTACCGAGACGGAATCGAGGCCGTAGATTGCCCGGATGCTCGCGCCCCGCGCCGTCAAACCCGGAGGAACCATGTCTCGCCCCCGCGTCCTCGCCGGCCTCGCCCTGGCCCTCGTCCTCGGGCTTCCCTCGGCTCTCCAGGCCCAGATGGAGCCCACGACCCGCAGGGGGCCCGACGAAGGAGGCGGCCCCTACGAACGCCTCATCATCCGGGGAGTGACGGTCATCGACGGGACGGGAGCTCCACCCCGGGGTCCCATGGACGTGGTCATCGAAGGGGATCGCATCGCACAGGTGCGGAGCGTGGGCTTTCCCGGGATCCCCATCAACGAGCGCCGCCGTCCCCGGGGAGCCACCCGGGAGATCGACGGGGAGGGCATGTACCTCCTGCCGGGCTTCGTGGACACCCACGTACACACCGGGGGCGTCCCCAAAGCCCCCCAGGCCGAGTACGTCTACAAGCTCTGGATGGGCCACGGGGTTACCACCGTCCGGGGCGTGCCCTTCGGCGGATACGCGTGGTCCCTGGGAGAGAAGGCCCTGAGCGAGGCCAATGAAATCGTGGCGCCCCGGATGTTCACCTATCACCGGCCGGGATCCGGCTGGGACGGCGGGCCGGTGAGGGATCCGGAGTCGGCCCGGGAGTGGGTCCGGTGGCTTGCCGAAAACGAGGTGGACGGTGTGCGAGCCGATGGGGTTAAGCTGGGCGCCGAGGACCCGGAGATCATGGCCGCCGTCATCGACGAGGCCCACGAACACGGGTTCGGCACGGTGGCCCACCTGGACCAGATGGGTGTGGTGCGTATGACGGCTCTGGACGCCGCCCGGCTGGGGCTGGACATGATGACCCACTACTACGGCCTCATGGAGTCCATGCTCACGGACTACTCCATCCAGGCCTGGCCCCTGGACTACAACTACAACAACGAGCAGGACCGGTTCGGGAACGTGGCCCGCCTCTGGTTCCAGTCCGCGGAGCCCGGAAGCGACCAGTGGAACGAGCTCATCCAGGAATTCCTGGCCCTCGACTTCGCCATGGATCCCACCCTCTCCATCTATGACGCCGGCCGGGACCTCCAGAAGGCCATGACGTTGGAGTGGCACGAGGACTACACCCTCCCCTCTCTCTGGGAGTACTATCAGCCCAGCCGGGCCGCTCACGGTTCCTACTGGTACTACTGGACCACCGAGGACGAGTACCACTGGAAGAGGTTCTACCGGAAGTGGCTCCGCTTTCTCAACGACTTCAAGAACGCCGGCGGCACGGTGACGGTAGGCACCGACTCGGGGTTCATCTTCTCCACCTTCGGCTTCGAGTACGTCATGGAGCTGGAGCTCCTCCGGGAGGCCGGTTTCCACCCCTCGGAGGTCTTCCGGGCCGCCACCATGCTGGGCGCCAAGGAGCTCTACGAGCCCCGGGGGGAAGAGCCCGAGTTCGGCCTCATCCGTCCGGGCCTCAAGGCTGACCTGGTGCTGGTGGGCGAGAACCCGCTGGAGAACATCAAGGTTCTCTACGGTACGGGGGCCCTGCGCCTGAACGAAGAAGAAGGGGGCTTCGAGCGTATCGGAGGCGTCGTGTACACCATCAAGGACGGGATCGTCTACGACGCCAGAGAGCTCCTGGCCGACGTCCGGCGCATGGTGGCCGAGGCCAAAGCCGCCCATGGGGCGGGAGGGTGACCGCACGCCGTCCTTGCCGCCTCCGTCCCTCCGGACAGAGGTTGCACGAGTGGCGGATTGAAGGAATCCCAACGATGCCCCGTACACCATCCAACGAGCGAGAACTGGAGCCAGCTTGGGACCCGATGTAGAGCGAGAGCTCATTCGGAAGTGCAAGGCCGGCGAGGCCCGGTTCTACGAGCCCCTGGTCCGGGCCTACGAACAGCCCGGACTCCGGCTCGCAATGGGAATGTTGGGGAACCCGGAAGACGCCCGGGACGCTTTACAGAATGCCTTCGTCAAGGCATACGAGGCCATCGCCCGGTTCGACCTGAAACGCTCCTTCGGACCCTGGTTTTTTCAGATCCTCCGGAACCAGTGCCGGGACCAACTCCGGAGCAGAAAGGCACGGTTTCGGTTGGAAGCGCTGGACGAACGGTTGGAGCTCAGGCCGGCGGACCCGGAGACCGGCCCGGAACGACGGCGGGAGCGGGCCCGGGCCCGGGAGCTCCTGTGGGAGGCCCTGGAACACATCGGGGATGAGCATCGGGAGATTCTCGTTCTCAAGGAGCTCCAGGGTTTCCGATACGGTGAAATCGCCACGGTCCTGGAGATTCCCGAAGGAACCGTGGCCAGCCGTCTGTATCACGCTCGGCGAGCATTGAAAGAGGCCCTCAAGGAGATGGGGGCCACGTACCCTTGAGGACGAACCTTGGCTAACCGGGTAAGCCACGAAGAGCTCATGCGCTACCTCGACGGCGAGGTTGGGCCGGAGGAGGGTGTGCGCATTCAGGGCTCCGTGGAAGCTTCCACGGAGCTTCGCCGGGAACTGTCGGTGTACCGAGCCATGAAAGACGATCTGCAGACCCTTAAGCTGAGCTCTCATGGCCCCCACGGCTCGGTGTGGAACGCCGTGAACCGTCAGCTCACCCGGCCCCTGGGATGGGTCCTCCTCCTGGTGGGGTCTCTCATCTGGGCGGCCTACGGAATCTACGCCTACCTCACCTCCCCCCACTTCCTCTGGGAGAAGCTGGCCACCAGCGCCGTCGTCATCGGCATCCTCCTCCTCTTCGCATCGGTGATCTGGGAACGCTACCGGATCTGGCTCACGGATCCCTACAAGGACCTCCAACGATGATCGTCACCACCACTTCCCAGGTGCCCGGGTACCGGATCGTGGAGAGCCACGGCCTGGTGCGGGGAAACACGATCCGGGCCCGTCATATCGGAAGGGACATCCTGGCCCTTCTCCGGAATCTGGCCGGGGGAGAGGTGCTGGAGTACACTAAGATGCTGGCGGAGGCTCGGGAGCAGGCCATCGATCGGATGTTGGAAGAGACCGATGACCTGGGAGGGAACGCCATCATCGCGGTCCGGTTCCAGACCTCCATGGTCATGGCCGGAGCCGCAGAGATGCTCTGCTACGGGACCGCCGTCACCATCGAGCCGATCTGAGCGGCGATCTCCTTCACCCCGCCCCGGGGGCCTGTTGGCGGACATCCTTCTTCTCCAGCCCGACCCCAGGGCCTTTGCCTGCCTCCACGAGGCCCTGGCAGGCACTCACCGGGTAGACGAGGTCTCGTCCTGGGAGGAGCTGGAGGAACGCCTCGGGAGAGGCGAGCCCATGGGGTGCGTCCTGGACCACCTCCACACCACCCCGCCCATCACCCTCCCCACCCTCCGAACGACCCGCCGCGGCCACCCCGGCGTCGCCCTTGTGGTGGCTTCGGACTTCCGGGGGCGGGAGATGGAGCTCTACCACCTGGGCCGTCTCAACGTGGACGGGGTCCTGAGGCTGGAAGAGGAGCCGCCGGCAAGGGAGATCCGGGACGTCGTCGGCCGGGCCCTGGCCTCGGCCCTGGCCCAGATGGTGGTCCAGCACGCCGCCCGGGAGCTTCACCCCCTGGTGCAGGAATCGGTGCGGTGGGCCATCGAGCACGCCGACTCCAGGCCCCGGGTGGCGGCCCTGGCCGCAGGCGTGGGCATGACCCCACGGTCCCTCCTCCGGGAGACCCGGGCCATGGACGTGGCGCCTCCCCGGGACCTCCTTCTCTGGGGCCGGCTCATCCGTGCCAGCCACCTCCTGGAACGCCCCCACCAGACGGTGGAGGCCGTTGCCTACCACCTGGGCTATGCCACCGGAGGCGCCCTCAGGAAGGCTCTGAAACGACACGTGGGGTGCAGCCCCACCACCCTCCTCCGCCGGGGGGGACTGGCCTGGACGCTGAAAATCTTCCAACGTGACGGTCTGCGCCGGGAGGCGGCCGGGTAGGCAACCCCGCTGCCTCTTCAGGCGCCGTCACCGTCTTTCATCGACCCATCGAAGCTCAGGATGACCATGATGATCCGGACTCACCCCCTCTTCCGCACCTCCCCGACAGGCGTCGCGGCCCGACGCGCCGCCCTGTTCTTTCTGTTTATCGCCCTTCCGGCCCTGGCCGGGTGCGCCGGCCGCACCGGACCGGGCGCCGGTGAGCCCTCCCTGACCCGGGAGATCGACGGCGTGGTGGAGGCCCCGCCCCTGGATCAGGTCCATTGGGGCATCCTCATCCAGGACGCCGGGACCGGGGAGATCCTTTACAGCCGCAACGCCCACCGGAAGTTCGTCCCGGCCTCCAACATGAAGATCCTGGCCACGGCGTCGGCGCTGACGCTCCTGGGATCCGACTACCGGTACGAGACGGACATCTGGGGGGTGGGACCCATGAACCCCGTAGACGGCGCCCTGGACGGGGATCTGGTTCTGAGGGCATCGGGCGACCCCACCCTCTCGGAACGCTTCTACCCCTCGGCCGAAGCGCCCCTGGACTCCATGGCCCAGGGCCTCTGGGAGGCCGGGCTCCGGAGCGTCTCCGGTGCCCTGGTGGTGGACGCCAGCCCCTGGGACTCCACCACCGTTCCCGGGAGCTGGATGGTGGGAAACCTCCCCTCACGCTACGCCGCAACCGGAGGCGCCTTCGCCATTTCCGACGGGGTCCTCACCATCGAGGTCATCGGAGCCGAAAACCCCGGTGGGGCCGCGGAGGCCCGGTGGTGGCCCACCACGCCCCCGGACTTCCTGGCCGCCCAGTACCTCACCGTCCAGGCCGACACCACCCGGCCCGAGCGCTCCGTGGACTACCTCCCCGAGTCCCGCCGCCTCCTGGTGAGGGGTGAGATCCACCCGGGTGAGGTGGACACGGTGAGCATTGCACAGCGGAATCCTGTACCCATCGCCGCCCACGCCCTCCTTCGGGCCCTGGAGCGAAGGGGGATCACCGTGGAAGGCGGTGTGCGGGTGGCGTGGGAGGCCGGCGAGCCCCTGGGACCGGCCCGCTGCATCACCGGCCCCACCCTGGAACCGGGCGGTGTGTCTCCGGCCGGGCCGGAGGATCCGGGTGCCGGCCCCCGGCTCCCCCACTGCTACGGAGCCCGGCACCTGACCACCCTCACCTCTCCCCCCCTGGCCGAGATCGTGGAGGCCATCCTGGAGCCCAGCCAGAACTGGATGACGGAGCAGCTCGTCCACACCCTGGGCGCCGAGTTGGGAGAGGAGGGAAGCTGGAGCGAGGGCTTCCGGGTGGAGCAGGAGCTCTTCGTGAGCACCATGGGCGTGGACTCTCTGGACTTCTCCTACCGGGACGGCTCGGGCCTGGCAGCCTACAACCTGCTCACGCCCCGGGGCATCGTCCGCATTCTGGACTTCATGCGAACCTCCCTCCACGCCGAGATCTTCCGCCATGCCCTGGCCGAGCCCGGGGAGGAGGAGGGAACCCTCAGGAGCCGTCTGGAGGGGCTCGAGGGCCGCGTCTACGCCAAGACCGGGACCATCACCCACGTCAACTCCCTCTCGGGCTACCTGGTGGCCACCGACGGCAGGGACCTGCTCTTCAGCGTCCTCACCAACGGATCGGGACTTCCCTCGGGGCTCGTGCGGAGGGGGATCGACGAGGTGGTGCGGGCAGCGAGCCGCCGCTGAGGCCCTGGCCCCCGGTGCAAACCCAACCCTGACCGTGGTTATATTGCAGGTCTGTCCCGGCACCTACCGGAGGGGCCGGGGTAGGCGAGTTTCCCCGCCGGAGGGCACGGGCAGGGGAGGCAAACTGCCAGGGATAGCGAAACGGAGCCGAATCCCGGCCGAAAGCCTTGACTCTTCAAGGCTGAAGTATAGCTTTGTGGCTGAAAAAGAGAATCATTCTTGATAGCGGGCCCGGGGAACTCCCGGCAGGAAGATCCGAGGGCCCACAAACTACGGTAGAAACGAATGAGCGACGCTCCCATTCTGCAAATCAAGAACCTGCATGTGAAGGTGGCCGAGGAGGGAACGGAGATCCTCCACGGGCTGGAGCTGGACATCCCCCATGGGGAAATCCATGCCATCATGGGGCCCAACGGCTCCGGGAAGAGCACCCTGGCCAAGATCATCGCCGGACACCCGGAGTACGAGGTCACCGAGGGCAGCATCCTGTTCAACGGCGAGGAGATCCTGGAGCTGGAGCCCGACGAGCGCTCCAAGGCCGGACTCTTCCTGGCCTTCCAGTACCCGGTGGAGATCCCCGGCGTGTCCATCGCCAACTTCCTGAGGACGGCCAAGCAGGCTCACCTCCCCGAGGGGGAAGAGCTGGATCTCTTCGACTTCCAGGACGAGCTCATGGAGCGGATGGAGCTCCTGGACGTGGATCCCACCTTCGCCGAGCGTCCCGTGAACGAGGGCTTCAGCGGAGGAGAGAAGAAGCGGAACGAGATCTTGCAGATGGCCATGCTCCGGCCGGCCATGGCCCTCATGGACGAGACGGACTCGGGGCTGGACATCGACGCCCTGAAGGTCGTCGCCCAGGGTGTGAACGCCCTCACCGAGGAGCGGCCCGAGATGAGCGTTCTTCTCATCACCCACTACCAGCGCCTGCTCAACTACATCAAACCCGACGTGGTCCACGTCATCGTGGACGGGAAGATCGTCCGCACCGGCGGGCCCGACGTGGCGTTGGAGCTGGAAGAAGAGGGATACGCCGTATACAAGGAGTACGAGGGAGCCTGAGATGCCGCAGAATGAAGTCGTCAAAGATCTGGGACTCGAAGAATACAAGTACGGATTCATCGACGAGGAGAAGCACGTATTCCGGACCCGGCCGGGACTGAGTGAGGAGGTGGTCCGGCAGATATCCGCCCAGAAGGGTGAGCCGGAGTGGATGCTGGAGCTCCGCCTCAAGGCCCTGAAGATCTACGAATCCAAGCCCATGCCCACCTGGGGCGGGGATCTCTCCGACCTGGAAAGGGTTCTGGACGAGATCTACTTCTACGTCCGGCCCCAGGACCGGATGGAGCACTCCTGGGAAGACGTGCCGGAGAACATCAAGACCACCTTCGAGCGTCTGGGCATCCCCGAGGCCGAGCAGAAGATCCTGGCCGGGGTGGGAGCCCAGTACGAGTCGGAAATGGTCTATCACTCCCTTAAGAAGGAGTGGGAGGACCAGGGCGTCATCTTCGACTCCATCGAGGAAGGGCTCAAGAATCACCCCGACCTCTTCCGGAAGTATTTCGGGACGGTGATCCCCGCCGAGGACAACAAGTTCGCCGCCATGAACTCGGCGGTGTGGTCCGGAGGCTCCTTCGTCTATATCCCCAAGGGTGTGGAGCTGGAGACGCCCCTGCAGGCGTACTTCCGGGTGAACCAGGAGAAGATGGGGCAGTTCGAGCGGACCCTCATCATCGCCGACGAGGGCTCCCACGCCCACTACATCGAGGGGTGCACGGCGCCGGTCTACTCCACCGAGTCGTTCCACTCGGGCGTCATCGAGATCATCGTGAACAAGGACGCGCGGTTCCGCTACACCACCATCCAGAACTGGTCCAACAACATGTACAACCTGGTGACCCAGCGGGCCATGGTTCACCAGAACGCCAGCATGGAGTGGCTGGACGGGAACCTGGGCTCCAAGCTCACCATGAAGTACCCGTCCTGCTTCCTGGTCGGCGAAGGCGCCCACGGAGAGATCCTCTCCATCGCCTACGCCGGCAACGGACAGCACCAGGACACCGGGGGCAAGGTGATCCACGCCGCACCCCGAACCTCCTCCTCCATCGTCTCCAAGTCCATCTCCAGGGGGACGGGCCGGAGCTCCTACCGCGGGCTCCTGAAGGTCCACGACGGTGCGGAGCACGCCAAGTCAAACGTGGAGTGCGACGCGCTCCTCATCAACGACACCTCCCGCACCGACACCTTCCCCTACATCGAGATCGAGGAGCGGGACGCCAACGTGGGCCACGAGGCCACGGTCTCGAAGGTGGGCGAGGAGCAGCTCTTCTACCTCATGAGCCGGGGGATGAGCGAAGAGGAGGCCATGGCCCTCATCGTGCGGGGCTTCATCGAGCCCATCGCCAAGGAGCTTCCCCTGGAGTACGCCGTCGAGCTGAACCGCCTCATCGAGCTGGAAATGGAAGGATCGGTGGGCTGAACCCATGACCAACGAAACCAACGTGAGCGATACGGCTGTCGCGGCCCCGGAAGGGGTCACCAGGGTTCTGAACAAGGGCACGGTCCAGACCCTCTCGGCCTTCGAGCCCGAGTGGCTCCGCCGGCGGAGGAACCATGCGTGGCAGGTCTACGAAGAGACTCCCATGCCCACCACGAAGCTGGAGGAGTGGCGCTACACGGATCTGAGTAAGAAGCTGGATCTGGACGCCCTCTCCTGGCCCGAGAAAACCCAGTGCGCCGACGACATCGAGGCGTGCCCCAAGGGGCTCCGGGAGACCATGGAGATGGATCACGCCGCGTCCGGACACCTCTGGGGCGTGGACGGGCAGGTGATCCACGTGGACCTGGACAACGAGCTCGCCGAGAAGGGCCTCATCCTCATGTCCCTGAAGGAGGCGGTGAAGGCCCACCCCGAGCTCCTGGAGGAGCACCTGGCCACCGAAGCCCTCCCCCCGGAGCAGGGCAAGTTCGAGGCCCTGAACGCCGCCCTCTGGACCGACGGCATCCTCTTCTACGTCCCCAAGGGCGTCCGGCCCGAGCGGCCCATCCGCATCACCCGATGGATCTCCCAGCCCGGCGCCGCCTTTTTCAACCGGACGCTCATCATCGCCGAGCCCGGAAGCCAGGTCTCCTTCGTGGACGAGGTGATCTCCAGCGACCTGAGGGCCCAGACCCTGGTCTCCTCGGCGGTGGAGGTTCTGGCCCGGGACAACGCCCAGGTCCAGTACGTCTCCCTCCAGCGGCTGGGCCGGAAAGCCTTTTATCAGGCCTCACAGCGGACTTTGGCCGAAAAGGACTCCACCCTGGACACCCTGAACGTGAGCATGGGAGCCAGCGTGACCCGGGTGGACCTGAACGCCCGTCTCCTGGGGCCGGGGGCCAACTCGGACATGCTGGGCCTCTATTTCGGCGACTCGGACCAGCACTTCGACCACAACACCACCCAGGACCATGTGGCCCCGAACACGGCGTCGGACCTCCTCTACAAGGGAGCCCTGGACGTCCAGTCCCGCTCCGTCTTCCGGGGCGTGATCCGGGTCCACAAGGGCGCCCAGCGGACCGACGCCTACCAGACGAACAGAAACCTGCTCCTGTCGGACCAGGCCCGGGCCGACTCCCTGCCCAACCTGGAGATCGAGGCCGACGACGTGAAGTGCTCCCACGGCGCCACCGTGGGCCAGCTCGACGCCGAGTCCCGCTTCTACCTCATGAGCCGGGGGCTCAGCCGCGAGCAGGCCGAGCGTCTTGTGGTCATGGGCTTCCTGGGCGAGGTTCTCTCCCGGTTGCCCCTGGGCGGCGTGGTGGAGAAGGTCACAAGCGTCATCGAGGAGAAGCTCGGCAGCGTGTGAATCCGCTGGAGGTGGAAGCGAGCCGGAATGCCGGATCTCCCCCGCCTCCGAGCCCCACAAGAGAGAGCCCATGGCGGAATGGACCAAGGTCGCGACCCTGGAGGAGTGCCCTCCGGGGTCGTTGCGTTCGGTGATGGTCGGCGGGGAACCGGTGGTGCTGGCCAACGTGGACGGCCGACTCCACGCCTGCCGGGACCAGTGCACCCATGAAGATCTGCCCCTCTCGGACGGAGACCTGGAAGGGGATACCCTCGTGTGCACCTATCACGGGGCCCGCTTCGACGTGGCCACCGGGGCCCCCCGGGGTCTGCCGGCGGTGAAGCCCCTGAAGTGCTACCAGGTAGAAGTTCGGGACGACGGCATCTACATTTCCATGTCATGACCAACACCTTCGACGTTCATCAGCTTCGCAAAGAGTTCCCGACCCTCCACCAGGAGGTGAACGGGAAGTACCTCGCCTACCTGGACAACGCCGCCACCAGCCAGAAGCCCCAGGTGGTCCTGGACGCGGTGGACAAGTACTACCGGGAGGACAACGCCAACGTCCACCGGGGGATCCACGAGCTCAGCCGCCGGGCCACCCTGGCCTTCGAGGGCGCCCGGGAGCGGGTGGCCGAGTGGCTGGGGGCCTCCCAGGCGGCGGAAGTGGTCTGGACCCGTGGCACCACCGAGGCCATCAACCTGGTGGCGTCGGCCTGGGGGATGGACGCCCTGGAGGAGGGGGACGAGATCCTCCTCACCACCATGGAGCACCACTCCAACATCGTCCCCTGGCAGCTCGCGGCCCGGCGGGCAGGCGCCCGCCTCAGGTACATCGAGATGGACGAGCAGGGCCGCCTGAA
>CAYXGM010000074.1:0-16852 GCA_964464555.1 uncultured Gemmatimonadaceae bacterium | reverse complement strand
CCGCCACAGGCATCATCGTGACGCGGGCGGTGGCGGCCAACGACCTGGGCACCGTGATCCGGGCCGCCGCGGCCCTTCCCCGAGGCGCCGACCTGAGGGTGCGCCTCGTGGGAGACGGCCCGGAGAAGGTGCGGCTCACGGCGCTGAGGGACGAGCTGGGAGCCCGCCGGGTCCACTTCCACGACGTGGTGCCCAAGCGGGAGCTCCCCTCGGTCTTCCACGGAGCCCACGTGGGGCTCATGATCCTGAAGGACGCCGAACTCTTCCGGTTCGGGGTGAGCCCCAACAAGCTCTTCGACTACATGGCCGCCGGCCTCCCCGTCCTCTGCAACGTTCCGGGGGAGGTGGCGGGGATCGTGGCCGAGGCCGGGTGCGGGATCACCGTGGCCCCGGGCTCTTCGGAGGCCCTCGGGGAGGGGATGGAGCGGTTCCTGGCCATGGACCTCCCTGGGCTCCGGGCCATGGGAGAGAGGGGCCGGGCGTGGGTGCAGAAGAACCGGAACCGGCGGGTCCTGGCCGAAGCCCTGCTCGGGCACCTGGAGGAGCTCCCGGGGGAGGGTGGAGGATGAACCGGCCGCCCCTCCTCCCGCCTCTCCTCACCTCCTGGTCCCCCGGAGGCCTGGCCCTACGGGTGGTGCACGAGATGAAGGTGCGCCTGGGATTCTTCCAGGCGGAGCCCGAAGAGCCGCCGACCTCCCCCGGAGCCCCGGAATCGGCCACGGGCGATGCGGATCCCGGGCCCCTGGCCGGCGCACTTCCTCCGGAGCTCCTGGGCGAAGGGTGGACCACCGGGGCCGTCACGGAGATGGCGGACAGGGTCCTCGAGGGGGAAATCCCCTTCTTCGGAGAAGCCTGGCGTCCCCTCCCCGAAACCCCGGAGGAGTGGAATGGGAACGGGGTCTTCGACGCCTCGGAGGTCTGGTGGCGCATTGCCCTCCGGCCCCCGGAAGAGGTGGACGTGAAGGACTCCTGGGAGCCGGGACGGTTCCACTGGGCCCTCTACCTGGCGGCGGCCTACCGCATTACCGGAAAGCCCCGGTACCGGAACGGCCTCCTGGGCCGGGTCCGGGGGTGGCTCGAGGCCAATCCGCCCTACCGGGGGGTCCAGTGGACCTGCGGCCAGGAGACCTCCCTCCGCCTTCTGGCCCTCCTGCAGTGCGAGGCCCTCATGGCCGGCGGGGAGCGTGGCGGGAATGATGCGGGGCTCCGGGGGCAAGAGGACGCCGCCCTCTTCCGCCGACTGGCGTGGATCTCGGGAAAGCGGGTGGAGGAGGCCTTCGGCTACGCCGTCTCCCAGCGGAACAACCACCACATCTCCGAGGCCGTGGGGCTCCTCTGCGCCGGTCTGCGTTGGGGGAGAAAGACCCGGGACGGGCGCCGCTGGGTGAAAAAGGGTAGGGAGGAGCTGGAGAGGGCCGTCGGGGCCCAGTACGCAGGGGACGGATGGTACGTTCAGAACTCCCCGGGCTACCAGCGCTTCGCCACGGAGGTGGCGGCGTGCGGTCTCCTTCTCGCGGTGCGCCACGGCCTGGGGGCGCCTGGGGGGCGGACGGTGGCGAAGCTCGCGGCCTCCACGGCCCTCCTCAGCCGTCTCTCGGGCCACGGGGAGGGGGTGCTTCCCACCATGGGGGCCAGCGACGGGAGCTTCTTCGTCCCGCCCCTGGAAGTGCCGGCCCGGGCCCGGGAGGTGCGCAGGAGCCTCCTCCGGGTGTGGGAGTGGCTGGGGGAGCTGAGCCCCGGCCTTCCTCCGGCCCCGGAGGATCACCGGGTTCATGGCGCCGGTGCGCCGGACGCCCGGCTCCTCCCTTCCGGGATCCTGGTGGCTGCCGTTGGACCCTGGAGGGTCAGCGCCCGTGCGGTCCGGACCCTGGGCCGGCCGGGCCACGCCGACCTCATGCACCTGAACGTCCGGCACCGGGAGAGGGAGGTCATCGTGGATCCGGGATCGTTCCGCTACAACGGCCGGGGGCTCTGGCGAAACGCCCTGGTGGGCGAGGGGATGCACAACGCGCCCTTCCTGGAGCGCGAAGCCCTCACGAAGAAAGGCCCCGGGTTCCTCTGGCTTCGCTTTCCCCAGGGCTCGGTGGAGGCCGTGGAGGAGGAGGAGGACGGAGCGGTGAGGGTGGTGATGGAGCGCTCCGACGGGGCCCGGCGGGAGCTCCGGGTCAGGGAGGAGGGGGTGGTGGTCCGGGACCGGCGTGCTCCGGGAACCGGTGGGCCCCTGCTGGTGCGCTGGACCCTCCATCCCGACCGGGACCCGACCTGGGTGGGAAGCGAGCCTCCAGGGGACGTGAAGGAGGGCACGGACGACGCCCCCTGGGGCTGGTACGCGCCGGGATACGGGGTACGGATGCGGACCCGGATCCACGAGATCCGGGCGGCGGAAGAAGTGAGCGAGGTGGTAACCACCATCCGGCCGCCGGAGGAACCGTCGTGTACCTGACCCTGCGCTACGGCCTGGAGCGGGTGGTGGCCGCGCTCCTCCTCCTGGCCCTCTCGCCACTCTTCCTGGTCATCGCCCTCCTCATCGTCCTGGACGACGGGCGGCCCGTCTTCTTCCGCCAGCCCCGGATCGGACGCCACGGCAGGCCCTTTAGCATCTGGAAGTTCCGCTCCATGGTGAAGAATGCCGACGACCTCCTGGTGGACGGACGGCCCATGGAGGGAGTCCGGAGGATCACCAGGGTGGGATGGCTCCTGAGAAAGACCAGCCTGGACGAGCTTCCCCAGCTCCTCAACATCCTGGCCGGGGAGATGGCCATCATCGGGCCCCGGCCCCTGGTGCCGGAGCGCTACGAGCAGCTCACGCCGGAGCAGATGCCACGGATGGAGGTCCTTCCCGGGGTGACGGGTCTGGCGCAGGTTGCAGGGCGGAACACGGTGCTGTGGAGCGAGCGGCTGCGGCTGGATGTGCAGTATATTGAGGAAGTTGGCTTCCGGTTGGATTTGCGGATTCTGCTCTCTACTCTTTTCGTGGTGTTCAAGGGCCAGGGCGTCATCCTGGACCGAAATCCTGACGAGGTGGACGACCTTTGACCGACAACGACTCTTCCAGAATATACCTTTCCCCTCCCCATCTGTCCGGCGAAGAACTGAACCTGGTCCAGGAGGCCATCGCCTCCAACTGGATCGCGCCCCTGGGGCCCCAGGTGGACGCCTTCGAGGAGGAGTTCGCCGCGGCCATCGGAGCCGGCCATGCCGTAGCCCTGAGCTCGGGCACGGCGGCCCTCCATCTGGCCCTCCTCATGGCCGGAGTGGACGAAGGGGATGAGGTGCTCGTGAGCACCTTCACCTTTGGTGCCAGTGTCTTTCCCATCCGGTATCTGCGGGCCCGGCCCGTCTTCCTGGACTCGGAGACCACGTCCTGGAATGTGGATCCCGACGTCCTGGAGGATGTCCTGAAGGACCGGGCCGGGAAGGGGAGGACCCCGGCCGCGTTCATGCCCGTGCACCTCTACGGGCAGTCCGCCGACCTGGATCCCATCATGGGTCTTTGCCGGGAGTACGGGGTGCCCGTCATCGAGGACGCCGCCGAGGCCCTGGGGGCGACCTACAAGGAGCGCCAGCTCGGCACGGATGGATGGGCGGGCGTGTTCAGCTTCAACGGCAACAAGGTGATCACCACGTCGGGTGGTGGCATGCTGGTCTCCTCCCGGGGAGACGTGGCCGAGAGGGCGGTTCGTCTTGCGAGCCAGGCCCGGGATCCGGCACCCCACTATCAGCACTCCGACATCGGGTTCAACTACCGGATGTCGAACCTCCTGGCCGCCGTGGGGCGGGCCCAACTGGCCGTCCTTCCGGCTCGCGTCGAGGCTCGGAGACGGAACTTCGACCTGTACCGGGATGCCCTGGGCGATCTCCCCGGCCTGACCTTTCAGCCCGAGGCTCCCTGGGGCCGCCATTCCCGGTGGCTGACCTGTGTGCTCATCGATTCCGGGGAGTTCGGGGCCGATCCCGAAGGCCTTCGGCTGGCGCTGGAGGCCGAGAACATCGAAGCCCGGCCCCTCTGGAAGCCCATGCATCTCCAGCCCGTCTTCGAAGGTCTGGAGGTCTACGGGGGCGCCGTGGCCGAGGATCTCTTCCGTCGAGGCCTCTGTCTCCCCTCCGGCTCCTCACTCACCGACGGTGACCGGGCCCGGGTGGTGGATGTGATCCGGCGGGTTCACGAGGAGGGAGGTGCTGCCGTGCGAGCCTCGTGGGGTGCGGGCGAGCTGCGAAGTGTGGGAAACGGCCCGCCTCCCTGAGGAGGGGCCGCGCCGGTCACGGAGACGGCTGAACGCAGCTCGCTTCCCCGTCCAACACCCTTCTAATGCCGCCTGTAGGCCGGAAAGAACCCTTTTCGGGAGCGGCGGTCAGGGCTCCTTCCTCCCAGGGCTTTCTGTCGCTGGCGGACCAGTTCCTCATAGGTGCCGGGATCCACGATCCACTGCCCCGTCCGGAACTCCACTTCGCCGTTGGGGGCGAAGGAGAGTTTGTACCGGTAGATCCCGTCCTTCCGCTCGTACCCGCCTCCCAGGACGTAGGCCGTCTTCCCCTGCTCGTGTCCCCACTCCACCACGGCGTGCTTCAGCAGGTCGTTGGGGCGGGCATCGAAGGCATGGGCAAGCGTGCCGCCGAGGAAAGAGTAGATGCACGCGTCGTCGAGGAGGACGAGCTCGGTGGAGACGATGCGGCCCTCATGCTCGGCGTGGAACATGGCGCAGTTGCCTGGAAGAGCCGACACGAGCCTGGAGATCCACGCCTCGGAAAAGACGCCCCGCTCCGAGGCGTTCCGGCGCTGCAGGGTGTCCTGGTAGACGGTGTAGAAATCCGGCACCCGGGCGCACGCTTTGTCGGCGAGAATCCGCACGCCGGCGCGCCGGGCCTTCTTCACGTTCTTCCGGACCTTGTGCTCGTAGTCCATCCAGATCTCGGACGGGTCGGCGGTGAGGTCCCTGACGAGATTCGGGCGGTCGTCCACGACGGTTCCCGGGAAGCCTTCCAGCCCGGATGCCGACAGGGAAAACCGGAGGAACACGCTGACGATCCCGGACTCCCCCAGCCAACCTTCGAGCTCCCGCCAGAACCCCTCGGGAGCCGGGTCCGGTCCCGATCGGAACGGACCCCCGTAGCCATAGGGGGAGATGGCGTCCCACCACGTCTCGCCGGTCCGTTCCGGAGATGAGCCCTGTGGATCCACCGGAACGGGACGGACGAGGAGGGGGAGGAGGACGACCTGGTTCCCATCCTCCCACGCCGCACAGACGGCCCGGTCGTCGGGTTGGGCCTGAAGGGAGACGTAGGCCGGGTGTGCGAAGGGACTGTGCCCGGCCCTTTCCCAGAGGCTCGTCCACTTTCCCGCGTCCGTGTCGACGTCGGCCCTGAGAACGGAGAAACGGCTCACGACGAGGCTCCTGCATCGAGTCGGGCCTTCACGCTCTCCAGAGCGGCCCGGACCTCGTTGAGGATCTCGTCGGCGTTGGGAGTCGGGCCCCCTCCGGGTCCCTCGGTCTGCAGGGGGTCCCGGGGCTGGAGAGACGGAGGCGGGTGCTTTTCGGCGACGCGGGCCCCTGCGCTGCCAAGCCGGTCCGCGACCTCCTTCAACACGGCGGCAGGATCCGAGCACAGCCTGTCGTAAGAGACACGGTAGACCCGGGATGGGGCATCCCCGGACTCACTCCCGGGGTCCGCCTCGAAGCGGTCGTGAGCCGCCCTGAGGAGGAGAAGTTGTGCGGCCACCTCCTCTGCGGGAGAACGCGGGTCCAGGGCCCCGAGCCCTTTCGGGCGAGGGCCGATCCATGCCTCCCGGCCCCCTGCGTAGGCTTCCCTGGCCAGCAGGATCGAGATCGCCGTGTCCACCAGGTCCCGCTCCACGAAAAAGAAGTGCGCCTTCGGGAGGAGGGCCGGGAGGGTCCTGGCGTGCCAGCCGGCCCAGAACGTCTTCAGGGCGAAGGCCCCTCCAAACTCCTGCCCGAAGAGGAGCATGTACCGGCGCACCCGTGCCCATGTATCGTCTGAAACAGGGGTGCCTTCGTTCGTGAATGCCTTCCCCAGGAGGTCTCGCCAGAAGTAGCCGAATTCATGGGGCTCGGCTACGCCCCTGGTGCGCCCGTAGGCCGATTCGAAGGAGCCTGCCGGGTCCCGGGCCAGCAGCTTCTTCGACAGACGGATTCCCACCACCGGCGCCTTCCAGAACGCCGCGGCGAGGTTATCGATGTACCCCACGTGCAGGCAGTGGGCCAGAAGCTGGTTCAGGAGCGTGGTGCCGGAGCGGGGCGTGCCGATGATGAAGCACGGAAAGGGTTCGGCGGTGGTCTCAGGATCGGGATCCCATTCCCCGAACCCTTCGAGATGGTTGTTGAGCTCTTGGAGGAAGTCCTCCTCGGACCGGTCCTTGGCAAAGGCCCGGGACAGGGGACTTTCTTCTTCCGAAACCTCGTCGAGGGTCACGAATCGATCTCCAGGAAACGAATTGGAGCGGAGCGAGAACCTCCCATTCTAGTGGACTCCCGGGCTCTCGTCACCATGGATTCGGACCCGCCCCGCCATCCCCCCGCCCCGCCCCCCCGGCCATCTTCGCGGATGGCCGTTTCTTTTTCGTCCCGCGCTGAGGGGCGCGCCGCCGCCCCCATTCACGCCTGGTCCCCCCAGGACCGGCCCCGGGAGCGTCTCAGGACGCTGGGGCCCGGAGCCCTCTCCAACCAGGAGCTCCTGGCGATCCTCGTGGGGAGCGGGGGGGCGGTGGGGTCGGCGGTGGAGGTGGCGGCCCGGCTCCTGAGCGCGGTGCAGCCCGTAGAGCCCCCGGAGTCCGAGCCCTCCCTCCGGCGCCTGGCCTCCCTCCCCATGGGCCTCCTGGAGGAGCAGCCGGGCATCGGGCCGGCTTCGGCGGCCCGCATCCAGGCGGCGCTGGAGCTGGGCCGGCGGGTGGCCTCCGAGCCCGCCGAGCGAAACGGACGCATCCGGGGCCCCGAGGACGTCTTCGCCCGCATGGGGCCGCTGCTCAGGGACCTGCGCCAGGAGGAGTTTCACGCCCTCCTCCTGACCACCCAGCACCGGGTCATCCGGGACGTCCTGGTGACCCGGGGGATCCTGGACGCTTCCCTCATCCATCCCCGGGAGGTGTTCCGGACGGCCATCGTGGAGAGCGCCGCCGGGGTGATCCTCGTCCACAACCACCCCTCAGGGGACCCGGCCCCCAGCGCCGAGGACCGGGCCGTCACCCGCCAGCTCGAGGAGGCCGGGAGGGCCATCGGGATCCCCGTCCTGGATCACGTCATCGTGGGGGAGGAGAGGTTCGTGTCGCTGGGGGGGCAGGCGTGACGATGTAGCGCAGGAATGACGACTATGGTATTATCACTATGGTCACCACAGATTTGGACTTCGCGCAGGATGACCGGAAGCTGCCGGGACCGGCCCCGGAGATACTCATGAAGAACGGAGGGTGCCCATGAAGAACGAAGACCCCCGAAACGAGCCCGAGACGGTGCCCTCCACCATGCCGGCGGGGCGCTTCAAGACCCACTGCCTCCGGCTCATGGACGAGGTGGCGGAGCAGCATGCCGAGATCGTCATCACGAAGTTCGGGAAGCCCGTGGCCAAGCTGGTCCCGGTCCAGGACGAGGCTCCGGATTCCTGGGGGGCGTTGGCCGGCACGGTCTCCTACCTGGACCCGGATCTGGTCTCCCCGGATCACGAGGCGTGGGATGGGTCCTGAGGCTTCCATTGGTGCAGAAATCGCAACTGAGCCTCCGAGCTCCGGGGTCTGGCGTGCCGAGGATCATCCCTCCTTTGCCGGCCCGGCCCTCATCGACACCCACGTCTGGATCTGGTACCTGGACGGTGCCGAGGGAGTGATGCATGCGGCGGCCCGGGAGCTCCTTCGGCAGTGCGTCCGGCGGGAAGGGCTGGTGGTGTCCGACATTTCGGTGTGGGAGGTGGGGACCAAGGTGTGCAAGGGCAAGCTGGCGCTGATGCCGTCCGTGGAGGCCTGGGTGGAGCGTGCCGCTCGCCGGCCCGGCTTCTCCTTTTTGCCCCTGGACCGGCAGATCCTCCTGGCCAGCACGCAGCTCCCGGGCGCTCCCCACGGGGACCCCGCCGACCGGATGCTCATCGCTTCGGCGGCCCTCTCGGGCATGGCCCTCTTCACCGCCGATCCCTCCATCATCGACTACGCCCGGGTTCAGGGCGGGTTTTCGGTGTGTGACGTGAGGGGTTGAGGGGCTTCCTCCATGCTTGCAGCCTCGTTCGCTCGTAATTACAATGTATGTCCACAGCGGAGGCCGCGATGAAGACCAAACTCATCCGAATCGGAAACTCACGGGGCGTTCGGATTCCGAAGCCATTCCTGGAGCAAGCCGGATTGGAGAATGAAGTGCTTCTTCGGGTTGTTGATGATGGGATTGTCATCGAGCCCATCGACAAACCGAGGGCTGGTTGGGACGAGGCAGCCAGCAAACTCCATGAACGACAGGAAGATGGACTCCTCGACGAGGTGACCGCGACTCACTTCGATGAAACCGAGTGGGTCTGGGAATGACCGTTCCGAAGCGCGGGGAGGTCTACCTGGTATCGCTGCATCCAACCAAGGGACAGGAGACCAGGAAGGCCCGGCCTTGCGTCATCGTTTCTCCCGACGAACTCAATGCCCACCTGGCCACCTACATCGTTGCTCCCATGACAAGCGGGGGGCATCCCTACCCCTTCCGGATCCCGTGCAGGTTTCAGCGCAAGGACGGCTTCATCGTCCTTGACCAGCTTCGCACCGTCGATGGCCGACGCTTGGTTCGGCGGCTGGGGAAGGTACATCCTGCGACTCTTCAGAAGGTTCTCGAAGCCTTGCAGGAGATGTTTGCGGACTGAAGCCGTTTGAAACCTCGGGGGCAAAGGCCTGTACGTGGCCAGAAGCGACCCTATGCGACCCTATGCGGCCCCGCTGGGCCCGGCTTGTTTCGGTCCGGGCCCGGGGTTTTGCCTGAGGGCGACCGAGAATCGATCAAGTCCCCTATATTGCTATTATAATCGAAAAAAAGTATAGTAATTTTGAATTTGACCTCTAGGGTCGAAGCCCCCAGGACGTGGCGGACATCGTCAGACGAGGGGCGGACCATTGGCTGGAGGGGTCCGCGGGCGAGCGCCTCTGGCTCATCGATGAGATCACCAGCGTCAAGGGCGCCTGGCCCCCGGTGGTCAAGCGGCTCCGGGACAGTCATCCTTCTTTTTCCATCGACACGGTGGTTCTCACCGGGTCCTCGGCCCAGGGCTTCGACCAGGCCAGAAAGCTGTTGGCGGGCCGCCGGGGTGAGGGCGGGACCGACCGGGTCCTCTTTCAGATGGGGTTCATCGATGTGGCTCGGGCCCTTGGGATCGAGCTACCTCCCCCCCATCAACTGACGACGAGGGACCTTGCGGACAGGGGTGTCCTGGACTCCATCGTCTCCGATCTCCGCCCTTGGGTTCCTTCGCTCATCGACGCTTGGGACCGCTACCTCAGCGTTGGCGGATACCCTCAGGCTGTTGCTGCTGAGTTGGATGGTTCGGGACAGGAGGCGCACACCCTGTCCGAGGCTCTGTGGGATGTGATCCAGGGCGACGCTTTTGGCGGGTCGGCCTTCACCCATACACAAACGCAGGCCCTCCTCCGGGCCCTCACGGCTTCTCTCAGCTCACGCCTCTCGGTCCATTCCGTTGCCGGCGCTCTCGACGTGGCGGATGAGACGGCAAGGCGGCGTCTGGATGCTCTGCGCCGGGCCTTCATCGCGTTTCCCGTGCACAGGGAGCAGGGGCTGGCTCCGAATCCCCGGGCCCAGTCCAAGTGGTACTTCACGGATCCGGCCCTGGCCTTCATCGCCTCCCGCCTGGGAGCCGGTCAACCTCCGAAACCCTCACACCTCTCGGAACAGCAACTGGCCGTAGCTCTATTGCGGGCCCTGGAGAAGGAGGTCAACGGAGCAGCCGTTCGCCACGACGGCCTCCTGCACTATCGATCCACCACCGGCGCCGAGATCGACTTCGTCTCGCCACACTTCGCGGAAAGCTGCGTGGAGTCCAGGTTCGTGGATCGGGCCTGGGGCCGGGCGTTTCAGACCATCGGGGCCTCGGGACGCCGTACCGGAATCGTGGCGACACGATCGGGCCTGCGTCGCCATGAGGGCGGGTGGGCCCTTCCCGCGGGCCTGGTTGCCTTCCTCCTCCACGACTGACGGGGGACCGGTGGAGTTGTCCGCCGGATCGTAGAATCATATTTTATGATTGACGCGACGCCGGGGCACCACGGGGTGAAGTGATCCCCGCGAGAGGGCCGGAGTCGCGGGACTTCTTCGAGGCGCCGACCATGAAACCCACCATCACCGTCACGGAAGCCGTCCGGAACTTCGCCGACTACATCAACCGGGTGGTGTACCGCCGGGAATCGTTCGTTCTGGAGCGGGGAGGGAAGCCCGTGGCATCTCTGGTGCCCCTCCCGGCGGCGGGGCGTCTGGGCGAGCTTCCGGACCTCCTGGAAAGCGTTCCCGGGCTGACGGATGAGGACGCGGAGGCCCTGGGCCGGGAGCTGGAGGAGGCCCGGGACGGCCTCCCGCCCCTTTCCGGTGAGGGCCCATGGGCGTCCTGATCGACGCCTCAGTCCTCATCGACCACGAGCGGGGACGAGGGGACCTTCGTGGGCGAGTTTCCGGGAGGGAGGAGGAGCCCTTCTTCCTGTCGGTGGTCACCGCGAGCGAGCTCCTCCACGGCGTTCACCGGGCTCGGGATCCCGGGACCCGGGCTCGCCGCTCGGCCTTCGTGGAGGGGCTCCTGGATGCTCTCCCCCTCCTTCCCGTCCACATGGCCACCGCCCGGATGCATGCTCGCCTCCGGGCCGACCTCGCCTCCCGGGGCACCCTCATCGGACCTCACGACCTCTGGCTCGCCGCCTCCTGCCTGGCCCACGGCCTCTCCCTGGCCACCTCCAACCTCCGGGAGTTCGGACGGGTGCCGGGGCTGGAGGTGGAGGATTGGAGGTAGGCTACCCTCCCTGAATTCCCCTTCTGTCGAACCTGGGGGCATGTGTCCAAGGAATCCCACCCCCGCGTTTTCTGCGATTCGATGCAGAAAACCGGGGTAGTTTCTTGCGCCCGCCCCGCCGGCCCCATCCGAACACCGTCGGAATGTTGTGGTCGGCCATCGCCGGAGACCTTGCCGGGTCCGGTAGGAACCAGACGACCGCCGCCAAGCTCCTGGAGGAAATCGCAGTGTCCCTGGGAAATCCCCTGAAACGGATTGGTGGAGAACATCGTCGCGGCAGCCATGTTTCGGTCGGCCGGGCGATCTCGCCTTGCCGTCGCCAGGGCGTTCGGCGAGGGTGGCGTGGCTTCTCGCACCGTCTTCGATCCGGATGGGGACGTTCCTGTGATCCCGATTCCGATCTTGCTGGCGGCTCTGGCTGAGACCCCATTTTCACCCTTGACTGAAGGGCAAAAAATAAGCATTTTGCCCTTATGCCAAGGGTGATATCAAACGAACTGCTGCGTCTCAAGCTCTCGGAATCGCTCTCCGAACCGTTGCGAGAGTTGACTGAACGTGACATTCGCATACCGGCTGTCCCCAATAAGGCATTCGCGGTGATCGGTGTCCGGCGTGCCGGGAAGACGTCCTTCCTGTATCGCCAGATGGCCGATTCCGTCAGGGCCGGCGACGCACCGGGAACCCATCTCCTGGTCTCCCTTGAAGATGAGCGGCTGATCGACATGACGGTCGAGGATCTGGGGTGGATGGTCGAAGAGCACCGGCGAGTGGTGCCGGCGGTCCGGGAGCGGGGAGGACGGACCGTGTACCTCGACGAAGTTCAAGTGGTTGAGGGTTGGGAAACGGTTGCTCGCCGTCTCCTTGATTCCCCGGACACACGAGTATTCATTTCCGGCTCCTCCGCCGATCTGCTCAGCAGTGAGATTCACACGTCCATGCGCGGCAGATCGATGGAGGTTCTCGTACACCCCTTCTCATTTCGAGAGGTTCTCCGCCACAATGGGCAAGAACCGCCAGAGGAGTGGGGGCGACTGGGGGCCAACGAGCGCGCATCCATCGACCAGGCCCTGGTGGAGTACCTGCAGACGGGAGGGTTCCCGGAAGCCCAGGGAATCCAGGCTCGTGATCGCATCCCCCTGATCAGGGGGTATGTCGACTTGATGGTGCTCCGCGACGTAATCGAGCGGCATGGCGTCGCGAATATCGAAGCGCTACGCCGGCTTCAGCGGCACCTGCTTGCGAACCCAGCCAGCCCGTTCAGCGTGTCGAAGTTCTACCGTGACCTCAAGTCCCAGCATGTCGCTGTCGGGGAAGACACCCTGTATGACCTGCTCGGGTACCTGCAGGATGCATTCCTTGTACGACTGATCGGAATGCATTCGGCGTCCGAACGCCAACGCCTGCGGAATCCACGAAAGGCATACCCCATCGATTCCGGCATCATTCCAGCCTATGAGCGGGGAGGTCGCGAGAACCGTGGCGGAAGCCTCGAAACTGCCATACTGCTCGAGCTCGAGCGGCGTGGCTACGAGATGGGTTGGGTGCGAGTCGGGGCGGGATTCGAGGTGGACTTCTATGCGGAGCACCCCGTGGCCGATCCGCTGCTGATCCAGGTCTCGCTGGAAACGGCCGCAGAATCGACGTGGGAACGCGAGGTCCGCTCCATCGAAGCCGCTGCTCTGGAGTACGAAGAGGCGAGACCCCTCCTGATCACCCTCGATCCGACCCCCCCCTCGAGACCGCTGCCCGGCCGCGTTGATTGGGTATCGGCCTCCCAATGGCTACTTGAAGGGCAGGGAGACGGCTAAGTGAGTTGAGGGGGGTCTCCCCTCCTCCCACATCACCCTCCCGGCCCGCTGGGCGCCGGCGGGGAGGGGAGGCTCGGCACACCGCACGTCCCCGGCGCCACTTTCTGGATCAGGTCCGTGTTCGTGGTCACCCAGTTGTAGTCGGCCCCCGGGTTCTGACCCGGCAGGTAGGTGTCGGCCACGAAGCTGTCGGTGAAGGCCGAGGCCGTCCCGCTCTGGTTCTCCAGTGAGATCTGATCCGAGGTCCCGTTCCGGGCGATCTCCACGTTGTAGTAGCCCGAGGCGGCGATGGAGTTGCCGTCCACGTTGGTGCAGAGCGTCCCGTCCAGGTTCGTGCTCAGGGTGATGCTGGTCCCGCCGGTGTTGGACGGACCCAGATCCACCGTGTTGTTGGTCACGTTCAGGTCCAGGCTGCCGGCTCCCACGGTGCCGAGGTTCCCGAACCGGCCCAGGATCCCGTGGCCCGAACCGCTGCTTCCGGTCAGGGCGTTGGTGTCGATCTTCACCGTACCCTGGGCCTCCCCGGCCACATCCACCCTCACCATGGACGTTCCGTTGAACCCGGTGGCGGTGTTGTTGATGAACTGGCCCTCCATGGTCGAGCTGGCCGTGGCGTTCTCGTCGGTGAGGAACTGGGCGACCTGCGATCCGCTCGTGAAGGTGTTCCCGTCGATGTTGAAGGTCACCGTGGCGTCCCCGGTCTGGGACGAGTAGAGGGGCCAGGTGGTGAGGTTGAAGACGTTCACGTTTCCGCCCCCGGCCAGGACCTGGAGGTCGAAGCTCGCCTGGTTCGAGGTATTGCCCCGGATGCCGTAGTTCCCGTTGGAGTCGAAGGTGTTCTGCCCTCCGGTGGCGTCCACCTTCACGCCCACGCTCGCGGTGCTCCCCACCGAGGCGAAGATCCCGTCCCGCTCGGCGTTCTGGATGGTGGAGCCGTTGATGACATCCACCGTGACCGTTGCGGAGCCTTCGAAGAGGTTGAGCCCGTGGCCCGGGAAGAAGTCGGAGGTCCCGCAGGTGTTCAGCGTGCTCCCGTCGATGTCGATGTCCAGGGTTCCCGAGCTGTTGAAGACCTGGAGACAGTCCTCCCCGGTGAACTCGACGGTGGAGTTCCTCAGGTAGAGCGTCCCCGAGGCTCCGCTGAAGGTCATGCCCTCGGCCTGGTTCTCCTGGAGGGGCTCCCCGGAGTGGCCCAGGGTGCTGTTGGCGAAGGTGAAGTTGGTGACGTCCGTCCCCTTGACGCCGCTCCCGTGGAAGTGGTCCAGCGTCATGTGCGAAAGGCTCACGTCCTGGACGCCGGTGAGGACGACGCCGTGGCCGGTGGCGGTGCGGTCGCCCTCGATGTTGGTGAGGCTTCCTCCGGAGCCCGCCGTGGACCCGTCGCCGGTGATGGTGAAGGAGCCGAGGCCGGTGTTCGTGACTTCGATGCCGTTGTGGGAGATCCCGGTGGCGCCGTTGGAGCTGACGTGCTCGAAGGTCACCCCGTTGGGCCCGATGGTCGTGTTCAGGATCTGCAGCCCCGGGGTGCCGTCCAGGGAGGGGGAGAGGGGTGAGATGGTGTTGCTCACCGGGGTCACCATGTCCTCCTTGGTGTTCCACACCTCCACCTCACCGTTGGTGGAGGCCCCGTAGGCGTAGAAGGGCGCTACCCCGCCGTCGCCCTGGCCGGTGAGGCTCATTCCGCCGTTGAAGACCACCGATCCGCCGTCGTTGCTCTGGATGGCGATCCCCCGGCCGCCGTCGGTGATGGCCCCGCCCAGGTTCAGCGTCCCGCCCGTCCGCCCCGTGACGTAGACGGACCAGGCATCGGCGTTGGTGTTGCCGATGATTCCCTTGTAGGTGATGTCGGCGTTGCCGCCGCTCACGTAGATGCCCGCGCTCCCCACGTTTCCGGGATCGGTGATGCTCCCCGTGGACGCGGCGCTGAAGGTCCCGGTGGCCTCGAAGAAGTAGAGGCCGTGGGCCACCCCGGCGGCGGCGGTGGGGGCCGAGGAGCCGGCCCCGTCCAGGACCACGTTCAGATCGCTGTTGATGGCCTGGAAGGCCGGGGCGCCGGTGGCTCCGACGTGGCTGGTGGGATCGGTGACCTCGAAGGTCCCGGCGTCGGAGAGATACACGGCGCCGCCGGTCACGTCCACGTCCACCTCCAGGTGCCCGATGCTGGTGGTGCCCGGGCTGGTGTTCTGCAGGTAGATGCCCTGTCCCGTGCCCCCGGTGTTGTTGGCCACCGATACGGAGCTGAAGGTGGCGTCGAACTGTGTGTCGACGACGTAGATCCCGGCGTCGTCGGTGGTGTTGACGGTCCCGCCGCTGATGGTCAACGAGGTCGAGGGGTTCGCGTAGACGCCGTATCCCCCGCTGGTGACCACGTCCAGGTTGTTTACGGTGACCGCACCGGTGTTGTTCGTGACGCGCAGCCCATCATCT
Source organism: uncultured Gemmatimonadaceae bacterium (assembly GCA_964464555.1). GTDB lineage: Bacteria > Gemmatimonadota > Gemmatimonadetes > Longimicrobiales > Gaopeijiaceae > CAYXGM01. The sequence continues at coordinate 1,637 of CAYXGM010000074.1, read as the reverse complement.
CCGATCTGCGTGCTGTTGTCGATGTCCAGGGAGGCGAAGGTGACGGGGGCCGTGGAGTTCTGGACCGTGACGCCGGCGTCGGCCGTGCTGACGATAGTGACGGGCTGGTTTACGTCCACCGAGCCCCCGGCCCCGTCGATGAAGATGGCCGGGCTGGCGGCGTCGTTGTCGCTGAAGGGTCCGGTGTTCAGCGCCACCGAGCCCCCTGTGGTGTTCAGGACCTGGAACATGTACAGGTGGCCGTTGGCGGCGTTCTGCACCAGGCTCCCGTCGAAGGTCAACGTCGGGTTGCCGCCGGAGACGTAGAGGGCCGTGTTGTCGGCGTCGGTGACCGTGACACCGGTGAAGTCCAGGGCGCCGGTGGTGTTGTTCAGGGAGATGCCCATGGCCACCGTGCCCGAGATGTTCACCTGGTCCACCGTGGCTCCGCTGATGCCGCTGGCGTAGATCCCTGCACCGCCCGGATCCTGGATGTCCACGGCACGCACCGTGGAGCCGCTCCCCAGGATCACGCCGTCGCCCCCGGGGTTGTCGATGATGGGCGTTCCTCCGGGGGCTACCAGGCCCGGGAAGGAGGCCAGATCCAGCCCCGCCGCCTCCCCCTGCAGACGGACGCTCGCATCCAGGATGATGCCTCCGGTGTAGGGGGTCGTGCCGCTGTTGCCTTGGTAGAGGAAGATCACCGTCTCGCCCATGGTGCCGGCCATCTGGGGCCCGTCGGTGGCCGGGGAGGGCGCTCCGGCTGGTGAGGAGGATCCGGGCGGCGAGACGGCCGGCCCGGCGGTCCCGGCTTCGCCCAACGTCTCGTAGGGATCGTTGGACACCCCCGTCCCCGGGAGGGTCGGGGAGGCGCTGTTCACGTACCAGACCATGTCCTCCATGGTGACGGTGACGGTGGCGGTGGCGCCGGTGTTCACCGTGTAGTCGAAGGTGTCGGGGCCCGCGTCTCCTGCGGGCGGTGTGTAGGAGAAGTCCCCGTCGGCCTCCATGGTCACGCTGCCCCCGTTGGTGGTGGCGTAGGTCCCGGTGCTCGTCACCGTCAGGTCCGGCGTTCCGTCCAGGAGGTTGACGGGATCCACCACGTGGGGCGTGGAGGGCGGCGTGTACGCTCCGGTGATGAGCTCGGTGTTGCCCGGCGTGTCGTAGGACCGGGGCTGCGGGGCGGAGAGGGGATTGATGTCGGCGGAGGCCGAGTCGTTGCCGCCGTCCTCGTCGGTCTGGTCCACGGCGGTGAGAGTGGCGGTGTTGGTGATGGTGGTGCCGGCGGTGCCCGCGTCCACGGTGGCGTCGAGGGTCAGGGTCATCACCGCCCCGTTCGCCATGGGACCGATGGTCCAGACCCCGGTCCCGATGTCATAGGAGGTCCCGGTCTCCGCCGTATGCCCGGTGAGGGTCACCCCCGTGGGGAGAACGTCCTGGATCGTGACGCCGGTGGCGTCGGAGGGCCCCACGTTGGAGGCCGTGACCGTGTAGACGATGGCCTGACCCTCCCCGGGCGAGGCGTCGTCCACGGCCTTCGCCAACTGGATGTCCAGCCCCTGGGGAACGATGTCGATCTGGCTCTGGTCGTTGGCGGGCTCCTCGTCGGTCTGATCCACGCCCGTGAGTTCGGCGGTGTTGGTGATGGTGGTGCCGGC
>CAYXGM010000073.1:0-17613 GCA_964464555.1 uncultured Gemmatimonadaceae bacterium | reverse complement strand
ATCTCTGTTGCTCCGATATAAAACTCCCAGAGCTACAGGTGATTTAGGAGAGCCTGATATTGGACCGGCCGGGGACCCTGCCGGGGTGGGTGACGTGACCCGAGAGGGTCACCGAACCGCCGAAACCCCCGCCAGAGCGGCGTGGCCGCTTGGCGGCGGGTAGTTCATTGGTGGGACAAGCGCTCCAAATCTGACCTCTTCGAGTGAACTCGATTGCCAGACATCTTCACCGCACCAGTCACTCCTTCATCCCTAATCGCCCCAGGGAGGAACCAGCCGTGATCGACGCCTTTTGGACGATAAGCTCTTGGCAACTCACACGGCCCAGGCCCTGTATTCCGGATTCCGATGAACCGCGTCAGGAACCCCGAAGGCTCAACGGGATCGGAAAGCCCCGAACCAAATGTTGACCCCACTCCCCCTCAAACCTGCCCAAAATGTGGGTGCCGCTAATTGCCAGGGTCTCAAGATTCGGCCATTCCTCTGTGTCGAGCTTAAGTGAGACGGACAGATGTCCATCTTGCCCCCAGACGTCGAACGAGGGCTGTCCGCGTTGGTCCGCGGTCAACACCCAAAGGCGGCCAAAGGGGTCCGAATAGAGCCCAAGAACTGCCGGGAACCGTTCTGGGATCACCAGCTTCTCAATCCAGGCCCTGGGATCAACCCCCACCTGCTCCCCCATCTTCTGGAGTTCCCCAATCCTCTCGTCTCTCACTGCCGCCGCCATCGCCAGGGGGATTCGATTCCCCGCTCGGGACCCGTGGCTCACAAGCGTGTCGGAACGTCCGTCGAAGAACGAGCGTTGAATCATGTAGGAGCCGTCAGCGGAATACGCCACTCCCTCTCCAAAGGGTGCCCAACACGTGTAGGGAGAGAACGGCACACGGAGGAACCCACCCCGGAAGCCGGAGGCCGGGTCCTCCAGGGCAATCACCGTTTCGGGGGTTGCTGAAATTGACAGGGAATCCACCGTCATCTCGCCCTCCGGAGACAGTTCGACCCTCACCATGGTGAAGTCCTCGTAGGAGCGATCAAATGGCCGCCTTGAATCCAGGAAAGCCCCACTGGCGTCGGCCCGGATCGGCTCCCTCAAGTGTCTCTCCTCGCGAGGCCGACGGCGCCGGGCGGCCGGCCCATCGTCCGAGTCGAACCAGAGGTAGGCATCGAACCCGACATCCACCGCAGCCAAATGCCCTGTTGAGAGCGACGCAACCGAGGAGGGCGCCTGAAGTTCCCCCGGTCCAAAGCCGGGTCTTCCCACCGTTCGAAGGTAGCTCCCGGTGGAATCGTAGGCCTGGATTCGCACGAAATGGTGGTCGCTAATGAAGAACCGTCCGTCCCGATCGCCGGAAATCCCACTGATGAAACCAAACTCGTAGCTCTCGCCTCCGCCGATCGCCCCTAATTCAATTGTTGGAGAGACGACCAAAGTGTCACCCGGAGTTGTGGATTGCACGCCTCCAAAGGCAATCAAGGCCACAGCGAGAAGAGGCATTCGTCAGTTCCTTGGTTTCGGGCCAAATTCCAATGAATATCCTGAGAGTTCAGGCGGTCCAATCCAACGCTCCATGGCTACGATCTCCCCTATATGGCCCCGAACTCGGATCTTGAAGGGTACCTCGAGAAAAGCGATTTCGGCTCCGGACCTATCGAAGAGCCATAGAGAAGAATAGTCCTCGGAAGCTGAGTACGCGGAAAGGAGGACGAGGTCCTCCCACACCTCCACTCCAGTAACGTAGGGGATAAGAGGCGAAAGGCCTTTGTCGCCAACGAAGTCCGACAGCGGGGCCAGACCGCGGGTCGGCCGTGGCCCCTGACAGACCCGTGATTCCGGGGGCCCGAGGCTTCCAGCCGTCTCCTCATGAGTATGATGCAGGGTCTGGGGAGCATGTACGCAATCTGCGGATCCGATCCTCAAAATGCACGACCCGGGGTTATGCGAGGCCCACCAGACGACTCGGCGGATCCCACACCTCCTGGTTTTCGAGGAGGCCGGAGAGTTGCGGTCTGTCCCCCTTTCGAGAGTTGTGGCTGCTGCCCCCATGGCCGTGCGAGCCCGGGGCGCCGCCCGCGCCCGTGGAACCCTGAATCCGCCCTATAGACGAGTGAGCGGTGGGAAATGTGCAGTGGGAAGGCAGCCGCCCCCAGGGAAGGAGGCCAGGGAGCGGCGGCCCACTGCACAGCTCTCCTTCAAGGATCGTCCCTGGAGTGACGGTCCTGGAAAGCCCGGAGGGGCACGCCCACCTGGTCATTCCCCGTTTTGACCGCACCGACGCCGGGCCCCTCCACCAGCATACCCCGGGGGGGGGCTCCTTCACCTGGACTACAACGAGCCGGGAGCCAGCAGCTACGAGGAATACCTCCGGACCATGCTCAAGCTGGGTCTCCCCCCGGCCAGCCTGGTTGAGGGCTACCGCCGGATGGTCTTCAATGTCCTGGCCATCAACCAGGACGGCCACCCATCAGATGCGGGTGGCCGACAAACGTCGCGACATCACCTACGACGATCTCGAAGGGGTGGGTCGCTCCTTCGGAATTCGGGCACCCTTTCGATCTCGTCGAGGGTCGAAAGCTCCGCCCCCTGAAGCCGGGGATTCCGGGAGAGACGCTCGGTGAGGGGGGGAGATATTCCCGGTGAACTGATGGGGGTCAGCGCCACCTACCCCCAGCCCAACTGTCGCATGGCAAACCCGTCATTCCAGATCTTGGTCATGTGGCGGATCCGGTCGCCCTCGAACTCCATGACGTATACGAAGTCGGTGTCCACCTCTTTCCCGGTGGGGGCCACGGGCCCGCCCTCTCCGGTGTGGTTGCCCCTGAATGCAGCAAACCCGCTCACGTGGCCTCGCTCCTCATCCACGCCGAAGGAACGAATCTCGTAGCTGGCGTCGGGGATGGGTCCGGCGATCAAGCCCTTCATGGCCTCGGTATAGGCCTCCAGAGTCTCGACCCCCGCGAAGGTGTCGCCCTGGTTGGAGAATGTGGCGCCGGGATGGCAGAACGCTTGGCAAACTTCCCAGCCTTGGCCCGTCTCGCAGGCATGGAAGAACTGGGCGGCGGTCTCTTTCATGGGCATGGTCTCTTTTCCTCTTCGTGGTGGTGGAATGGATCCCGGAGCCACAGAGGCAGACCGAGCCGGGCTCCGGGGCCGGGAAGTGCGCGGCCCATGGGCGGATGCCTCCGTCTACCTCCAGGATATGTCGGGAAGACCCCCCAATACCCAACTCGACAGGGAGATTGTCAAGCCCCGTCACCGCGCCCTGGGACAGGCGCGGGCCCTATCGGAAGAAAGCGACCAGGGGTCGACTTTCTTAGAAGGAGTTTGTGGCGGATGGGGTTTTCGCGGAGCACGCTACTGGTTGAACGCGCGGGCAGCCCTCAACGGGTCTTCGAGGCCCAGACGGTGAGCCCAACCCTCGACCTCCCGGATGGTGATCTTCTCCCTGCTGATTTCGAGCATGGCCGCGACATCCCGGAGGTGGCGGTCCGATCCCGACTCCTCGTAGTACTGCAGCTTCCTGACCACGACGTATTCCGGCGGCGCCAGCCAGATCGCCGCATGGTCCTCGAGCGGGACCCGCACCCTTCGCTCAAGAAGCCTGCCGGCATCCGCCTCCCGCAGTTCCAGGATCAGGTCGATGTCACGGGTGAACCGTGGATCGCCGTAAATGACCGACGCCACCCCACCCGTGATCATGTAGCCAAGCCCCAGTCCCTCGAGAGGAGCCACGAACAGGCCGACCAGATCAGGCTCGGTCACCGGCCACCGCCTCCAGGACTCTTGCTCGGAGCTCCTCCTCCGAGAGCTCCGGTTCGCTCACCCGAAGCCAGGCGCCCTTCAGCCGATAGGCCTCCCGGATGAGTGAAGTCATCACGGCGAGCTTTTGCGCCGCCGACATGCTGCGCAGAGCCTCGGTCTCGAGGGATGTGAGCGTGTCCATAGTCTCAATCTCGATGCATTCCGAGTAGGGAGCAACGCCTGTCCCGCGGGGCTTCTCCCTCTCAGGAAGAAGAAGAAGAAGAAGAGGCATCCTCCTCCGCCACCAGCACCTTGTCCACCCGGCTCCCGTCCATGTCCACGACCTCCAGCCTGAGCCCGTTCCATTGGATGTGATCGGAAGCCTCGATCCCTTCCCCCAGAGTATCCACCAGGAAGGCGTGCAGGGTAGGGAAGGACGACTGCGCCGGAGCATCCCTGTCCACGAACTGAAGGAAGTCTCCGAAGGGAATGAGTCCGTCCACCAGGAGCGACCCGTCCTCCCGACGGGTGATGGGGCGTGGTGCGGCATCCCGGTCCCGGTCCGGCAGGTCCCCCACAATGCACTCCAGGATGTCGGTGAGGGTGACCACGCCCTCCACGCGGCCGCCTTCGCCCAGGACCAGAGCGATGTGGTCGCTGGATTCCTGAAAGAGCTCCAGGAGATGGAAGGCCGTGTCCCAGGGTCGAATGAAGTGGGGTTGCCGCAGGTCGGCCTCAGGATCCGGGTCACCGCCGCCCAATACCCGAGCCAGCATGTCCGAGACGCTCACGTACCCGCGCACCCGGTCCAGCTCCCCGTCGCTCACGACGAAGCGGGCGTGATCCACGGACCCCACGGGCCGGAGCCGTTCCTCCCGGGGACTGGAAAGATCCACCCACTCGATCCGGTCCCTGGAGGTCATCACCGCGGAGGCGGGGAGATTCCTGAGTCGGAGGATGCGTTCGACGGTGTCGTGCTCCCGAGCCTCCAGGACCCCGGCGGCCTTGGCCTCGGTGAGGAGGGTGCGAACCTCCTCCTCCGTCACTGAGGACTCGGCACCCTGCCGTTTGGGAAGAGCCCGGAAGACCAGCTCCACCGAAACCGAGAGGAGCCGGACCAGGGGCATGGCCGCCCGGGAGAGGGCCATCATGAAGGGCGCCAGGCGGGAAGCGGTTGACTCGGGAGCGGCCAGGGCCAATCGCTTGGGAAGGAGCTCGCCGAAGACCACCGTGACGTAGGTGATGAGGCCCACGGCAACGACGATCCCGACTGCCGCTGCGAGGCCCGGCGGAATGAGGACGTCCAGGACCCCCCCCAGCGTGGAAGCCACGGCGGTTCCCCCGAAGGCGCCGGCGACGATGCCCAGCGCCGTGATCCCGATCTGGACCGTGGAGAGGAAGTCGTTGGGGGACTCCATGAGCTCCAGGGCCGCACCGGCCCCTTCATCCCCGGCGTCCGCTCGGGGCCGGAGCCGGGCTCCCCGGGAGGTGACCACGGCGATCTCCGAGGCAGCCAGGGCCCCGTTGATCAGGACCAGGCCCAGGAGGACCAGCACCTCGACCAGGACGTGTGTCATGAAGGCTCCTCCCCGGATGGGTTCTGCTCCAGGTACCGCATCACCGCCGGCAGCCAGACCTCCCGGAAGAAGAGGCTCCCGGGGCTGGGAGAGAGACCGCTGTGCATGCCCCCCACGTTGGTCAGCATCACCACGATGATGTCGGTGTCCTCCAGCCAGTACATGTACGCGGTGAACCCCAGGGTGCCCCCGGAGTGGCCGAAGGCGGCGTAGTCCCTGAAGAACCCCTCGGTGCGCGCGATCCCCTGCATGTATTGGGATCGTCGCCTCCCCCCCTGGCGGGGCGGATGGTAGGCAAAGACCTCCTCCTGCATGCCGGGGCCGAGGAGCTCCCCGTCCCGGATGGCCCGGGCCCAGCGCACCAGGTCCCGGGCCGACGAGACCATCCCTCCCGCCGTCCACTCGGGCGAGAGGTTGCCGGGGGTGGATTCCACCAGGTAGGGCCTGATCTCGGAAAACGCCGGGTGGACGCCGGCGGCCCGCTGGAAGTCGGGGGTGGCGTAGTGGTAGTGGTTCACGTAGCCCCCGGGAATCTCCTCGAAGGACTCCAGGAAGGTGTCCACAAGCCCCAGGGGCTCCAGGATTCGCCGCCGGATCTCACGGGCGGCGTCCCGGCCGGTCACGGCCTCGATGACCAGGCCCAGGAGGGTGTAATTGGTGTTGGAATAGGAGTAGCGCTCCCCGGGCTCGTTGGTGGCCGGGAGCAGATCCCGGGTGCAGTAGTCCAGCGTCTCGGTCTTCCCCCACACGTGGTCCGGCTCCATGAGCTCCCCCCGGCCCCGGGGGATCCAGTCCTCCTGGAACTCCCAGGTGGGGATTCCGCTCTGGTGGTTCAGGAGATGGCGGAGGGTGGCCGTCCCGGTGTTGGGGATCTCCCGGATGATGGGCTGGTCCAGGTAATCGGCCGGGGTCCGGTCCAGCTCCACCTTCCCCTCCTCCGCCAACTGGAGGATCACCCGGGCCACGAAGGTCTTGGTGATGCTCCCCACCCCGAACCGGTCGTCCACCCGGACCGGGACCCGGTCCACCAGATCGCTGAACCCCGCCGTACCGGTCCACACGACCTCATCGCCCAGGCCAATGGCCACCGAGATGCCCGGCAGACCCATGGTGATCCCCTGGACGAGGGCGTCCCGGAGCACACGGTCGTCGGTCTGAAGGATCGACCGGGTCGAGGCGGACGGCCGAGGGGCAGGCTCCGGCGCCTCCGGGCTCTCCGGCACCTGAGCCCGGACCGGCCCGGAGACCAGCCCCGGGGCCAGGGCCGTCACCATGAGGAGGTAGGCCAGGACCGATGCCTGGAGTCGAGAACGCTTCCGTGGACGCATCATGCTTCTCGCTTCTCGCTTCGTGGGAGAGGACGATCCGGCCCGCGGGCCGATTGGCCCTGGACGGGTCCAACATCTTCCCCGTCATCGCACCGAACAAGGGTGGGGCTCACCCCCTTCGAGGAACCGGATCGCGCCTCCGGTGTCTTTTGGCCCTGGATCATTTCTATACCCAGGAGCAGTGCATGCACGACCAGGAGGTGTCTCGTTCCTTCTTTCGGGAGGCCGTCACCGTGGGTCTTCTCGGAGCCGCCATCGTGGCCCAGTTCATTTTGGGGGTCATCGCCTGGCCTGCCGTGCTCGGGGGCAACCTCCTGGCCTCCCTGGGAATGGGCTTGCTCCTTCTCTACTGGCACCCGGTCACTGCCGACCGCCTCAAGGGCTCCGACGAGCCCTTCGCCTGAGGTTCGGGGGGTCGGGCCGGAGGACGGCCGGGGACGCATGAACCCGCTGGACGAGTTGCTGAGCGCCAACTCGCCCCTCTTCATCCAGGCGAGGTGCGCACTCCGCGGCCAAAGAGGGAGAACGGTCCCAGAAAGGACCTCGGCCCCGATCCCCCCGGTGGAACAAACCCGCTGAAGGTCGCCAGCGCAGAAACCCCGCCGAAAGTACTCGCGACTGCCGGAGTGCGAATCAAGGCGCTGGACGGTATCTTGGGTCCATCCCAACAAGCGCCGAATCTCCCGAAGGAGGCATGAGATGAGAGGCCGGGGTTCGTCCATCGTGCTCATGTTTGTGGCAGCTGCCATGGCTGCGCATCCAGCTCGCGCCCAGCAGGACCGTGAGGGCTGTGAGGATCATCCGATGTTCAACAGGTTGGAAGGCTTCTTCATCGAGGGATGCAAGGAGGAAGCGTTCGGGAGATACGAGTTCATGACGGCCGACGGTCGCAAGCCGGTGGAGGGGCATTTCATCTCCATCTCGTACCGCCGTCCCGATACCGAACCCGAAATGTCCGGCCTGGAGATGATCCGGAACCAGACCCAGGCCATCGAGGCCATCGGCGGGGAGATCCTCTACGAAGGCCGGTGGTCCGCGTCCATGAAGGTCCTGGTGGGCGACCGGAATGTCTGGATCGAAGTGTCGCCCTACGGCAAACGGGCCTACCGGCTGGATTTCATCGAACAGCAGGGCATGACCCAGCAGGTGTTCGCCGACGCCGACGCCCTGCTGGCAGACCTGGACCGGGTGGGTCACGTGGTACTGGGCGGCATCTTCTTCGACACCGACAGAGCCGTGGTGAAGCCCGAGTCCCAGGCCGCGTTGGCCGAGATTGCCAAGCTCCTGAGAGCCAATCCCGACGTCACGGCCTTCATCGTAGGGCACACCGACATGACGGGGAACCTGGAGCACAACCTCGATCTCTCGAGTCGGCGTGCAGCTTCCGTGATCGATGCCCTTGTGGCGGAGCATGGGATTGCAAGGGAGCGACTGACGCCCCGAGGGATCGGGCCGCTTGCACCGGTCGCATCCAACGCAACGGAGGCCGGAAGAGCCCTGAATCGCCGCGTCGAGCTCGTCAAGAAATAGGGGCTCGGGCTCGGCGGACGCCGAATGCGCCGAACCTCGGGGCCGGACCCTCCCGACACCGCCGGATGGGGCGAGGGGATACCCTCTCGCACTGTAAGATCGAGGACTGGTCCCTCCAGGACTTCAATGGGGTGGAAGCGGCAGGAGGACGGATTCACGTTTTGGATGCGGAAGCGCGGGAGATGCTGGCCTTTGGGCCCGATGGGACGTTGGAACTCAGGAGCGCGTTTCCCAAGCCCCCCAAGGAAGAGATGTTCGGCGGCCTTCTGCTTCAGGGCCATCCTGGGGGAACCTACTCGGGCCAGATCCCCCACAGCCCGCTGAAACGGGGACCGGGAGGCCAACTCTTCCTTCCTCTGGTCTGGAGGGGATTACCAGTTGATTCCCTTCCCGCACAGTAAGCTTTAGGGAACCGCTGTGGATTCGGCTGGAGCGGAACACCATGTCCGCCTCGCTGATACCCCGTTGCTCCTTGTGCCGAGGCCACGGCCACCGGGGGGTAGCCTCCACCCCATGCACGCTGCCGACAGAGAAGAAATCGAGCACTCCCCGGGCAGGTCCTGATCGTGACGGACCCGTTCCGGTGAAGAGATATCCGTATCCACCTGCACGGGGGTCACACCGAATCGCCGTGGCGCGTGGAGTGGTCTTTCGGAACATAAAGAGGGCGTCCTGCGCCTGAAGAGGAGTTGATGATCGATCATCGCAAGGCTATCAAGGCGTACTTGCCCGTGGAGGAACATCATATAGGGCAAGATGCCCGATGCGCGCCAGTTGGTTCGATGGTACCCGTTTCAACATCTTTGGCATGTCAATGGGCTGATAACCGTGCCTGACGGAGGCCGCCTCAGCGTCACGGGGCTCGATGAGCCAGAAGGTTGTTTCTTTCCCTCAGATGTAGGGAAGCACCCAGTCCCCGTACGATGGAGGTATGGAGATGAATGGTAGAAAAAGCACTTGGGAGAACATGTTGGGGCTTGCCGTGATGGCCGCCCTCGGTCTCGTCTTGGGAGGCCTGTTTCCCGCAACCCAAGAGGCGAGTGCTGAATGCTACATGCAGTTCTGCGACCTCTATCAGAATCAGTGCCTACAGCAGTACGAACCCGGCATCTCATTCAATTGTGAGTGGGATGGCCCGGACTGTTACACCACCCAGTGTGACGAGTAGAAGCCCGTCCCCTCTCTCCAGAATGCTCTCGACGGGAGGGGGGACGGTCCACTGAGTTCGTCCCAGGAAATATGGACCCCACAGGTGCCCTGCGGCAGGGCAGACGCCGGACTACAACGTGAGGGGCGAATATGCCCCTCGCACTGGTGGGATATGGCCTGGTTTCCCCTATGCCTGTTACCCCTTTCCTGCATGGACGGCCAGGCATCCTACGTCCATCACCCGACAGGGGAAAACCAACCAACTTCCTCGGTCATTATCGAGGGCCAGACGTCGAGAGCTATGGACTGCCCATCCCCGGTGGGATTCCTCGAACGCACTGACAGCATCGGAACGAACGAGAGTCCGGAAGAGGAGGTGTTCGGACACATACAGGACGTGGTCGTCGACCAATTCGGAACAATCTACATTCTCGATTCCCAGTCTGGCGAAATCAAGGCGTTTGATTTAGAGGGAAGGCATCTCTTCACAGGCGGGGGCTTGGGAGGGGGACCGAATGAATTTGTTAATCCGGCAGACCTCATCCTTCCGGCCACAAACACTCTCCTCGTGGTGGACCGAGGTGGGTGGTTGAAAGAGGTAGACTTATCTACCCCGGACCGAATCGTCGGTCTCCGAGCGACCCCACTACCCTACTCTCCCACCTCTGGCTGCAGCATTGGCGACACAATTTTCGTCCGTGGAGGAGTGCAGAGCGGAAATACCATTCAGGCCCATACAGTGGATGGTTCCCGAGTCCGGTCTTTCGGCTCACCCTACCAGTCCACGTCTTCTCACATTTCATGGCAGTTGAGTCGTGGAACCATCGCATGCGATCAAGCGACCGGCACGGTGGTCGATGTATCTTTGCTTTTTCCATTTGTTCGGGGATATTCGACCACTGGCGAGCATAAATGGACTGCCAAGTTCAGTGACTTTCTTCAAATGGAGATCGTCGAACGGACAGACATAGGCGGTCTAGGATTTAGGGGGCGTACGGCTCATGAGTTAGGTCTACGCGCCCTACCTCTTGGAGGCGGTGATATCCTCGTTCAAACTATGCGACGATACCCTGTCGAACCTGGAAACCACGAAATGGGAACCAAGGTTCGCTCCTTTCTAATCCGCTCTCATGATGGTTCAGGTCACCTCTTTTCTGATGCGCTTCCGCTGATCCTAGCCGTTCACGGAACAACATTCATAGGGATGGAGGAGGATCCTTTCCCGAGAGTGATATTTCTTGAAAACAGCAACCCGTACGGAGGCTCCTAGGTGAATCGACGTAGCGTGAATATCGCGCTTGGCATCATCGTTTGTCTGTCAACATTCGCCGTGGTGAGGTATGGAGTTGTCCCGCACCCTACCGTCCAACTGCGATGGGGGCCGGTCTGGGAACGTCCGTCGGGGCCGCCCATAACCGACAGGCAACTGGCGTTGATCTACATAGGGTCTTCCACGTGCGGCGCCGCCAGACGCCCTGAGGTGGCAAGAGCAGTCAGAACTGCGGTTGAGCATCTGTCGAGGGAGGCCCTACGGCTGGAGATTGACTTTGGTGCACTAGGAGTAGCGAGGGACTACGATCTCCAGAGTGGAATAGAGCACCTAGAGGCCTTCGGGGTGTTTGACGAACTGCTTGTCGGAAACGGGCAGTATAATACCGGTGTCCTGCGCTGGGTCTATCAGAAGGTTCCAGGGAACGCTAGTACTCCTCAGATCGTTCTAATCCTACGAGAGGTTTCCCACTTCCCGTCCGTAGGAGTCCACAATCCCACAGTATTGGCCAGGATCGTCGGTGTTGAAGAGCTGCTCGAATGGACAAACCGAGGATGTCCGATCCCTCGTCTTGCCGCACAAGGCACCCAGTGACCCGATTACTCGCTTGTCTCCTCCTCTGCCTTGGGGTCGGGCACTTCCTCATCTCTCCCTTCGTATACCGTGTATCGGGGAGGTCGATGGCTTGTTCCTTCCTCCCCGGGGACAGGGTTGTCGTCACACATTCGCCAATCCATGACCTGGGTGACGTTTTGGTTTTTCGTCACTGGAATGATCCACGGGAACTCGTGATCAAGAGAGTAGCTGGGGTGCCCGGCTCAGAAGTGTCGGTTGAAGCCTCTCTCGACCCTGTACCTAAAACGAAGGGGTCTTTCGACTCCAACTTCACCATTCGGAATTTGGGACAGGTGAGCAGCGGTGAAGCCTTTATCGCCTTCCCGGTTGAAGAAGCCGAATTCCGACGTCTAGCACCGCAAAACACCCTTCACGACGCCCTAACGGTCCCACCGAAACACTACTTCATGCTTGGGGACAACCGCCCTTCGAGCGCAGACTCCAGACACTATGGCCCCATTCCGGATTCAATGATCATTGGGGAAGTCGTACTAATTCTACCGAGTATTCGTCGGCTTTTCGAGGAACCGTGCGCGGTGAGGCAGAGGTGGCTTCCCCGCATCCCGCCCCCAGGGTCTGACCTGGCGGCATTCGCTGCAACAGGTCGCTGACCGGTAGGGTACGCATTAGGGGGGGCGGCGGTTTCGGCCCGCTCCGACAAGCGTTAGCCAGGAGATTCACGATGAGATGGCATCGCATGGTCTCTATCCCGTTACGACATCTGGTAGGCCATCGTCAGGTATGCGGGAGTACCTCCGTGCCTCATTTCGGGCGACTTCGATTCGTCGTGATAGTAACATTCCTTGGACTTCCAGCACCCCTCCCGGGCCAAACCATCCAAGGTCGGTTGCTGGAGACGCGGACCGGGGTGCCCATCGAGGGTGCATTGGTCACACTGGTGACTGAGGACCACCGGCAAGCTGACGGCTACCTAACGAATTCAGCTGGGCGATTCAGACTCAGGGCCAGTGTGGGTGGGCGGTTTACCGTTAGGGCAGAGCGTATCGGGTTCGAGACGGTGACGTCGGAGCCCATCGAACTCCATCGGGACCAGGTCTTCAGCCTTCTCCTTGAAACCGAACAGGTTCCCATCTCCCTGGAAGGGCTGACGGTCGAAGGGGAGCAACAGTGCCTGGTGCGACCGGCGGAGGGCCAGGAACTGGCCTGGGTGTGGGAGGAGGCCCGAAAAAGCCTCACGGCTCAGAATTGGACCGAGCGCGAGAACCTCTACGAGTACCTGGTCACGAACTATGAGCGGGAGATGGATGCGAGGACCCATCTGGTCCTTTCGGAGGAGCGGGAATCCCTGACCAAGGTGGCCAGGATCCCCATCCGGAGCCTTCCCGCCGAGGACTTGATGACCGATGGGTTCATTCGGGAGCTGGAAGAGGAGGGGTTCCAGTACTTCGCACCCGATGCTTCTGTCCTCCTCTCCGACATCTTCCTGGATTCCCACTGCTTCCGGTTGACGGCCAGAGAGGAAGCTCCCTCCTCCATCGGTCTCCACTTCGAACCCATCCGGTCCGGCGGATTGCCGGATGTCACGGGCACGCTCTGGCTCGAGCGAACGACGGCGGAGCTTCAGACCCTCGAGTTCTGGTACACGTGGGCTCCGTACCCCGAGGGGGCGGGGTACGGGCGTGGGTTGATCGAATTCGAGGGACTGCCGAATGGGGCCTGGATCGTGCGAAAGTGGTGGATTCGGATGCCGAACGTGAGCCCCTGGCGGAATCCGGCGAAATGGGGACAGACGGAGTACAGGCTCACCACGCTGACGGAGGCGGGGGGGGAGGTCCGGCAGATCTTCTCGTCGGATCGGCCCATTCTCGAGGAGCCTGCCGCCGGATACGTGTCCGGTATGGTGTGGGACAGTACCACGAACGCTCCCCTTGAAGGGGCCACGGTCTTCCTGTCCGGGACTTCTTTCCACGCGACCACGGACACGACGGGACGATTTCTTCTCGAGGGTGTAGCGGAGGGGCGATTCCGGATTGCCTTTACCCATCCGCGGCTGGACCTTCTTGGCATCACGGATCCCGGGACGGAAGTCGACGTTACCCTGGGCGAGCCGGCCTCCGTCCGGTTGAGCATCCCCTCCGCGCGGTCAATCCTCGCCGGGCGCTGTGGCGAGGGGGACGAGCACACGCGGGCCATGGCCGGGACGGTCCTGCTCGGAGGAACCGAGCATCCGATCCCCGAGGCGTCCGTGGAGGCCACCTGGCGGAGCGTGAACCGGGAAGGAGCAGCCACCCGGGAGAGCGTTCGGGCTGTAACGGAAGGGGATGGGAGGTTCTTCCTGTGCGGGCTGCCCGTGGCCGATCCTATCGACATCCGGGCATCGTTTCTGGACCACGAGGGAGCGCCGGTGCGAATGGAAGCCGGAGTGGACCCGACCCTCGGGGTAGACCTCCAGCTTCATCTTCCGCCAGGGACCTTGACCTATCGGACATCCGCAAGGGAGACCGAGATCCCGGGCGGTGACCAGGGCATTCAGGGCCGAATCCTGGAACCGAGTTCGGGAACGCCCGTGAGAAATGCCGAGGTCACCCTGAAACGGCCTTCCGGTGCCGGGATCGCGACCGTGCCCACCAACGACCGGGGGTTCTTTCGGATCCCGGTGCCCGTCCCGGGAACCTATGCCCTTCGGGCCACCGCATTGGGGTACCAGGATGTGAAGGCCGACAGCCTGGCCGTGTCCGATGGGAAAATGCTGGTTGTGGAGGTAGAGATGCCTCCCCAACCCATCGACCTGGAACCTGTCATCGTGGTCGCGGAATCCCGGGACACCCATCTGGAGCTCCAGGGGTTCTATGAGCGGGCAGAAAAGGGATTCGGACACTTTATCACGCCCGAGGAGCTGGAGGAGCGCGACCCCCGGGATTGGGAAGACGTCCTCCGGCCCATTCCCAACATTCGCGTCACCCGGACGGCCTACGGCGTGGGCTTCATGGTCCGGAAGCCCTGGGCCGGCGGCCTGGAGGAACGCCAGAGTTCTCCAGGCCTGTGCGAGCCGAGGCTGATCGTAGATGGCTTCCCCGTGCCATCGACCCGGAGAAGGCAAGGAATCCCGCCCCAGGGTGTTCATCTGGATCAGTTCGTTTCCGTCTCGGACATCTCCGGCATCGAGGTCCACATCCGGGCAACCTCCGTCCCCATGCAGTACGGGGGTTCCAGCGGGAGCTGTGGGGTGATCATCGTCTGGACGAAGGGAGGGTGAGGAGTGGGTGCCGGATGGTGGCGTGGATTTCCCGGACCGGCCCCTTCGGCTCTCCTTGTTGCCGGTGTCCTTGGTTGTGCTTCGGCCCGATCGTCCGGCTCAGAAGATGACTCCGGTTTGATCGATGACACCGGATTTCACGAACGTAGCATGTGGCCTTCGACGGTTCTCCACCTGGAACAGGAGGAAATCGTGGCTGCGGAGGGGATCACCGAACTGGTCCTGGAGGTTCCAGGGATCTTCGTGGGGCCAGGGCCCCGAAACACCTGGAGCCTGATGCGTGTGAAGGAAGCTTCCGGGGATACCTGCGCCTTGTCCGCTTACCTGAACGGGTACCGTCTGGACCTGCGAAGTTCAGGTTTTCGCCTTGGGCTGGACTCCTTCCTGACACCCACCGAGCTGGATGCACTGGAACTTCACATCGGTCCTAGCGGGCCTGTGTTCGACGAAAATGACTGTGGTTCTCTCCTGCTTTGGAGTCACCGTCATAGGAGCCCTTCTGAGCCACCCTTCAGGGGTAGTATCCAAGGACACATTCATAGCGCAGCTCCCGACACTGTCATTCAGATAAGACTGCATCCAGGTGAGTCTGCGGCGGTGCCTGGAGCGAACGGCGAGTTCTCTTTCCTCGGTCTCCGCCCCGGCCTATACACCCTTACTCCAGTCTCCCCTGGCGGCCCTATTAGCCCCCATAGTGTCCGGGTATACGCTCATGAGGTTTCTCGAGTAGAGATGAACGTGCGTCGATGACTCGGATAGTCGTCGTGCTGAATCCGCTTTCCCAAGTACCAGTGCCAATTATCTGATTCACCCTCGGAATCATGGCCGCGAAGGTATTGGTACGCTTCGAAACGACCCTGTGAACTGCGCCCCGGTTTCGTTTTGGACGCCTCAGACCCGGGTTTCTTGTGTTCGCAGCTCTCCGTGGTAAGGAAACGGATGAACGTATCGGGAGCTCGGCTTCCGAGAGAGAAATGCCGGCGCTCGCCGACCTTCGGCTTCAGATTAGGGATCCACGCCGCTCCTCCGTACCGGGGATTTCGCTTCCATCAATGCTGCTCTCAAATTCCGCCGATCCTGCACTCCGATCTTCTTCAGGGCCGACTCTGCGTGTCGGCGGGCCGTATGGATACTGATCCCCAGCAGATCCGCTATCTCCCGATCGGAAAGGCGACCAGCCATGAGCCCTGCCACCTCCGTCTCACGGCGCGTGAGGTCAAATTGTCGACGAAGATCATTTTGCTTGGGGAGATCCATGCCCTCGACCACGACGACAAGGAGTTCACCTTCCATTGTAGCCCCGGAGGGGATCCGGAATGCCAGCTGGGGGCAGGCCGAGGAACCTAGGTGCCGGATGATCTTCTTCCAGATGGCGGGTCGAATAGAAGTTGTGTTCATGTGGAGGAGGCTCCCATGCACAGTCGACCCCGCAAGAGTAAATCGTCCCGGCTGCCAGCCTTCGGGGCGAACCGTTCAACACAGATGAGACGCTTTCTTTCAAAGTTCCGTGAGCAGAAGCCAAGCGGAGACTCCTCCTCGGCGACTCGATGGACCCAGGTGGCGAGCTTTGATCGGAACCGAAATCCGTCCAGGCTCCGGAACACGCGAACCATCGCCTCCTGAGCAATGTCATCGGACTCGTCCTGGTCTCCGGTGCGTACCATCGCATGACGGAAGGCCTGGGCTCGAACCCGGCCCAGGAGATCGTTCATCTCTTTCTCGTCGCCAGTGAGAGCCGTAAAAACGCTCTCCTTGTCCCTCTCGCGAGTGGGGGGAGCCATCATTACCTCCGTCGAGGCCCTGGAGACTGGAGTTTCTGGATGTACAGAACCCGTTCGGGGGCGCACCCCCCTTTCGCAACACCCTTCTTAGGAGGGGCCCAGGTCGCGCGGCGGCGTTGCTACCGTTTCAACCCTCCTGTGGGCCACGGCCGACAGGCCGGCGACCAAAAGGGAGAGCGCCAGAGGCTGCAAAGGGTTCTCGAGATTGAGGGTGCCTGAGACGGCCAGGACCAGGACGGCCGTGAGGGCGCCCAGCAATCCAGTGATGACCAACTGACCCAGGGAAAAGCCGGGGGAACCCGGGGACGCCTCTTCAGCCGGATTCAGCGTCGCCATGACCTGGTCGATGAGGTGTCCCGGGACCTCCGCGCGCGGTCGGAGGGTCGGCCCCAACTCCCGGAGGAGGAAGAGATCCATCCGACACTCGGGACAGTTCTCAATGTGAACTCGGATCTCAGGGCCAAATCGGTCACCATCCTGGAACTCTCTCAGTTGTTTGAGCTTCAGACAGGCCATCAGAATCTCCCCTCCAACAGCTTCATCAGGTTCTTCTTGCCGTCACGGGCCGTGGACCGCACGGTGGCCTCAGCGACCCCCATCACCTTTGCTGCTTCCGTGTCCGTCTTGTCGTCCAGGTACTTGAGAACCACGGCAATTCGTTGTTGCGGTGGTAACCGGTCCAGAGCCTCCAGAAGAGCGTCTCTGTTCTCCGTTCCCTCGGCGGATTCGTCCGGCCGCCGTGGCATCCAATGCAAGTCCCCGGGACCCCCGGCCCCCTCGAAGTGATCGTAGGCCCTGCTTCTGGATGCCGCAGACCGACGCGCGTCCAGACACACGGAGCGCGCGACCTTCACGATCCAGGCTTCGAACATGCCCTCCCCACGAAATCCCTCTCTTTTCTCCCAGATGCGGATCCACGTCGAATGGAAGAGCTCCGCCGCTTCGTCCTCCGAGGAGGCGTACCGGATACAGTGAGCCATGACCAGGCCACCATGCTTCTCTATCAGGTGCCTGAAGTAGGCGGGATCTCCATCACGGAGCCGGTCCAACTCGATCATTCGACGCCGGCACCGGAGGAAATGTGCAGTCGATCCCTCCTCCTGACCGTCAAGTACCGGAGGACGACGAGGGCCGTGAGGGGCAGGAGGAGCGGTAGCCACGCGCCCAAGAACCCGGAGTTGGATGGGTCCCCGCGCACCCAGTCGCTGCCGACGGCCTCTCCTGCGAAGAAGAGGATGGCGAACCCGAGCCCAAGGGCCCACCGGGTGTTTCTTCGAGCCGGTGGAGAGAGCCCTGTCGTGAGACACCCGGAGTACCACCCGAGGAGACCGGACAGGACCGAGTAGATCGCGAAGACGAAAAACGTGTGGATCTGGTAGGAGATCCAGTTGGGTGGGTGCTCCAGCG
>CAYXGM010000072.1:0-17756 GCA_964464555.1 uncultured Gemmatimonadaceae bacterium | reverse complement strand
TTCTCCAGGACCTCCGCTGCTTCCTGGATGGGCTCCAGGATGGCGTCGAGGGTCTTGTTGACACCCTCCACGATGGCCAGGTAGTTCCCCTCGAACGGTTTCGTGTCCGTCCGCCGCTCCAGATTTCCTGAGAGGGCGGCATCCACCAGGCTGCGGATGCCCTCCGTGACCTCCATCTCCTTGCTGATGTCCAGGACATACTCCAGCCCGCCGACGATCTGGCCGGACTCGTCCTTCAAGGGCGCGCCCGTGTAGCGGATGGGCAGGTTCCCCCCGGGGAGCTTCGCGACGGTGTCGCCGGTGAACACGCCGTCCTGCCTTATGGCGCGGGCCACCCGGCACTCGGCGGTGTTGCAGTGAGGCGTCTTGAAGAGGTCATAGCACTTCTGGCCCAGGCATGCGCCGGGGTCCTTGTTGACGGCCTGACCTCCGGCCTCGTTCAGGAAGATGACGTTGAAGTCCCGGTCCACGCCCACAACCGGCGTGGGGATCTTGTCCAGGTAGTCGGACTTCTCGGTGGCCACGTCCAGAGCCTTCTTCTCTTCGCTGATGTCCAGGACGTATTCCAGGCCCCCGACGATCTTCCCCGAGCCGTTCTTGAGGGGCGTGCCCGTGTAGCGGATGGGTAGCGTTCCGGCGGGTAGATCGGCCTCCGTGACTCCGGTGAAGGTACCGTCCTCCCGCATGGCCCGGGCCACCCGGCATTCGGAGGTGTTGCAGTGGGTGGTCTTGAAAAGTGAATGGCACTTTTGACCTTCACACTCCGACGGAGACCGGCCGACGGCCGAGGCTCCGGCCTCGTTCATGTGGATCACGTTGAAGTCGCGGTCCACCGCCATTACGGGCGTGGGCACCTGCTCCAGGTAGTCTGCTCGAGACGACACAGCGTCCGCCGCTGTCGTCCGGGCAGCCAGATAAAGACCGGCCAGGGCCAGGAAAGCCAGGGAAAGCGTCGTCATGAGGTGGAGTTGGGGGAAGAGCCAGACGGCTCCCAGGGGAGCCAGGATGCTGAGTGCCAGAACCGCGAACAAGAGCGGCTTCCGGCGAACGGCGCTGAGGGCTTTCATGGTGGGATCTCTCCTGTGCCTGTGTCGATGTAGATCGTGTCTTTATTCCAGCCTGATTGACAGTTTCGGGTTAAAAGACCTGTTCCTTTAGAAAAATTCAGGAAGTTAAGGGATTCTAACCTACGCCCGGTGGGAAGGAGCGGGTCCTATACTCAAGATCCGTCCCTCGGTTGCCGAAACCAGAGTCGACGGCGCCACCTCCCCGTCGGGAGACAGGGTGGCCGTGACCCATTTTTGAAACTGCCGTGGAGCCATCCATGACCGAGAACAAGATCCTGGTGGTGGACGACGATAAGGACATCCGCCGGGCCTTCGAAAAGGCCTTTGTAAGGGCGGGATTTTCCGTGACCACCGCAGCCTCCGCCGAGGAGGCACTGGAGATCTTCCAGAGGGAGCCGCACTGGGTCCTCTTTTCCGACCTGAAGCTTCCGGGCATGGACGGGGTGGATCTCTGCAGGGAGATCACTTCCCGGCAGAGCATGGTCACGGCCTTCGCCGTGACCGGGTACGCATCCCTCTTCGAGCTATCGGACTGCCGGGAGGCGGGCTTCGAGGACTACTTCGAGAAGCCCGTGGATCTGGAGGAGCTGGTGGATGCGGCAAAGCGGTCCTTCAGGAGGTTGGAGCGATGGAGGAAACGGCCCGGGACGACAAACTGAAGAGAGCGGGGGACGGGCCCGCGGAAGGGTCCCTCACCTCCACGGTGGAACCGCACACCCCAAAGGACCTTCGGATTCTGGTGGTGGACGACAACAGCGTCTCCCGCTCCCTCCTTCAGCTCTTCCTGGAGCGGTATGGGACCTGCGACCTGGCCTCCACCGGCCCGGAGGCGCTGACGGCCTTCTACGGGGCCCTGCACGAGGGGCGCCCCTATCATCTCGTCTGTCTGGATATCCAGATGCCCGACATGGACGGCCTGGGAGTGTTGGAGGCCATTCGAGGGGCCGAGGCCGACGGGGAGGGACCTGCTCGGTCGGTCAGGGTTCTCATGACCACTGCCTTCGATGAAAAGGACCTGGTCGAGCAAGCCCTTCGTCTCGGATCCGACGGCTACATCGTGAAGCCTCTCCGTCTCGAAAAGATCGCTGCGCGGCTCAAGGAGTTGGATCTCATCGCCTGAGGGGGCGCTTCTCTCAGGCGATCCCTTCCCATTCCTGCCCCTGACCGGCTGGTTCACGTCCATTCCACGGGCTCCGGTGCTGCAAACCTCACATGAAAAGAGGGGGAGACGCCGTCTCCAGCGCCTCCCCCTTGGCGGACGAGCCGGGGGGTGGCCCGCCCTTGGCCTTTCGGTCGCTCAGAACTCTCCCAGGACCTCCCCGTCGTCGTCGAAGGGAATGAGCTCGGCCGGGGGTGTGGGGCCGTTCCCCTTGCCGGCGGCTCGGGTCCCGGCGGGGGCCGGACGGTTTGCTCGTGAACCACCGGGGTGAACTACGGTGGGGCCCCCGAAGGTCGTCTGTGAGGCACCGGCGCCGGCCGGGAGGTGGCCGGGAGAGGCCGCAGCCGCCCACTGACTCAGGGTATACCTGCCTACCAGGCTCCGCATCTCCTCGGCCTGGCTGGTGAGCTCCTCGCTGGCGCTGGAGCTCTCCTCGGCGTTGGCCGCCGTCTGCTGCGTGACCTGGTTCATCTGCTCCACGGCCGTGTTGACCTGGTCGATGCCCCGGTTCTGCTGCTCCACCGCAGCCGCCACCTCGTCCATGACCTCGCTCACCTGGACCACCTGTTTGGCGATCTCCTCCAGGTGCTCCGTGACTTCGGCGTTCAGTGCCACACCGCCCTCGGCGTTGGTCACGCTCTCCTCGATGAGCTGGGCGGTGGTTCTCGCCGCCTCTGCCGAGCGCATGGCCAGGCTCCTCACCTCCTCGGCCACCACGGCGAAGCCCTTCCCGGCGTCCCCGGCCCGGGCCGCCTCCACGGCGGCGTTCAGGGCCAACAGGTTGGTCTGGAAGGCGATCTCGTCGATGGTCTTGACGATCTTGGCCGTCTCGTCACTGGATCCCTTGATCCGGTCCATGGCCTCGCTGAGGCGGCCCATGGACTCCACCCCCTTGTCGGTGCCCTGGCGGGCGCCGTCGCTGAGCCCCTTGACCTCCCGGGCGTTGGCAGCGCTCTGCTCGGCCATGGAGGCCATCTCCTGCAGGCTGGAAGCCACCTCCTCCAGGGTGCTGGCCTGCTCGCTGGTCCCCTGGGCCAGCGACTGGCTCCCGGAGCTGATCTGCTCGGCGGCACCGGCGACCTGGTCGGCGGCTACCGCCACCTGGCCCATCCCCTCGTCCATCATCCGGATGAGTCCGTTCACGTTGTCCTTGATCTCCCCGTAGGCTCCGGGCCAGTCTCCGTCCATGCGAACGGTGAAGTCGCCGTCGGAGGCGGCCTTGAGGGCGCCGAATGCCCGTTGACTCGGGGTGACGAAAGCGTCCATCATGGCGTTGATGCCCTCTACCAATGCCTTCCATGACCCCGTGAAGTCCCGGGCCTTGCCACGGGCCTCCAGCTCCCCGGCCTGGGCCGCGGCGGTGAGGGTGGCCGTCTCGTCCACCAAGCGCTCCATGACGGTGATGACCCGGTTCAGGCTCACCTTCACCCGGTCGAAATCGCCCTCGTAGCTCTCCGAGATTTCCGGGGGAATGTCTCCCTGACTGATCCGCTCCAGGTAGTCGGCGGCCACCCGGACCACCTGGGCCGACTCGTCGAAGCCTCCCATCATCTCGTTGACCCCGCTCACCAGCTCCCCGTAGGCTCCGGGGAACCGGGCCGCCTCGGCCCGGCGGGAGAGGTCCCCGGTCCTGGCCGCATCGACCATGGCCCGGACCTCCCCCGTGACGCCGCCGAGGGTGTCGCCCACGCCGGCGAAGGCCCCGGCCAGCACCCCGATCTCGTCGTTCCGGTCCAACTCCACGCGTTGTGTCAGGTCCCCGGCCTCCAGGGCCTCGGCGGCCCGGACCATCTGGTTCATGGGAGACACGACGCTCTTCATGAGGAAGAAGCTGGCCAGGGCCAGGACGCCCACCATGAGGACAAGGATAGCCATGACGGCCCGGCTGGCGCTCGCCTGCTCCTCCCGGGCCGTGGCGAAGGCATCGGCGATGCGCTCCCTGTCCGACTCCCGCCGGTCGCGGAGGTTTTCCCGGAGGTCGGCGAAGCCGTCGGCCATCTTCCGGAGATCCGCCATGAGGTTGGATCCGCCGGTCCCGGCGATCATACCCAGGGTGGTCTGCCGGGCCAGGGCAAAGTAGTCGTCGAACGTGTTCTCCAGGGAGAGGATGACCTCTTCCTGGATCACGGGATTTCCGCGAGCGGCCTCCAGTTGGCCGCGGAAAGCCACAGCCAGGGAATCGGCGACGGCTACCCCGTCCGTGTCCTGTGCAGCCACGGCGTCCTGGAGGCTCCGCTGCAGGTTGGAGAGGATGCTCTCCATGGATTGGCTGAGCTCCACCGAAGGGTAATACCCGGTCTCGATGGTAGCCAGGTTCTGCTCCGTGCGGCTCCCGGTGTTCCCCACCGCCAGGAGCACGGCCAGGGAACCCAGGAGGGCGAAGGCCGGAACGGCCAGGATCCGATGCTTGAGCTTGAGGTTCTTGAACATGGTCATGGGTCCCTTCTCGTTCAGCCTACGCTGATCACCTTCACACCTGAGCCCACGTCGGTACCGGCGGGCACGTAGCCCACAGCTCCGGGGTTGGCCGAAACGAAGGCGATGACGTCGGCGGGCGAGCCCTTCTCCTCCGGCGGCACGTCCTTGCCGGCAAAGATCTGCTGCTGCCAGAAGCTGGCGATGGCGCTGGCGCCCCGGCCGTGGACGGCCTGGCTGAAGGCCTCCCGGGCGGGACTGTCGGCCTTGAGGTCCACGGCGGTGGCCGAGGATCCACCGGGCCAGCTGTCGGCCTTCTTGAGAAAGATCTTCGAGAGCTCGTCGGCGCTGATGGACGAGACGCTGTTGGCGGCGTTCACCACCACCTGGAAGTCCTGGGCCGCGGCTTCCTTCCCCAGGGGAAGGACGGCCAGGGCCAGGAGCCAAAGTGCGATGCGCTTCATGGTATCAATCTCCTTGCGCTCTTCGTGTGCTCTTGTCCGGGCCTCAAAAGGCCGCAGCCACGCTGATCATGAAGAAATCGTTGCTCACGGGATCGCCCATGAAGTCAACGGGGACGTCCACCTGGTAGCCCTGGAAGTCATGGTACTCGCCCTTCAGGACCAGCCGGGGGCTCAACCTGTAGGAGAGGCCGTAGGCGTAGTCCGTGATGGCGTCCACCTCCAGATCGAAGGGGAGGGGAAGGTTCAGGACGGTGTTGGTGTTCCACTCGGCCTGGACGTTTGCCCACAGGCCCTTCCAGAGGTTCACTCCGGTCTGCCCGTAGTATCCCACGTACTCCAGCACGTTGGCCTGGGTGGCCTTCAGGTACTCGCCCCGGACGAAGTAGCGGTCCCGGACGGCCTCGGCGGACACCAGCCACATGTCGAAGTCGTCGTTGGCCGGGTCGGAGTTCTCCATCCTGGAGTTGATGTAGCCTCCACCGATGCGGGCGCCGGCGATGGGGGTGTTCAGCCAGAGCTGGGTGCCGTAGACGTCCTTTACCGGCTCCTCCACCGCTTCCAGGCCGTTGTTGGTGATGACCTCGACCCGCAGGTCGAAGCTTCCGCCGTAGGCCGAGGCGTCGAAGCTGAAGCCACCGGGAAGGTCGAAGGACCGACCGATGGACACGCCGTCCACCGTTTCCACGCCCTCGCTGTAGAAGGCCTTGGACGCCCGGTAGAAGGGGAGGACCGTGCCCACGTTCCGGATCTCGTTGAAGATCCCCCGGGGCATGGGAACCCGGCCGGCCCGGATGGAGGCGCCCCAGATGCGCTTCTGATAGAACCCCCAGGCCAGCTCCACGTCGTCGTCCAGGGCGCCCAGGGCGCTGGTACCCATAGCCCTGTGGCTCACCTGCACCACCAAAAAGTCCGAGGAGGTGATGGCGAAGCGGCCCTGAAGGGCCAGGGCCCGGTAGTTTCCGGTGCCGCCCGTGGGAAGCCCGTAGATGGGATAGTCCGATGCGTTTCCGTAGGCCTGGCTGATGAACCCGTTCACCGTGAGCCGCTCTCCGAGAGACTGGCTCCATGCCGGAGAGGAGGGGACCAGGGTGAAGAAGAGAGCCAGGGCCAGAACACCTGCGATGGTCGTGCGCTTGTTCATTTGAGCTGCTTCCTTGTGAGGTGACCGAATCCCTCGGCCGGGCCTGCGGTACCTGCCCGGCATCCGGTGGCTAGTCGCGACCGGAGCAGCTCTCTACTTCATCGAAGATTTCTTTAAGTGCGGTGGCGCCAGGGCGGGAAGGGGGCGGAGATTGTCGGACCCGTCGAGGGGGCGGGCGGCTCCCGCGCCCCGGTGGTCAACCCTCCAGTCCCTCTTTCAGACAGTAGCCCTGACCGCGGATGGTGGCGATGAGGGGCGGGCCGGCGGCGTTCAGCTTCTTTCGGAGGTTCGCCACGTGGACCTCCAGCATGGGGGTCTGGGGATCGAAGTCGATTCCCCAGATCCTGTCCAGGAGCTCGGGTTTGGAGAGGGGGCGGTTTCGGGACTTCAGGAGATGCGCGAGGAGCTTGAACTCGGTGCTCGTGAGGCGTACCGGGACCCTGTTCCGGGTCACGGTCTGGTTCCCCTGATCCATGACCAGGTCGGCAAAGGAGAGAAGGGTACCGTCGGCCAGGGTGTCCCGCCGCTTCAAGGCCTTGATCCGGGCCAGGAGCTCCCGGGGGGAGTAGGGCTTGGTGACGTAGCCGTCGGCGCCGGCGTCCAGCCCTCGCACGATGTCTTCCTCGCTCCCCAGGGCGGTGAGCATGATCACTGGTGTAGGAACCCCCTTTTCGCGGAGCTTCCCCACCACCTGGAAACCATCCATGCCCGGGAGCCCGACATCCAGGATCAGCATGTCGAAGTCGCCCTCGAGGGCGGCCTCCAGGCCCGCCTCCCCGGTGACGCTCAGATCCACTTCGTGGCCTTCGTCTTCAAGGATCCCGGCGAGGGTTTCCATGACGTCGGCTTCGTCTTCGACTACGAGAACACGCACCCTACCTGCTTCTGCGAAGGGGGTGCGAGGAGGCACTGTGGTGAGGGTAGGCCCCTCTCGCGTCCCATGAATGGCCGGAGCGGGACGTTTGCCGATCCTTTTCCGACGGAAAACATCGGTTCTGGAAGGCCGGGGATCAAGGGGTGAAGTGGGGGATCGAGGATAACTTGATGAAGCCGGGGGTGGATCCGATGACCGGAAGACGGGTCAGGAGGCCATCCTGAGCTTCTGCAAGTCGATGGGCCACCGGATTCCGTAGTTGGACTCGGGAATGACGACCTGCTTCCCCAGGCGGCTCTTGAAGTTGATGGCCAGGAGCCCCTGGAGGTTCGCCGTTGCCGGCTCCCCGGATGTGCTCGGGAGGGTCACGATGGCCAGCACGCCGATCCTGTCCGGATCGGTGGGGCGGAGGGAAGCCAGCTCCCCCTCGGGAAGATCCACGCTGAAGCCCTCCACCACGGAAAAGGGATCCACCAGCAGAAAGGCGAGGGATCCATGGTCCACGGATTGGAGCCAGAAGAGTTCGCTCCTGGCCGTGGGCAACAGGATGAACCGGCGGCAAGCGGGGAATCCGAGAATGCCCTCCGGGAAGGACAGGCATTCGGTCTCCGGCACGTTCAGGGATCCCAGAATCTCGGAGTGAACCGGGAGGATGGGGTCGTCCGCCGTAATCGTCTGCACCTGAGGGCTCATCGCAGGTAGTCCGTGAGTGTGGAGCTGAGGATTCGTGAGTTGGCCATGAGAGCCGCCTCGTACGTCGTCTGCATGGCCACGAGCTCGGTGAGGGCCTCTTCCAGCTCCACGTCCTGCAGGTCGGAGCGGAAGGTCTTGAGGGTGACCTCCATGGCGTCGAGGTTCGACCGGGCCATGTCCACCTGGCTCATTCGACCGCCCAGGTCGCCCACGATCTCCTGGACCTCCTGGAAGGCCGAGTCGAGATCCGCCATGGCTGCGGTCAGGTCGTCTTCGGAGTCGGCGGCCAGGGCAGCGGAGAGGTCATCCAACGCCGCCATGACCCCCGTGTCCACGAAGACCTCCTGGCCCGAGTGGTTCACGTTGAAGAAGGTGCCGCTGCCCCCCTCGACCCTGAGGTTTCCGGAAGGAGGCTTGAGCGGATCGGGGCCGCCGGGAGGGAAGGGCCGGGTGTCGGCGTAGTCTCCACCAAAGAGATAGGTCCCGGCAAACTGGGTGTTGCCCAGCTCCCGGACGAACTCTCCGATGGCATCCATCTCCTCCTTGGCCACCGCACGGGTCTCGGTGGTAGCTGTGGACCCCTGCTGGGAGATTCCCAGCTCCCGGGCCCTCACCAGCACGTTGGAGAGGCGTTCCAGGATGCCGTCCTCCGTGCTCAGCCTGGACTGGGCCATGGTGAGATTATCACGGTACTGGTCCAGGGCCCTGAGGCTGGAGGAGGACTGCATGATGCTGCTCCCGGACGACGGATCGTCCGAGACCTTCTCCACCTCCAGGCCCGAGGTGATCTTTCTGGTCTGGCTCTCCATGTCCACCAGAGTCCGCTGAACGGTCTGGAGGGTCCGAGCGTGGAGGACGCTGTTCGTGACTCTCAAATCTGTCCTTCCCCTTCCGGCGCAAGGGAGCGGGTTCCGCTCGTTGCCCGGTCATTCGACCTTGGGTACGTTCTGATTATCGGATTTCGAACCACCGGACTTTAGCTCCGCGATTCCACGAACCCTCCCGGGCATGGCCAGAATCCTCTGCGTCGACGATGAGCCCCCTGCACTCATGGTGGTGGAGGAGGCGTTGAAAGAAGCAGGACACCAGACCGTTGGCGTCCACAACGTGGATGCTGCCTTCAACGTCCTGGACCGGGGGGGCGTGGACCTCGTCGTTTCGGACTACCGGATGCCGAAGGTCACGGGGCTGGAGTTCCTTACCAGGCTCGAGCGGGACGACGTGGATGTCCCCCTCATCATGGTCACCGGGTACGGGAGCATCGAGCATGCCGTGGCCTCTATCAAGGCGGGGGCCGTGGACTACATCACCAAACCGATCCGGCCCCAGCAACTCCAGTTCGCGGTGGAGCAGGCCCTGGAGTTCATTCGCCTCAAGAACGAGAACCTGGAGCTCAAACAGGAGGTGTCCCGGCTCCGGAGCGGCCAGGGTGTAATCGGGGAAAGCAGCGCCGTCGAGAGGATCCTGGAAACCCTGGCCACCGTGGCCCCCACCCGGGCCACCGTCCTCCTCCAGGGGGAATCGGGAACGGGCAAGGAGCTCATGGCCCGGACCCTCCACAACCTCAGTGACCGGGCCGAGGCGGCGTTTATCTCCATCAACTGTGCCGCCCTCCCCGAGAACCTGGTGGAGAGCACCCTCTTCGGACACGAGAAAGGGGCCTTCACCGGGGCCGTGAAATCCATGAGGGGGGCCTTCGAGCGGGCGAACCGGGGGACTCTCCTCCTGGACGAGATATCGGAGATGCGGCAGGACCTTCAGGCGAAGCTCCTGAGGGTCCTGCAGGAGCAGGAGTTCGAGCGCGTGGGCGGGACCGTGCCCATCCGTGTGGATGTTCGGATCATCGCCACCACCAACCGGGACCTGCAGGAAGAGGTGGCGGCCGGGAGGTTCCGGGAGGACCTCTTCTACCGTCTGAGCGTGGTGCCCATCCTGATTCCCCCTCTGAGGGAGCGGATGGACGACGTGCCTCTTCTGGTGGAGCACTTCGCCCGCCGGACGGCCCAGGAGAATGATAAGGCCCTGAGGGGAATCGCCC
This sequence comes from uncultured Gemmatimonadaceae bacterium, assembly GCA_964464555.1. GTDB lineage: Bacteria > Gemmatimonadota > Gemmatimonadetes > Longimicrobiales > Gaopeijiaceae > CAYXGM01. The sequence continues at coordinate 7,905 of CAYXGM010000072.1, read as the reverse complement.
CGGAGACCATCGAGTTCCTTCAGAAGTACGACTGGCCCGGGAATGTGAGGGAGCTCGGGCACGCGGTGGAACGCGCCGTGATCCTGACCCCCGACGAAATCCTGACGCCGGAAGCTTTCGGCCGGGTCCAGTTCGGCCTCGCGCCCCCGGCAGGGGACGGGGTCATGGGACGGAAGGCCCGGGCGACCTCGGAAGAGGATGGGGAAACCCGGGTGATCCTCGACTCCCTGAACATCGCCGAAGCCGAACAGGTCCTCATCCGTCGTGCGCTGGATGTCACCGACCAGAACCGCACCCGGGCCGCCGAGCTCCTGGGCATCAATGTGCGGACCCTCCGGAACAAGCTGAACAAGCCTCAGGGCTGACGCCCGAACCCGGAAAATCCCTCCCCTCCCTCCTCGGAAGATCTTTCCGGTCGGCAGCGGCCGGAGGCTGGCCGGGCGTCGGGGCGGACGCCTCCCCCGCCACCTCCGCGGGGCATGAACCAACTCCATAAGTGACTTGCAGACCAACATCTTATCCGATTCCCTGTAACCCATGATCCGCTACGGGATCCGGAGAGATGCTCCCTATGCCGCGCCTGGAACACCCCTTGCCCGAGGATGGGGTCCGGAAGCGATTTCTGCAGCCATTCTGCAGCCATGAGGTACGCGATGCTCTCAGGGATCTTCGGAGACGGAACCACCACGGCGGAGCTGAAGGCGGGCATGCACCGGTCCAGCGAGGCCGTTCGCGGTATCGCCCACCGGATTGCCAACGCCTCGACCCCCCAGGAGGGGGAGTTCGCGTCGGTGCTGGACCGGGCCCGAAGCGACGGGACCACGCAGGAGGTGGACCTGGAGAAGGAGATGGTGGCCCTGGCCGAGGAACAGCTCCACTTCGAAACGGCCAGCCGGCTCCTGCAGAAGGTCTACCAACAGATCCGCAGCAGCCTGAGGGAGGGTTGAGGAAGGCCATGGCAAGCGAAGGCATCGGCGGTCCCGGAGTCCAGCCCCGTTTCAGGTCCATGGCCATTGCGGCCAGCGGCCTGTCGGCTCAACAGACCCGTATCGACACCATCGCCACGAACATCGCCAACGCGGAGACCACGCGCACCGCGGGGGGGGGTCCCTACCGGCGGCGGGTGGTCCGGCTCCAGGAAGTGCCCTACGCCGAGGTGGCTTCGGCCGCCGGGGTGGGGGCGGGTCGGGGAGCCGACGGCGAGGCGGGGGGCGTGCAGGTGGTGGACGTGGTGGAGGATCCCACCCCGGGTCCCGTGGTCTACGACCCGGGCCACCCCGAGGCCGACGAAAACGGGTACGTGGAGCATTCCAACGTGCGCATCACCGACGAGATGGTGGACCTCATGGAGGCTCGCCGTCTCTACGAAGCCAACGTGACGGTGTTCGAGGCCGTCAAGGCCATGCTCCACAGAGCGGCCCAGATCTGATCGTGAGGAAGAGGAGCCCATGTCGATTCAGGGATTGAATGGCGTCTACGGTCACCCGGGGGTTTTGCCCGGCACCCGACAACCCGATGCGGGCCGGGAGGCCGAATCGGAGAGCGCCCGGCCGGCGGATCGAGCCGCGAACGAAGCGCCGAACCTCCTGGCCAATTCCCGGGAGCTGCCGGTCAAGGCCCCTCCCGGGACCGACCCGAGCCTCTGGAGCGTTCTCACGGCGGAGGAACGGAGCTTCTTCGCCCGGGCCCGGACCATGGGCCCCCTGACCTACAACCGGGGTGACGGCGTGGCCCCCGAAGCGGCCATGCAGCGAGGCGCCCGCATCGACGTGAGGGTTTGATCATGGCGAACGGCATCCAGGGAATCGGCGCTGGTGCAGCCGGCGCATTCCAGGTCCAGCAGGCGGATCGGGGCGGGATCCGGATCCCCCTGGAGGGAGGAAACAAGGAAGGAACGTCTTTCGCCGATACGCTGAACGAGGCGCTGAACCAGGTCTCGGATCTTCAGGATGAGGCCCAGGATGCCATCGGCGCCTACCTGCGGGGCGAACCCGTGGAGGTCCACCAGGTCATGTCAGCCGCCGAGGAGGCGGGGATTGCCCTGGAGATGCTCGTGCAATTCCGAAACAAGATCACCGAGGCATACCGAACGGTGATCTCCATGCAATCCTGACGTAAGGCAGACCGATCGTCATGTCCGACGCACTCGATGGGGTTCTGGGCCAGGTAGGCGGAAGTCGCCGAATCCTGTCTGTGGTGGTGGTCCTTGGTGCCATTGCGGCCATCTGGGGGTTTTCCCGGTGGGGGATGGCTCCCTCCTTCATTCCCCTCGTTCCCAACCTTCCTCTGGAATCGGTGGGTGAGGTCACGCAGAGCCTGGAGGAGGAAGGGATCGAATTTCGCCTGGAGCGGGGCGGAAGCACCGTGGCCGTGGCCGAGGCCGACGTGGTCCGGGCCAGGGTGGTCCTGGCCCAGGAGGGCATCCCCGCCGGAGGGAAGCCGGGCTTCGAGCTCTTCGACGAGGCCGCCTGGGGAATGACCGACTTTACCCAGCGCGTGAACTATCGGCGTGCCCTGGAGGGGGAGCTTCAACGGACCATCGTCCAGATGAGGGGGGTGGACGATGCCCAGGTGCATCTGGCCATTCAGGAATCCTCCTTCCTGAAGCGGGACACGCCCGCCGCCGAGGCCTCGGTGGTCCTGGCTCTGCGGGCCGGGGCCCGGCCCGACAAGGCCATGGTGGACGGGGTCGCCTTTCTCGTGGCCAGCTCGGTGGAGGGGCTCAGCCGGGAGAACGTCACCGTCCTGGACGACACGGGCCGTCTCCTCTCCTCCCCCGACGACATGGGGACGGCGGCGGGGCTCACCAACCGTCAGCTCGCCGTGCGGCAGGACGTGGAGGGATACCTGGAGACCAAGGCCTATGAGTTGGTCGAACAGATCGTGGGGCCGGGGAACGCCACGATCCGGGTGGCGGCCAACCTGAACTTCGACGAGGTCGGCCGCACGGTGGAGCAGTTGGACCTGGACAACCAGGCCCGGGTGAGCGAAGACCGGGCCGAGATCATTCCCGGTTCCGAGGAGCAGGGAGCCGGCTCGGTGGAGACGAGCACCGTCTACGAGACCCCCCGGACGGTGGAGACCCTGAACAGGGCCGGGGCCCGCATCGAACGCCTCGCGGTGGCCGTGCTGGTGAATCACCGTCAGGTGGGAGAGGGAGAGAACCTTCAGTACGAAGCCCGTCCTGCTTCGGAGCTGGCCCAGGTGGAGGCTCTGGTGCGAAACGCCGTGGGCATCACTCCGGTTCGGGGAGATGCCATTACCGTGGCCAGCGTGCCCTTCGACCGGCGCCCTCCCCCGCCGGCGCCGGTGGTGGAGGAGGGCCCCGACGTCATGGCCATCCTCCAGGCTGCCGCCCGACCGTCGGTGGGAATCCTGGGGGCCGTGTTCGCCTTCCTCCTGGCCCTCAAGCTCCTGGGCTCCCTGAAGTCGGCGGCCCCGGCCGGCGGCCGCAGGAGCTTGCCTCCGGGGGAGGAGGAGTTCGGGGAGGCCCTGGGAGGCGACAGTGAGGGTGCGCCGGTCATTTCACCCCCCAGGGCCGAGGCTCCCCCGAAGGTGGAGGTCGCCGATCCCAACATGACCGCCCGAGTGGTTCGGGCCTGGATGAACGAGTCATAGGACATCTCTTCCCATGAGCCAAGCCGTCGCCCCCCGATCGAAGATGAGAGTGGAGGATCTGAACGGCCGTCAGAAGACGGCCATCCTTCTCATGGCCATCGGGGAGGAAGGGTCCGCTCAGATCACCAAGGCTCTCCCCCCTGAAGAGATCGAGGCTCTCTCCTTCGAGATCGCCAAGATGGACCGGGTGGAGCCCCAAGTGGTGGAGGCGGTCATCCACGAGTGGCAGGAAACGGAGCGGGCCGCGTTTTCACTGGCCCAGGGAGGCGTGGACTATGCCAGACGAATCCTGGAGAAGGCTTTTGGTGGCCAGAAGGCCGGGACCATCCTCAAGCGCATCGAGTCCCAGCTTCACGACGAGATCTCCCTGGCCCACCTCCGCAACGCGGACCCGGCCCAGCTCACGGCGGTCCTGAGAAACGAGCATCCGCAGATCATAGCCCTCATCCTGGCCTACCTGGATACGGAGCAGACGGCGGCCGTCCTGAAGCAGATCGATCCCCCCGCCGGAGCGGACATCCTCTTCCGGATGGCGAGAATGGAGAAGGTCCTCCCCGAGGCTCTCAGGGTCATCGAGGCTTCCCTGGGCGCCGACTCCGACCTCTCCAGCCTGGCCGGCGACAGCTCGGTGGCCGGGGGGCCGGAGGCCGTGGCCGAGGTCCTCAACCTTACGGCGGCGGGTCTGGAAAAGGAGCTGATGGACGGGCTCAACGAGCATGATCCGGAGCTGGCAGACGAGGTGAAGGACCTGATGTTCGTCTTCGAGGACATCACCACGCTGGACGACCACGCCGTCTCCCGGATCCTTCGGGATGTGGACAGCAAGCAGCTCGCCCTGGCCCTCAAGGTGGCCAGCGACGAACTCAAGGATCGTCTCCTCTCCACCCTGTCGACCCGGGCCAGGGACGCCCTCACCGAGGAGATGGAGTTCCTGGGGCCGGTGAGGGTGAGTGACGTGGAGCAGGCCCAGTCCGGGATCGTGGCAACGGCCCGGAACCTGGAAGAGGCCGGCGAGATCGTGATCGGAGGCAGCGATGACATGGTTGTCGAGTAGCCCCGTGCCCGATTCCGCCGACTCCCCCTCCTCCGGCGCGTCTGCCGAGGGCTGGACGTGGGATGAGCTTTCGGTGGGGGACCCGGCCGAGGTCGTGGGTGGAGGGGATTCACCTCAGGACTCGGGACCGACGCTGGAGGAGGAGCTGGACCGGGCCTTTCGGAGAGGGCTCAAGCAGGGTGAGAGCCGGGGAGAGGAGCGGGCGCGGGAAGATCTCGGACCGGCACTGGAGGCGATTCGCATGGCCGCGGAGCAGCTCACCGAGCTTCGCAATCAGTGGTCTGCCGTGATGGAGAAGAACGTGGCGGCCCTGGCCCTGGCCGTGGCCCGTCAACTCGTGGATCGGGAGATCAAGGAGAGCCCGGAGATCATCTCCGGTCTGGTGGGGCGGGCTTTGGCCCACTTTCCCCTGGACGCCGCCGTGCGGATTCGAGTTAATCCCCTCGATCTCTCGAGCATATCGGGCGCCCTGCCCGACGACGAGAGCCGGGCGCCGGTGGCCGCAGGTAGGGACGTGCGCTGGATTCCCGATGCGAGCATTGGCCGCGGCGGATGCGTGGTGGAGGGCCCGGAGCGGATCATCGACGGACGTCTGGAAACCGCCCTGGAGCGGCTCTACCGGGGGATGACCGATGGTTGACGCCCTCCTGGAGCGAGCCGCCGACGTGCCCCGTTTTGCCCGGTACGGTAGGGTGACCCGCGTGGTGGGGCTGGTCATCGAAGTTGTGGGGCTCGACGCAGCCCTGGGGGAGCTCTGTCGGCTCCAGAGCCTGGAGGGTGGGAACGCCGTGTTGGGCGAGGTGGTGGGATTTCACGAGAACGGCATTCTCCTCATGCCTCTGGGAGAGTTGGAGGGCGTCCATCCGGGGAGCGCCGTGGAGCATCTGGGACGGTCCTTTGGGGTGGAAGTGGGGCCGGGCCTCCTGGGGCGGGTCCTGGACGGGTTGGGCCACCCCATGGACGGGAAGGGGGAGATCGGGCCCACCGTGCGGGTGCCCCTCTTCGCCGATCCCCCGAACCCCCTCACCCGGCGGCCCATCGAGGAGCCCATGGCTACGGGGATCCGGGCCATGGACGGCATCCTCACCATGGGCCAGGGCCAGCGCATCGGGATCTTCAGCGGAAGCGGGGTGGGCAAGAGCACCCTCCTGGGGATGATTGCCCGGCATGCATCGGCGGACGTGAACGTGATCGCGCTGCTGGGCGAACGGGGAAGGGAAGTGAGGGACTTCATCGAGAAGGCCCTGGGCAGGGAGGGGCTGTCACGCTCCGTCCTGGTCGTGGCCACCGGAGACCAGTCGGCTCTGGTCCGGTCCCGGGGGGCGCTGGTGGCAACCGCCATCGCCGAGTACTTCCGGGATCAGGGCAAGCAGGTCCTCCTCATGGTGGACTCGGTGACCAGGGTCGCCATGGCCTGGCGGGAGATCGGCCTGGCTGTGGGAGAGCCTCCCACGACCCGGGGGTACCCGCCCTCGGTCTTCGCCAACCTGCCCCGCCTTCTCGAGAGGGCCGGCAATGGCGTTGAGGGGGGAGTCACCGGCATCTACACCGTCCTGGTGGAGGGGGACGACTTCAACGAACCCGTGGCGGACCATGTGCGTTCCATCCTGGACGGCCACGTGGTCCTGAGTCGGAGGCTGGCCTCAGGCGGCCACTTCCCCGCCATCGAGGTTCTGGAGAGCACCAGCAGGGTCCGGGACCAAATCGTGGATCCGGAGCAGTTGGAGGCGGCCAAGACCGTCCAGAGCCTGCTGGCAGCCTACCGGGAGAAGGAGGACCTGATTTCCGTGGGGGCCTATCAGCCCGGCGCGAATCCCGAAACCGATACGGCCATCAACTTCCATGAAGCCATGAACGACTTTCTGAGGCAGGGTCCCGAGGAACAAGCCGACTTCCGGGCCACCCGGGACCAGCTCGTGTCCCTCACCGAAGCCATCGCCATGGAGCGTGAGGAGCGGTACCGATGACCGCATTCCCCTTTTCCCTCTCCAAGGTCCTGGACTACCGGCGCCATCTGGAGCAGGAAGAGGCCCGCTCTCTGGTGCTGGCGAGGAAGACGGCGGCAGCCGCCCATCAGGCCCGGCAGAACCTGGAGGAGATTCAGGCCCAGGGCCGTGCCAAGCTGGCTGAAGCCCACAATGTGGGGGGATCCGTGGGCCAGATCCGGAACATGGAATTCGTCCTGAGCCGTCTCGAGGGCCACCTGGAGAGCGCGGATGTGGAGTGCCGGAAGGCCGACGAAGGGGTGGTTGAGCGGGTGAAGACCTACGTGGAAGCCCTCAAGGAACGGCAGACGTTGGACAAGCTCAGAGATCGCCGGCTGGAAGAATGGAAGGTCCAGGAGGGTCGCAGGGAGCAGAAAGTCATGGATGAGGTAGCCGTCACCCGTCACGAACGCCTCTCTTCAGGAAAGGCCTAGGGAACCATGCGCATCGTCCTTTTCGGGGTCGTCGGTCTGGTCGTGGGCATCGCGGCCGGGACCGGTGTGAGCGCCCTGAAGCACAAGAAGGTCCTGGAAGCAGAGCTCCAGGTCCGACAGGATTCTCTGGCCGCCGCCCGGGCTGACTCCCTGGCCTCGGTGGTCGAGGAGGAAGCCGCCCTGACGACCCATGAGGGCCCGGCGGGCGCCCGGGTGGCATCCACGGAACCGGGTGGCGTGGATCAACCCTCCGCTGAAGGGGAACCGCAGGGCGCTGCGGTGGGCGAAGAGGAAACGAGCCAGGAGGACCCGGGGGCCGGACCCTCCAGCGGGGGATCCGCCGGGGGCTTTGCCGCGCCTGCTCTCTCCGGGGGGATCGGCGGACTCGCCGAAAGCGGGGATGGTGGTGACGCGGAGGCGGAAGGACCCCGGCGCCTGGCGAAGATCTTCGGCGCCATGGACCCGGACGAGGCGGCGGCGGTCCTGGAAAACCTGGCGGACGGGGAGGTTCAGACCATCCTCCAGCACATCTCGGAACGGAAGGTGGCGGCCATACTGAGCAACTTCGAGCCCGCCAGGGCCGCCACCCTCAGTCGTGTGGTCATGGGGCTGGAGACGGGACGGCCCGTGAAGCCCGGGGGCGGCGATGGGGCCGGGGGGGACGAGACTCCGGACGCGGCCCATGCCTCCGGTGAAGCGGGAGGCCCCGAGCCCGGGACGGGCACGAGTGCGGCCGGCGGGAAGGCAGGGGGAGGAGGATGAGCTTCTTCGGACCCCTCGTGACCGGCATGCCCATCGCCGGCGCCACCCCCGG
>CAYXGM010000071.1:9599-17768 GCA_964464555.1 uncultured Gemmatimonadaceae bacterium | reverse complement strand
CCCCCGGCCATGGGCGGCGTGGGGGTGCTGTAGCCCGGCATGGTCATGGGGTTTCCCGGCATCCCGTGTGGATCACCCCAGGGCGTCATCCCCCATCCATAGGGAGAGGCCCAGGGGTCCGAGGGCACGGCCTGTGGATACTGGCCCGGATAGCTGTTCCAGTACGCCCCGCTCCCCTGCCCCGCGCTGCCGGGATACAACCCGCCCTCCCAGCCCGGGGCTACCGAAGGGGAGACGGCACTCCGGAGCTCCCCCTCGGCGGGAGGGACTCCCTCGTGCTGAACCCGGCGTTCCACTGCCCGGGACGTCCCGTCTTCTCTTCGGGCCTGCTCCCTGGCCCGGCTCCGGGGGGTCGCCCACTCCAGGGGGGCCGGAGATACGGAGAGGGTCGGAGCCTCCGCCTGCACCGCCCGGCCGTTCACATACACGAGAACGGGAGGCAGGGCGTGGCGCCCCACCTCGACACCCACCAGGTGGAAATCCGCCTCCACCACCTGGCCCTGCCCTCCCTGTGGAGTCACGTGAACCGAGCGGCGCTCCTGCACGTCGGCCAGCTCCACCCCGGGGGGCGGGACGAACTCCACCCCCTCCACCCCGCCCCGGTCGCTGACCACCCGGACCGTCATGACCGCAGTGCCACCGGCCCGGACCGCACCGGGCCGGATTCCCACCTCGATCCGGAGTCCCTCCTGGGGCGGGACCAGGAAAACGGCCAGGGCAAGGAGGAGGCCGTTCATGAAACAGCCGACCCCCGGGCGACCCAAATCGAGTGAGAGCGCACCGGGGGTAAAGCTATGCCTGATAGATCTTTATGAACCATCACATCATCTATCTTCTAGACATCGAGAACCGGAACGAATCCCCGGAAGCCTGTCCGGGCAATGAGACGAGGCGCGTTACCCCGAGAGTCTCCTAGACGGTGAAGATCTCGTCGGCCAGGGCCTGGCGGTCGTCGGCTCCTTCGGTGGTCGCCGCCGGATCGAAGGTCGCAGGATCGGAATCTCCTTCTTCTTCCTCCTCCTCTTCTTCCCCGGCACAGATGAAGCCGTGGACCTCGAAGAGCTCCACCAGGGCGCCCAGGCGATCCTCCACGTCCTTGAGGACCCCGGAGGCATAGCTGAGCTGCTGAGCCGTGATGTCCTGAAACTGAAGGATGGAGATGAGGCCATGCAGCTCTTCCTTCAGCCGGACCTCCACCGTCTCGTCCTCGTCGGCGGACGAAGCCTCGTCTCCCCCCGTCGAGTCCCCCGGCCCTTCCGGGTTCGACGTGCTCGCCGACTCCAGGTCATCCACGAGGCCCAGGGCCCGGTCCAGACCGTCGAGCATGTCCGCCGCGGCCAGCTCCGTGGCCGAAGACACCTCGTCGATCTTGCGGTGAGTGCGCTGGACCCTCTCCAGGGCGGCCCGGTGCAAAATCCCCCGCCCGTTGCGGATGCTCTCCATGACGCTGACGATCTCCCTGTAGGTGCGGAAGAAGAGCGTCACCATCTCCTCCAGGGCCGGAAGGTCCCTCAGGAGGTCCCGGACCGTTTCGCCGGAACCGTTGTCGGAGGGATGGGCAGAATCGGATTCCTCGCCCTCCGCTCCCAGATCCGACAGAATGCCCGCCACTTCCCGCAATGTGGCTTCCGAGTCCTTGAGGAGCCCGGAGCGGGCCAGATCTCCGTTTGACATGATCAGGCCGCTCCTTCGAGAACCTTGTCGATCTTCTCTTTGAGTACCTGGGGAGTGAACGGTTTGACGACGTAATTGTTGACGCCGGCCTGTGCGGCCTGGACGATGTCCTCCCGCACGCTACGCGTCGTCACCATGAGGATGGGGATATCCTTCCCCTCGGGCTTGCCCCGGACGGCCCGGACGAAGTCCAGCCCACCCATGTTGGGCATGTTCCAGTCGGTGATGATGAAATCCACCGACCCATCGAAAGCCGCCAGCCCCTCCGTCCCGTCCGCCGCCTCGGAGTAGTCCTGGAAGCCTATGCGCTGCAGGGAGTTCGCCACGATCCGGCGCATGGTGGCGGAGTCGTCTACAATGAGGAATTTCACGGACTCACTCCTTCGTATCCGGCTCGCTTCTGAGCCCTAGAGGTCCCCGGAATCGAGAAGGCGGCGTGCGACTTCCTCCGCCATCTCCGGCGTGTCGTAGGCCCCGGAATCGATGCGCTCCTGGATCTGAGCCAGACGCTCCGAGGTCTGGATGGACAGCAACTCGTTGAGGGGACTTGCCCTGGACGACAGGACCCGGCCCGCTTCCGAGATTTCCACCCGGTCCCCCCGGCCTTCAGAGCCCCGGGAGGGTTCAGCAGCCCTCTCGGCGGACTCTTCTTTGTCCTGCAGGCGCCTGGGCCCCTCGGGTTTCGACAGACCCGGCCCGATGTCACGTATGGTCATGTTCGATCCACCTCCTCTGCACTCAGCGTCGGCCGGGGGCCGGAAAACTTTAGCCCCGCCTTCCCGCCAGCGTCATCCCTTGCGGTTCACCCTGGGGCTTTGCCGATCCCCACCGGGACCGCCGCCGGCCAGATATCGCTCCACCGGCTTTTTTCTTCGTGCCATGGTGCGAATCCGCCCCCCCGTATCATCCCGGAGCTCCTTGAGGACGCTGCGCATCCTCTCGTCCCGGGCCATGGCCGAGCGAAGGGACGAGAGGGTCGTCTCCATGAGCGTCCTGGCCTCGGGATCCGAGGAGGCCGCAGCCAGCTCCTCCCGGGACGGCAGCTCCCCCAGCTCGTCCTGGAGCTCCTGCCTGGCTTTTGCGAGGGACTCGTGACGTTCCAGGTCGCCTTCCTCCAGGGCTTCCTCCTGGGCCTTGATCAGGGCCACGTAGCGGGCGTAGGACGAAAGCCGATACAGGAGATCCTCCCGGGGAGCGCCCCGGGACGGGGAGTGCTGCCGCGGGCTCATATGGCCCCCTCGCCGGCCCCCGCTTCACCCCCGCCCCCTCCTTCGGCCTCCTGGGTCGATACCAACCGCGTCGCCTCCTGCCACGACTCGTGGAGGCTTGCGATCATCTCGATGATGGGATCGAAGCGCTGGGGATCCAGCTCCCGGCTCGCCTCGCCGATCTCCTTGAGGAAGTAGGAGTAGAGGGAGGCCAACCGGGACGCGATCTCCCCTCCCCCCTCGAAATCGAGACACGCGAGAAGCTCGTACAGGATGTCCAAAGCCTTCTCCACGCTCTTCACCTTGGCCTCGATCTCACGCTCCCGGATCTGCTTCTGGGAGCGTTTGAGGTTCACCAGCAGATGCTCGTACAGGAGGGGTACGAGCTGCTCCGGGGAGCTGCTCATGACCTTGGTCTCCTGGTACGTGGCCAGGTTGCGACTGTAACTCATCGGTCCGCACCCTCTCTCATGATGACCTATCCTCGCCGGGGCTACCCGGCATTGTTCGTCGTGCCCAGGCTCTGGAGCTGGGAGCTGAGCCACTGGGACTGGGACTGGGCCTGCGCCAGAGCTTCCTCCAGGCGGCTGAATTGGCGAATCAGGTTCTCCCGCCGCCGCTCCAGGCGGCCCTCGATGGTGTCGATCCGCTGATTGAGCCGATCGATGAGGGGATCGATCCCCTCCACCACGCTGTCGATGGACCCGGTTTCGGTGCCCAGAAGCCGGCTCGTGGCCACTTCGACAGCCGACGCCATGCCCCGGCTGAAGGTGATGCTCCCTACCGACCCAGTATCGGTTCCATCGTACCGGATCATGAGTCCCTCAACCGCCGTGCCCTCGCTTCCGGTGAGGATCTGCCCCACACCGGTTGCCGCCAGGCCGCCCACCGTGCCGGCCACGTCGGTGCCGGGGTAGGTTCCGGCCGTAACGCCCAGGGAAGCGGATCCGTCGGTTCCGCCGGCGGTGAAGGAGACATTGAATCCCGCTGCCGAGCCCCAATCCCCATGATCCAGCTTCAGCTCACCTCCGCTCTCCGAAGCGGTGATGTCGGCGGTTCCACGCCCCTCCGTCACCGTATCGAAGGCCCCGAACGTGAGGCTCCCCCCCCCGGCGTTGTCCGAGCTCATGGAGAGGGTCAGCAGGCTCCTTCCCGTTTCCCGGGCCGTGACGTCGAGGGCACCGTTCTGGACCGTCACCACCTCGTCGCTGCCCACCAGGTTCTCCACCTGGGAGCGCAGGTCCCCCAGCGTCTGGGTCGTGACGTCGGTGACGGCATAGTCCAGGTAGAAGCTCCCCCCGTTCGCCCGGGTGCCGCTGATGGTGATGACGTCCCCGTCGGCCACACCGTAGGAGGTGCCGCCGGAGTCATAGAGGCTGTCCAGCGTCGTGGACGCCGTGGCCGCCGTGCCCACGGCGTCGGAGTACATGGTCTCCGACCCCTGGATCTCGTGCTTGGTGGCCGTGGCGAATTCCGAGTTCAGGGCGCTGACGATCTCGGTCATCGTCATCCCGTTGCTCAGCTCGATGGAGTAGTCCGAGCCCGCATCCAGGTCCTGGATGGTCAGGGTGTCGGCCGTGGCGTCATCCACGTAGGTCCCGCCGAACCCGCTCCCGGTGACGGTGGCATTGGAGGCGGCCTGGGTGATGTCCACGTCGTAGGTGCCGGCTTCCACATCGTCTGCGGCCCCCAGGTACGAAAGACTGCTGACGCTGCCGGCCCCGTAGACGCCGAACAGGCGCTCCACGCTCTGGGGGTCGGTCTTAAGGGCCGTCTGGAAGGCGGCCGTATCCATGGTGAAGGTGCCTTCCCGGCCGATCTCGATGCCGATCTCCCCGAGCCGGGTATACGTTCCTCCCACGCTGGAGGGAATCTCCTCGAGCATGGCGTCCCTGAGATTGTTGCGCATCTGCCGAAGGACGCCGTCCCCGGAGAGGGGGGGATCGGCCGTTCCCTCCTCCGCTCCAGCCCCGCTGAACTGCTGCGAGACGAACTCCGACATGGCGTTGAAGGCGTCCACGAAGGCCTGGACCTTCTCGGTCATGGCCTGGATGTTCCGGGACACCGACACGGTGGCCGTCTCGTCGGATACCTCCAGAAGATCGAGGGTCAGTCCGTCGATGACGTCGGAGATGGAGTTGCTGCTCCGGGTCACGAAGCTCCCGTCCACCTCGAGCTGGGCATCCACCCCGGCGGTGAGCTCCCGCTCCCGTCCGGTCTCGGTGACGGAGAAGTCGCCGAAGTCCAGGGTGCCGCCCCCCTCGTTGTTGGAGACGATGGAGAGGGCCAGCCGGCTGTCTCCTCCTGCGTCGTCGGTAACCGTGATGCTCCCGTCCGCCGCCAGGGCCGCCGTGGCCGTGGCGCTCCCGGCTCCGAAACCGTCGGAGGCCGAGTTCAGGGCGTCCAGGAGGTCCTGGAGGTCGTCCCCGGACCCCACGGTGTAGGTCTTGGAGAACGTGGTTCCGTCGGCCCGGGTCCCGGAGATGGAGAGGGTATCCCCCACCTCGGTCCCCGCCGACGCTCCGTCCAGCCAGAGATCGGTGAGGAGGGTCGTGCTCGTGGCCGTCGTGGAGCCGTCACCGTCGGTGAAGGCCGAACCCGACTGGAGCTGCTGGGCCACGGCGTCCCGGTCCGCCTCCACCACGCCCAGCGTCTCGAGGATCCCGTTGGCGTCGGTGAAGCTGGTGGTGCCGTCGATGTCCAGGCGCATCACCGTGTCGCCGTCGTCGTCGGTTTCCTGGACCACAGAGGCCGTGACCGAGCTCCCGGCCAGGCCGGCCTGGGTGTTGATCTCCTCGGCGATGTCGTTCAGCGACATGGTGCTCAGGTCCACCGTCGCCGTGAAGGTCCCGACGCCCACGGCCGTCGAGGCCGGCGGATCGGTGAGGCCGGCCAGGGTGGCGATGTCGCTGGTAGCCGAGGTGTACCCCCGGCTCTTGGCGCCGTTGCTGGTCTGGTACTTCACCGAGGTGGAGGATCCCAGGAATCCCAGGTCCCGGAGAGCGCCGCCCCCGCCGTCGGCCAGGTCGATGCCTTCGGCCCCCGCCTCCGTGGCGGTGAGAACCAGGCGATAGGAGCCCGTGGACGCCGAAACGATGGAGGCCGAAACCCCCGAAGCGTCGGACCCGGCGTTTACCCGGTTCACCGCGTCGGCCACGTCCTGGAGGGAATCGGTGGCCTCCACGGCCACCGCCTTTCCGTTCACCAGGAACTCCCCGCTTACCCCCAGGGCCGTCGTCTGGGAGGAGTAGGTGTCTCCTCCGACCTTCTCGTTGCTGGCCAGTTGCAGGACCTTCACCGAGTAGGTGCCCGGCTGGGCCTCGGAGGTGGCGCTGGCCGAGAGGGGCATCCCCGATGAGGTAGTCAGGGCGGTGACGCTGGTGAGGTACTGGCGGAAGGACTCGGGGTCCGCCAGGGCTTCGGCCTTGCTCTGATAAGTGCCGATGAGAGAACGGAAGCTCTCCCAGGCATCCGCCCGGGTCTCGGCCCCGGAGATCTGGGTTTCGAGTTGCCGTATGGGGGCCGACTCGGCCGTGATGATCTGATCCACCAGGGTCCGGAAGTCGATGCCGCTGGCCAACCCGCTGAAGGTGGCGATGGGATCCATGGTTCCCCCTCGTCAGATGCGTGCAGACCCTCGCCCGGTCGTCGCCACGTCCGGTCTCGGGGCCCTATCCTTCAGTCTCAGTATCGGCAGGGGGCGGGGGGGCTTGAGCGGGAATCTCCTCTCATGCAACGATCGCGGGCCGGGAGGGCATGCCCCCCCGGCCCGGACCGCCTGCTACGGAAGTGGTACTCTCTAGAGGCAGCTCATCTCATGTCGCTGCCCCGTCCTGCTCAACCCAGGAGCCGAAGCACGTTCTGGGGTGCGGAGTTGGCCTGGGCCAGAACGGCCGTACCGGCCTGCTGCAGGATCTGGTACTTGGTCATCTCGGTGACCTCGGCGGCCATGTCCACGTCCCGGACCACCGACTGGGCGGCGGAGAAGTTCTCCACCGTGGCATCGGTGTTGGCCGAAGCGAAGCTGATCCGGTTCTGGGCCGCGCCGATGGTCCCGAAGACGTCGGACACCTTCCCGATGGCCACGTCGATCTGGCCCAAGGCCGTCACGGCGTTGGCCTTCGAATCCAGGCTCCCCGTCACCGTCAGCGTGCTCCGCTGCAGGTCCATGGAGCCGAGGAGGATCCGGTCGTTGCCCGAGGGGTCGCCGGAGACGCTGACCACGAACTCGGTGTTGCCCCCACCGACAATGATGGTACCGTCCAGTTCGTCACCGGCCACGGTGAAGGCACCGTCCGTCTCGATGTCGATCCCGAAGAGATCGAAGCTGAGGGTCTGCTGGCCCCCGGAGAGCCCGGTCAACTCCTGAGTCAAGCCGCCGGAGGTCATGGTGATGGCAGTGCTCGTCTGGTCGATGGTGTAGGTGCCCGTCTCCGTGCCGGAAATGTTGATGGACTGAACACCCGTGGTGTCTGTGTCCACAGTACCACCCGTTACGGCGTTGCCCATGGTGCCGTCCACGAGGGCGGATCCCTGGAACTCGGTGGTGGACACGACCCGGTCGATCTCGTTCTTGAGTTCGGTGAACTCGGCGTCGATGAGGGCCCGGTCGGTGTCGCTCACGTTGTCCGAAGCGGACTGGGTGGCGAGCTCCTTCATCCGCTCCACGATGCCCTGGATGGTCTGGGCGGCCCCTTCGGCCACCTGCAGAAGGGAGTTGGCCTGCTCGGCGTTCCGGCCGGCCTGGTTGAGGGCACGGATGTCGCCCCTGAGCTGATTGGCGATCCCCAGCCCGGCGGCGTCGTCGGCCGCGCTGTTGATCCGGAAGCCCGAAGAGAGCCGGCCGATGGATTTGGCCAGCCCGTCGTTGGCTTTCCCGACCTGACGGAGGGTGTTCATCGCCGATACGTTGGTGTTGATGCGCATGGGAGGTCTCCTTCCTTAGAGAGTGATACTCGAGCGTTTCGCTCAAGGGAGCGTCCTTGCCCCCTCCGGGCCGTCCCATTCCGGCCGCTACTTCCAATTATCGGTAGGGTCCCGGATTGCTTAACAACGAATGCAGAAGTTTTTTTGGCAGCCTCCCGCGCCCCTCCTCTCACCCCCTAACGCCGCGAGCCGGAAGGGCTTTCGCCCTCCCGGCTCCCAACGTCGATCAGCGATCGACCGGCTTGTTTACGATTCTACCCCAGGAGCTTCAGGACATTCTGGGGGGCGGAGTTGGCCTGGGCCAGGACGGCCGTACCGGCCTGCTGCAGGATCTGGTACTTGGTCATCTCGGTGACCTCGG
>CAYXGM010000071.1:0-9499 GCA_964464555.1 uncultured Gemmatimonadaceae bacterium | reverse complement strand
TGAGGGCACGGATGTCGCCCCTGAGCTGATTGGCGATCCCCAGCCCGGCGGCGTCATCGGCCGCACGGTTGATCCGATACCCGGAGGAGAGCCGCCCAATGGCCTGTGCCAGGCCCTGGTTGGCATTGCCGAGTTGTCGGAGGGTGTTGATCGCCGAGACGTTGGTGTTGATCCGCATGGGAGTACTCCTTCCGTAGAGTTTGGTCCTGGAGCGTCCTTGCTCCCGGGAGCGTCCTTGCTCCCCTCCCCGGCCGGCTGTCCTTCAGTTCCGACCGCTGGCAGGAGTATCGGCCGGCCTTTCAAAAACTTGAGCAGAAATCTCCTCCGGGCCCCTTTCCCCTCCCTTTCTCATCGATCCCTCGAGGCCGATTAACCTGTGGGACCCGGGACCGATACTAGAATGGTGTCCGGGAAAGGAGAGATCCTCCCTTCCCGCCCCATGTCCGACGCCCCGATCCCTTCCCATGGGGGGGGAAACGGTAGAAGCCCTCGGAGGAAAGAACCCGGATCATGGAAGCCTACGTGGCCCGTCAGCCCATCTTCGATACCCGCCACCAGGTCGTGGGCTACGAGCTTCTTCATCGAAGCAACGGGGAGGCTCAGGCCGCCGGTCCCGGATCCCTTTCCTCCATGTCTGCACAGGTCATGGTGGAAGGCGTTCTGGGCATCGGCCTGGAGGAGCTCACAGGAGGATCCCTGGCCTACATCAACTTCCCTCGTGAGCCTCTCCTGGGGGGAGCCGCCGATGTGCTGGATCCCGGTCGGGTCGTCATCGAGATCCACGAAACCGTGGAGCCGGATGAGGCCGTGGTGGCGGCGTGCGAGGACCTGGTCGCCCGGGGCTTCAGCCTGGCCATGGACGACTTCGTCCTCCAGGAACGCTTCGCGCCCCTCCTGGAGCTGGCCGAGGTCGTGAAGATCGACGTTCTGGAAACGGACCTGGTGACCGTGGACGACATGGTGGAAGAGATGAGGCCTTTTGGCGTCACCCTCCTGGCCGAAAAAGTCGAGAACGAGGTGATGCACGAGGATTGCCTGGCCCTGGGCTTCGAGCTCTTCCAGGGCTTCCACTACTACCGGCCCGAGGTCCTGACCAGCCGGGACTTCTCGAGCCAGTCTCTCTCCGTCCTCCGCCTCCTCAACCTCCTGGGAGACATGAACGCACCCGACGCCGAGATCCAGGCGGGATTCCAGGCCGACCCATCCCTGACCTTCAAGCTCCTTCGAATGGTGAACTCGGCGGCTCTGGGTGGCCGGGGCGTCAGTTCCATCGGACATGCGCTACGGATCCTGGGCAGGGAGATCCTCTACCGGTGGCTCTCCGTTCTCCTCCTGGCGGAAGGGGGGAGGAGGTCCGGTGTCCGGGCCGAGATCGTGGAATCCTCCATCTTCCGGGGGCGCATGTGCGAGATCCTGGCAGCTTCGGCCCGTCCCACCGCCGACGCTGAAACCGCATCGGCGGGGGCTCTCTTCCTCACCGGTCTCTTTTCCCATCTCGACACCCTCTTCCAGGTCCCCATGGAGGACATCCTGGCCCGAATCGACCTCGTAGAGGGCGTGGGAGCGGCACTCCTGGAGCGAAAAGGACAGGCCGGGGCGATCCTGTCCGTGGTGGAGGCCTACGAAGAGGCGAAGTGGGCCGAGGCCGAAGGCCGCTTGGAATCTCTGGGGGGAAACCCGGCCGTGCTCTCCAGGTCTTATCGGAGTGCGGTGACCTGGGCGGCCCGGCGCATGGAGCTCCACACCACCGAGCAGCCCCCGGAAATCTCAACCCGGCGGCAGCGAACCTTCGCAATGCTTTAAGAGGGTGTGGCGAAAGGGGGATGCGAAAAGGAGGCGAGCCCGCCCGGGATCAACCCTCCAGTGTCCTCACCATTTCTAGAAGATCGAACGGTTTCTGGATGGAAGGGCGACCCGTGGACTCGACGTAGTCCTCCAGGGAGGTATCCTGGAGTCCACCCGTCATGAAGATGGTCCGGTCCTTCAGGATCGGAGCAACCCGGTCCAATCCGTCGAAGAACTCGGTGCCGGTAATCCCCGGCATATAGATGTCCACCATGAGCCGGTCGAACTCCCGGCCTCGGACCAGGTCCAGGGCCTCTTTCCCGTCTCCGGCCTCCGTGACCTGATGTCCGCGCTTTTCCAGGCAACGCCTGAGGATGCCCCGGATGGAATCGTTGTCGTCAACCACCAGGACCTCCAGGGCCCCGGGCTCGGTGGATCGGACCTCGACCGCCGGCGGAAGGCTTTCCCGGACGTCCCGAGCCTCCCCGGCGGGGGCGCGGCAGGCCGGGATCATTACCGTGAACCGGGTCCAGAGCTGAGGTCGGCTCTCGATGTGCAACCGGCCTCCGAGCTCCTCCACCACCACCTTCACCATCCCGAAGCTCTGCTCCGGAGAAGGCAGCTCCCCGTCGTCGAAGAGGGGCTCCAGGGCCATGAGCTCATCGACCTCCCGTTCCTCCATCCCCGGCCCGTCGTCCGAGACGGTGCAGAACACGTTCCCGTCGTCCTCCCAGGCCCGGAAGAAGATGGTGCCGCCGGCGGGCCGAAGGGACCGCCTGGAGGTGAGCATGAGAACCCGAAAGGCGGTCTTCAGCTTCCGGGGGTCTCCCGAAACGGAGGGGAGGTCGGAGCTCAGAATGGGGAGGATCTGGATTCTCTCCTCCAGAAGCTCGGGACCGTGCTCGTCCTGGAGCTCGGTAAGGAGGTCGGCCACATCCACGGCGGCATGGCTCCGGTCGGTGTCCGCCAGACGCATGGCCGAAGCCAGAAGCACCTCCGATTCCTCCAACTCCCCCTCCAACCAGACCCCGGAGAGCTCGCCTCCTTCAACTCCATCCTCTTCAATACCCACCGGGCCGGAATCTCCCCGGTGCGTGCGAGAGGGCTCTCCTGATTCCGGACCCGAGTCCCCCTCCCCTTGCCTCAACTGATGGGCCAGATGCGAAATCCGCATGGCCAGCTCCAGGAGGAAGGCCCCTTCCGGCCGGGACGCCCTCGCCCCCCCCTCCCTGAGATCACGCATCACATAGATCCTGGCGGCGTGGGGTCCAGGCGGAGACGAGGAGAGGGCCACGGCGGCGATGCCCGCCGGGATCCCCTCGGTTCCGGCGCTGGGGAGAGTTCGTTCCTTCCACAGGAGGCGGGACGGGCTATCCACACCGATGGCGGCCAGGATCTTGCCTCCGGGCAAACTCTTGATGGTCCGTCCGTAGACGTCGTCGGTGCCCCACTCCGGGACTTCCTGCAGGAGGCCCTGAGCAAAGAGGACTCGACGGTCCTCGTCCAGGACCAGGATGCCGTCCACGCCCCCCGGGGGCTCCTTCTCTCGCACCTTCAGGATCGTCTTGAGAGCCGCATTCCCGGCCGCGAGCTGGAGCCTCTCCGGAACCCGGGAGCCCGACTCGATCTGAGCCAACCGCGCCGGAGAGCCGAAAGCCTCCTCGTCCCAGGTGCCGGGAAGGTCCAAGACGACGAATCCCACCACACCCCGGTCGCCGAGGAGGGGAATCACGGCCAGGGATTCGACTCCCTCCGCCAGTAGAGTCTCGGCCAATTCGGGAGCCACATCCCCGAGAGAGTCCCGGACCACACGCTGGGGAGCCGGGCTTCTGCAGGCCCAGGCCAGCAGGCTCTTTCCTCCCTCGGAGCTGAGGGCGGCGCAGAGCTCCAGGGAGAGTCCCGCCCGGGAAACCACCTCCACCTCGGCATAGCTGCCCCAGAAGAGGAGGGCGCAGTGCCCCGGGCTGTCCAGGGCCTCGGCCATCTCCAGGGCGGCCCGTGCCGTCTGATCCCTGAGCCGAAGGGAACAACTGAGGGAGATCATCAACCACCCCCCGCTTCAGGTAATGCCGCCCCCGCCCCGCCGGCGACGCCTCCACCGATGAGGGAAGTGGGCAGGAACTCCACCACGGGATCCTCCTTGAAGGGAAGCAGAATGCTGATGCGGCGATTCCGGGGATCCAGGGGAGAATCGGGAACCTTGAGCTGCCGCTGGGCGTAGCCCCGTACCTCCACCAACCGCTTCTCGGAAAGACCGCTGCCCTGGAGGCTGCGCCGGGCAGCGTTGGCCCGGTCCACCGAGAGGTCCCAGTTCGTGTATCCGGGCGTGGGAAAGGGGAGGGCATCGGTATGTCCCTCCACCACCACATCGTTGGGAAGGGCCTCCAGCTCCGGTGCAACGATCTCCAGGACCTTCTGCAGGAGTGGCTTGAGGGTGGCGGAGGACTTGTCGAAGAACGTCTCTTCCGTCCCCGTTTCCATGAGCTCGATGCGGAGCCCCTCCTCGGTGATGACGATCTCCACGTCGGCCTCGAACTCGGTGGCCAACCCCGCCTCGACCAGCTTTCCCCGGATCTCCTCCCCTACCTCCTCGAACCGGGCCCGCTGGACCTCCCTGGAGAGAATGGGATTACGGCGAAGGTCGAGGTTGGAGGGGGAGTGTCCCGAGGAAACAGGATTGCCCCCCCCGGAGAACTGCCGCTTGAAGCCCACCGGGTTGTTGAAGTATCCCTGCACCATGTCCCTCACGCCCTGGTCCATTCCCACGATCCACATGACCAGGAAAAAGGCCATCATGGCCGTCACGAAGTCGGCGTAGGCCACCTTCCAGGAGCCCCCGTGGTGCCCCCCGTGGCCCTTTTTGACCTTCTTGATGACGATGACCTTCTTCCCGTCGGTGGCGCTCATGAGCCTCTGCCCCTCCTACGGGTGAGATCCTCCAGCTCCTGGAAGGTGGGACGGTCCTCGGGTTCGATGTTTCGCCGGGCGAATTCCACCGATGTGATGGGGGGATCCCCCCGGGCGAAGGAGAGAAGGGCTGTTCGGATGCATCCCATGTAGGCCTCCTGGGCCTTGCCCCGGGTCCCCACGGCCTGGGCAATGGGCCCCACGACGGCATAGGCCAGGAGCACCCCGAGGAAGGTTCCCACCAGGGCGGCGGCCACACTCTGCCCCACCGCCTCCGGAGACCCTCCGATCTTGCCCATGGTGATGATCACACCCAGAACCGCCGCCACGATTCCGAATCCGGGCATGGCGTCGGCGATCTGGTTCAGAGCCGATGTGACCTTCTCCGCCTCCTCGTGGTGCTGCTCCAGATCCAGATCCAGGATCTCCGAGAGGTGGTGATCCTCCACCGCCCCGGTAAGGAGCACCTTGAGGGTATCGGCCAGGAAGGCCACGGCTTCATGGTTCTGGTGAAAACTCGGATAGGCCTTGAAGATCTCGCTCTCCTCGGGAGCCTCCACATGGGTCTCGATGCCCACGAGCCCGTCCTTTCGGGCGGCATAGAAGACATCGTAGAGAACCTGGAGGAGCTCCTGAAAAGCGACCTTACCGTAGGGGTTGGGCTTGAGAAGGCCCAGGGTTTCCGAGAAGACGCGCTTCACCACCGAAGGGCTGTTCGCCACGATGAGGGCTCCCAATCCAGCGCCGCCGATGATGATGAACTCGCTCGTCTGGTTCAGAACCGCCAATTGCCCGCCGTGCATCGTATACCCCCACACGATGCTGCCGAAGACGATGCCGAAGCCGACGAGGATCAACACGAAAGAGCCACCCGGAGCCGAAATGAGACCCATTTACCCAGATCCAACGAGGGGAGAGATCCCCTCCGAGGAGTATCGGCGGGTATCCGGAAAAACTGGAGTCGGAGTTGCGGATGCCCATGGACCGGCCGAGAATCGTGCATCGCCGGACCCTGAGTCCGGGTATGGCCAGGAGTCCGGCTTTCAAGGTGCTCCCATCCTTCCCCACGCATTGATCAGGCCCCCGGGCCGAGGCGGAAGCCCATGGACGTTCAAACATCCCTTCGCGAGTTGGAGGCCGCCGGATGGGCCGAGATCACGGACCGCCTCGTTCAGGGCCTATGTCACGGCCTGAACGGCCACCTGTCCACCCTCATCGGCCTCCTCTACATGGGTCGGAAGCGTGAACCCGGAGACGCCGGCTGGATGGGCCACCTGGAAGGCGAGTTGGACAGGGTCGAGGCCGTGGTTCGCCTCATGGAGGGCATTGCCTGGGACGGGGTGGCGACGGCGGAAGTCCTGGACCTCTCGGAGCTCCTGGACGAGGTGGTGAAGCTCCAGGGGCGGGTGAGGGGGCTGGACAAACTCGAGATGGAGCTCCTTAGCGACGGAGCCCCCGCCGTCCGGATCAACCGAACGGTGGCCAAGCGAGCCCTTCTCCTCCTCCTGAGCTGGACCGCCCACCACGTCCGGGAGGCCGGAGGAGCCAGGGTCGTGTGCACTCTGGCCCCCGACGCCGGTGGGGCCACCATCGTCTTCCGTTCACCCTCCTCCGCCGACGCCCCCCCTGCCGAAAGCACACCGGGGCCTAACGCCGGAGCCATGCGTTTTCGGGACCACATGCTGGAAAGGGTGGCCGGAGTCTTGGAGGGAGCGGGAGGCCGCCTGACGACGAGCCTGGGGGAGCCCGGCAACGTCAGCGTCGAGATCGGGCTTCCCGCAGCCGGGGGAGGAGAAAGCTGCGGGGGAAAGAGCTAGAAGGGTGTTGCGAAAGGGGGGGGGCGAGCCCCGTTACGAGCGCCACGGGGTCAGATGCAAGGCGGCGGTTCTCCGGTCCCTTCGGCGGGATCGTCCCCTCCCCCGTCCCCCTCCTCTGCATCCCCTTCCCCTTTCCCCTTCTCCTCGCCTCCGGGGATGGTGGAGAGCCCTTCCAGCCACTTCTTCTGGCCCTCGGTGGCCCCCGCCCGGATGTTCTCCTCGGCGATGCGCTGAACGACCTCCTCCCGCACGATGCCCACGGAGGACGGGGCTTCAATGCCCAGGCGCACCCCTCCCCCGTCGCTGGCGAGAACCACGATCCGGATTCCGCCGTCGATGAGGATCGCCTCTCCGGCTCTTCGATTGAGGATCAGCATGGGGAGGGGCCGCACCCCTTGGTTTGAGGGTTCCCGAAAGCCTCGTACCGCAGTTTCCTACATCCTCAGCAGGCTCTCCAGAACCTCATCGGCCGTGGTGATGACCCGGGCGGCCGCCGCGTATGCGCTCTGGAACCGGATCAGGTTCACCAGCTCCTCGTCCGTGGACACCCCGCTGTAGCTCGAGCGTCGGGTTTCGGCCTGGTCGGCCAACGTTCCGTGGACCCGAGCCTGATCCCGGCTCGCTCGAACCTCCAAACCTACGTCGGAGGCGAGCTCACGGAAATGCTCTCCGAAGGTGGCACCGAGAGCGGCCACCGGTTCGTCCCGAAGGGCGGCCAGCTCCAGGGCGACGTCGTTGGCCCCGCCTCGGTAGTTGCCCAGGGCGTCCGCCGTACCCACGGCAATGGCCTGTGCATCGGCTTCCACCGCTGCGGAGAGAGAGATGGAGGAAGCCGTCGTGGCGGCGGGATCGAAGAAGTCCACACCGGTGGCCCCGGCTGCGTTGGTTCCGGTTTGGTGGATGGCATTCACCTCCGTGACCAGGGCCTCGGCCAGGTCGTCCAACCGGGAGCGTAGGTCCGGAAGATCGACGTTCAGGAGGGTAAGCAATCCACCCACCTGGCCGCTGAGATCGGGAAGGGTGCCGGAGTGTCCTTCCAGCCCCACGCTGAACGTACCTCCGGAGTTCCTCACCTCCAGGGCTTTGGTGGCGGATCCATCCACGAGGGAGACCCCCGATACCAGAACCCCGATGCTCCCGTTCTCCCGGTGTGTGACCTGCACGGGAACGAGGCGGGAGAGTTCGTCCACGGCCCTGGCCCGCACGTCCCGGAGGTCTCCTGCCGTCAATCCACCGGCCTCATCGCTCACGATTCGCCGGTTGAGCTCGGCGATCTCCTCCGAGATGTCATTCACCCGCTGGACGGTCTGGAGGATCCGTTCTTCCGTTTCCTGCCGCCTCCGATCCAGCTCCCCGGCCATGGATCTCAGGTGGCCGGCCAGATTGGAGCCGGCATCCCTCAGGGCCATCCTCGCCACCGAGCTCGTGGGGCCGGTCGCAGCCTCGCTCCAGGCGCTGAAATAGGCGTCGATGCTGCTGGACAGACCCGTTTCGCTGGGCTCGGCCAGAAGGGTCTCCACCCGGGCCAGGAGCCCGCTACGGGTTTCGTGTTCCGCGGCGGCGCCCTGCTCCCTGCGGTAGCTCGCGTCCAACCACGTGTCCCGGACTACCTGAACATTCACCGTCCTCACGCCGGTGCCGAAGACCCCGTCGGGGGTGCGGAGGGGATCCCGCTGTGAGAAGACGGCTCGCTGCCGGGAGTACCCCTCGGTGTTGGCGTTGGCAATGTTGTGGGCCGTCACGTCCAGCGCTTCCTGCTGGGTTCTCATGGCCGTGACGGCAATGGAGAAGGTGCTTCCGATGGATGGCATGGTCAGATCTGCCGGTTGATGATGATGCCGCTTTCCCCGTTCGGGGAGGCCGGTACGGGGTTGGGGCCGTAGACCTGGGGAGCCTCCCGCTTCTTCTCGCCACAGAGGGCCATCATGAGCTCTTCCCCCGAACGGATGGCCCCGTTGAGAACCTGTCGGTTCACCTCCAACTCCCGGGACAGCTCCACGGCCTTTCCGTGGAGGGTTTCGGCGGCTTCCTCGAGGTCGGGGGTCATGGCAGGACCCATGACCTCTTCCAGCTCCCGGAGGGCCGCGTCTCCCTTGCCGGCCACCACCTGGAGGAGGCTCCGGCGGCGGCGGCGAGCCTGGCCCAGGGTCCTGAAGATCCGCTGGGCGGCAAAGACCGTCTCATCCACCACGCTCAGGTCGTCGGAGGCCACGGCTTCCCGCTGCCGGCGCAGAACCTGAATGAGATCGGCCAGAAGCCTCGCTTCGTCACGGAACGCGCCGGCCAGGTTCGCGGCACCGGCCTCGGGGCTCCACATGGGGTTCCCCTGTCCCGCAGTCAGATCTTCGGCGAGTCCTTTCACTCTGCTCCCCCCGCTGAGGATGGCTTGGAGTTCTCCATCCTCCTTGCATCGGCTCCCTCTCCATTTTCTTGAGCGGCCGGTGTCGTGCCCGCAAAGCGCCGATAGAGGGCCTCGCCGAGGCCCCTCTCGAGCCGCCCTGCGGCCACATCGGCCAGGTGCTGGTCCAGAAGGCCGGAAAAGACATCCTCTCCCGTTCCACCCCCGGCCAACCCGCCCTCGGGCACCGTGGCCCGGAGGGCCTTGAACAGCTCCTGAAAGAAGGAGCTCTCCATGAGGTCCGCTGCGGCCTTCATTCGCTCCTCCCGCCCCTGGATCCTCCCGCTCCGGAGGGAGTCGAGAGTCGAGGACGGGTCCCGCCCGAGGGGGCCCACCCCACCGATCCCCCCGGCGCCGCTCATCGGACCACCACCTCTGCAGAGATGGCTCCCACCTCCCGCAGCGCCTCGAAGACCGCGGCGATGGCCGTCGGCGGAGCCGCCACCGCGTGAAGGGCCGCGGCAACCTCCTGAACGCTGGTGCCCGACGACATGCGCACGTCCCCGGGAACGGGGACACCGCCTTCGCCGGGCCCACCGACGGTCAGGGTCATGCTCCCGTGGCTCACCACCGACTCGCCCACCTGGAGCCC
>CAYXGM010000070.1:0-18457 GCA_964464555.1 uncultured Gemmatimonadaceae bacterium | reverse complement strand
GAGATCCACAGCGGGAGCGCCCGGGTCCGGGAGCTGGTGGATGCTCGCCTCCGGGAGTGGAAAGGCTATGGCGACGTGCTCGCGGAGCAACTAGCCACGGCGGCGGAGGTGAGGGGGCTCGAGCCGTCATCGGGTCCCGGAACCGGGTCTTCGCCGGAGGCCATGCTGGTCCCGGCGCTGGCTCCGGGGATCCGGGGCGTACAGACCTCTCTGGCACGCTACGGTCCGATGCAGGAATACCTGGACGCAAATCCCGACGCCGTGGAGGCTCTCGGCCTCTCCCGCTCCCAGAGCTCCCAGATCCAGAACTTCATCGACGGAAAGCGGACCGTGGGTGAGGTCCGCCTCCGCGTGCGGGGGGAAACCGGCGAGCCGCTGACGCTGGACCAACTCGTGGGCTACCTGCGGGTCCTGGAAGAGGTTGGGTGGATCGTGCTGCGAAACGGCGTCAGTCGCTCAGCACGAAGGTGACCTTCAGATCCACCCGGTAGTTGGTCACCTTCCCGTCATTCACGTCCACCTTCATCTCCTTGACCCAGGCGCCCTGGATGTTCTCCACGGTCTGGGAGCTCCGGTGGATGCCCTGCTTGACGGCGGCTTCGAAGGACTCGGGGGATTGGGCGGTGATCTCGATGACCTTGGCGACAGACATTGAATTCTCCTTCTCGGTGGTTCGTGGGAAAGCCTTGATGAAAAAGAAAGGTACAGGGGAGCCGGCGGTCCTCTCCATGGACCGGGGAGGATGGTGGGGATAGAGATCCCGATGGAAATTGAGGAGGCGACCTGAATCGGCTCCCCTCCGATATGGGGCGTCGGCCTTCTCTTCCTCTTTTCCCCCGGCCTACCTCGGGATCAGGCTTCGATCCCGGCATCCTGACTGCGCTTCCGGATCAGGCGGGCGAAGGCCGTCCGGGCCCGGTGAAGCCTGCTCTTCACGGTGCCCAGCCGAACACCGAGGAGGTCGGCGACCTCCTGGTAGCTCTTCCCCCTGATCTCCCGGAGTCGGAACACCCGGCGGTGCAGGGGGGGAAGGTCCTCCACCGCGTCTTCCACCAGGCGGCGGGTCTCACGTTGTTCGAAAAGACGATCAGGAAGGAAGCTTCGGTCCCCGTGCTGGATGGGCCTGGAGTCCGAATCCCGGCGGGACTCGAGGGCCCGGTCGGGGATGACCAGTCGGCGGGACCGATTCCGGAGCTCGTTCTTGCAGAGATTGGCCACGATGGTATAGACCCATGTGGAGAACTTGCGCTCGGTATCGAATCGTTTCAGGTGCCTGGTGACTCTCACCCATCCGTCCTGGAGGATGTCCTGGACCCGTTCCGACCGGCCCGTCTTTCTCTCGATGAAGTGGGTGAGGGGCCCCCGGTAGCGCTCGAAGAGCTCCCGGAACGCGCCCGGCCTGCCCCGCAGGTGCGCTGTCACCAGCTCCTCGTCGGCCATGTCGGAGAGGGCCGGCAGGTCCCTTTCGAGGGCCGGTGGTTCCGGGGCCGGGACGGAGGAGTTCATTGCGGCGTCCTTCGGGTCTTTCGTCACATCAGTATTTGATCGCATATCAACGAGCCTAACCCTCCCTGTCCGCTCTCAGAATCCCTTTTCCCGGGCCTTGCCGAGGATCCTCCGGAAGTCCTGCTCCGTGGGACCCGCGTTCCCCCACTCCTGGTCGCAAACGTGGATGTTGGTGGCGGTCACGGGGTTTCGGACCTCGAAACAGGCGGAGCCGTCCGGGCAGGTGTCCCGGGTCTCGGCCGGCATGATTTCGTATCGGATGCCCTCTTCCTCGTCGGTCCATTCGTAATGTGTGGGCGGTACGGTCATCGGTTTCTCTCCTTTCTTGAGAGCCTGGTTTCTTCCGAATCGTCTTCTTCCCGCTCTTCGATGCCCAGGAAGTCCTCCACCTCCCGGCCGGTGATCTCTTCCCGTTCCAGGAGGAGCTCCGCCACGCCGTCCAGGGCGTGACGGTGGGCCTCCAGGGTCTCAGTGGCCCGCTCCCAGGCTCCGTCCAGGATGCGCCGGACCGCCTGGTCCGCTTCCCGGGCCGTCTCCTCGGAGTGATCCCGCTGTCGGGCGATCTCCTCCCCCAGAAAGACCTGCTCCTGTGGTCCCCCCGAGGCGAAGGGACCCAGTTCCGGGCTCATCCCCCAGCGTAGGACCATCTGCCGGGCCAGCTTGGTGGCCTTCTCCAGGTCGTCTTCGGCGCCGGAGGTGAAGCTGTCGAAGACCAGGGCCTCGGCGGCCCGGCCCCCCAGCGTCATGGCCAAGCGGTCCAGGAGGTCCTCCCGGCGCCAGAGGTATCGCTCCTTCTCGGGAAGCTGGTGGGTGCTTCCCATGGCCCGGCCCCGGGGGATGATGGTCACCTTGTGGACCGGGTCCGTGTTGGGCAGTGCCGCGGCCACCACGGCGTGGCCTCCCTCGTGGTACGCCAGGAGGCTCAGCTCCTCTTCGGTGAGGGCCAGCCCCTCCCGCTTGAGACCCATGAGAATACGGTCCCGGGCCGCCTCCAGGTCCCGGATGCCGATCTGGCTTTGCTTCCTCCGGGCTGCCGAGAGGGCGGCCTCGTTCAGGAGGTTCTTGAGGTCGGCGCCGCTGAATCCCGGGGTCCCCCGGGCCAGGGGCTCCAGATCCACCTCCGGATCCAGGGGCTTGGTCTTGGCGTGGAGACGAAGGATCTCCAGGCGCTCCTTGGTGGAGGGTAGATGGACGGCGATGCGGCGATCGAAGCGGCCGGGCCGCAGGAGAGCCGGATCCAGGATGTCGGGCCGGTTGGTGGCTGCCAGCACCACGACGCTCTCGGCGGGCTCGAAGCCGTCCATTTCGGAGAGGAGCTGATTCAGCGTCTGCTCCCGCTCGTCGTGGCCCCCGCCCAGCCCCGCGCCCCGGTGCCGGCCGATGGAGTCCAGCTCGTCGATGAAGATGATGCTGGGCGTGGCGTCCTTGGCCTTCTTGAACAGGTCCCGGACCCGCTTGGCGCCCACGCCGACGAACATCTCCATGAAGTCCGAGCCGGTGATGATGAAGAAGGAGACCTCCGCCTCTCCCGCCACCGCCCGGGCCAGGAGGGTCTTGCCGGTCCCCGGCGGGCCCACCAGGAGAACCCCTTTGGGAACCTCGGCCCCCAATTCGTGAAAGCGCCCGGGCTCCTTAAGGAACTCCACAACCTCCCGGAGCTCACGTTTGGCGCCCTTTGCCCCGGCCACGTCCTGGAAGGTGGTGGCCGAGTCCTCCTTCTCGTACTTGCGGGCGCTGCTCCGGCCCATGGAGAAGAGGGACCGGGCCATGCCCGCCGAGCGCCGCATGGAAAAGAGGATGAAGGCGCCCAGGATCACGAAGGGGAGAACGCCGAAGAGGAAGAGCTCGAACCAGGAGGTATCCCGGGCCGGGAGGGTGGAAACCTCGACCCGGTGGCTCTCGAGGAGACCCAGGAGCGCCTCGTCGCCCATGGCCGGGGCGAAGGTGTAGAAGTCCGTGACCTGCACCGTGTCTCCCTCCGAGACCTCCTGGATGGGGGCCTGTAGCGTTCCGGTGATCTTGGGCCCCTGGAGAGTGACCTCCACGACGTTCTCTCCCCTCACCTCATTCTTGAAGGTGGAGTAGGGGAGAAGGGCCC
The DNA here is from genome assembly GCA_964464555.1 of uncultured Gemmatimonadaceae bacterium. Classification (GTDB taxonomy): domain Bacteria; phylum Gemmatimonadota; class Gemmatimonadetes; order Longimicrobiales; family Gaopeijiaceae; genus CAYXGM01. The sequence continues at coordinate 14,853 of CAYXGM010000070.1, read as the reverse complement.
CGTCCTTCCCGGCCCCGAGAAACTGCTCCAGCAGGAGGTAGAAGAGGGCCGCCATGAGTCCCCAGAGGAGCCACCGGGAGCAACCCGGAGGAGTGGGAGAGGGTCCGCCTGGGCGCCCGGGGCCGGATCGTCGGCCGTCTGCGTCGTCCCCTTCCTCGGAGGACCCCTCAGGACCCCTTCCCACCCCGGGGAATCCCCATCCTCGGTCACCCTTCTCCTGGTCGCTCATCCTTCATCCCCTCCGCTCTTTCGGGTCCATTCCTCTCGAGCCCCTTCCAGGGATGCGGCGTAGCGCCCCATCCCCTTCCACGGGTCCTCCTTTCTCGCCGTCCTCCGTTGGAGGTTCTTCAGCGTGTAGGCATCGGGGGCCAGGTTCGGGCGGCTCAGCTCGTCCCAGTCCAGGGGAACGGACGCTGGAGCCCCTTTTTTCGCCCTGAGGGTGTAGGGCGCCACCACCGTCTGCCCGTAGGCATTCCGGCTCACGTCCAGGTACAGGCGCCCTTTTCGTGCGTCCTTCCGGACTTCCGTGGTGAACTCATCGGGATGGTCGTCGGCCAGCACCCGGGCCACGGTTCCGGCGAAGTCCCGGACCTCGTTGAAGTCCGGTCCCCGGCGGAGGGGGACCCGCACGTGGGCCCCGCTGGAGCCGGTGACCATGCAGAAGGCTCGGAGCCCCAGGGCCTCCAGGCGGTCCTTCAGAGCCCGGGCTCCCTTCAGTACGGCGTCGAAGCCGGCTTCCCCCGGGTCCAGGTCGAAGATCATCCGGTCCGGCGACCCGAGGTCGTCGGCTCGGCTCAGCCACATGTGGAGGGTGATGCAGGCCTGGTTGGCCAGGTAGGCCAGAGAGGCTTCTCCATCGGCCACGACCTGCTCCTGGCTCCCGCCCTTTTCCAGGGGGACGGTGGCCCGGCGGATCCAGTCCGGGAAATAGTCGGGGACCTCCTTCTGGTAGAACCCTCCCGCGTCGATCCCGTCCGGGAAGCGATGGAGGGTGAGGGGGCGGTCCCGGAGATGGGGCAGGAGGAGGGGTGCGATCTTCCGGTAAAAGGCGATGACTTCGCCCTTGGTGATGCCGGCATCAGGGAAGAGGATCTTCTCCTCCCGCTCCACCTCGAGGGTTCGCCGTCCGATTCCAAGGGTCGTCACGGGGCGGGCTCCGCCGCCGGTGAAACCGGCTCCTCCTTCTCCACGTCCTCTGCCTCCTTGTCCCTCCGGAGTCCCAGGAAGCGGGGATGCCGGAGGCGCCCCGCATCCGTCCATTCGGTGAAGCCGAACTCCCCTACCAGATTCGGCGTCACCCAGTAAACCTCCTTCCCGGGTAGCCGGCCTGCATCGGCGTCGGAAAAGGGAGGGGTCTTTCGTTCCCGCTTGTCCAGCTTTCGATGGAGGTCTTTCAGGGTCTCCTCGTCGAAGCCGGTTCCCACTTTGCCGGCGTAGCGGAGCCGGCGATCCCCGGACTCGTCCTCCTCGTAGTAGCCCACCAGCAGGGCGCCGAAACCGATCCGGGAGCCACCGGGGTCGGTGAACCCTCCGATGACCAGTTCATGGCGGTTCACACACTTGAACTTGAGCCAGTCCTTGGAGCGGGTGTGCCGGTAGGGAGAATCGCTCCGTTTGGCCAGGACCCCCTCCCATCCCCGGCTACAGGCGATCTCCAGGAGCTCCTCCCCCTCCTCGTTACGGTGGGGGGTGAAGCGGAGGGGGTCTTTGAACCGGAGGCTCTGTTGAAGGAGGCTTTTCCGGGTCCGTAGAGGGAGCCCGGTGAGGTCGTAGCCGGCCAGGTGCAGGAGGTCGAAGAGGTAGAAATAGACGGCCACGGGACTCTCCCGGGCCTCTTCCCTCTTCTTGAGGTGCATCCGGTTCTGGAGCCTGGAGAAGCTGGTGATCCCCTGGGAGAAGGCCACAATCTCGCCGTCCAGGACCAGGGTGGCGGAAGCGGCGTCGGTGCTCCCGTTCTCCCCCACCACCTCTTCCAGTCTCTCCTGGACCTCGGGGTAGGTGTCGCTGGCGTCCTTTCCGTTTCGGGTCACCAGGCCGGCCTTTCCGTCCCTGACCACGGCCAGGACCCGTTCGCCGTCCAGCTTCCGTTCATAGATCCAGTCCGGATCGGAGAAGGTCTCGTCGGTGAGGACCGCCAGCATGGGCTCGGGGGTCCCGGGGGGCTCCTCCCAGTGGAGCAGGTCCCTCTCTTCCTGCGGCAGCGCTTTCAACAGGTCAAACATGGTTCTCCCCCTTCTCCCGGATCTCCTCCAGGCTCCGTCCGCTGAGGACGGAATCGGGCTCGGTGCTCACGGGGTTCCGTCGGGCGTCGGCCTCCTCGTCGTCCATCTTGACCAGGAGCCAGCGCTCGTCCTCCCCCCTGGAGGTTCGGGTCAGGGCGTAGCCGCCCCGGACCTTTTCCCCCCGGAGCCAGACGGTGAGGTGTCCGTTCTCGATCTGGTCCTTCAGGGGAACCGGCTCTCCGTTTTCGTCTTCCTTCAGATTCCGGTAGGGCCCGGCGTCCCACACCAGGACCGTCCCCCCTCCGTACTCGTCCTCCGGGATGACGCCCTCGAAGCCGGCATAGTCCACCGGATGGTCCTCCGTGGGGACGGCCAGCCTCTTTTCCGAGGGATCCGTGGAGAACCCCTTGGGCACGGCCCAGGATTTCAGGACACCGTCCACTTCCAGACGAAAGTCGTAGTGAAGGTTCGAGGCGTCGTGCTCCTGGATGACGAAGACGGGCCCCTCCTCGGGGCTCCCTTCCCGGACGCCCTCCGGCTCCGGCGTCGCGGAGAAGTCCCTCTTTTCCAGATACTCCTGCAGGGGGGGCGGTTCGCTCATGAAGAAGAGGAGTGGAGAGTGGACGGGAACGCAGGCGGTGCCGGGATGTCGTCCGGTTTCGGAAGCCATTGCTACCCTCCTCTTCTTGAACGAAACGGGTCTTTCTACGCTCTTCTAGGGTAACCTCCCCCGCCCCGCCTCCTCGATTCATCGGGGATGAGAAACGGGATGGATTTAGGGGTAGAGATTGAAGGGGCCTCCCGGCGGAAACCCCTGAGAATTGCACGGTGTTCGGCCACTCTCTACTTTGTGCTTCCGAGGATGTATATCGGGACCCTGGCGGTAGCGGAGGACCGGGTTCGTGGTCATTTCAGCATCGAAGGCGGGGAATCTCCGGGAGCTGGCCCGGGCTCTCCTGGAGGAGCACGGGGCGGATCTCTCGTCCGGGGACTCCACGGGGAAGGCCCTGGGTGAAATCCTCCGGGCCTACCACCGGCGCCTTTCCGCACTGGTGGGGGACGGTGGTTTCCTCTCCCTCCTCGAGCTGGCCGGCCGGCAGGCTCTGCCCGAGCATCCGGCCCTGGAGCCTTTTCTGAGCTCGGTCTCCATCGAGGCCATTTTGGACCCGGGGGGGAAGGGGCCGGCGTCGGGGAGTGGGGAGGAAGGGGCGGCCGCCCTCTCGGATTTTCTTGGCCAGCTCCTCTCCCTCCTGAGAGGGTTGGGGAGGGACCAGGACTGGGCCGTGGTGGAGCTCTGGCCCGGGTTGAGGGCTCTGGAAGAGGCGGGGCTCCTCGATGAGCCCCGGGAAGGCGGCGGTTAACCGATGGATCCCGGGGGCGTCTCTGCCTCCCGAGAATGGCTCTGCTGGCGGAGGACGGTATGGCCGAGGACGGAGACGTCAAACGCATTCTGGTTCTGGACCGGGACCGCTCCACCTGTCAGGCACTGGGGCGGGCCATCGCCGAGGCCGAGGATTTTCGCGTCGTGGGGATGACGGCGTCGGTGGAGGAGGCCCGAAAGAAAGTGGCCACGGACGGCATCGACTTCGTGGTGGCCAGCAGCCACCTTCCCACTTCGGAGGTCCTGGAAGCGGCCCGGTGGCTCAAGGAGGGTGACCTGGAGCACCACCCGCACCTCCTGGTCACCGGCCTTCCCGACGACGAGGCCACCATCCTCAACTACCTGGAAAAAGGGGCCTCGGGGTTCACTCTGGGAGAGTTCAGCATCGAGGGCCTCCGCCTGGCCATGCGGCTCATCGCAAGGGGGGAGGCCCTGGTCTCCATGCGCCTCACCTATCTCCTCATTGCCAGGGTCGCGGAGCTGGCGGAGGTGGCCAGGGATCGGGGCCTGGACCCGGCGAACCTGAAAGAGCTCACCCCCAGGGAGTCGGATGTCCTGGAGCTCCTGAACGAGGAGCTCACCAACAAGGAGATCGCCAAGCGCCTGTACGTTTCGGAGGGCACGGTGAAGAGCCACGTGCATCAGATTCTCCGGAAACTCAAGGTCCGGGGCCGGGAGGAGGCCGTCCGGGTGTACCGGATTCATCGGGCGGGTCAGGAGGACTGACCCGAATCCACCCACATCTCTACCCTCCTCTTTCGCAACACCCCTTTTAAATCCCGGCGGATGGTCTCGGGCTGGGTGCTCCGAAAGGGCGGCCCACGGCGAACCCCGGAGCCGGCTTCCTTCATCGGCGAAGCTCCGGGAGGGGCTCACCTTCCGGCACGAAGTCCAGGGCCAGGCCGTTGTTGCACCACCGCTTTCCCGTGGGCTCGGGTCCGTCGTCGAAGACGTGGCCCTGGTGTCCCCCACAGCGTGCGCAGTGGTACTCGGTCCGGGGCCAGATGAGCTTGAAGTCCAGCTTCGTGTCCATGTTTCCTTCGATGGGCGCCGTGAAGCTGGGCCACCCCGTCCCGCTGTCGAACTTGGCTTCGGCGGAGAACAGGGGCAGAAAACAGCCGGCGCAGATGAAGGTACCGGCCCGTTGCTCGTCGTTGAGAGGGCTCGTGAACGCCCGCTCGGTCCCTTCCTTCCGGAGGATGTCGAACTCCTCCGGGGTGAGGATCTCCTTCCACTCCTTCTCGGACTTCTCCAGGGGTTCCCAGTCGTTGTCCTGGGCCGGTTCCTTCTCCGGTCCGGTCATCCTTCTTCCTTCCGTGTGGATACGGGCGCCGGCCAGGGGGACGGCGGAGAGCATCCCCACGGTGCGTACGAAGCTGCGCCGATTCATGACTCCTACTCCCGATTGCATCTGCCGGGCCCGACGTGGGTCGCCGCAGAAGCCTGCTCTGTGAGATGTGTTTCAGGGCCTGCTCCAGCCGCAGACCCCGGGCCACGATTCTCCCCTCCAGGAGGTCGAAAGTTCCCTGGGCGGCCAGGGCCAGAAGGGTCACCTGGTCCCGGCCCCCAACTCACCGAACCATATTGAAGCGCCCCGGACCCGAATCATCGGATCCGAGGCGCCAGGGGACGTGGCCTCTCGGGTCGTGTCATGGCGTCCCGTCAGTGAGAGGGATGGAGACTACCAATAAACGGGCCGACCGTAGAAGTCGTAGAGCCGGGTCTCGTATTCCCGGTTGATGGGGATGCTGGGATCGTAATCGGGGCTCTTCTTGATCTGCTCCCGGGTCAGGTCCACGCTGACCGTGCCCTCGGACCAGTCCAGGTCCTCGACCCATCGGGGCGACACCAGGACCTTCTGGCCCGGAAGCCAGTTCCGGGTGTCCACGACCATGTACCGGAAGACCCAGTTCTCGTCGTCGAGGACGAACTCCTCCACATGCCCGATCTCGCCGTCGGTAGCCGAGATGTGGTAGTCCGTCACCTCCTGAACCGACCGCAGGTGGGGATCCTCATCGGGCTCCGAGAGCTTTTCGGGCTCGGTCATGGCATGCTCCCGCAGGGCCTCCGGAGTGGTTCCCAGTCCCCACAGGCCCGATCCCACCCAGTAATAGGGGTGGCCGTAGTGCCTCAGGAGAAGACGCTCGTGCTGGCGGGACACGGGTTCGTGGTTCTGCAGGGGCGGGGCATTCTCGATCTGGTCCTTGTTCAGGAGGACGGAAAGCCTCTTCGCTGCCCACTCGGGCTCACCCAGGGAGATGGGCGAGATGAGCACGCGCTTGTCGGGGATCCACTTCCCCGTGTCGGCTACCATGTAGCGGACGGTCCATTGTTCGTCGTCGAAGAGAAAATCCGCACAGCGGCCGATCTCTCCATCCGTTGCCTGGAGCACGTAGCCTTTCAGTTCCTTCGTACTGCGAAGCATGGGTCCCTCCAACCTTCTTCAGGCATCTCTGGTTCAAGTGGCGCTCGACCGGGCCGGCCTTTCCGCCGGCACCCCGAATCGAACGATTCAAAGATGGAAAGGGACCCGGGGGAGATACCATTCCACCCGATGGAGAGGCCCGATAGAGATGTCGGGGGAGATGCACCGGGGCTCATGCCCGTGCCACGGACTCAGAAGACCATGTGGAGGTCGGAGCCCGCCGCCCGCTTCATAGGGTAGTACTGGAGTCGGGCCATGTATCCGGGCCGAATCATGTTCAGGCCCTCGAAGGTGAAGTAGATGAGGGTCTCATAGCCGAGACGGGCCGAGTTGAGGGCCAGGATCATGAGGGCGAAGGCGCTCTGCATGGTGAACTCGGCACAGACCAGGGCTACTCGCCGTGGGGCTTCTTCCGCTGGCTTCTTCATGGGATCGGGCCTTCCTTCCGTTGGGTCTCAATTGCAGTGGATGCATGACTTCAGGGTAGGGGTGATTTCCCCTCCATGGTATCCCCGGCACGGGAAGGCGGGACAGGGGCTTGAGTGGGATGCGGGCGGATCTGTATCCGGATCTCTATCCACCTTCTCCACATGGATGCGTGGGCCGGGGCCCTCCGCGGAGGCATCTTGCAGATGAACGCTACTCTTTGCCCCGGGAGCGACCCATGTCCCGAATCGTGACCCTGACCCTCAATCCCGCCGTGGACAAGTCCAGTGTCACGGCCAGGGTGAAGCCCAACAGGAAGCTCCGCTGCGAGGTTCCGCGCCGGGAGCCCGGTGGAGGGGGCCTGAACGTGTCCAGGGCCCTCAGGCGGTTGGGGTGCGAGTCCCTGGCCGTGTTTCCGGCGGGAGGTCCTTCCGGTCGGGTGCTGAATGACCTCCTGGAGGACGAGGGAGTCGAGACCGAGCCCCTGGACATCCAGGGGTGGACCCGGGAGAACCTGGCGGTGCGGGAGGGGGAGGAGAACCACGAGGACCACCAGTTCCGCTTCGTCTTTCCCGGCCCCGAGGTCTCGGTGGAGGAGGCAGAGGGCTGTCTGGAGGTCCTGAGAGGGTTGGAGCCGGCTCCCGACTATGTGGTCGCCAGCGGAAGCCTCCCCCGGGGCCTCCCGGAGGACTTCTATGCCCGGGTGGCCGAGGTCGCGGGGGAGTTGGATGCCCGGTTCGTTCTGGACACCTCCGGCCCGGCCCTGGAGAAGGGTCTCTCGGGGGATGTATTCCTCCTGAAGCCGAACCTCAGAGAGCTGGCGAGCCTGACGAGCCTCGACGAGGGAGAAGCGGAGAACGACGGAGGATACGAGGAGGCTCAGGCACGGGCGGCCCGGGAGCTCCTGAACGAGGGGCGGGCCCGCGTGGTGCTGGTGTCCATGGGATCCGCCGGGGCCCTGCTGGTCTCCCGGGACGAGGTGACACGGATCCCCACACCCACCGTGCCCATCAAGAGCAGGGCGGGGGCCGGGGACAGCGCCGTGGCTGGCATGGTGGCCGGGCTGGACCGGGGCTACGAGATGTCGCCCGCCGCCCGCCTGGCCGTGGCGGCCGGGGCCGCCGCCGTCATGACTCCGGGAAGCGAGCTTTGTCGGAAGACCGACGTGGAGGCCCTCTTTTCGAGGATGGAGGAGTGACCCCGGGGGCTGCTCACATCGGCGTGTTGAAGGCCCTGAACGAGGAGGTTCCTACTCCCCTTCGTCCGAGCCCCGGCCGGGGTAGGGGACGGAGGCGGAGAGGAACTTGAGCATGCCCCGGCTGGCCTCCTCGCTCTTGAGAAACCGCTGCAGGACCCGCTCCACGGCCCTGAGGATCTCCTCCAGCTCCCCCAGCCGCTCCCGAACCAGGTCGTCCTCGGGCTCGGTGGAATCCAGGACCTGCCTCAGGGCCGCCAGGGCCGGATCGAACTCCCGCTTCTTCCGCTCCGTGGCGATGCGAAAGAGCATGGACCAGATGTCGTCCTCGGCGATGTAGAAGTCCCGCCGCTCCCCGGTGAGGTGGACGCGGCGGATGACACCCCAGTGCCGGAGCTCCTTCAGGCACATGCTGGCGTTTCCCCGGCTGATCTCCAGGGCGTCGGTGATCTCCTCCAGCCCCAGGGGCTCCTTGGTGGCCAGGAGGAGGGCGTGAATGCGGGCCATGGAACGGTTGATGCCCCAGAGAGCTCCCATGGAGCCCCACGACTCGATGAACTCGGCCCGGGAAGCGCTGTCCATTGGTGGTGCCTCGGTTCGCCAATTGGTTTTCAGAGAGTGCTGAATCAAACGAGCGATTCAGTATATTCTGAACAATACGCAAAAAACAGGCGCCGGACAAGGAAGCGAAATCCGCACCGGGGAACAGGTCGCCGAAAAGGGTGTCCTCTATCCTCATGTTCTATGCGCATCATGGAGTGTTCTTCGACGGACTTCGTCGGGCTATGGGGTGCGGACGGATGCTAGGGCCCGGCCTCCTTCTTTTCATGGCCCTCCTGGGATGGCCCCGACCCGTGGCGGCCCAGACGGCGGTCCTCACCGGCCGGGTCCTGGACGCCGAGACCCGGGCGGCCGTGGCCGGAGCCCTCGTGACGGCCCGGCCCCAGGAGGTGCTGACGCTCACCGACGAGGAGGGGCGGTTCCGGTTGGAAGGCCTGGACCCGGGGATGATCACCCTCGAGGCTTCGAGCCTGGGCTACGCCACGACGGTGGAGACCTCCGTCATGGCCCGGACCAGCCGGCCCACCTTCGTGCTCTTCGAGCTGCGACCGGAGGCCATTGAGCTGGAGGGCATCACCGTGGGGGGCGACTTCTTCCGGGGCCGGGACGATGCCCCCACCTCCACCCAGCGGCTCACCGAGGTGGAGATCCGTCGGGCGCCCGGGGGGCTTGGAGACATCTCCCGCTCCCTCCTCTCCCTCCCCGGGGTTCTTTCCGGTGTGGACAACCGGAACGATCTCCTGGTCCGGGGGGGAGGACCCGGAGAGAACGCCTACTACGTGGACGGGATCCGCATCCCCCAGATCAACCACTTCGCCACCCAGGGCACCGCCGGCGGCGCTCTGGCCCTGGTCAACGCCGACTTCATCCGGGACGTCACCTTCTTCACCGGCGGATTTCCCGTCCGCTACGGCGACGCCCTTTCCTCCGTTCTCCTCATCCAGAACCGGCCCGGGACGGCGGAGGGCGTTGCCGGCGACGTGACTCTGGGCGCCAGCGAGGCGGGGGTCACCCTGGACGGTCCCCTGGGTCCGGAGGCGAACTGGCTCTTCAGCGTCCGCCGCTCCTACCTCCAGTTCCTCTTCCAGGCCCTGGATCTTCCCATCAGGCCCGACTACTGGGACGGGCAGGTGAGCGTGAACTGGGAGCCCACGGGGAGGGACCGGTTCTCCCTCACGGGAATCGGGGCCATCGACGAGTTCGGCATCGTTCGGCCCGGGCCCGACGCAGACTACGAGAACCGGGAAATCTACGAGAGCGTTCTCGACAACGACCAGAAGGCCTACACCCTGGGAGCGGGCTGGCGGCGGCTGGTGGGGGAGGGGGGCGTCTTCCGCCTTCGCCTGAGCCGGTCCACCACGGACTACCGCTTCGCCGACGAGGACACGGAGGGCGAGACCCTTCTCACCAATCGAAGCCTGGAGCACGACAGCCGGCTCAAGGCGGAAGGAGAGGCGGGCCTCGCCCGGAGTCTTCGCGTGGGGGTGGGTGCGGAGCTCGTCCGTTCTTCCATCGACGCCGAAGTCTTTCAGCGGGCCGTCCCCGGCGGGATCCTGGACGAGGATGTGCGCTTCCGGACGGCGGCCGGGTTCTGGAAGCCGGCCTTCTGGAGCCAGCTCATCTGGAGGCCCGGGCGTCTGACCGCCACCGCCGGACTCCGAGTGGATGGGGTCACGGCCCTGGATGAGCCCTGGGCCCTGAGTCCCCGTTTCAGCCTTCGGTACGGCGTCACGCCCGGGCTTGATCTGACCCTGGCCGGAGGCCTCTTCCACCAGGCTCCCAGCAAGCTCGCACTGGCCGTGGAGGAGGACGGGGAGAGGGTGAACGCGGGGCTGGATCAACTGCGAAACTGGCAGGCGGTGGGTGGGGCGGACTGGCGGGTGTCTCCTTCCCTGAGGGTCAGGGTGGAAGGCTTCTACAAGGATTACGAACGCATGCCGGTCCTGGCCGCCGATCCCCGCATCAACCTGGCCAACCTGGGGGACGACTACGGGTTCGTGGGAGGGGAGCCTCTCCTCCCCCTGGGGAGCGGTCGGGCCTACGGAGCCGAGCTCTTCGCCCAGCAGAAGCTCACCGCCTCTCTCTATTTTCTCGGGGCCTACACCCTCTCATGGTCGGAGTACGCCGGCGCGGACGGCGTCCTGAAGCCTTCCGCCTGGGATCGCCGCCACGCCCTGGACCTGACGTCGGGGTACAGGATCGGAGACGTGTGGGAGATCGGCGCCAAGCTGAGGCTCCTCTCTGGTGTGGCCGACACCCCGTGGGACCTCGAGGCTTCGGAGGAGACCTACGCCCTGAGCGGTCGGGGCGTGAGGGACTGGAACAGGGCCGGGGAGATACGTTCGGGCTCGTATGCCCGCCTGGACCTGAGAGTGGAGCGGGAGTGGTTCTTCCAGGGGTGGGATCTGGTGGTGTACCTGGACGTGCAGAATGTCCTGGACCGGGCCAACAACTCGGGATTCGTCTACACGGAGAATCCGGCGTATCCCGACCGCCTCAGGCCCCTGGACGGGGTGGGGCGCCTTCCCACTTTCGGCTTCAGCGTGGAGTTCTAGGAAACCGTCGTCCGGCCTTCGGGAAGGTTCCCGGGTCCCGGCCCATGGCCTCGTCGGTCTCGGCGAACTCCCTGGCGCAGCAGACGTCGCAGAGCCCGTGGGAGATGAGCTCTCGGGGAGGCGCCACCCAGTCCGGCTCCGGAAAGGCCCAGGCGCCCCCCTCGCCCTGCACGGCGCCGCATTGGCAGCAGATCATGGTGATCTTCTTCATGCATCGAGCACCCTGTAGCCCTGCCCCCGGGAACTCTGGATCATGGATTCCGCTCCCAGCCTCCCCAGCTTCCGGCGAAGGTTGGTGATATGGGTGTAGACCAGGTTGGTCCCGGGATCGAAATCCATCCCCCAGATCTTCGTCAGCAGGTCGTCATGGGAGACGTAGTCACCTTCCGCCGAGACCAGGGCGAGGAGGATGCGCATCTCCATTCCCGTCAGGCGCAGGGAGTCGTCCCCGTTGTTGACGGTTCGCTCCAGAGGATGGATGAGGAAGGGACCGACCTGGAGCTGGGGCACCACCCTGCCCCTGCGGATGAGGGCCCGGATCCGGGCTTCCAGCTCCCTGGCCCTGAAGGGCTTCCCGACGAAGTCGTCGGCACCCATCGAAAGGGCTTCCACGAGGAAGTCCGTCTCCGTTACGCCGGTCAGCATGAGAATGGGTGTGGTGCAGCCTCCGTCCCGCAACGCTGTCGCCACGTCGAGGCCGTGAATGCCCGGGAGGATCGCGTCCAGCACGATGGCGTCGAAACGTCCCGCCCGAGCCCGTTCCAAAGCGTCCTCGCCGGTGGTGCAGCACTCCACCGTGAACCCTCCCTTCTCCAGCATGGAGAGGAGGGCCTTCAGGAGGCTCACGTCATCGTCCACCACCAGAATGCGGTGGGACCCGGGTGCCTCCTCGGCCCGGAGGGGGGACGGATCCGGGGCCATGGGGGCTAGGGTTCCCCGACCGGGGGAAAGCGGGGGGCGGATGTGCGTGACCTCATCATGGACGGGTGGCGGGTTCCCGGGGCTCGGTTCGTTCCGAAGTTTTTGAAGACGGACTCCTCGGCAAGGGAGTGACGACCGTTCAGGAACATGGACACGGCGCCCTGCGTCCATCAAGAAAACATCGCACAAGATTTCTTAAGAAATGCCTCGCCGGGCCCGTGGCCCGCCGTTCCTATCCGGTAACGTCCTCCCCGGTGTCGTCCCGGTAATACTCCCTCAGCCGAATGAGCTCCGCGGTGAGCTCCTCCCTCACCGACGCGTAGGGCGGGTCGTCGTAAACACTGTTCATCTCCCGGGGGTCGGCCTCCAGGTCGAAGAGCTCCCACTCGTCGGTCTCGTAGTAGTGGATGAGCTTGTGGCGCCGGGTCCTGACCCTGTAGTGCTTCGCCACCATGTGGACGGCGGGAAACTCGTAAACGGCCGGTCGGGGTCCCGTCCGCTCTTCAGCCACTCCAGGCTCAGGTCGGTGATGATGCCCGTGCAGTAGCCCCGGATGCGCTCGGTGACGACTTCTGACCCGTCGGCCGACGGCGTCCTGAAGTCGGGGTTGTAGTACTGCCCCTGACCCGGCAGCCCCTTCCAGTAATCGAAGCCCGCCGGGTCGTTTCGCAGGTGGCACTTCCCGATCATGGCCGTCTGGTAGCCGGCGGCCCGGAGGTTCTTGTTGAAGGTGGGCTGGGTGGTGTCGAAGGGATCGGCTCGGTTGTCGATCTTTCCGCTCAGGGGGGGATGAGGGACGGGTAGAATGAAAGAGCTGCACCCCCCCCGGCCATGAGAGGGTGCGGCTCGCCGGCTGAGGTGGCCCCGCGCCTATCCCCCCATCATAGCGTCCCTGGCGGCCTTGAACTCGGTGCCCTCGTTCCACTGGGGAAACGCGGAAGAGTAGGCCAGCTCCAGGCCGATCCTGAACCAGACCCGGATGTCCTGCATGGCGCCGCCCAGGTCCCAGCCCTCGGAGTATTCGTCCGTCACCTGGTGGTACTTCTCGGCGGTCCAGGCGTCGGACCGGGCCCGGCCCCACTCCTCGCCCTGCCCGATCACGTCATGGCCGGCGCCGCCGTAGTGGGCCGGCACGCCCTTTTTGGCCAGGGGGAAGTGGTCGGAGCGGAAGAAGGATCCCTTCTCCGGCTCGGGATTCGGCTTCACCGTCCGGTCCAGCATCTCGTTGGCCCTGACGGCGTACGCGTCCAGCTCCGAGTTGCCGTAGCCGACGACCACGTAGTCGTTCGTGGCCCCGAAGATGGGCAGGGCGTCGATGTTGATGGCCGCCACCGTCTTGTTCAGGGGATAGACGGGCTCCTCGGCGTAGTAGGCCGATCCCAGGAGGCCCTGCTCTTCGGCGGTGGTGCCCCAGAAGATCACGCTCCGCTCGGGAGCCGGGTCCAGCTCGGTGTAGGCTTCGGCGATCTCCATGATGGCGCCGAGTCCCGAGGCGTTGTCCACGGCCCCGTTGTAGATCTGGTCACCCTCCAGGGAGCGGTCCATTCCGAAGTGGTCCCAGTGTCCCATGTAGATCACCACCTCGTCGGGGCGGGTGGTCCCCGGGAGCTTGGCCAGGAAGTTCCGGGAGGTGGAGCGCTTGATGGTGTTGGCGAAGGAGAGGTCGGCGGTGAGGCCCATGGCCACGGCCTGGAAGCCGGGAACCTGGGCCTGGGCTTTCAGCTCGTCGTAGTCGAGCCCCGCCTGGGCGAAGATCTCCCGTGCCGTCTCCAGGGTGATCCACCCCTCGGCCTTCACCCGCCCCATGTTGTTGTCCGCTGTCACCAGGTCGAACTGGGGGCCCGTCCATCCGTTCTGGACGGTGGCCCACCCGTATGCCGCCGGAGCCGTCTCATGCACGATGAGGACGGCGGCGGCACCCTGCCGTGCCCCCTCCTCGTACTTGTAGGTCCAGCGGCCGTAGTAGGTCATGGCGTTGCCCCTGAAGAGCTCCGGATCCTGGGTGGCGAAGCCCGGATCGTTCACCAGGACCACCACCGTCTTCCCCTCCACGTCCACCCCGGCGTAGTCGTCCCACCCGTACTCGGGAGCCACGGCACCGTATCCCACGAAGACCAGCTCCGAGTCCTGGATGTCGATGCTTTCCGTCACCCGGGGCGTGCCCGCCACGAACTCGGTGGCGTAGTCGAAGGTGTTGGTGGCGCCGCTGCCCTCGATGCCCAGCGTCATGCCGGGGTCGGCGGTGATGGAGACCAGGGGAACCTCCTGGACCCAGGTTCCGTCCACGCCTCCGGGCTCCAGCCCCATGGCGCTGAATTGCTCGGTGAGGTGTTCGATGGTCTTCTCTTCGCCCGGGGAGGAGGGGGCCCGTCCCTGGAACTCGTCGGAGGCCAGGACCTGGACGTGCTCCCGGATCTCCTCCTCCGTGATGGTCGCCAGGGCTTCCTGGATCTCGCCGTCGGGAGGCAGATCCGCCGCGGCGTCACCGCCCTCGGCGGCGGGTTCGCAGGCGGTGAAGGGAAGGCCCATGGCCAGGGCCAGGGCCAGGGGACCGAAGGTTCGCTTCAGGGACATGGGTCTCTCCGGAGGTGTTGTTCCGTGTGAACAGCGAGCCGGGGCCCGAGGTCTCTGGAGACGCCCGCTGCCCCGGCTCGCGTCTGCCGGTCTGTTACGCCTTCAAGAGTACAAGGTGCCGGGGGTGATGCGCCACTACCCACCCTTCTAAAGGACCGCCGCCACCCCCAACCCCACCCCCAGGAGGGCGTTGGTGGCCAGATTCCAGATGACGTTGGCGCCCAGGGCCGGGATGGGCACGTCCTGCTCGGGGCCCGTGAAGACCCAGAGGAGGGGTTGGACGAGGATGACGGACGGAAGGGCTCCCAGGAGGGCCCAGGCCGGAAAGGGCCCGGAGATCACTCCCCCGATGATGAAGGCCGGGACCTGGAGTCCGGCGACGGCGTAGACCCACGCCGCCGGCTTCCGCCCCAGGATCAGGACCAGGTTCCTGCGGCCCCCCTCCCGGTCCGCCGCCTCGTCGGGAAACTCGTTCAGGAGGAGGAGATTGAAGGTCATGAGGAAGGCCGGGACCGATGCCGAGACCGACGTGGGCCCCAGGGTGCCCTCCTGCACGAAGGCCACCCCGCCCACGGCCAGCCCCCCCAACCCCA
>CAYXGM010000069.1:0-18908 GCA_964464555.1 uncultured Gemmatimonadaceae bacterium | reverse complement strand
AGCCCGAGGCGGCCGGCATGGTGCGGACCACGATGTTCCTGGGCATCGCCTTCACCGAGGCGCTCGCCCTGATCGGCTTCGTCGTCTTCATCCTGCTCAAGTTCGCCTGAGCGGGATCCGCATTGCCGACCACCACCGTCCCGTCCCGCCCGTCGATGATGACCCGAGCCCGCCGGCTTGGCGTCACCCTGAGATCACCGATACGGGTGAGGGCGCCGGCCCGGTCCCCTGCGGCGTCACCCGTGAGCTCCAGGGACACCGCCCCGGGGTCCAGGACCGAAGCGGTCCCATCTCCCAGAGATCCGTTGATGGCCTGGACGATGCTCGTGGCCGTCGCCAGGTCCGGTTCTCTGAGGTTGAGCATGGTGGTGCTGCCGAAATCCTGGGGCGGCAGAGGCTGCTCCAGGACTCCGCCGTCCGGAATCCGCCCCGTGGTCTCCACCGTGTAGCGGTCGTAGGCGGCGTTGCCCACTCCCTCGCTGAACAGGAGCGTGCCCTGAGCCGTGGCCACCGGAGGGCTGCCCGGGTTCGTGACCATGGGGGTGAGCCAGAGGACGCCTCCCCGGAGGGACATGGCATCCCCCACGCTGGAGACATGAACCTCCATCCTGCCCCCGGGACGGAGGTAGGGGGAGGCTTCGGCCGTGACCAGAACCGCCGCCACGTTCCGGGTTCGGAGCATGTGTTCCGGCACCTCGATCCCGAAGCGCCGCAGGAGGTTGGCCACGGAGCGCACCGTGTGCTCCGAGCTGAACCCGCCGATGACCCGGTCGCCGGTCCCGTCCAGCCCCACGACGAGGCCATAGCCCATGAGCCGCACCGGAATGTCCCGCTCCGCCAGCGTCAGGTCCCGGATCCTGGTCTCCTGGGCCTCGACGGTTTCTGCCCCCAGGATCAGCAGGAGGCCGAGGCCGACCAGCGCCGAAGCTCCCACCCGGGAGCCCCGGGAGGCCGTCCCGGCGCCTTTCCACCGCCGCGGCCGGCGATGCGAGGGAACGTCGGTCATGGCCAGATGAAATCCAGGAGCTTGGACCAGAATCCTCCGGCCTTCCCCAGATTCCCGTTGGATGTGTAGAGGATCTCGGCATCGGCAATGCGCCAGGACTCCACCGTGTTGTCGGTGGAGAGATCCTGGACCCGGAGCCATCCCCGGAGCGTCACTTCCTGCTCCACGTCATCGATCTGGAGCTTCCGGCGCCCCTCCAGGCGAACCATGCCGCTGGAGGTGATCTCCATGACCCGGGCGCTCACCTCTGCGCTGAATCGTTGACTCCTGGACGATTCGCCCAGGGTGCGATCCGACACGTCGTTTTCCGAAGAGAGCCCCCCGCCGGACATGGATCCAGTGCCCCCGGCCGCCAGCCTCAGGTCCCGGCCTTTCTCCCGGCTCGCTTTCTCCGTCCGGTTCGCCGAAGCCAGGGTATATTCGTCCACCAGGATCGTCACCAGGTCGCCCACGGCGACCTGATGTTGATCGGATGTCCATGAACCCCGGACCGGGAGCACCGGACGCCGGGATTCGACCTCCGGGGGGGGCTGGTTCTGGGCCAGCGCCGGCGTGAAGAAACCCATGCTCAGCGTAAAGGCGAGCACTCCTGCCATCGCCTTGCTCATCATCATCTCTCCTCCAGGACCTTGTCCTGAATCGTCACCCGGCCCGCCCCCGTGGCGATGCCGCGGAGGCGCCGGCCCGTATCCGTCCTCACGTACACGGCTTCACCCAACTCGGCGGTCCCCGCGGCCCGGCCCATGACCGTCACGGAGAGCCTTCCCCGCTCCCACACGATCTGAACCGGCTTTCCGCTCCGGACCACCTTCGGCGGGGCCACCCCCGGGCGCTCCAGGACGTCATCGACCCGGAGGGCCCGCCGGATCACCCAGCCTGGCTCTGCTCCATTCTCGTGAAGCCTCGGATCACCCCAGTGAATTTGGGACGAATAGGCAATATCTCCCGTGGTCAGGGTGTCGCCCCGAGCCAGGGGACGGCTGGCCACCGGCACCGGGATCCTCACTCCGGCCCTGAGGAGCACCTGGACCGTCTCGGCCACCCCCATCTCCTCCCCCTCCTTCTCCAGGGCCACGATCCAGTGCCCTCCCCCCCCGGTGCCCATGAGCTCCACGGCGCCGAAGCTCTCGGGAATCGCTCCGGGGGCGGTGCGGCCCCATTCCAGGACCAACTCGTCCGCCGCCACCTCCCAACGGGGGCTCAGGAGAGCCCTCACGGCCTCATCGGCACGCAGGAGGGCCCGGTGGGAGGCCCGGGAGAAGGAGGTATCGCCTTCCAGCTCCATCGCCGGGTCCTTCCCGGAGCTCTGGGCCGCGAGGGGAACCGTCGCGGCGGATCCCACCACCAGGAGCACCGCGAGGCCGGCCATTGCCGGAACCCCGGGCCCGCCGGGTGGGAGCATGTGACGAAAGAGCCTGGTCATCTCGTCCGAATCCTTCGTTTCAAGGGGCTGTCCCGGGACCCTCAGCGCAGGAGGGAGTTGGCGATATCGGCCATCTCCTCACTGCTCTGGATGGCCTTGGAGTTGATCTCGTAGGCCCTGAGGGCCGTGATCATGTCCACCATCTCCTGCACGATCTCCACGTTGCTCGTCTCCAGGCTCCCCTGGACCGTCCGGCCGAAGGCCTCCTCCTGGGGAAAGCCCAGGATGGGCGGTCCCGAGGCTTCGGTCTCCTGGTACAGGTTCTCGCCCAGAGCCATGAGCCCCGGCGCGTTGGTGAAGCGGGCCAGCTCCAACCGCCCGATCTCCACGGCCTCCGAAGCTCCCACCATGGAGCTGGAAACCACGCCGGTCCTGGAGATCACCAGGGAGGTGGCGTCGGCGGGGACGTTGATCCCCGGGGCCACCGTGTATCCCCCATGGGTCACCAGCATCCCCTGATCCGAGACGGAAAAGGACCCGTCCCGGGTATAGGCCATGTTCCCGTTGGGAAGCTGAACCTGGAAGAAGCCCTCTCCTTCGATGGCCACATCCAGGGGTCTCCCCGTGGGCTCGATCGGGCCCTGGGATTCTATGCGCTGAACCGAGGCCAGGCGGGTTCCCCGACCGATCTGCACCGCCGGGGTCACGTCTCCGCCCTGGTCCTGCACCGACTGGGCGCCCTGGGTGGTCTGGTACAGAAGGTCTTCGAAGTGGGCCTGGCTCCGTTTGAAGGCCGTGGTATTCACATTCGCCAGGTTGTTGGCGATGACCTCCACCCGGGTCTGCTGAGCCATCATTCCCGTGGCCGCTGTCTTCAAGCTCGGATCCATCGTTCGTCCTTCCTCGTTTCTTGGTTCCCCGTCAGGGTGCCCGGTCCGGCCTCCCGCTCTTCGCCGGGATCAGCCGACCTTTCCCAGGTCGTTGGCAACCGTCCCCATGACGCTGTCCATGACATGGGCCGAGCGCTGGATGGCCGTGTAGGCCCGCTGGATCTCGATCATCTCCACCATGGCCGTTACCGGATCCACGTTGCTGTCCTCCAGCCGGCCCTGATGCACCAACACCGCACCCTCCTCGGCCGCCGCCCGTTCCCGGGGGGGCACGAAGAGGCGTCCGGCCTCCCGCTTCAACTCCACCTCCGCCGGCTGCCTCTCGATGCGGAGGGTGGCAACGTGCTCCCCGTCCACGGCGATCCTCCCCGACGGGCCCACCGCCACCTCTCCCGGGGGAAGAACGATGGCGCCGGACTGGCCGAGGACCCGGTGTCCCGAGGAATCCAAGAGGGTGCCCGATGCGTCCACCTGGAGGGAACCGCCCCGGACGTAACGCTCTCCGGCCGGGGTCTCCACCACCAGGAATCCCTCCCCCTCCAGAGCCAGATCCAGGGGGCGTCCGGTCTGGTGGAGAGATCCCGGGCGAAAATCGGTCCGGCTGTGAGACTCCACGCGGGCATCGTCCAGAAGCCTGGCAAACACCCGCTCCCCCTTGAAGCCCGGGGTGGAGGCGTTGGCCAGATTGTGGGTCACAGCCTCCTGCCGGCACTCCCAGTGCCGCAGGGCCTGCATGACGTTGCCGAGACCGTCGGGCTTCATCCCTCGGACCTCCTCTGGAGGGAGAGCATGACGGACAGGGCGTCCTGGGCCAGTCCCGTCCTCCGGGCGATCTCATGAACCGGGACGCCGCTGGACCAGAGGGCCCGGGCCATCTCCAGGCCGCGACTCGTGCCCTCCCTCAGGAGGTACTCCCCGCGGTCCTCCACCCGCTCACCGCCTTCCGCGGGCCGGCGTCCCGCCCCTTCCTGCCCTTTCAGGAGGATGAGGAGGATGAGAAAACCGGTCAGAAAAAGCACCAGAGGCAGGTCGTTTGCGGTGATCCAGACCACGATCCGGTCCGCAGGGCCCCGGAGCCCGGCGGGGAGGGAGGCCAGAACTGCCCCCAGGCCCCCTGCCCGGGATGCGAGATCCCGGCCCTTCCCCTGGGAGGACCCTGAAGCCGGGGCCGACGCCACAGCCACCGAATCGGCAATGCGTGCAGCCTGCAGGAGGCGAACGTAGGACTCGCCTTCCTCCTTCTCGCCCAGCTCCGGAAGGGCCCGGGCCAACTCCGACCAGGCCTTCTGGTTGTCCGGGGAACGAAGAGCCTCCCTGATGAGCTGAGCCACCACTCTCCGGGGCGCCTCGACGTACTCGCCCTCCTCCCATTCCTGCGGGAGGGACTGGGGCGCCTCCTGGAAAGCGGGGCTCGACGCCCCCCGGGGAGCGGGGTTCGGCGACTCCTGCGCAAGGAGCACGTCCCCCGGACCGTACGGGGTGGAACAGAAGAGAAGAGCCAGGAGCCAGACCACCACCACCTCCCGTGTCGGCGTCCGCTCCCTCCCGGTCATGCGCCGTCTCATCGGACGGCCTCCAACCGGAGGTGGGAGAGGCGGGACTTGAGATTCGTGATGGCCTTGGAGCGGATCTGGGAAACCCGGGACTCGGTGACCCCCAGAATGGAGGCGATCTCGTGGAGCTTCAGCTCCTCGAAGTAGTAGAGGGAGAGGACCAGGCGCTCCTGCTTCTTCAGCTTCAGGATCTCATCCTTGAGGATCTGGAGCTCTTCCTCCCGGTTGATGCTCTCCTCCAACTCCTCCGCATCTTCAGCGGGAAGGAGCTCCTCCGTAGTGACGTGGCTGCCCCCTTTGAGGTTCTTGGGCTGGTCCAGGGAGACAGGAAGAGCCTGCTCCGACTCGCTGTTCCAGCGCCAGAACTCCTCCAGCTCGATTCCCAGCTTCCTGGCGGTCTCCTCGGGGCGGGGTGCCCGGTTCAGGGCACCCATGAGCGAGTCCCTGGCTTTGTTCACCTTGCGTTGTTTCTTCCGGATCGAGCGGGGCACGATGTCCCGCTTCCTCAGATCGTCGAGAATGGCTCCACGGATGCGCGGTGCAGCCAGGGTGGAAAAGGCCAGGCCACGATCCGGATCGAAGGTTTCGATGGCATGCATCAGGCCGATGGTTCCAGCCCCGATGAGCTCATCGAACTCCACGTCCATGGGACTCGATCGCATGACCTGCCAGGCCACATGATAGACCAAGCGGAGATGCTCGGAGATCAACTCCTCACGAGCCTCGGGATCGTGTTGTTCCCGGTACACTTTCCAGAGCGACATGGAAGCCATGGTTGTCTTTCCCTCGGTTGGCTTCGCCTCGATGATGGGCGTTCGCCCCTCTCCTGAGGCATGGGCCGTACCAAAGGGCACCGCCCACCGGAACGCTCTTTCTTCATGACCCAAGTCATTGTTATGAAATCACTTATACGAAGTCAGCGAAATAATGAGAGAGGCTCCTCCTGCCGGATGGGAGCCGACGCCCGGCAGGATGTTCCGCCCTCCACCCGGAGTCCTTTTCCGGGCGGATGGTAGCTTTGCTCGAGTCCCCGGGCGCCTTCGAGCCTGCCGGGGGGATGAACGGGTTGAATGCGGGGAGATCGGTGGAATCGTAGGGGGAGGAGGGCTCGAACCAGGGGCCGGGCCCCGGATGCCGGAGCAGCCGAGCTAACGATTGGCCGCCATGGGAAGAATGGCGGGCTCGTCCTCCGTCGTCTCCTCCGGGGGAAGGAGGTGATCCAGAATGGCTGCGGCGGCGGCCCGGGAGGAGGAGCCGGCGCTCAGCTCCTGCAGGGGCACGCCCGATTCCATGCCGGTCCTGAGGTGGAGGTCTTCGGGGATGCTCCCCGCCGAGGGCGCCGGAAGAGCCAGGAATCGCTCGCTGGCTTCCTGGATGGCTTCCACCACGACCCGGGCAAAGTTCTGGTCGTGCCCGTTCACGAGAATCTCCACGGGCAGATCGGCGAACCGGTCCGACGCGACCTTGAGGAGGGCGTAGTTGGCGGCCACGCTGATCCGGTCGCCGGACGTCACGGCCAGAAGTCGAGCCGCGCCGTAGCTGCACGCCGCCATGACGGAGCTGAGGTGGGACCCTCCATCCACCACCACCAGGCCGAAGTGCTCGTAAAGGCCCGAGACCCTCCGGAAGAGCGCCCGGTGCTCTCCCAACCCCGCCGTGTAGGTGGCCTTGGAGCCGCCGCCGCCACCGGGAAGGAGGAACAGATCATCGTCCACGGGCACCACCAGATCCTCGGGCCCCACGCTCCCTCCGCGAAGGGCTCCGATCCCCGGCCCCGGGTCCTGCCGGCCGAAGATGAGGTGCAACGAGCCGGCTCCTTCGTCGCCGTCCACCAGGAGGGTTCTCATTCCCCTCCCGGCCCCGGAGAGAGCCAGGAGGGCGGCGACGGTGGACGTGCCGACACCGCCCTTGCCGGAGCCCACGACGACCACACCCGGGTGCGCGTCGGGAGCGATGCCCCCGCCGTTCTTCAGGACGTAGTCCCTGAGGGACTCCAGGGAGTCGGTCATCCGACGGCCACCGCCCGGGTCTCCTCGGCAACGGTGTGGCTGAGGGAGCCGAGAATCCGGGCCCCCGCCGCCTTGAGATCACCGGGGATCTCCTGCCCGTCGGTAATCCAGCGCACCGGAAGGCTCACGGCCTCGGCCAGCTCGGCCAGGCCCCGGTCCCGGGGGACCTCGTCCAGCTTGGTGGGCAGGAAATGGCTCACGCCCAGAGGCCGGAAGGCCGATTTCAGGCTGGAGGCCACGTCCATGCGAAGCCCCGCCGGCAGAACCAGATGAACCTCGTCGGCCTTGATCTCCCGGAGGAGGTCGTGCCAGGGAGCCCGGTTCTCCAGCTCCTCGGGGCCCCGGCCGGGGGTGTCCACCACCACGGCCTCACAGCTCCGGAGGCGCTGCATGGCTCCCGACAGCTCCCTGCGATTGTAGACCACTTCCAGGGCAAGCCCCGTGATCTCGGCATAGGTCTGTAGCTCGGCCACGGCCCCCACCCTGTACGTGTCCAGGGTCAGAAAGCCCACCTTGTGCTTTCCGAGGCCGTGCTTGCTCAGGGCCAGCTTCACCGCGGTGGAGGTCTTTCCCCCTCCCCCGGGCCCGACCAGTGCGATGATGTAGGGCCCGATGCGGGGCGTCCGATTTCGGGTGGCCATGGGATGGTCCTCCATACCCCCGAGGCCCCTGCGGAAGTGGTCCATCTCCTCCGCCGAGCTGGCCACGATCTCCACGCCCTTGCCGAAGGCCAGCTCCTTCACCTCCGTCCGGACGATCATGGCATCCTCTCCCAGGGTATGCTTGACCTTCATCATGACCTCTTGGAGATCTCGTCCCCTGAATACTTCAAGCTGCATTGTCCAACTCCCAGGTTGCGATGCTCTGGAGATTCACCTGCGGCGGAAGCTCCGCCAGGGACACCACGGGAATGTTCGGTAGGACCGGCTCGATGAGACGCCGCACGCCCACCCTGAGGCCGGGAGGCGTGATCACCGGCACCGGCCGTCCGTCCTCTCCTCCACTGACCCTGGCCAGCCGGTCAAGCTGCCCGAGGATGCCCGTAAGGGTATCCGGGTCCAGCATGGGGGCTGCGCCCTTGCCCGAAGAGCGGGGGCTGAAGAGGGACATGAGGGCTGCTTCCAGGGACGGGCCCATGGTGATGCCCCGGACGGCTCCGTCCTGCCCCTGGTACAGCTCCACGATGACATTGGCCAGGGCCCTCCGGACGTGCTCCGTCAGGGCCTCCGGGTCCTTCGTCTGCTCCGACACGTCGGCCAGGGTTTCCAGGATGGTCACCAGATCCCGGATGGGGATCCGCTCCTTCAGGAGCCGCTGGAGGACCCTGTGCAGCACCCCCAGGGAGACCTTCGACGGCACCACTTCCTCCACCAGGGCCGGATAGGACTCCTTGAGGGTGTCGATCATCTCCTGGACGTCCTGTCGGCCCAGGAGCTCGGCTGCGTTGCTCTTTACCGTTTCCATGAGGTGTGTGGCCACGACGGCCGAAGGCTCCACCACCACGTACCCGTTGGTCTCGGCCTCCACCCTTCGGTTCTGCGGGATCCAGCGGGCGGGCATGCCGAAGCTCGGATCCACGGTCTCCTCTCCCACCACCTCTTCCACCACTCCCCCCGTGTCCAGGGCCAGAAGGAGCCCCGACCGGACCTCGCCGTGCGCCACCTCCGTGCCCCGGATCCGCACCACGTACTCGTCGGGGGGAAGGCGCACATCGTCCCGGATCCGGACGGGCGGGACCAGAATCCCCGTGTCCTGGGCCGCCTGTTTTCTGAGGAGGCGTATCCGCTCCATCAGGTCCCCTCCCCCGGACTCGTCCACCAGCGGGATGAGGCCGTAGCCGATCTCCATCTCCACCGGATCGATCTGGAGGAGGTCCTGTACCGGGGTGGCCTGGGTGGGGAGCACCTCCACCTTGGAGGCCTCCTCGGCCTCGGCCCGGGCCTCCTCTTCCTCTTCTCTTGCCTTCCCGCTCAGCCGAGCCATCATTCCCGCCCCGCCGGCCAACGCCAAAAAGGGCATGGTCGGAAGCCCGGGGAGGATGGCGAGCCCGGTCAGGAACCCCGCGGCCACCCACGCCGGCTTGGCCTGCCGTCCGATCTGGGCCACCATGGTGGTGGCCACGGTGCCCGTCCCCGAGGAGGAGGTGACCATGATGCCGGCGGCGGTGCTGATCACCAGCGCCGGGATCTGGGTCACGAGCCCGTCCCCCACGGTGAGGATGGTGTACTCGCTCAGGGCCTGTCCCACGCCGAAACCCCGCTGGACCACTCCCACGAAGAGACCACCGAGGATGTTGATGGCGGTGATGAGGAGGCTGGCGATGGCGTCCCCCCGGACGAACTTGGCCGCGCCGTCCATGGCCCCGTAGAAGTCCGCCTCCCGGGACACCTCCTCCCGGCGCCGCTTCGCCTCCGCGTCGTCGATGAGTCCGGCGGAGAGATCCCCGTCGATGCTCATCTGCCGTCCGGGCATGGCGTCCAGGGTGAAGCGGGCCGCCACCTCCGCCACCCGGCCCGCGCCCTTGGTGATGACGATGAAGTTGATGGCCACCAGAATCAGGAAGATGACCACGCCCACGGCGTAGTTCCCCCCGATGACGAACTCCCCGAAGCTCTCGATGACCTTCCCGGCCTCCCCGTGCCCCAGGATGAGGCGGGTGCTGCTCACGTTCAGGGCCAGACGGTAGAGGGTCAGGAGAAGGAGGATTGTGGGAAAGGACGAAAAGTCCAGGGCCCGGTCGGTGTAGAGGGCGACCAGGAAGATGAGCAGGGACGAGGCGATGCTCAGGGCCAGGAGGAGATCCAGGAGAACCGGGGGGAGGGGGAAGACCAGGAGCCCCACCACGGAGACGATTCCCACCACCACGAGGATCTCCCCGTGCCGCCTCAGTCCCACCAGGAACCTCTGTCCCGCCGCCGGCATTACCGTGGCCTCGCTCATGCCAGGCTACTCCCCTCCCAGGCCTGCCTCACCTTGGACCGCTGGGCCATGAGGAAGGCCAGGATCTCGGCCACGGCCATGTACAGCTCAGCCGGGATGGGCATTCCCACCTTGGCCGTGGACCAGAGTGCCCGTGCCAGGGGCTTGTTTTCGATGACGGGAACGCCACTCTCGGCGGCCCTCTTCTTGATCTCCTCGGCCAGCTTCCGCACACCCATGGCCAGGACCACCGGAGCCGGAGCCTCGTCGGGATCGTACTTCAGGGCCACGGCGACATGGGTGGGATTCGTGACGACGACGTCGGCATCGGACACACTCAGGAGCATCCGTCGGCGGGCCATGGAGCGAGCCATGGTCCGGCGCCGGACCTTCACGATCTGGTCCCCTTCCGACTCCTTCACTTCCCGCTTGATCTCCTCCTTACTCATCTTGAGCTGGCGCTCGTGGTCCCACACCTGGTAGCCGTAGTCCGCCAGCCCGATGATCAGGTAGGCGAGACCGGCGCTCACCAGGAGGCGGGCCGCGTTGGACTGGATGAAGAGGAGGAGGGCCATGGGGCTCCGCTGGCTCAGGCTAGGGAGCTCGTCCCAGGCGTGGGAGAGGGAGAACCAGACGACAGCGGCGATGATGGAGAGCTTCATGAGGTTCTTGGCCAACTCCACCGGGGCCTTGACCCCCCAGATCCGCTTGATGTTCTTCTGAGGGCTCAGGCGGGACCACTGGGGCTTCAGGGGCTCGTAGCTCAGCACGCCCCGAGCCTGGAGGCCTGCCACCAGGACCGCCGTCCCGGCCATGGTCAGGGCCACGGGAGCGATGGCGGCCAGCGTCATCCAACCCGCATCCTGGAGCCACCCGGCGGCTCCATCCGCGCCCACGCCTGGATTCAGGACGCCCAGGGTGGAGTGCCGAAAGAGAGTGCTCAGACTCCGTCCCAACGCCCCGCCCCCGGCCTGGAGGAGGAGGCCCGCCGCCAGGAGGAGGATGGCCGCCGTGAGCTCCTGGCTCCTGGGAACCTGCCCCTTCTTGTGGGCGTCCCGACGCTTCTTCGGGGTCGGTGCTTCGGTTTTGTCCTGGTGCGCTTCGTCGGACATTACCGGACCCCCCCGGTGACGTGGAATTGATCAAGGGCCCCGGTCACCAGCCCCTCGAAATTCATGGGCCATCCGCTGAAGAAGGAGGCGATGAGGGGCAGGGTGAGGCCCAGGGTCAGGAGGCCGATCCCGATCTGCAGGGGGAAGGCCATCATGAGGACATTGAGCTGGGGCACCGTCTTGGCCATGGCTCCCAGAGCGGCGTTCCCGATCATCATGGCCGCCACCACCGGCGCCGCGAAGCGAAGCCCCAGGACGAACTGGGCACTCCCGATGCGGGCCAGGGCGGAAGGACCATCGCTGAAGTCCAGGGGCGCTCCCGGGGGGAAGGCGCGAAGAGAGCCGGCCAGGGCCTCCAGGATGATCAGATGCCCACCCACGGCCAGGATGAGGGCCACGGAAAAGAGACCGAGGAACTGCCCCAGGACCGGCATCTGGGTCCCGGCCAAGGGATCGAGGACGTTGGCCCCCGAAAGCCCCATCTGCACCGCCAGCATGTCTCCGGCCGCCTCGGCGGCACCCACGAAGACGGCCGCTCCCATCCCCACCGTGAGGCCGATGAGGGCCTCTCCCAGGAGGGTGGGGCCCGTCACCTCCGCACCCGGCCCCGTCACGGCCCGAGCGGTGGGGAAGAGGGCCACGGTCAACAGCAGGAGAACGGCTGTGCGGATCCGCATGGGCATCACCCGGGCCGAAAAGACCGGGGCGATGGCCATGATCCCCGCCAGCCGGGTGGAGAGGAGAGCCACCAGTTGAAAGGACTCGGTCCGCAGGATCTCCATGGCCCCTCCCCTAGCCCACCAGCCCCGGGAGGCTGCGAAAGAGCTCGATGGTGAAGCTCACCAGGGTCTGGATCATCCAGGAGAGGAGGATCAGGAAGGTCGCCCCCACGGCAAAGAGCTTGGGGACGAAGGAGAGCGTCTGCTCCTGAATGGAGGTCACGGCCTGGATGATGCTCACCGCCAGCCCCACCCCCATGGCCACGATGAGGAGCGGTCCGGCCAGCATGAGGGCCGTGGTGAGGGCCGATCGGGCGATGTCCAGGACCAGGGCGAGAGGCATGGTTCGTCAGACTCCGGGAAAGCTCCGGACGATTCCTCCCACCACCAGGGACCATCCGTCCACCAGCACGAAGAGGAGGAGCTTGAAGGGAAGCGACACCATCACCGGCGGAAGCATGAACATCCCCATGCTCATGAGGACCGACGCCACCACCAGGTCGATGACCACGAAGGGCAGGAAGAGGGCGAAGCCCATCTGAAAAGCGTTCCGGAGCTCCGAGGTGATGAATGCGGAGGTGATCACCACCAGGGGCACCTCCTCCACGGATCCCGGGAGGGGGCCCGCCTGAAGCTCCAGGAAGGTCTGGAGATCCTGCTCCCGGGTGGACTCCAGCATGAATCCCCGGAAGGGAACCGCCGCCGCCTGGAGCATCTCGGCCTCCCCCATCTCCCCCTCCATCCAGGGGGCCAGGGCCGTCCGATTCACCTCCCCCAGCGTAGGGGCCATGACGAACCCGGTAAGAAGGAGTGCCATGGCCGCCAGGAGGTGGGCCGGCGGCGCGGCCTGGGTCCCCAGGGCCTGCCTCAGGAGATGGAGGACCACCAGGATACGGGTGAACCCCGTCATGAGGAGGACGAGGGTGGGGAGGAGAGTGAGGAATCCCATGAGGACCACCGTCCCCACCGGTCCGCTCAGCCGGAAGGCGTCCTCTCCCTCCCCCAGCTTCACCTCCATGGACCGGAACCCCCGGCTCAGGGCATTCAGCGCCGTGGCCGCGCCGGGAGGTGGGGTTCCGGGGGCGGTCTGGCCCTCGGCCGCCTCGGCATCGGCCGCCTCCCCCTCCTGGACCCCGGGGACATCCGAGCCCGGAGCGGGAATCACCACCGGAGGGGCTTCCGGGGGCTCCTGGGCGGCCAGGGTCCCGCCGAAGGGTGCCGAAAGAGAGGCAACCGCCAGGAGGAGGGACATCCCCGCACCCCGGGCCACCGTGCGGATCCGATTCCAGGCATGCTCTCCTCCCGGCACCCCGGCCCCGAAGCCGCCCCCGTCGGAGCTCTCCAGCGCCCCGGCAAAGGTCCCTCCAGGGGGAGGTTCGGCCGTTTCCTCCCCGTCGGCATTCGGCCCGTCTCCCTCTTTCAGGAGGCGAACGCCGCCGTCCCCGTAGGAGACCAGGATCTGCTCCTCCTGGAAGCGAACGACGGCCACGCCCTGCCGGGGCGTGAGAGCGGCCCTGGAGATCACCTCCAGCGCCGGGCCCCTCCCCCCGGACCGGGTCCCGAGGGACATGGCCCGAAGAGGTCGGACGAGGAGGGCGATGAGCCCCAGGACCGCGGCCAGGGCCGCAAGAACCCCGAGGTAGGCCGAGAGGGTCAAGAGGCCTCCTCCGCGGCCTTGGGCTCGGGCCGGATGATCCGCGTGATGCGAACGCCGAACTGCTCTCCCACCACCACCACTTCACCCTCGGCGAACCGTCGGTCTCCCACGAAGACGTCGATGGGCTCCCCGGCAAGGCGCTCGAGCTGGATCACCGAGCCGCGCCCCAGCGCCAGAACCTCCTGGACCGACATCCGTGTCCGGCCCAGCTCAATGGCCACGGGAAGGGCCAGGTCGTAGACCATGGAGAGGGCCGCCGGATCGGCGCCCCCCGATTCGCTTCCCAGCTCGTCGAATTGGGGGATTTCGGCGGTATCGGGCGGCGTCTCCATCATGGAGGCCTCCATGGCCGCCTCCATGGCCGCATCGTCCTCGGAGGTCATACCGCCCTCGCCGGACTCCACCGGGGTGTTTTCCGTATCGCTCACCTTCGACTCCTCTCACGGCCGGGACGGATCACGTCCTCCGGCTCGGGTGATGTGGTGTTCAAAACCCTGACGGCCAGCTTCTTGCCCACTTTTCCCGCCACCCCCGTGAACCGCTTCTGTCCGGAAACGAAGACCTCCAACTCCGAATCCGGCCCCAGTGGGGTGTTGAGCACGGAGCCGGGTTCGAGGGAGGCCAGGATGCCGAGGGGGACCCTGAAATCGGGAAAGCGGGCCTCCACCGAGATGTGGGCGTTCCGGACCACCCGCTCGATGGACCGCCTCTCCAGATTCCTTTCCTCGCCGGACCCCTGGGCTCCCTGGACCTTCCGGTTGGTGGTGGTGGTGAAGAACTTCTCCAGCATGGCGAAGGGGAGGCAGAGGAGGAGGGACGACGTGGCCTCCCCCAGCGATACGGCGATGTTGGCCACCAGAACGGGGTCTTCCCGGTTGGCCACCTGGAGCATCTCGGGGATGGACTCGAAGCCGCTGATCTCCAGGTCCATCTTCACGTAGTCCCGCCACGCGTCGCTGAGCTGGATGGCGACCCGTTCGGCCACGATCCGCACGATGAGACGCTCGGTGGGACTCAGGGGCCGGTCCATGAAGGCCGGACGGGCGGTCCCTCCCAGGATCCGGTCCACGATGAAGTAGCCGAACTCCTGGCCGAAGTCGATGACCCCCTGACCGCCGCCGTTTCCCTTCACGTCCACGACGTAGGAGGAGCAGGGGGAAGGGAGGGCGAGCATGAACTCACCGAAGGTGAGCTGCTCCACGCTCAGAAGATCCAGCTCGATCTGGTCCCGGACCCGCCCGGTGAGCCACCCCTCCAGGGATTTGGCCAGAAGGCCGTAGATGGCTTCCAGGGACCGTTTCCGGTCCTTGGAGATCCTCGCAGGCCGGCGGAAGTCGTAGACCTGCGTGTCGGGCCCCGACGCCCGGGCTTCCGGCTTCGGCGGCTCTTCTCCCCCTGCACTGAAGAGGAGATCAATGTCATCCTGGGACAGACTCTCGGAGCTCACGGGTCTACTGAATCACGTATTGAGGTAGGTAGATGCGATGGATGACGCCGTGGCCGAGGACCTCTTCCAGCGTCCCCTTCAGCTCCGCCATCATCTCCTTCCGCCCCTCGACTGCGGCCAGCTCATCCACCGTCTTCCGGCCGAAGAAGAGGATCAGGGCATCCCTGATGGCCACGTCCCGGGGAGCGATCTCCTCCACCAGGCTCGGGTCCTCCAGCTCCAGCGCCACGCTGACCAGGAGAAAGCGCATCCCGTCGGTGCCCGCCGGATTCACGACGAGGTTCTCCACCTCGATGATGTTCGAAGCGGACTCCCCATGGCCCCCACCTCCGTGCCCACCGCCCCCCTTCTCCCCCTCATGGGAGGGATCGGAGACCAGCATGGGAGCCAGACCGGGTCCCAGAAACAGGGTCCCCATCGCCCCTCCGACTCCCAGGGCGAAGAGGGCCACCAGGAGGGGAACGAGAAGACCGGCCTTGCGGCCACCTTCCTCCTCCTGACCTTCCTCGGCCTCTTTCTCGGGCCTTTCGTCCGCCATCTCGTCGTCCTCGTGGTGTCGTCTTCAGCGAAATCGAATCATCCGTGGAAACCTGGTACCCCCGCCATCTGGCATGCCGCGTACCATGAATGCGGCCACAGGCACAGTCATGTGCCATGTTCCGCAAGTGATTGTATTGGAAATACTTATGGAAAGTGATCGCAACCCGATTCGAGACGCTGGATCCGGGAGCAAGCGCAGGGAGGCGGAAGGGTCTTCCGGGTGGCGGGCGGAGGGTTTTGCCGGGGGCAGAAGAAAAGGCCCGACCCCTCCCCCGGTGGGGGATGGAGCCGGGCCGGTGCGCGTCCCCCTTCTAACGCTTCAGGCTCACCACCTCCTGGAGCATCTCGTCGGCGGTGGTGATCACCCGGGCGTTGGACTGAAAGCCCCGCTGGGCGGTGATCATGTTGGTGAACTCCTGGGCCAGGTCCACGTTGGACATCTCCAGGGCCCCGGAGGTGATGGAGGACTGGCTCCCCTCCCCGGAGAACCCCAGGACCGGGGCGCCGGAGTTGGCCGACACCTGGTACATGTTGTCACCGCTCCGGATGAGACCGGCGGGGTTGTTGAAGTCGGCCAGGACCACCTGACCCAGGGTCAGGGTCACGCCGTTGGTGAAGGCCCCGGTGATCATCCCCGTCTGGTCGATGGAGAAGCGCTCCAGGTCCCCCATGGTGTAGCCGTCCTGCTCCTTGAGCACGGCGGTGGAGGGCGCGGCGAACTGGGAGAGCCCGCTGATGCTGTCCTCCTCACCGAAATCGATCTCGACGGAGACGTTGGCGGCCCCGCTGCCCGGGGTGAAGACGAAGGGGTCCGACGGCAGAGGAGCGGTGAGGCGCCCCTGGTTGTCGAAGGTCAGCGTGCCGGTGTCCCCGCTCACCACCGCTCCGTCGGTCACCGTGACCGTGTAGTCCCAGGTGGTGTCCGTCGCCTTCTCGAAGCCGACGGTCATCTCGTACTCGGCGCCCATGGCGTCGTAGACGGTGATGGTCGTGTCCCGGGTGTCCCCCACGGCGGCCTCGGCGTCCAGGTTCCCGGCCAGGGAGACACCCTCCGTGGCCTGGGCGGCGGACTTCTGGCCGAAGGGGAGGGTGATGTCGGTGATCTCGTCGGTCACCACGCCGTCCTCGGCGAGCTTGCCCTGGACCAGGAACCCGTTCGTGGAAGCCACCAGCCGGCCGTTGGCGTCGAGCTGGAAGTTCCCCGAGCGGGTGAAGTAGTTCTGGGTTCCGTCGTTGACCACGAAGAACGAATCCCCCTGGATGGCCAGGTCCGTGGTGACCCCGGTGGATTCCAGGTTCCCCTGGGTGAAGAGGAGGTCGATGGAGCCGATGTTCATTCCCAGGCCCACCTGAACGGGGTTCACGCCCCCGCTCACGTCGCTGTTGCCGCCGGGAGGCCGGCTGGCCCCCTGGACGAGCTGGGCGAAGGCCTCTTCGAAGGTCACGCGGGAGCTCTTGTATCCCACGGTGTTCACGTTGGCGATGTTGTTGCTGATCACATCCATTCTCACCTGGTGATTCCGGAGTCCCGAAACGCCAGAGAAAAGCGAGCGCATCATAACGAGGTATCTCCTTCAGTTCAGCTGCTTGTGTCTTCTTGCGCGGTCACTTCCGCGACGTCGCCGAGGGGGATTTCCAGGTCTCCGGAAATCAGCACGGGTCCCCCGGGCCCGTACCGGACTCCATCTATGTGCACGCGCATGAAGGATTGAACCTCCACTGCGTCGCCGTTCGCATCCGTCACTTCCAGGGTGTAGCGGTAGTTGCCCTCTTCCAGGCCCGAGACGGCATCGGCCAGATCGATGGTCTGCCGGCCGCCCTCCACCTGCCCAACGGGCCTGCTTCCCACCTCGTTCCCTTCCATGTCGAAGATCTTGAGGGTGGCGGTGCCACCGGATCCGTCCACTCCCACGGTAACCGAGCTCGCCAGAGGTCCGTCGGGACCGATGGAGAAGGTGTCTCCGGCGGCCAGGACGTCCTTGCCGATGAGTCCCAGGGCCGTGGTGCCGTGGAGGGCCTCGGCCATGGCCTGGTTGGAGGCCGCCTGAGCCTCCATGCCCTCGTTGATGTTGATGAGCTGCTCCAGGCTCGAGAACTGGGCCAACTGGGCCGCGAACTCATCGCTCTCCATGGGGTTCATGGGGTCCTGGTTCCTCATCTGGGCCACCAGGAGCTGAAGGAAGTCGTCCTTGTCCATGATCTCCCCCATGCCGTCCATGAGGGACTGCCGTCCCGGGAGGGACGCGCCCCCCGTGCTGTTCATGACGCCCGATACCGGTCCAATCACCGTCGTTCCTCCCTTGATTTGTTCTGCTGGGACGGGTTCCTGGGACGGCCCCCGTTCTCGTGCCCACGGTGGGTTCCCTCTCTATGGGAGCGCCCGCCCTGGGTCTCATTCCTGCTCTGCCCGGCTCCATCCGAAGCCAGCATCCGAAAAAGCTCCGCCGTCCCGGGCTGAGCGTCCCGAAGGGACTCCATCCCCTCCACCACGGGCCGGGCCGCCGCCTGAATCCGGATGGCTTCGGCGTCCAGGCCTACTCTGGCAAGGGCCCGATGGAGCTCGCTGACGCGTGCTCGCATCCGGTCGGCCGATACGGGATCCTGGAGGTCGATGGTGGCATCCAGGTTGCTGCCCCTCAGATCCAGGCGGAGGCGGGTGCCCACGCCGTCGGCGTTCTCCAACTCCAGGTGCATGGGGCGGCCATGGGTCCCGGCGGCCGTCTCCTTGAGGGCCATGGCCTCCGCCACCCGGTCCGCGCCCGTCATGGGCATCGTCGAGGAAGACTCCGAGACGACCGGAGCTCTGAAGGCCGCTCCTCCCTCCCCGGGGCCGGTCATGGCCGGCACGGCCGAGGACCCCTTGGCGCCGGGCTCACCCGTGGTACCCTTGCCTCGAAAGGCCTTCTCCTCGCCTCTGCCTGCCCCCCGGGGGCGGGACGTGCTTTCCGATTCCGGACCGGGGGCGACCCTGGCTCCGTTTGGACTGTCCCCGGCACGCAGGGGGCCTTCATCGGACCCGGTCCCCTTCCCCGACGGCGAAGCGTCCGCACCCCCGGCCCGGGTGACCCGGCCGTTTCCCGCCGACGGTGCCGTTGCCACCCGGGCCACACGGGCCACGGAGGCCCGACTCGCGACCCGGGCGGGTACGGCGGTGCGGGAGGTCGCTGACCCGTCCGTGGAGTACGACCAGGGGGTCCGCCCTTCTCCCCTGGCGGCCGGGCTGCCCCTCCCCGGTCGAGAGGAATCACCTTCGGGTAGCTCGAGATGACCCGGATCCCGCTTGCCGAGGGTGTGGAGTCCTTCCTGCTCGGCAATCCGCTGCAGGCGAGAGTATGCCTCGGGGTTCTTCCAGCTTCCGTCGATCCTCAGATCCGCGGCCCGGCCCCGGCCGTGCAGGGAGTCACGGGTCCAGGTCACCACGGGGCCGGACCGACTCCGGCCCTGGGTGTAGAGGTACTGTTGGCGCTCGGGGCTCCGGTACGCTTCCACTACCTCCACCCGGTGTCCATGCTCGGTTTCCATCCGGTGGATGACCCTGTCCAGGCGAGCCTTGAACTCGGGCTTCAGCTTGGAGAGATCATCGTCCACGGACGTGAGGTGAGCCGGAGGCGGGGCGGCGGGGCCCGAAGCGGCCGTCGGTGACGGAGATCCGTCGGCGGGGTCCCCCCTCTCCTCAGGGGTGGATCCCGCCGT
>CAYXGM010000068.1:0-19766 GCA_964464555.1 uncultured Gemmatimonadaceae bacterium | reverse complement strand
GCCGGCTCCGCTACCGTGTGTTGGAGGGGGTAACCATGCTGATGAGCGGCAGACGGCGCTGGGGTGTCTGGAACAGGGCGGAGGGTGGTGAGGGCGGTCGGGCTGAAAGGTTTCACCCCAGGAAGGGCGCCGAAACCTGCAACCAACAAGCAACAACCCCCCAGACCCGTTGTGCGAACACGAATCTGGGGGGTCGGTCAGCTCCGGCGGCAGGACTCGAACCTGCGACCCAGCGGTTAACAGCCGCTTGCTCTACCAACTGAGCTACGCCGGAATGTTACCCCCGAAGGGGAGTCAAAAAAGCTAAAGAGGCCCCGGAGGGGTGTCAACGCTCCAGGAGCCGGAGAATGGCCGGGGCGATGTCGTGGGCCTCCCGCCATATCTCCCCGAAGCGCCTCTGGGCTGCCCGAGCCTCCCCGGGGCCGAAGCAGGCGGCCCAGGCCGGCCCCCGGTGGGGGAAGGGCCGGCGGAACCAGTGAAGCCCCACGATCACTGCCTCGGGACCGTCGGGGCCCGAAAACACCGAGAAATCCGGGGACCATCCACCCAGGGGGGCCGACCGGATCTCCATTCTTCCCTCCCGGAGGAGCTTCAGGATCCGCGTCAGACTGTCTCGCTTCTCCCCGTCCATCCGGAGCCCGTATGCTTCCTCCTCCACCGTCCGGGCGTTCACGTCGGCAGCCAGGATCCGAAGCCTGTCCACTCCCGCCAGCTCCGCCTCGGTGAGGTCCACGGCCCCGAGCCGGATCCTCAGGATGGCCGTCTCCAGCGTTCGGCTGCGGGCGAGGATTTCGCCGAACACCTGCCTGAACCTTCGGGGACTTCGCTCGTCCATGAGAAAAGGCAGATGGGCCTCCCCGGAAGGGGAAAGGGTGGGTGCCGAAGTCTCCGCCACCTCGTCGGGTCCCAAGAGGTGCTCGTTCATGGGACCGAATCTGGAGCGCACGATGGGCGGGAGAATGGAGCTGGGGGACGACTTGCCAGGCCCCCCCTCAGCCTTCCTCTTTCGGTCTGCCGGAGAGAAGCTCCACCTGGGCCCTGTCCCGGGCCGGAACCTCGTGGCATTTCCGGCAGCGGGCCTCGTAGCTCTCCGATCCCCCCACCTGGATGGTGGGCCCCTCGGCGGGCGCCGGCCTCCCGTCGATGAGGCGCTGGTTCCGGGTGGCCAGGTCTCCGCACTGCACGCAGATGGCGTGGAGCTTGTCCACCTTTTCGGCGATGGCCAGAAGCTGGGGAATGGGTCCGAAGGGCTCGCCCCGGAAATCCATGTCGGTGCCGGACACGATGACCCTCACGCCACGGTCGGCCAGGGCGTTCACCACCCTGATGATGCCCTTGTCCAGGAACTGGGCTTCGTCCACGGCCACCACCTCGGTGTCTTCGTGGATGGCCTGGGCGATCTGCACGGAGTTGGACACGGGAAGGGCGTCGGCCTTGTGGCCGTCGTGGGAGCTCACCGAGAAGACCCCGCTGTAGCGGTCATCCAGGTGG
Organism: uncultured Gemmatimonadaceae bacterium; assembly: GCA_964464555.1. Lineage (GTDB taxonomy): Bacteria > Gemmatimonadota > Gemmatimonadetes > Longimicrobiales > Gaopeijiaceae > CAYXGM01. Next base: position 18,275 of record CAYXGM010000068.1, on the reverse strand, counting down.
GACTTGAACACCTGCACCCGCTTCTGGGCGATGAGGGCGCGCCGGACCCGGCGCAGGAGCTCCTCGGACTTTCCGCTGAACATCACTCCGCTGATGACCTCGATCCAGCCGTCCTGTTGGCCGTGGTACATGAGGGAGCGTTCAGCCTCCGATGAGCACGAACAGGGCTATGGTGGACGCTGCAAGGGAGATGACCCCGCCCCAGAACTGGACCTGCTCCCGGACCCGGGACCGGTCGGCGATGGGAATGTGGAGCCAGTCTCCGGACTGGATGGGGAGGCTGAAAATGCCCGGGTCGCCGGAGTTGGGGCGGAGATCCAGTATGTAGAGCTTCCCGTTTCGCACCAGGCGGGACGACTCGGGGTCCGAGGCGGCCCCGTAGCCGAGGTCGATCTCGGACCCCACGCCTCCGGCGGCGGCCAGGGCGTCGATGATGGTGCTGGAGGGGTCCAGGAGGTAGTGACCGGGACCTCGAACCGCACCGGTGACGTTCACCTTGAGCCGGGAGGTCACCTCCACCACCGGCGTGGCGTAGAACCGGGCATACTGCTCGGCCATGAGTTCCCGGATTTCCGGCGCCGACATTCCTTCCACGGTGAGGGGGCCCAGGTAGGGCAGATAGATCTGGCCCGACGGATCCACGATCCGAATACCCGATACCTCCCGCAACTGCTCCCCTTCGGCCGTGAACACCCGCATCTCCACTTCGTCGCCGGGCCTCACTCCGTAGGCGACCCGGGTCAATTCCCGGGGAAGCTCGGTTCGTGTTGGTTCCTGAGCCGGGAGAGCGGCGGGAAACAAAAGAACGAGTGGTAGAAGCAGCCCCTTCATTTTCCTCGGCATTGATCCGAATCCTGCGGGAGTGGTGGTCCGGGACGGGCCCCGTTACCGGAAGCCGAAGTTTACCTTTACACCCCGGTACTGTCTAGTTGAACCCTCCGTGGGTAGCTTGGCTTTCCTCGCATCTTTACGGTTCCGTCCGACGGTGGATTTCATGGTGGATCTGACCAAGCGTTTCTTGGCCCTTCTTCCCCTGTCGCTCCTCTTCCTGGTTTCCTGCGCCGACGACGGAGACGACCGCCCGGGATTGGTGGTCCTGGTGTCGGTGGACCAGCTTCGTGGAGATCTGGTACAGGAGTACGCCTCCCTCTTCACCGGGGGATTTCGGCGATTGCTGGACGAGGGTTTTCAGTTCCCCAACACCACACACGACCACAGCGTGACGGCCACGGCCGCCGGCCACGCCGTCCTCTCCACCGGAGTCTTTCCCTACCGAAACGGAATCGTGGGCAACAGTTGGTCGGAGCGCACGCCCGGCGGGTGGCGTTCGGTCTACAGCATGGAGGACACCCTGGCTCACATCCTGGGCCACCCGATCCTGGAGGGCCGCTCCCCCCGAAACCTCCTTCGCGGGGGCCTGCCCGACTGGATCGCCGCCGGGGACTCCGCCGCCGTGGTGGTGTCCCTCTCCCGCAAGGACCGGGCTGCCGTGACCATGGCGGGGAAGGCACGGGGACAGGTCTACTGGATCATCCCCGACGGGGAATTCGTCACCTCCAGCTTTTATGCCGACGCCTATCCGGACTGGGTGGAGCGGTTCAACCGGGTGGAGATGCCCAGAATCTTCGGGGACTCGGTCTGGGAGGCCACGGCCCCGGAGGCGGCCAGGGCCAGGGCCAGGGCCGACTCGTCGGCCTACGAGGGGGACGGTGTCCACACCGCTTTCCCCCACCGGTTCCAGGACGAGGTGGAAGATCGGGACCAGCCCGGGGCGCTGAACCGGTGGGCCTACGGGCAGACCCATCCCGATGCCGCCGTGGGAGCCCTGGCGCGGGAAGCCGTGAGGGTCCTGGGGATGGGCCAGGACCAGGTTCCCGACTACCTGGGGCTCGGCTTTTCCCAGACCGACGCCATCGGGCACAACTACGGCCCCGGGAGCCAGGAGCAACTCGAGAATCTTCTGCACCTGGACCGGGTCCTCGGCCAGGTCATGCTCACCCTGGACGAGGTCGTGGGCGCGGGGCGCTGGGTCATGGCCTTTACGGCCGACCACGGCGCCATGGACATGCCGGAGATCCTGGCCGAGGCCGGCGAAGATGCCCGGCGGGCCGACCCGGAGGACTTTCGAGTTCTCCGTGGTCTGTTCGACGAGTACCGGGAGATGGAGGGTGACCCTTTGGAGGTGGCCGACTCCCTGGTTCAGGCCCTGGAGCGACTCCCCTTCATTGCGGATGCCATGACCGCCGCCGAGCTCACCGGCGGGCCTCCGGCCGACTCCTTCGTGACCCTCATCAGGAACTCCTACCACCCGGACCGCTGGGTAAGCGGGGCCGGGAGCCGGGGATCCGGGGTCCTCTTCCGTTACGTGGAGGGCTACTACCCCAGCACCAGCGAGCGGGGGACGGGGCACGGGACGCCGTACCACTACGACCGCCTGGTGCCCCTGATCTTCTACGGGACGGGGGTGGAGCCCGGGATCTCGGAGGAGCCCGTCCGGACCGTGGACGTGGCGCCCACGTTGGCCAGCCTTGCGGGAATCCCCTGGCCCACCGATGTTGATGGAAAGCCCCTCCTCCAGTAGCCAGCCCCCCAAAGTAGGCCACACGGAGCGATGTCGGCGCCGGTGGGACATCCCATCGGCCCGGCTTCGTCGTCCGCCTGAAGCAGCCCCTTTTCTTGACAGGGGGTGGCCTGAGTGGCATATAATGGGCAACGAGGGTAAACATATGATTCTTACCTCTGCAAACCCCGGGATTATGCGGATAAGCGGAGGAAAGATTCGGAAAAACCGACAGGCTCGCGCGTGACACTGCAATTCGAAGGCGTGCCACCCGAGGCAGGGTGGACCATCCAGCGTGCGGAGGACCTTCTGGCGTCGCTTCCGGGCGTCATCTCGGTCCGTGTCGTGGCGCGGCCCGGTGGGGAGATCGATGAGATCCACCTCCTCACCGACACGGAGGTGGAACCGAAGCAGACGGTCAGGAACGTGGAGTCGGCCCTCAAGGCCCAGTTCCACCTGGAGATCGACCACAGGAAGATCTCCGTGGCCCGCTCCTCGGAGCCGCCGGAGCCCAGGGCGAAGCCCGAGCCCGAACCCGAGGCCGGTGGGGACGACGAGTCCCGGGGCCCTGTGCTCCTGGAATCGGGAAAGGAGGGTGGCGACACGAGAATCCTCTTCGTCCGCCACCAAGTCGAGACCGAGCGGGCCCACCGGGTGAAGGTGGCCGTGAGCCTGGAGTGGAACGGAAAGGACTATACAGGGGAGGCCGTGGGCACCGACCTTCCCCGCGCCCGGCTCGAGGCCGTGGCCAAGGCCACACTCGCCGGCATAGAAGAGATCGTCAACGTCCTGGACGAGGGAGACACCAAGAAGGGCGTCGCCCTGGCCCTTGACGGAGTGAAGATGGTGGAGGCCTTCGACCGGAACTTCGCCATGGTGGGCGTCAACGCCATCCATGGCAGGGAGATCGTGTCCCTGGCCGGCGCCTCGGCGGTGGAAGACACCCCCGACCGCGCCGTGATCCTGGCCACGCTGCAGGCCACGGATCGCTGGGTCAGGGGACGACTCTAGCCCGGATGCCCGAGGGCCCCGGCCAACGACTGAGCGGAAGCGGTACGAGCAAACTCAACCAAGGAGAACTCCCCCCCGGTCCACCACGAGCGAAGCGAGAGCGGACGAGCGAAGCGCAGCAGCTTTCAGCAGGATCGAAGCTGACTCCACTCATGAAAGGGGGACCTGCGAATGTTCGCGAATCTGTTCGAGTTTGTCGGGCTGATGCTTGCGTTGATGCACGGTATCACTGGATGGTGATCGTCTGACCCGGTGGTCCGGGGGGCTCTCCAAATCATGAAACCAAACCGCGTCCATTTCTACGTTGGCACTGTAGTCATCCTGGCTTTGGGTGCCCTCTTCGTACAGGATTGGGTATCCCTAAGCGGCATGACTTGGCAGCAATGGCGGGGTCTTGTTGCTCTGATTCTTCTCGGCCTCGTAGCCGAGGGGCTCACCCTACCAATCGACCTGGGAAAAAAGTCTGGTAGTACTGCCTCGTTAGGATTCCTCCCCCTTTTGTCCTGTATTCTCCTTTTCGGAACAGCCCCTGCAGTCTTGCTCATGGCTACCACGGGGGTCGTTGGCGAATTCATCATTAGAAAAAAGGAACTAATCAAGGCGGTCTTCAATTCTTCTCAATACGTATTTGCTGCAAGCGTTGGAGGGTTGGTTTTCTCAAGTCTTGGTGGGACTGCTTTGGCCCTCGGAGAAGTCGAGATTCAGGAGGTTGTGGGAACGCAAGCTGTTGCCTTCATCGGCTTTGGACTGACCTTCGTTGTTCTCAACAACTCTGCGGTATCCCTTGCAATCACGCTGAGTGAGGGCAGTAAACTCCGAAACGTTTGGGCTCGTATTATTGGACGATCCGGAACAAACCTTTTTTATGATATTTTGGTCAGTCCGATAGCTATCGCGGTCGCCTTTTTCTACTTGGAGCTCAAGACGCCCGGCCTGCTGATCGTCATTTTCCCTCTCTTCTTCATCCGGCAAGCGTACCTTACGATCGTGCAACTTCGGCAGGCCAATAGGGATTTGTTAACGGCTTTGGTAAAAGCAATCGAAACCCGAGATCCCTACACGTCTGGACACTCGCTGAGGGTAGCGTCTCTCGCTGTGCTAATTGCTGACTCCATGGGCCTTTCGCCAAACAAACAGCGGGACGTCGAGTTCGCGGCGTTGCTACACGATATTGGCAAGATCGAGGCGGTCTATTCGGAGATCCTCAGTAAACCAGACGACCTTACGGATCAAGAGCGAGAGATCATTGAGTCCCATGTGACGAAGGGTGTCGAACTGCTCCAGCAGCTGTCTTCATTTTCGAAGCCGGTAGTCGAAGGCGTAAAAGGGCACCACGAAAGAGTTGATGGGAAAGGTTATCCGCAGGGCCTAAAGGGGGATCAAATTCCTATTGCCGCCAGGATCATCAAGGTCTGCGATGCCATTGACGCAATGCTATCAGACCGTCCGTATCGGAAAGCTCTCAGCCTAGAGCAGGTGAAAGAACAGTTGGTAATCTACAGTGGGATTCAATTCGATCTTGAAGTTGTCAAGGCCGCGATTGATGGCAACATCCTTGAAACACACAAGGCGGAAGTGGATATTCAGCGGAGGCAGGCTGAGGTCGGCCAAGGCCGTTCTGTTGCTGATACGGGCACTCGAGTGCTGGCAACCTGAGCACCCTCAGCTTCTTACCCTCGGTGTTTGACCCTCTCAATGAGAATGCAGGAGCTTTTTGAAGTCCTGTTCCCTGACCCGCAGGCCCAGCCTTTCCGCTTCGTCCAATCCCTCGCGAGCTAGCGCAAGGCATTTCTCGGGGTTTGTTGGGCGCAACAATGCGCACCGCTCAATCGTGATTTTCATCCAAGCAGTCAACAGCCTTGAACGGACGTTTTCGCCCACCTCTTGGAGTAGTTGATCGGCCCCTGCCACGTCGCCTCGGCGTTTCAGCATCTTGGCCTTGAAGGACATGATGACACTCGGATCGAAGGTCCAGAGCGTTGGAATGACGGGAAGCTCGGCTTCCCTTCGGCGGGCTTCCGAGAGATCTCCCGAATGAAGAGCACAAAGGCCCAAGCCCGCCGAGATCACCGTCTTAAATGCAGAGGGCGATGCAGGCCCCAGGAGCTCTTCGGCCTTCGCAAAGCTGGCCTCGGCCACTTCAGGGTTGAATGAGGCTAATGCCAATTCGCCTTCATTGATGGCTAGGACGACTTGAGCATCACGGGCCTTGGTTCCCTTTACGACTTCACGGGCTCCTCGAAAGGCAATTTGAGCCTGATCAAGCTCTCCGATTTCAAGATGCCAAACTGCTCTGTTCAGTCGGATATTGAACTTCAGAATGAGATCTCCACAGTTCACTAGCCGTGTTTCGGCCAGGGCGAAGGCCTCTTGTCCCTCAGCGGTATAGAGGAGCCCTTGGTACAGCAGAACGACAATCAGCCGGTTGAGAGCATGTAGCTGAAGATCGCGGTCCCCAGTTTTGAAGGCGATTTTCACCGCTTGTCGTGCGGCTTCGAGGGCCTCCTCGGGAGAGCCGAAATAGACATTCAGTGCGATGAGTGAGCGAGCCTGGCATTTTGCGTCTGGCCCGCCAAGGCTTGAGAGTGCTCGAGCCTCAGCAATCACCTTTCTAACACCATCCAGATCGCCTCTTTCATCGAGCCGATGCACTTCCACATCAAGCGCCTTCGTGATGGTGCTCCAATCTTCCCTCTCCCGGGCCTCTTGCTTGATTCGAGAGATTTCCTCGAGACAGTCCCTTAAGGATATGGTGCCGGTCTTTGCCAAAGCATCGACTAACTCCACCTCCGTCCTCAACGCGGCCCCGATGTCCCCCTGCCGCCTGAGGCGCTGCGCCGCCAGCTCCAGAAGGGGAGCCGCCTCTTCCAGGTTCTGATGTAGGTAATTCAGGTGCCCGATCTTCGCGATCAGCTCTGCTACTTCATGTGGATCGTCGGAGTGCTCCCTGGCGATCCGGAGAAAGCGCAGGGCTTCGGCGATGGCCCCTGAGGATTCGGCCTTGGCGGCGGCTTCCAGGGAGTACTTTCTGGCCTCCGGTTTCACTCCCGCCCGGTGAAAGTGGACGGCCAACTCGTCTGCGGGGGGCGGTTCCGCCTTCCGAAGGAGGTACCGGGCGACCCGCTCATGAAGAAGGGCCTTCCGGTGATCCGGGAGTTGCTGGTAGACGGACTGACGAATCAGCTCGTGCCTGATCAGCACCTCGGGGCCTCGACTGGACACCAGCCTGAAGTCCACCAACTGATCCAGGGCTGTCAGGCAACGGGATCCGGAGATCCGTGCAACCCGCGCCAACCCCCGGACATCCAGGGGTTTGGCTCGTGCAGCCAGCGCTTCCAGAACTCGCCCTGCATCCTCCGAAAGCTGGCTCTGGCGTCGTTCGAGCACCTGGCGGATGGAGAGGGGGATGGTGATGAGTCCGGATTCAGGAGTCCCGGCGTCTACGCGCCCGGCCAGGAACTCCAGGGTCAGTTCGATGAGGAAGAAGGGGTTTCCGCCGGCCAGAGACCGCAGGTAAGCGACGTCGCGCTTCGAAAGGGGGGTCGGGGAGAGTTCCTGCATGAGGGCTTCGCAGGAGGCGGGAGGAAGATCTCCCAGGGCAATGTCCAGGAAATCTTCGTGCGTGCGCACCACATCCAGGAACGGGCGAAGCGTCTGATTCCGTCTCAACTCCTCGGAACGGACAGACATGACGATCTGAAGAGCACCTCTTTCCCAACGTCGGATGAGGAACTCCACCACAGAGAGGGTGGTCTGGTCGGCCCACTGCAGATCTTCCAACACCAGAATCACGGGCTCCTCGGCGACGAGGGCGAGTAGAAGCTGGTGGATTGCTTCGAACAGCCTGCGCGGGACGCTTCCAGGTTGGATCTGAGGTGCTTCGGGAATCGGGCCTTTCCCCAGGTAGTGCTTCGGCATGACCCCGTAGAGGACGGTCTTCCAGGGATCCTCCAACTCCCTCAGCACGGTCTCCACGCCGGGGCGGCCAAGGGCCTCGATGAGGGGGTTGAGGGGGATGAACTGCTCCAACTCCGCCGAGCCCGCGATGAAGACCTGCTGACCCTCCAGGGGGATGCCTGTGAGAGACTCCTGCAGGAGTCGGGTCTTTCCGATCCCGGCCTCCCCGGTCACCAGAACCGTCCTCAGCGCTTCGTGAGGCGGACGTCGAAGGGTGCGCCTGAGAAGGTCCCTCTCCTTGTCGCGGCCCAGGAGAGGTGGTTCGGGGAAGGCCTCCTGGGATGGCACGAAGGCCGATGCGAGGGTGATCTCCTCGGCACCCAGAATTCGTTCGAGGAGCGCGGCGGTTTCCTCTTCGGGGTCCCAGGAAGTTCCGGTGAGCTTCCGGACCCGCCTGGAGAACTCTTCCAGGGCCAGTTCTGCACCCTCCGGCGTACCGGCCTTCCCGTGGGCCTCCATGAGCTTTCGCAGGTGTCCCTCATCGGTGGGAGCCAGGGCGAGGAGGGTGTCGGCGGCTCGCCTCGCCGAGGTCCAGTCTCCTCGTCGGGAGCCCTCCTGCCATAGCTTTTCAGCCCTCCTTCGAAGGCGGACCCTGAGCTCTCCTGAACGGCCGGCGATCCAGTCCTGGAGATCCCTCCCCAGAGAAGGAGGTGTTTCGGAGAGGAATCCCAGCTCCAGAAGACTGCTGCAGGTGTGGAGATCATGCCCATCCAGGGCAGCGTTGAACCGGGCCAGGTCCGTGGAAACCACCGTGTAGGCCGGACTGAGCACGTCATCGTGTGTCAGGAACGGGACCACGGGAGCGGTTTTCTTTTTGATGGAGTACAGAAGCTGATTGAGGCGCCTGCGAGCCTTCGCAGGATCGTCGTCGGGCCAGAAGACGGCCAGGACCTCCTCCCGGGAGAGTCGTTCCTTGTCTGCTCCGTAGAGGACGCCGAAGAAGGCGGCCTGCTGAGGGGAGAGAGACAGGCGCTCGGAGTCCCGCAGAACTACCGGTCCTCCAAAGAGCCGCAGGTCGAGCCGGGTAGGGTCCGGCGGGGTCGGAGCCATGGCGCTATCCGTTGATGGGGAGCAGGACTTGGCGCAGAAACGCAGCGTCCGAGGCGGAAAAGGTGAGTTCCCCACGCTTCCCGGGCAAATTCACTCTGATGTCGTCCTTTCGGCGACGCGCATTCGTGGGCCCCGGGCCTCGGCCTGAGCCACAGGAGCGGAGGCGCCCGAACCCCCCGCCGAAGCCCGTTTCGGAAAGAGCGACGCTTTGAGGAACCGGGAGAGGTTCCCATCCCTGGCTTCCTGATCCAGCCAGGATTCCACGATCCATTCCCAGCCGAAGCACTCCTTCATGATGGAGGGTCGGAGGCCTACGAGTCTCTTCATCTGGTTGCTCAGGGAGAACCCGTCGGGGTATCCGAGCTGGCATCCCACGGAGAAGAGGTTTTCATCGGTACTTTGAAGCCGGATTGAGGCTCGAAGAACCCTGCCGAAGTGGAGCCAGTGGGAGGGGGCGGGAAGTCCCCGGCTCATGAGCCTGCGCCCCAGAGCTCGTCGGGACATATAGAGCCCGCGCGCCAGCCCCGCCACGGTTCGATGAGTCTTTGATAGGCGGAAGATCTTCCGAAGGATCCGCCGGGTGTCCAGGTCCACTTCCAGACCTCGCCAGCAGAGGTAGTCCACGACCTCCACAGGTAAGTCTTCAGGTGGGCGCTGGAGAAGGGCCTTCATCTCCTCGGGATCCTGGTTTCCCATCCACGGGAGTACCGTGTGGGGCCGGCATCCCTCCATGAGATCCAACAGGGCTTCCACTCCCGACATCTCGGAGCTCGGCGGCAGGAGGAGGAACAGGGCAACGCCGGGCGGGCGTTCCCGGATCTCGCGAAACCCGGTTCCCCAGTCCCCGGTTCTGAGATTCCAGAAGAGGGCCGCGCCCCGGCTCGGGAGGGGGCCCCGAGGGATGGCATTGGGATGGGTAAGGACATCGAAGTTCCGGTAGGGCGGAAAGAAGCCAAGGTACCGATGGGTCGAGACCGAGAAGAGCATGGGGCGCCTCCGAGACAGGTGGTGATGGTCTGCACGTTCACCCTATTCTCCGGCTATCAGCGTCCTATCAGTGCCACCCTTCGATTCATCAGCGGCGGAACCCCAGGCCTCGGCTCCGGTACACCCCACCATGCCCTCCACCCCCCTCCACGGCCCCCTGACCTCGTCCCGGTTCATCCAACGGTATAACCGGTTCTTACTGCAAGTCCGACTGGAGGATACGGACGAGGTTGTGGACGTTCACATGGCCGATCCGGGACGGCTGAAGGAGCTCCTGATTCCGGAAACACGTGTCTGGCTGAGGCCCGCTGACAACCCCCGCCGAAAGACCCGCTGGACGGCGGTCCTGGTGGAGGAAGGCGTGGGCCTCTTTCCCGACGCCCTGGGGGAGGCCCGTGAAGCCGGGGTCCGGATCCTGGGCCGGAGGTGCCGGGTTCACCTGGACCGGGTGGAGCTGGGCGCACCGGTGCCGGCGGGTGTGGGTTAGGAACTGTGTTGACGGGAGGGACTACGGAGTGGAGGTCGGCTGACGCCTAGGAGTGGCGCTCGTCGGCGGCTTCGTCGTCCTGGGATTCAAACTGGAGCCCGGTGCTGGGGAAGTACAAGTCGAGGGTCTCGGTGGTGGGGGGGACGGTCTCTTCGAGAATGACCTCCTGGCCCTCCCGAGCGTCCTGGGCCTCGTCGGCGCCTCCCCCTACGCCGGGCACCAGGAGCACCAGGGGCAGGGCCAGAGGCACGAGGAAGGGCGACCATGAAGAGTGTCGCAGGGATCGGATGGAGTGTCGCATCTCGTCTCAATCGAAGTGTGAATCCGTCGTCTTCATTGCGCCTTACGGAGCGGGCCGGGAAAATGTTACAACCCATCGCTGCCTTGCTCTCCGTCGGGTGCTTCTTTGACGGTTCGGGACGGCAATCGGTTGCATGGGCCCGGGAAATCGGTCCTTGGCAGGGACGTATGGTGAGGTAAGAATGGAGGATGGCCCCTGCTGCCGGCCGCGGCTGGGCCGGTGGCCACGGAGGAGTGAGGAGAGGGGCCGCCGCAACCGGAGACGTTCCGTGAAGCCAACCACCTTCCTGACCCTGGCCCTCTCCTGGGCCCTTGCGCCTGCGTCGGGATGGGCCCTGCAGGACCCTCCCCCCGACACCCTGGTCACGGTGGAGGTGCGGGTGGTGGACGTCCTCAGCCGGGAGCCCCTGAGCCGGGTGGAGGTCCGGGCCCGGGAGCTGGGGATGCAGGCCTTCACCGACGCCGCCGGCCGGGTGACCATCCCCGAAATTCCCGTGGGGGCCTACTTCCTGGAGTTTGAGAGGGATGGCTACGAAGGGGCCGCCGGGGTGGTGCAGCTTCAGCAGAGCGGGGAGGTCCTGGTGGAGCTCCTGGCCCAGGGGGGCGGTGAGGCCGCCGCCGGCGAGCCCCGGTCCGGGACCGGGGGGCGCTCGGTGCTGGCGGGCCGGGTGGTGGATGCGGCCTCCGGCGAGCCCCTGGACGGGGCCCGGGTGAACCTCCCCGGCCTGGCCCGGTCGGTGGAGACCGACGAGGAGGGGCGCTTCGTCCTGTCCCGTCTCCTCCCCGGCGAGCACGCCATGGAGATCAGCCGTCTGGGCTACGCCACCCGGTGGGAGTCGGCCGAGCTGGGGGCGGACCAGCGGGTGGAGGTGGAGGTTGCCCTCTCCACCGAGCCCATCGAGCTGGAGCCCATCGAGGTTCGGGTGGAGCCCCGGGTCCAGCGGCTGGAGCTGGCCGGGTTTTACCAACGTCGCATGCTGGGGTTCGGGCAGTTCCTGGCCCAGGAGCAGATCGAGGCGAGCCCGGGGGCCGATGTGTCGGACCTCTTCACCAACTTCAGCGGCATCCGCTGGGTGGACAGCGGCGGCTTTCCGCGGACCTACCACATCGCCCTGACCCGGCCCCAGGCCTCGTCCTTCATTGCCCGAACCCAGCGCACCTGCTTCCCCGCCGTCTGGATCGATGACGTCCAGCTCACCCAGGGGGGGAGCGAGCCGGCGGACCTGAACCGCCGCCTCACCCCGGAGCAGGTTGCCGGCATCGAGGTGTACTCCGGGGCCGGACAGGTCCCCACCCGCTACGGCGGCACCGGCCGGGCCTGCGGCGTCATCCTCATCTGGACCCGGGGCGGGCCGTGAAGGGGGCGGGTGGAGTCAGGCGGGAACCGATGCGGCGGAGCCTGGCTCGCCGGGCAGGGCGCCGGCGCCGTGCGGCCGGCCCCATCCGCCCTCACCTCCTTCTGGCCTTGCTCCTTCCCGGCCTGCTGGCGGGGTGCTCCGACTTCCTGGGGTCCGGGGATCCCGACGGGCCTCCGGAGGTGGTGGCCGTGGAGCCCTCCCCTTCCGGGGCAGAGCTTTCGGTCCTCACCGAGTTCACCCTCACCTTCTCCTTTTCCGTGCGCGCCGGGAGCCTGGAGGAGGGCCTCGTCCTGGAAACGGCTGACGGACGGCGGATCCGGGCCCGGATGGAGGATGTGAACAAGACCACGATCCGTCTGGCCCCCACCGATCCCCTGGATTTCGGGGAGGAGTACCGGGTTCGGGTCACCCCCTCCCTCCTCTCCCGGAAGGGTACGCCGGCTCCCGGGACCGATTCGTTCTCCTTCGCCACCGAGGGAGAGCCCCTTCCGCCGGTCCTGGGCGACAGCCTGTTGGTGCATCTCCGGGCCCTGGCCCACGACAGCACCCTGGGGCGGGGCAGCGGGACGGACGAAGAGCTCAAGGCGGCGCAGTACCTGGCCGATCGTCTGGGGAGGTACGGCCTGGAGGCGCCCCCCGGGGGCATGATCCAGCCCTTCCAGGCTCCCACCTTCGGCGGCGCCCTCATGCTGAACACCCGGAACGTCCTGGCCACGGTTCCGGGAAGCGGGAGACTGGCCGGGGAGTGGATCATCCTGGGGGCCCACTACGATCACCTGGGGGTGCGAGCGGTGGGTGGGGGTCTGCCCCAGATCCACAACGGGGCCGACGACAACGCTTCGGGGACGGCGCTGGTGTTGGAGTTGGCCCGGATTTACCGGGCGCAGGTGGCCCGGGGTGGGATGGCGGGACGGGACCGGCGCAGCGTGCTCTTCGTGGCCTTCGGCTCCGAGGAACAGGGCCTCCTGGGCTCCAAGCACTACGTGAACCAGGACCCCGTAGTCCCCCTCTCCCGCACCGATGCCATGCTGAACTTCGATATGGTGGGCCGGCTCCGGGACAACCGGGTCGTCATCATGGGGGCCCCGACCTCTCCGGCCTGGGAGGACCTTATGGCCAATGCCAACGACTCCGGGCTCATCCTCGTCCCCTGGAAGGCCTGCAACGGCTGCAGCGACCATTCCCCCTTCATGAGCCGGAGCATCCCCATCCTCTGGCCCTATACCGGGAGCCACGATGACTACCACCGGCCCTCCGACGACGTGGAGTTCGTGAACGTCCCCGGGATGGTGAAGATCGGCCAGTGGACGGCCCGGGTCCTGAGCCGCCTGGCCGTCATGCCCCGAGCCCCGGCTTTCCAGTCCCAGGGCTGAGGGGGCCGGCTTCCCACACACCATTGACGCCCCCCGACACTCCCATAAGATTCTTACCTAAGTATCTTGAGTGAAGGTTCTTGAGGGACCTGCCGTAGGTAGAGCCGAGGGTTCAGGGTCCGGATTCCCGAGCCCGGAGCTTCGGGCTCGGCGGTCACACCGAGGAGACGGCCATGACAGGAGACGGCCATGACCAGGATCGCTTCCAACCAACTTCTTCGGGGCACCGTGGACCTCCTGGTCCTCCGGGCCCTTCTCCGGGACTCCATGCACGGCTTCGCCATCGCCCGGTGGATCCGCGAAGGAAGCGGGGAGGAGGTGTCCTTCGAGGATGCGGCCCTCTATCAGTCCCTGCACCGCCTGGAGCGCAAGGGGCTGGTCTCCTCCACCTGGGGAACGTCGGAGAACAACCGTCGGGCCCGCTTCTACACCCTTACCAGGAAGGGGAAGGAGCACCTGGAGGAGGAGAGCGCGGCCTTCAGGAGCTACGCCGAGGCCGTGACCCGGCTGTTGGAACAGAAGTCCTGAACGAGGGAGAGGAGGGAGAGATGGCGCGAGACAACGGGTTCAGGATGCCGGGTGCCCCGCCGCCGGAGCGGGAAGTGGAGGAGGAGATCGAGTTCCACCTGCGCAGACACGCCGAGGAGCTGGAGGGGAAGGGACTGACACCTGAAGAGGCGCGACACCGGGCCGAAGCCGAGTTCGGGGACCTGGAACAAACCCGGGAATACTGCCGCTCGGAGGACCGGCGCCGAAGGATGATCGGGCGGGTCGTTGACATGTGACCACGATGGCTTCATCATGTTCACATGTCTACCATGATCCAGATCCGAAATGTACCCGAGGACGTCCACCGGGAAGCGAAAGCCAGGGCGGCCCTGGAGGGCCTGACCCTGTCGGACTTTGCCCTGAACGCCCTGAAGGAGGCCGTGGCTCGGCCGACGGTGAGGGAAATCAGCGCCCGGATCCGTCTCCTGGAGCCCGTGGAGGATGCACCGGAGGCCCGGGAGTTGGTGAGGGCCGAGCGGGAGGGCCGGTGAACGTTCCGGATTCCGCCTCCGGGGGAGAGTCTCTGGGCGATGCGGGTGCGGGTCCCTCGGGCCTTCAGGACGCGGGCGGTCTGGTTGCGGATGCCTCGGCGGTGGTGGAGTGGCTCCTGGGGGGATCCCGGGGCGAGGCGGTGGCCCGGGCCCTGGAGGGTCGGGACGTACATGTTCCGGCCCATCTGGACGTGGAGGTCGCCCAGGTTACCCGGCGGCTGGCCCTGAACGGCCTCATCACCGCGGCCAGGGGCGCGGCCATGGTGGAACTCCTGGGGGAGGCCCCCTTCCGGCGCATCCCCCTCGCTCCCCTCCTCCCCCGGACCTGGGCTCTGCGGAAGTACCTGACGGCCTACGATGCGGTTTACGTGGCCCTGGCCGAGGCCCTGGAGACCCCGCTCCTCACCTTCGATAGAAAGATCCCGGCGGCCCCGGGGCACGGGGCACGGGTCGTCTGGCCCGCCTGATTCCTGCTGCCCACAAGCCGTCCCACTTCCGGACAATCGAACGGTTGACGAAGGACCCCTGGGCTGCAGTATTAGAATGACAGTTCCATTTCATCCCTGCGTCCCTTCTTCCCGGGGAAGAACATGGCCTCATCCTCCGCCCCTGACCGGGAACCGTCCCGCCCCTCTCCCGCCCTCCATCCTCCCAAGCAGGAGCGGAGCCGGAAGACGCTGGAGCGCATCGCCCGGGCGGCGCTGGAGCTCATGGCCGAGGTGGGGCCCGAGAGGGCCTCGGTGGCCGAAATCGTGGAGCGAGCCGGGGCGTCGGTGGGATCCTTCTACGCCCGTTTCGACGGCAAGGAGGACCTCGTCGTCTACCTTCACCAACGGGTATGGACCGAGGCCCGGGAGCGCTGGGAGGAGGCGCTGGAGCGGGAGGACTGGGGCGCCCTTCCCCTGGCCTCGGTGGTGGAGGGGGTGGTGGGGCTCCTGGTACGCACCCTCGGCGCAGATTTCCACAGCCGGAGGGTCCTGGGGAGGCATCCGGGAAGGGATGACGACGGCCGAGCGCTGGTCGTCGCCTTCCATCAACACGTCCTGGAGGGCGTAAGGCCCCTCCTCCTGGAGCGTAAGGGGGAGATGACCCATGCCGATCCGGTGGTGGCGGTGGGGCTCGGATACCGCCTGGTGGTGGGCGGCATCAGGGAGCTCCTGGAGATGGGGGAGGAAAGTCCCCTCCAGGGACACGCCCTGGTGAGGGAGCTGGCCCGGGCGTGGACCGCCTACCTGACCCTCGGTGCCGGGGGGGGCGAGGCCCTTGCCGACGGAGAGGTGGATTTCTTCGATCCATGGGGATGATTGCCACCGCAACCGGTCCCGGAGCCCCCCGGAAGGACTTCATGACTCCACAACGCCAACCTGCGATCCCGTTCCTTCTCGTTCTGGTCCTGTGGGGGAGCTTCTCCCCCGGGGCCCTGGAGAGCCAGGAGGCCCCGCCCCGGGATCCTGCCTCCCTCCGGGCCCTGGGCATCTCGGTGGAGGAGGGGGTGGGGTTTCGCCTGGACGGCTTTCTCACCGAGGGGTTCTGGGAGCGCGCGCAGGCCATCACGGGCCTGACCCAGCAGGAGCCGGGCGAGGGTGCGCCGGCCTCGGAAAGCACCGAGGTTAGGGTGGCCTTCGACCAGGAGAACCTCTACGTGGGCATCCGTGCCCTGGACTCGGAGCCTGACCGGGTGGTGGGGCGGATTCGGCAGCGGGACCGGATCATGGAGAAGGACCCCTTCGAGCTCCGGCCCCGCTTCACCGGCGACGACGCCGTAGCCATCATTCTGGACCCCTTCCACGACCACAGAAACGGCTACGTCTTCGCCACCAACCCCAACGGCGCCGAGTTCGACGCCCTCCTGGCCGATGAGGGCAAGGAGCTGAACGTGGACTGGCGGGGGGTGTGGGAGGTGGCCGGCACGCGCACGAACGAGGGGTGGTCGGCGGAGTTCAGGATCCCCCTCCGGACCCTCCGCTACCCCAACGAGTCGGAGGAGCCCTGGGGGTTCAACGTCTACCGCATCATCCAGCGAAAAAACGAGAAGGTCCTCTGGCAGGCCTGGTCCCGGGACGAGGGGGGCTTTCACCGGGTGAGCCGAGCCGGGCACCTGGAGGGTCTCACCGAGCTTCCCGCCACGGGGAGGAACCTGGAGGCCAAGCCCTACGTCCTGGGCGGCCTCCGGCAGAGTCGGGAAGACGATGGAAGCCTTCCCCGGGAGGGTGAGGCCGAAGTGGGGCTGGATCTGAAAACCGAAGTCAGACCAGGACTTGTGCTGGATCTGACCCTCAACACCGACTTCGCCCAGGTGGAGGTGGACGACGAGCAGGTGAACCTGACCCGCTTCAGCCTCTTCTTTCCCGAGAAGCGGGACTTCTTCCTGGAGAACTCGGGCATCTTCGACTTCGGAGTGCAGGGAAATCCCTTCGAGCCCCCGGCCTTTCAGATGTTCTTCAGCCGGCGGGTGGGCATCGCCGAAAACGAGGACGGCGACGACGAGGTGGTGCCCATCCTGGGCGGCGCCCGTCTCACCGGCCGGGCCGGGGGACAGACCCTGGGGTTCATGACCGTCCTCACCGACCAGGTGGAGGGGGTCGGCCCCCGGGAGGCCTTCTCCGTGGCCCGCATGAAGCGGGACGTGGGGGAGAACAACTACCTGGGGGTCATGGCCACGGACCGGCGGAGCAGTGAGGGGGCCAACACGGTGGTGGGAGCCGACGGCGCCTTTTACCTGACTCCCAGCCTGAACGTCCAGGGTTGGGGTGCTTACACCTTCACCGAGGGGGAGGGGGGCGACGACCTGGCTCTGGGGCTGACCGGGGATTATACCACCGACCTCTGGGGAGCCATGGCCCGCTACGTCCAGATCGGCCCCGACGCCGAGGCCGGGTCCGGGTTCATCCAGCGCACGGACCTCCGGCGCACCGACTTCTTCGGGCGCAGAAGCTTCCGCCCCGGGTGGCTCAACGTACGCAAGATCGACGTCTTCGTGGGGGGGAACCTCTTCGCGGGGCTGGACGGGACCCTTCAGGATTACGGCGTCGGCCCCTTCATGAGCGTGGAGCTGGAGTCCGGGGACCAGTTCACTCTCTTCAGCCAGATGGGGGAGTCCCGCCCCGACGAGGCCTTCGACCTGGCCGACAGCCTGAACGTGCCCGCCGGCGAGTACGGCGCCGACATGGGCATCTTCATGTACAACACCAGCCCTTCTCGCCCTGTGGTGCTGCGGGGCCAGCTCCAGTTCGGCGAGTTCTACGGGGGTACGATCCGCGGACAGGTGGTGAGCCTGAACCTGGCTCCCAGCCCCCAGGTGGCCCTGGCCCTGGGGCTGAACCGGAGCCGGGTGGAGATCCCCAGCGGAGACTTCACGGCCAACATCTGGTCCCTCCGCGGGAGCTACTCCTTCAGCACCAGGCTCGCCGCCAATCTCCTGGTCCAGTACAATTCCCTGGACGAGTACTTTTCCACCAACCTCCGGTTGAACTTCATCCACCGCCCGGGGAGCGACCTCTTCCTGGTCTTGACCGAGGAGCGGGGGGTGGACGGTGATCTGTGGAAGGTCAGCGACCGGGGGATGGTGATGAAGGTGACCTACCTGAAGAGGTTCTGAGGGGGGGCAACGGCGGCTGGGCGGAGAGACGGAGGCCCCTTGCAGGGCACTCGGTCCAGACGGTGGCCTTGCTAGCCGCTCTTAACAGGGTTAAGGATAGTCGACCCCCCTCTTCAAAAGCGAGGCGTCGAACCATGAGGCGAAACCTCTCCTGCGTCGTTTCGGCAACGATCTCCTTTGTCCTCCTGATTCCCTTTGCCTGCACGTCCGAACCCTATTCCATCCAGGACGAGGCTTTTTCCGTCAGCGATGCCTGCGATGGCGAAGGCACCTACGAAATCCGGATGGAGGACGGTCGGGTAATCCTCAGCGATAGACCGACGGAGGGACGCCGAGGAGGGTGAGGACCCGGGTCTGGAGCTCCGTGAGGTCGGGGCTGAAGACCTGCATTTTCTTTTCGGCCTGGTAGAGGCGATGGCCTCCACATCGACCTGCCACGTGATCTTCCACCGCTGCTTGGTGATGCGCCTGTACTCGGTGTCGGGACCCGGCCGGCCCCTTTAGATCACCGTGGAAACCCACCACCTCAGGTGGTGGTAATGTACCGTCGGCTA
>CAYXGM010000067.1:0-19791 GCA_964464555.1 uncultured Gemmatimonadaceae bacterium | reverse complement strand
ACCACCTTCCTTCGCCGGAGTACCCACCCCCAACACTCTGTCCGGGGTTTCAGGCTTCCTCAGCAGTGGTCGAAGTTCGGCAAGGGCAGGTAGGGGGGTGGCGGAGACCTTCCGGTGGATATCCTCTGCGGGCAACCGTTCAACGGTCGTTCCGACCAGATCCTCTACATCCTTCCGAAGCCCGATCCCGCGGGCCGGACCGCCTTGCGACTCTCAGCCCTCGAGTTCCTGGACCGCCTGGCCACGATCCTCCCTCCGCCTCGCATCCACCGTCACCGCTACCACGGCGTCTTCGCCCCCAACGCGCCTCTGAGACCGCTGGTCACCGCACGGGCCCAGGAGGATAACGCCCGCGCCGTTCAGGTCCCCCGTTCCGATCCCGAACTTCCCCTGAGGTCGCCGGCCCCGTCTCCCCGGCCAGAGAGCCCACCACCCCAATCACCCAACTCCACCCCCTCCCGGCTCTCCAAATGGGTCGCCCTCCTGGCCAGCGGGCACCGACGCGAAGCGTTGGTCGCGAGGTGTTTCCCCTCCTCTGCCCCACCTGCCAGGAACCCCTCACGTTCATCGCGTTCCTGACCGACCCTGTGCCCATCACACAGATCCTGGCCATCGGTGAGCCTACCTCGCCCCCGCTCACCCATCCCGCCAGGGGACCACCCCAGGGGACCACCCCAGACCGAACTCGACATGGGGCCCGACTGTGGGAATCACCACGAGGTCGCCCACGAATCCTTCCCCGACGACCTCGATCAGTCCCCCGAGTTCGATCCCACCGACCCCGAGCCCATTCCGGAAGACGACTTCGATCAGAGCTCGGACGCCTATCCTTTGCTTCCATAGATGGAGTAGATGGGGGTCGTGGCGGGGAACGCGGCCAGGGTCTGCTCAGCCAGGACGGGGTTCACGTATTCCCCCATGAGGACCAGTACCCTCATGGCGGGCGGAACGAAACCCCGTATGGCGAAGCTGGCCTGCAACTGGGACGGCACCACGAGGAGGCGGGAAATCCCCTTGTCCCGGAGGGTATCCCAGAAGCCCTCCAGGTTCCGGACCTCCTGATCCGAGATCAACATCACCGGCGTGCCCTTCAACAGAGGCTCAAAGAGCTCGTAGATGGCATGAGTTGTAGTCATGTGCGACTTCTGACAGCAGCGCTCCCCCTCCAGATAGGGGTGCTTCGTCCAGGTCCAACGGAGCCGGTGGAAGAAGGACCGGTGACCGCGCACGATCATCTTGGGGTGTCCCGTGGAACCGGATGGGCCCGGATCTCAGGGGGCGACCCCGGGACCGCCACCGCGCCATATGCGGTTCCGCCGGCAATCCGGGAGGCAACAGAGAAGGAAGAGACGGACCACCCCGCCCCCGCCTTCCCGTCCGTGCTCCCCCGGAATCCGAAGGGGGCCGGCTCGAGCTCTACCCGGCGAGGGTCGGAGAGAAAACCGGTCCCCTTTACCGTTGCGTTCGATCCACAGGAAACCTCTCCGGCGCCACGGACCCGGCATGGAGAGACATCCGGACAGAGAATGGCGGAAGGCACCGGGACAACTACTCTTCCTCTCTCTGGAATTCCTCCTCCAGATCGTCCAGCCTCCGGTACAGGGTGCCCCGGCTGATTCCCAGGAGGGCCGCCGCCCGCCGCTTGTTCCCGCCGGTCGTTTCCAGGACGTGCCCCAGGTACCGATCTTCGACCTCCTTCAAGGTCGGGAGCCCGTCTCCCTCCAGGAGCGGCGGGAGGAGGTCCGTCTCCGCCGGAGCTTCCGGGAGGTCGTCGTCGGCACCGACCCTCTCGGCGACCTGACCCGGATCCATCTCCCTTCCCTCGCTGAAGGTAACCGCCCGCTCCACCATGTTCTCCAGCTCCCGAACATTGCCCGGAAACGTGTACTCTCTCAGGCTCTTGAGGAAGGCTGAGGACGACGGAGGGGGGTGGAAGCCCAGCCGCCTGGCATGCCGTTGAATGAACCGGACAGCCAGCAGTTCCAGGTCATCCCCTCTTTCCCTGAGAGGTGGCACCGTCAGGTGGAAGGTTTCCAGGCGATAGAAGAGATCTCTCCGGAAGCGCCCTTCCTTCATGGCCAGTTCCAGATCCTGGTTGGTAGAGGCCAGGACCCGCACATCCACCGGTACGGTGTGGTCACTTCCGACAGGTCGGACTTCCCCTTCCTCGAGAACCCTGAGGAACTTTGCCTGGAGGGAGATGGGCATCTCACCGATCTCATCCAGCAGAAGGGTCCCGCCCCCAGCCCCCTGGAAGAGGCCGCCGCGGCTCTTCGCTGCGCCTGAAAAAGCCCCCTTCACATGCCCGAAAAACTCGCTTTCCAGGAGGGACTCGGGAACTCCGGCGCAATTGACCGCCAGGAAAGGCCCCTTTGCACGGGGGCCCTCCGCATGCACCGCCCGGGCCGCCAGCTCCTTTCCAACCCCACTCTCTCCCAGGATCAGAACCGGTCCGTGCCCCTTTGCGATCCGCTTCACCTCGGCGAACATCTTCTGCATGGGCAGACTTCTTCCCACCATCCCGTGGAACTCGTCCCCTTCCAGCATTCCGCGGTATCGATCCACTTCCGAGCGAAGGCTTCGATTCTCCAACACCCTGGCCACGCGCAGGGAGAGGTGATCGAGATCCAGCGGTTTCGTGAGAAAATCGTCGGCGCCCTCCTTCAGGCATTGGACCGCCTGGTCTATGGTGCCGAATGCGGTGATGACGATAAACGACGGTGGGTCAGGGAACTCCCGGACTTCCCGAAGGAGCGCCATGCCATCCGCCCCGGGAAGGCGAAGGTCCGAAACCAACAGGTCGATTCGGACCTCCTTCAGCACTTCCAGGGCCTCCTCTGCGCTCTCCGCCGCGTAGACATCCAGCCCTTCCCCCTCCAGCTCTTCGGCCAGGAGGGATCGGAGAGCGTCGTCGTCCTCCACCAGCAGCACTCTGCCCGCGTCCCTCTCGGCCATCATTCCTCCCCCCGGGGAAACTCCAGGCGGAACCGGGCACCACCCAGGAGAGACGTGTCCGCCGACACCCGACCCTGGTGCTCCTGCGCCACCCCATGGACGATGGCAAGCCCGAGTCCGGTACCCTCACCCGGCCCTTTTGTGGTGAAGAATGGTTCGAAAATTCTCGTCCTGGTGGCTTGGGGAATCCCGGGTCCGCTGTCTTCCACCTGGATCACCGCCATCTCTTCTTCTAAGAACCACCCCACCCGAATCCGGTGGCCCGAGGCTGCCTGAAATGCATTTCGGAGGAGGTTGCTGACGGCCTGTTCCATCCGTCGCTTATTCACATGGACCCAGGGACCTGGAACGGCCCCGGACATCTCCAGGGTGATGTCTTTCTCCCGATGCTCGTCGGAAACAGCGGCCACGCCGGCCCGGACCGTCCCATCCAGCCTGGTCCACTCTCTAGCGCCGGCACCGCTGCGACCAAAGGCCAGGAGTTGCCGGACGATGGAATCCATCCGCCAGACCTCGTCCCGGATCTCCTGGAGGGTCTGACGATCCTCAGGAGACCTCTCAGCCTGCCGGAGAGCCCGCCTCGCCTTTCCGGCAATTACGGCAAGGGGAGTCCCGAGCTCGTGGGCTACCCCGGCGGACAGAGCTCCGATGGCCGCCATCTTCTCCGCCTGGATAAGGTCCTTTCGAAGCATCTCCTGGGCTTCCCTGCGCTCCTCCACCTCATCCTCCACAGCCTTCAGGGCATCCAGCATGGAATTGAACGCCCGCCCGACCTCGGCCAGCTCCTGCGGTCCTGCAACCTCGACCCTTCGGTCACGATGCCCTGCCTTCACATCCCGCATTCCCTCCCGGAGCCGAGCCAATGGCTCTTCCACGGACCGCCGGTGTCCAAGGAGGATCAGGATGGCCATCAATACCGTGCAGGCCAGGAGCAATGCTCCGGCCTGCGCGCGGAACCGACCCAGATGGCTGTCGATGTCGCTGCGAAGACGGGTCACCTGGAGGAGCCCGAGGTTTCGTCCCCATGAGTCGGTGAGAGGCACGAAATAGGAGTAGACGCGGCGGCCCGCCATGGAACCGTATTCCCCCTGTTGATCCATGTCCGACACCAGCGGGCCCAGGTCCTGGAAATCCTCGTCCGGGTGGAAGGCTCCCATGGAGGCCCTCCGGTCGCCGTCGGGACCGTACACATAGGCTCCATAGACTCTCCGAATGCGGAACGCCGACCGGAGTGCCTCCGATAGGATCTCGTCCTGGTCCCTCTCCATGGCGTGGGTGACGGGAAGCCGGATGGCCCGGGCGATCATTTCCACGTCTTCCTGCATCCGGGCCTCGCCCTCGGCCTGGATGCTGCGGAGCCCGAGGAACACGGCCCCGCCCAGGACCAGGAGGGCAGGAAGCAGAACCCTCAGAATGAGACTGGTTCTCAGGCTGGCGGCCGGGAGTCTGGTTTCGAGACGTTTGAAGGAGCTCACTGTTTTAAAATAATACATGTTCTGTTTCAGCTCAATCAGGAATCCCCTTTAAGCGCCCCCCCCAGGAGGGAAAGAGGGAGGATCATGGACCGGAGAGAGTCCGGAAAAACCACCGGGATAACTGGCTTTCCGGGCCCTGACCTCTCCAGGGCACTCTCTTGCAGCCCCTCTGGCATGCGCCCTGCAACAGGAGGGGGTTACACTGAAGATATTCCTGTAGGAAGGAGACAACATGCGCAGAGCAATCAACCACCTGGTAGCCCTCGCCACCCTTTCACTTCTGGCCCTCATGGCAGCTCCCCAATTGGAGGCTCAGCAGGAGGGGGATCCCCCTGACAGGGAAGAGCTGGTCACCTTCACGAAGACCTACATCGAGGTGATGGACGTCAGGGCGGAGATGGAGGCCGAGATGGCCCAGGCCACCTCCCAGGAGGAGGCCCAGCAGATCCAGCAGGAGGCCAACCAGGCGATAACCGCGATCATCCACGACCATGACCTCACGCCGGAGCGGTACGGTGAAATCACCACCATTCTCAATGCCGACGAGGAATTGCTCCAGGAATTTCAGGAGATCTATACCGAGCTCATGGAAGAGGGAGGGGCTCTACCTCTCTGACGCTGAATCAGGTCCGGCGCTGGGTCAGAAAGGATGAGCCGGGCCTCTGCAGTCTGGAAGAAAAGGGGTCTCCGGAAGCTGGATTCCGGAGGCCCCCTTTTCCATTCACCCATGCCCCGCAGGGTGCCTCATGTGGGATCGGGGGTGCGGGACAGGCCCGAAGGTGATGGGGCTCATCGGGATAGGAGAGGAGGATGAGGAAGGGTGTGGTGATCTTCTCCACGTGGTGGATGGGGGACTGGCTCACGTAGAGGTCGAAATCGTGGTAGGGGGAGGTATTCATACGCCCCTGGCTCCACTCCAGGATGGGAACGTTGGGGCTTCCGGAACTCTTGTAGTTGATGTTGTACATGGAGATGAGGTTCGTCAGGGGCGCCCCCGTCACCACACAGGCGAACATGTCCGTCTGGGTGAGGATGAAAGAGGTCTCGTACCCACCCCAGCTCTGGCCCTGGATGCAGATCCGGTCCGGGTCGGCGTACCCGGCATCGATGACGGCCCGGGCTGCTGACGTCACGTCGTCCAGGGCCGAGCTTCCGGGGTAGCCTTCCTCATAGACGATGTCCGGCATCAGGACCAGGTAGCCGTCGCTGGCGTAGGTGGACATGTGGGGGCGGTCGTCGTAGACGGGCATGGAGTACTCGTGGTGCCGCTGGCTCATCTTCTCGTAGAAGTACATGACCATGGCATACTGCCGACCCTCCTCGAATCCTGCCGGCAGGGTCAGGGTGGCCTGAAGCTCATTGCCCCGGTCATCCACGAATTCCACCAGTACCCGGCTTCCCCAGGCGTACTCGGATTGCTGGGGATTGGCCTCGGTGATCTGCCCTGGATTCCGGAAGCGGGTGTCGGAGAGCCACCAGTCCGGGAAATCCACGAAGGTCTGCCGGGTGAAGATGACCCGGTCCGCATCTTCCGACCTCACGCTTATCAGGCGTGCGCAGCAACCGCCGGATCCCGGCAAGTTGTTGGGTTTTCAGGGATTCGCTGAATGGATCGCGGGTGTCCGGGGGTGGCGATGTCGGGGTTTGGCGGGGTTTGTAGACACCCTCCAGACACCCCGATCCGTCTCCGGCGGATGAACGGCGCTCTTCCCCTTCGAGCCAATGTTGGCTGCGGCTCGCCCGGGGGAGTATGGCCGGTACCAGTACCGATGCATGATCGCAGATCCTGACTCCTGGGGGAGCCCCATGCGGGACGAATGAGCCTTGTCGCCACCCCAGCATCCGGGTACGCTTTGGACCGGTGGACACGAGATCCTCCCCTCAACAGACTTCGACCATGAGCATTCGACGAAACAATCCATGCCCCTGCGGAAGCGGGAAAAAGTTCAAGCACTGCCACGGAAAGGCGGCCAGGCAGGAGCCCCTCTCTTCTAAAGAAATTGTCTGGCGGCGGCTCCGTGCCGCCCTGGACGGGTTTCCCAACTCCATGCTCCGATTTGTAGAGGACGTCTACGGAGATTCGGCCCTGGCCGAGGCCTGGGACGAATTCCATCTCTGGGAAGAGGATGCGCCGGAATTCGACCCCCACTCGCCCCACCTTCAGCTCTTCATGCCGTGGTTCTTCCACCGGTGGTCCCCCGATCCCATGGAGACCCTCGTGACGGACCCCGGCCTCCACCACCAGGAACCCACGCGGGTGCTGCTGGAGCGGAGGGCCCGGCGCCTGGATCCGTTGCTGAAGCGGTATCTGGAGGCATGCGTCGAAAGCCCCTTCACCTTCCACGAAATCCGGAACGTGGACCCTGGCCGGGGGTTTCTGGCGAAAAACGTATTCACCGGAGACGAGCGGCTGGTTCTGGAACGCTCCGCGTCCCGGACCATGGAGCCTGGAGATGTCCTCTTCGGCCAGATCGTCACGGCAGAAGGGGTCACGCTGATGGAGGCATGCGCCCCCCATGCCCTCCCACCCGGAGACAAGATCGGACTTGTGAATCTCCGGGAGCACATGACTGCCAACAGTCCAATCGATTCGGAGGGCCTCCGCGAATGGGACATCGAGCTCCGGGAGGTATACCTCTACCGCATGGAGGTGCTTCTCAGCCCCCCGATGCCACAGCTCCACAACACTGACGGGGAACCCGTCGTCCTTCACAGCCTTTCTTTCGAGATCCCCTCGGCCCAGGAGGCATTCGATGCCTTGAAGCAGCTGGCCTTCGACGAGACGGAGGAGGAGCTGATGGAGGGGGCCGAATTGGATGGGGAGGGGCAGGTGAGAAGCGTGTCGTTCACATGGAAGGCCGCCGGAAACGCCATGCACAGGAGTTGGGACAGCACCATCCTCGGCCACATCAAGATCGAGGGGGACCGGCTGGAGGTAAATGTCAACTCGGAGGGGCGGGCAGCCCGGTTCAGGGAGAATCTGGAAGACCTGTACCCCGCCGCCCGGCACACCGGCACCGAGGTGGAGACCCTGGAGGAAGGGCTGGCAAGGCGAGAGGCGGAAGGGGAGCCTCCGGCGAATGCGAACACTGAGTCTCTTGTCCAGCTTCCGGAGGTCCGGGCACGGATCCGGGAGATGATGGCGAAGCACTACGAGGGATGGATCGACCAGGAACTTCCCGCGCTGCAGGGCCAATCTCCCCTGGAGGCCGTAAAGGACAAGGCCGGCCGGGAGAAGGTCGAGGCCCTCATCACTCAGATCGAGCGTCACGGCCGGCGCATGGATCCGCCCCTGGACGAGGCAATTACCCGGAGAATGAGGGAGGGCCTGGGGTTGGGGAACTGACACGGGACAGAACCGCGCGGAAGGGTCGTCCATCAGTGGGCGAAGAGCATCGGCAACGTCTGAAACGCCCACGCCGAAGTTCCGGATGACATAGAAGAGGTCGTAGGCGTCCTTGTTCTCGCCGCGGTCCTCCGGGAGGGCAGGCTGGATGAGGAAGTCAACCGTCACCTTCGTGGCCACGTAAAGACAGGTCGCCCGGACCAAATCCAGGTGCTCCGGGGTGTAGCCGGACGCGGTGATAGGCTTCTCAGGCATCGGCTCTCCAATTCAGGTACTCCCTGCGGACCTGCTGCGCTGCCTCCTTGGCACGTTCCGGGTGGGCCTGGAGGTCCAGGTAGACCTGGACCGGGTGTACACAGCGGACCCCCTCCCAATCGGCTGCACCATGGAACACCCCCTGATCGTCCGGGACCGCCAGCCAAACGTTCGCTCCCTGCGCTTCTTCACGGATCCCCAGCCGTTCGAGGGCCGTGTGAGCAGGCGCTTCGAGCAGGTACAGAGTGACGATCCGAAAGGCGGCGAACCGGGTCATTCGCCAGGCCGCAGCGAGGCCGGTCGCGGCATGGGGGATCCCCTCCTCCCGGAGGCGTCCGGAAAGCTGGCCGAGCAACGCATCTCCGGACCGGGCCGGCGCGTGTCCTTGGAGTATCCGGTGTTTCGAGAACTCGTATTCCTCCCCCCACGCTTCGAGGAGAAGGTCAGGGTCCCGGACCGAGATCGCACCGTCCTCGTGGCGACGGATGAGCTCGTCATCCTCCAGCTTGGACACGATGCGGCTGGTGAACCCTTCGTCCATGTCCGTGGCCTGTGCGATTTCGCGCTGGGACATGGGACGATGAGGGTGGAAGAGGAGCCATCGGGCGATCCGCGCACTCTTGGGGGCAAAGGCGCTGGACGGTCTGCCGGGGCGCTTGAATCGGTTGGGCTGACCATCGACGAGGACTCGGAGTCCAGGGGCCGAGATGCAGGCATTGCCGGAGAGATCCAACCAGCCGACCCCGGCCTCCTCACACTGCTCCCGCCCGACCCGGCCCATGAAGGGGACGGCCACCAGGGGAATGACCGCACGTCCAACCTGCGCAGCGGATTCCCGAACCCGCTCGGCGGCCCTGGCGACGGGCGCGGCGGCGCCGGCAGCTTTCCACTCGACGGCAAAGGTACGACCCCCGACCTCAATCAAGGCATCGACGGGGATCCGGGCCGAGGGATGGCGGATCTCAGCTTCCGACGGAGCAAAGTCCAGGAGCTCAGCCAAGCGATCCGCCACCTGGCGCACGGCTTGTTCCTCATTGGGCGGCCTCATGGCCTGACTAAATAATATGACTTGATCGGTAGGTCAAGTGAGGTGGTTTAGTCAAGTGGCTGGCCCAGGTTTTCGCATGATACGGTCCGAAGGCCGGTCGGCCCGTGGTTCGGCAATGGAACAGCCCTGCCTGACCTTCTCAATCAAGCGGGGCTTCGCTGTATTCAATGGGCCCGGGTAGACTCAGGGCTCCGGCCTCACGCTCATCAGGCGTTGCCGGTAATCGCCGGATCCCAGCAAGTTGTTGTAATTTCAGAGAGTTACGGCCGGATCGCGGGTGTCGGGAGGTGCTGTTGTCGGGGTTTGGCGGGGTTTGTAGACACCCTTTTGGACACCGGCTGTTTGGATTTCCTTGAGGACATAGGTTCCGTTGAGGGAGTCCCGGTCACGAAAGCTGCCCGGGCGATCAGGGATTGTGCCCGAGCCCACCTCGACTCCGCCCTGCTCCGGCAGGCCATCGATGACGGTCTCAGACATGGCCGGTTGGATGCAGATGAAGCGGAGGCAATCAGGAGTGAGCTATTCGGAAGGCTCGGATTGCGAGGCAGGCTTGGCACGTCCTCCCTAAGCCCCAGGGCCCTTGAGAATCCATGACCTGCAATTATAATACAATACGTTCATACCCTCCCTAGATGCGGTAATGACGTATTATAATATAATAAGTCTGAGTCATGCCGAGGCCACCTTTCTCACGGAGATAGCCGCCAAGGGGAAGGATATCTTCACCACTCGGGATGCCTACCGGATCCTGGGGCCGGGCAAACCCACACGGGACACCCTGGAGCGCCTCGTGGGCAAGGGATGGCTGAACCGGATCGAGAGGGGGAAATACCTGATCGTCCCTCTGGAAGCTGGGCCCGAGCGAGTCTGGACCGAGGATGCCCTTGTCCTCGCCAGCCATTTGGTCAATCCCAGCATGGTGGCCTACTGGTCGGCCCTGAGCCATTGGAACCTCACTGACCAGGTGCCCAGGGTCACCTATGTCCAAACGTCGGCCCGGAAAGAGAACCGTACCCCCGTCGTGCTCGGAATGCGGTTCCGAATCGTTAGGGTCAAGGAAGAGAAGTTCTTCGGAGGCCTCACGGTACGGATAGGGGGAACCCCGGTGCAGGTGACCGACCCGGAGAAGACGCTCATCGATTCCCTGGACAGACCGGAACTGAGCGGAGGCGTTGCAGAGGTGGCGAGAGCCCTCAGAGAGGGGGATGGGGAGATAGACTGGAAACGTGCCACCGGACACCTCCGCCGCTTCCGCTCGGGGGCCGTGGTCAAGCGCCTGGGATTTCTCGTTGAGTCCATGGGGCTCTCCCACCCACCGGATCCTGGGGTCGTAGACCAGTGGCAGGGTCTCCTGACCGCCGGAATCAGTCCCCTGGACCCCTCGAGTCCGCAGGGTACGCATCGCATCGCCACCCGCTGGCGGATCGGGGTGAATCTGCCCGAAGGGGGGCTCGGAGCGGAGCCATGATCCGTGACGCCGAAAGCCGACGCATGGCTGGAGCGGCGGGAGTCGAGCCCCACATTGTTGAGCTTGACTACGCCCTGGGATGGGCCCTCGGGGGCATCGCCGGAAACGAGTATCTCTCGGGACGCTTGGTATTCAAAGGAGGCACCTGTCTCCACCCACTACTGGTGTGGTCTCCATATGACCGCCGGTTCTCCCCCAGGTATCCGGCTAGACATCACCAGGGACGAGGTCCTGGCGTTCGAGTCGGCCCTCAGATCGGTGTTTCATCCCTTCAGCGACTCCGGGAACCTCACCCCACTTCGGATCCGGTGTTACGCCCTGGAGGAGGTGATGGCTGAAAAGGTCACGGCAGTTCTCGGCCAGAGGATCTTCGCCGTATCCCGGGATCTCTACGACATCTTCTCTCTGCTCGACAAAGCGGACGAGGAGAGAGTACTGGAAGGCCTGCCAAAGAAACTCGATGTGAGGGGCTTGGGCCTGGAGGGAATCGACCTTTCCCGCGTCCAACAACAAGTCGGGCGCCCGCCCCACCTCACACCCACCCCGGGCACCCCGAGGTGCTACGGAACCGGGAATAGAAAGTCCCACCTGACCAGGGAAGGTCAAGCGGGGCGAAGTATTTCTATGGGCCCGGGTAGACTCAGGGCTCCGACCTCACGCGTATCAGGCGCCGATTCCGGCAAGTCCTCGGATTTCAAAGACACGGCCCGAGATCGGCGGCGGATGCGGTCGACTCGGAAGGAGCGGCGGTCGGACCAACGACGATCGAAGACGCCCAAAACGATATTCTCTTCCTTGGTCTGGTAGAGAGTATAGGGTTCGACCCTCCTCCGGCTGAAGCGCCCCCGCTCGTCGGTGTAGTCGAATTCCACGACAAGCCGGCTTTGGGCGGCGAAGCGGAGGACCTCCACAGGGCTTCCACCCCACGTGCGCATGATGGGCGGCGGGGTTCATGCGGTTCTCGCTCCACCAACAGCCGGCATGGACGCGAACACCCTCGGTGCGGCTGCCCCTTCCAGCCAGGCAAACAGGTCCTCCAGCTCGTTCCAGAAAACCGACCACAGCGGCAACTGGGGGAGCTGGTGGGCCAGCATGTTCTTCCACTCCCTCTCCAGCTCCCCACGCGTGTCCGAGCTTCGCAGACGGGATCTTCAGGCAGTTCGGGACGCATGGGATGGGCAATTCGGGTAGATCCTATCGTATTGCCCTGGCACCTGTGGCTGGGCGAGGTACTGCACCTCAAGGGGATTCCGATCCCCTACGGTGCCCCCAACGCGGCTGCGCTCATCGAGCGGTTCATGGGAAGCCTGAAGAGGGAGTGCCTACCGAAACGTCCTATTCCTGACTCTTCTCCGATACCGCCAACTTCGCGCTTCGTTACTCCCGGTCTCGATCATGCGAGCGGCCACCGGACTCCACCCCATCCACCTTCCTTCCCCGAATCACTCCCGGTGGTCCTTTGACGGGGGAGAGAGCAGAAGGCTTGTCAAAGGAGAGCAGACAGTGCGCATACAAGGTTGGACCAATCCTGGATTGATCCTGGCCCTCGGAGCTCTTCTGGCTCCATGGGGGCTCGCTGGTCAGGAGGGGACTGTGGCCACCATCCGGGGCCGGGTGACCGATGCTTCCACCGCACCCATCCAGGACGTGCGGGTGGTGTCCATCCACCCGGTCTCGGGTCTTCGTTTCGAGGTGCTCACCGGCCCGGACGGGAGCTTCCTTCTGGAGCGGCTCCCTCCGGGCGTCCACCGACTGGAGGCGGGACGGATCGGGTACGGAACCGACCAGCGGGAGGTGAGCCTTGCAGCCGGTGAAGAAGTGTTGCTCCGCATCGCTCTTGTGGAAGAGGCGGTGCTCATGGATCCCTTAATGGTGGTCGGCACGCGCTCGGCGCAAGCCCGGGCGCTGCAGGAAAAGATGCTGGCCCCCAACGTCCGCGAGATCGTGGTGGCCGACGATGTGGGAAAGCTCCCGGACCGGGGTTTGGCAGACGCCATCGGACGACTTCCGGGTGTATCGGTGCAGCAGGGGGTGGGCGACGGGCGGTATGTCTCCATTCGGGGCATATCCCCGGGGCTCAACCAGGTGAATGTGAATGGCCAGGCCTCCGCCATCTCCGACGTGGATGCCCGGGCGGGTCGGTCCGGCCCCCTGGACGTGGTGGGCTCCGGCGACTTTGCCATCATCGAGGTGGTCAAGACCCTCACCCCGGAGCTGGATGCCCAGGGGCTGAGCGGGCAGATCAACGTGTCCACGCCCAGCGCGCTGGACCGGGGACGGCGCTTCTCCTCCGTTCAGGCGGACTACGGCGGCAATGGACTGAATGATCGCCGGGACTACTCCTTCACCTTCGGAGCGGGAGACGTCTTCCTGAACCGTCGCCTGGGAGTATACCTGGGGGGCACCTTCTCCAACCGGGACTTCACCTTCGATCGCATCGAGGGACGGTGGGGAAGTCTGGGGTCCGATATCATCCCGAACAGGCAGGAGCTGAAGCTGGTGGATGAGGATCGGCGGCGCTGGTCCCTGTCCACGAACGTGGAGTTCGATCCCGGGGAGTGGACCCGCCTGTATCTCCGTTCGGTGTACAACCAGGTGGACGAACCCGGCCTTCGGGATGAGGTGGAGACGCGCATCCGTTCCGGTGCGGCCCTCACCTCCGCGACATCGGGCACAGCCGCATCCAGCAGTGTGCAGCTGAAGACGCGGAAGCAGGACAGCCGCCGGGAGATCGGCAACCTGACGCTTGGAGCCGACCACGCCTTCGGTGCCGGGCGGGCCTGGCGGCTGGAGCCCTCCGTCACCTTCTCCACCGCCAGCGAGGATCGGGACATCGTCTTTGTGGACTCGAAAATGTTCTCAAGGGTCCCGGCGACCTTTCAGACAGCGGGATATCTCTACAGCATTGACGCCGAGCAGCGTCACGATCCCAACAACATCCGGTTCAGGCGGCTCCGGTTCGATGGCGGCCTTCAGAGCGAGGATCTCTGGGTGGTGCAGAACAACCTGAGCTGGTCCCGGGACCGGGCCCAGATCATGGGTCGTCCGGGGAGCCTCTCCTTCAAGACCGGAGGCAAGATCACCCTGCGCAACCGCTTCGTGGACGAGTACTCCAATCGGTGGGTGCCCCTGGAGAAGACACCGCTGGGCGAAATGGCGGTGGGCGGCCCCGACGACTTCCGGGATCGATTCACCTTCGGGCCCCGGGCGGATGCCAAACGTGTGGTGGAGTACTTCGAGGCCCATCGCAGCGGTTTCCAGTACGACTCCGTCAGCTCCCTCACGAACTCGGCGGAGGATGACTACGATGCCGACGAGCGGATCTACGCCGGCTTCGTCCAGTCCCAGGTGCAGGTGGGACCGGTGACCCTCCTGGGGGGTGTACGCGTCGAGCACACAGAGCTCACCATGGACGCGACGCAAGCCACCTTCATCGACGGAGACTTTCAGGGGCTCTCCCCCCGCAGCCTGGAATCCAGCTACACGAACATCTTCCCGAACTTGCAGGCACGGCTTGCCGCAAGCAGCCGCCTCATCGCCCGGGCCGCCGTGACAACCTCCCTGGGGCGCCCCGACTTCGTGGATCTGGCCCCCATCACCACCATAGAGGCGCTGGAGTCGGCGCCAGGGGTATTCGTAGGGAGCGTGGAGGAGGGGAATCCCTTGCTCAAGCCCTACGAAGCGCTGAATCTGGATGCCGGCCTCGAGTACTACTTCGGCACGGGGGGACTGGCCTTCGTCTCCTTGTTCAGTAAGAGCATAGACAACCCGGTCTTCGTCCGCCGCGAGGAGCTGTCTGGCGTGGACTACGAAGGCCGCTTCTTCGATCAGTTGACCCTCACCACGACCCGCAACGCGGACGACGGGTCCATCCAGGGTGTGGAGGTGGGGTACCAGCAGCAGTTCACGTGGTTCCCCGGCTTCCTGTCCGGGCTGGGGGTCTCGGTGAACGCCACCTTCATCGACTCCGAGGTCCGGGTCTTCGAACGGGATGACCTGCTGCCGTTCTTCGATCAGCCCGACCGGATCTACAACGCACAGCTCTTCTACGAGCGGGCCCCGCTCCAGGCCCGCATCTCGTACCAGTGGGTGTCCGGGGCCCTCAGGGCCATCTCCAGTTCCCGAGACTCCGATTTCTACGAGGACCAGCGCGAGACCGTGGATGCCAAGGTCACCCTCCAGGTCCAGGACAACGCCTTCCTCTTCGTGGAGGGAGAGAACCTGACCAACGAGGGCCGTCGGCTCTTCCAGGGGCGTCGGGGCAGACTCGCCCTGGACGAGTGGTTCGGCTCTGTGGTCCGGGCCGGGATTTCCTGGAGGTTCTGATCATGGCATCGTTTCCTCCGGAGGGCGGCCCGCCGGAGATGGCATCCTTCCCGGGGAGTGGCCGCAGGGACTTCCTCTCCTCGCTGGTCCTGGGGGGGGCATCCCTCCCCCTCCTGGCATCTCAGGAGCACCTGGCGCCTCCCCCCCGCACGGGGGGGGAGGTGGATGTCACCGACTTCGGGGCCGTGGGTGATGGGGAGACCCCCTCCGCCGAGGGGTTCCAGGCAGCCATCGATGCCGCGGAGGCCCGGGGAGGGGGATGGGTGCTGGTACCTCCTGGAACCTTCATCCTGGAGCGCACCCCCCTCATCGCCTCCCGGGTGCACCTCCGGGGAGCCGGCGCAAGCACGGTGCTCCGTGGCACCCGTAAGGGGGGCTACCGTGGCTCCGCCCTCATCAGCAACAAGGGTCAGCACGCGGCGGGGTACGGGGGCGCTCACGACTGGGCCGTCTCACACCTGGCCATCGACTCCCCGGACACCAACGGGATCGTGGTGACCCATGCCCGGAACGTGTACATCGGGCATATCCATGGTGTGAACACCTACAATCATTTCATCGATACGGTGGGAGAGAACGTGCTCTGCGAGCACCTCTTCCTCACCGGGCGCAGCGGCACCAGTAGCTTCCAGATCGACTCTCTCAGCGGAGCGCAGACCATCTGGGACGGGACGCAGCCGGTGCCCCCCCTCTACGATGACACCGACTCCCACAACGTGATCCTCCGGTCCTCGGTGATCACTGCGGTGGCCGGACACGAGGGAGACGATGAGAAGCACTTCGTCTCCATCCACTTCCATGGCGACGATGCGGGATCGTTCCTTTTCTCCGACCTCATCATCGGAGGCTCCCGCTTCGGCTTCTTCCAGGACGAGAACTCCCGCTACCGGAACATCCGCATCCGGAACGTCCTCTCCAGCAACCCGGAGTATGCCGCCTGGTTCGGCTCGGGGGAGAGGGGGCAGCGGGGGCTGAGCATCGGCGGGCTGACCCATGAACCGGCGCCCGCCAGCAGGGCCCCCGCCGGACAGTGCTCCATCTACATATACGGCAAGGACGCCGTGCAGCTCAGCGACCTCCGACTGATCCACCCATCGGGCGCTCCAACACAGGCCGCGGTGGAGGCGGAGGCGTGCCGCGGCCTGGTGCTTTCCAATTCGATCCTGCAGGGAGAAGGGGGCACCGGGCTCACCTGGGCTTCGGGAGAATCTGAGGAACTCCTGGTGAGTGGCTGCCTGTTCAGGGGGTTGGAAACCGGGATCGCCGTCGCAGGCATGAGTTCGCCCCCCCCGACCCTGGAGTCCCTCAACCACTTCGCCGACACTGGATCGCCTGTGCAGTCCACCTTACAAGGAGACCTCCCATGAAGTGGCCCTTTCCCGTATCGTTCGCCGTCCTGCTGTTGGGATTCCTGGGTGTCGGAGCGTCTTCCGCCCCAGGAACGCTCAGCCGGACGTCGGAGCCGGATACCGAGAAGACCCTCCTGATCCTCCACACCAACGACATTCACGATCGACTCCGGGCCGACTACGACGGGCAGGGAGGGCTACCCTTCATTGCGGGCTTCATCCAACAGGCGCGATCCGGCCGGAACGATGTCCTGGTGCTGGATGCGGGAGACGTGGCGGAAAAGGGCGACCTGGTGGCTCAGAAAACCGGAAGTGAGTTCGTGTTCGAGGCCATGGGCCGGGTGGGGTACCACGCCTGGGCACCGGGGAATCACGACCACGACTTCGGCATTGAGGCGCTCCACCGTTTCACGGAGTTGGCCGGAATGGACATCCTCTGTATCAACCTCTTCAAGGCTGATGGCAGCCTGGAGTTCGCACCCTCGAAGGTCTACACCATCGACGGAGTCCGGGTGGGGGTCATCGGGGCCATCGCTCCCCGGAGCGAGCTCTCCCTGGACCTGGAAGGGACGGCAGAGGCCATGAGGCGGGAGGCGGTCCGACTCCGTCCGTCCACCGATGTCATTGTCGCGTTGATCCACATCGGGACAGCGGGCGCGCAGGTCATCGCCCAGGCAGCGCCGGACATCGACGTCTTCATCACAGGCCACTCCCACGAGCTGCTCCAGGACCCGGTGCAAACCCCCTCCGGTGCCCTGGTGGTGCAGACCGGGAGCTACGCCGAAAATGTAGGATGGCTGGAGTTGAAGCTGGACCTGACCACACGTCGGGTGACCTCCCACGACTATCGGTTGGTGGCATTGGAGCACACCAGCATCCGCCCCGACCTGGCCATGCTGGAGTGGATCCGCCAGACGGAATTGGGGTTGGCCCCCGAGGCGCTGGAGGTGGTGAGCTGGAGCCCCCGGGTGATCTCGTACTTGGAGGTGGGCATCCTGGCGGCGGAGGGGCTCCGCAGGGCGCGAGGAACGGACGTGGCCCTCAATCACACCGCCAGCGTGGTGCGTGCACCCCTTCCCCCCGGCGTCTTGGACTGGAATGCGATCTATCGAACCGGGGGAGAGAGGGGCAATGCCCTGGTGAAAGTGGAACTCACCGGGGCCGAGATCGAGTCCTATGTCCGGGGAATGTCCACCAGCAACTGGCTCCCCACGCAGTGGGCTGGCTTTCATGCCTCAGGTTTTGGGGCGGACCTCCGCACCGACCTGCTCCCACGCCGCAGCTACACCGTGGTCATGCCCCGTCGGGAATGGGAAACCCGGTTCCTCCGGCTCTTCGAGCGGGTCCGGGAAGACCCGGACGCCTGGCCCGGGGTGCAGCCCCTGGATCGCATTCCGGAAGTACAGGAGACGGAGGGATGGACCGAGGCCGTGGTGGCGCTCCTGAAGGAGTGGGATGCCCAGGGCCGGATCATCCATGAGGGAATCGCCCGGCTGGCCCGAAAGACAGGACAAGACCTTCCCTCAGATCCCGGGGAGTCCGGAGGGGACGAGGTGAACCGATACTGAAGCGGCCCCCCGTGCTCCTCAAAAACCTCATCCTCCCTGCGGGGAGCGTAGCGAGCCGCAGGGAGGATCGGGCTCGGAACCTGTCCCGAGCGTTTCATCCGGTGGGGGCGGTGAGGATATCAACGATGTACTATTCCGAGACGTTCAAGGCCCAGATGGTTCAGAAGCTCACCCGGCCGGGGAGCCCCAGTGCGACGGAGCTCTCGAAGGAAGTGGGCGTGCATCCGAGCACCCTGTCCCGGTGGGTACGCCAGGCGCGGTACGGTCCCGAGTCTTGGACGGAAACCCCTTCGACCCCGGACGAACCCAGGAGAACCATGCTGGCTCGACGCCCCTAGGACTGGACCGCGGAAGAGAAGTACGCCGTCATGATGGAAGCGGCTTCCCTCACCGACGAGGAGCTCGGAGCGTGGCTTCGGGAGAAGGGGCTGCATCAAGCCAACCTGAAGCAGTGGCGTCAGGAGATGATCGCGGGGCTGGCGAAGCCGAAGGCCCGTTCCTCTTCGAAACCCTCGGCCGAGACCCGGCGCATTCGGGAGCTGGAGCGGGAACTGACCCGCAAGGAGAAGGCGCTGGCCGAAGTCGCAGCGTTGTTGATGCTGAAAAAAAGCCCAAGCCCTGTGGGGGGACGAGGACGACACCACAGCTCCGAAGAAAGGGCGCAAATCTTGAGCCTGGTCAAGGAGGCCGTGGAGGCTGGGGCCCGGCAGGAAGCCGCTGCCGGGATCCTCGGCCTCAAGGCTCGGACCCTCCAGCGCTGGCGGCAGGAGAACGAGGAGGGGGGCGAGGACCGGCGTCGAGGTCCGCTGACCGGAGCCCGCCAACAAGCTGAGTCCAGCTGAACAGGAAGCGGTTCTAGCGACGGTCAACTCCGTGGAGTACCGAGACCTCCCGCCCACCCAGATCGTGCCTCAGTTGGCCGATGAGGGGACGTACCTGGCCTCGGAATCCACCTTCTACCGGCTCCTCAGGGCCGCCAAGCAGATGGCCCACCGGCTGCGGGCCAAGCCGGCTACGTCCAAGAAGCCAAGAGAACAGATGGCCACGGGACCCAACCAGGTGTGGTCCTGGGACATCACCTACCTGCCGGGTCCGGGAAGGGCTCGACCATGCTGGCCACGCTGCAGTGGCTGGGTGTGGTGCCTTCCTTCAGCCGACCCCATGTGAGCGACGATAACCCGTATTCGGAGGCCCTGTTCCGGACCCTCAAGTACGCACCCGAATATCCCAACCGGCCGTTCTTCTCCCTCGAGGAGGCCCAGCGTTGGGTGGAAGCGTTCGTCCTGTGGTACAACACCCAGCATCGCCACAGCGCGATCCGGTTCGTGACGCCCGACCAGCGTCACTTCGGCCAGGAGGAAGCGATCCTGGCCAACCGGAAGCACGTCTATGAGGAGGCTCGCAGCAAGAATCCCGGTCACTGGACAGGCTCCATCCGGGATTGGTCCTCCGTGGAAGAGGTTCGCCTCAACCCCCAGCACCAACCGGCCAGCAAGGTCCAAAGGGGTGAGGCAGCATGATCAACTCATGCGACAACTATCTTGACACCGACCGATTCCTTCGACGGGCGAGTACTACTTCGAGGCTGTACAGGTCGCAGACAACTTCGCGAAAGAGGATCACTGCCTTTACTTGGCCCTCTGCCCCGTGTGCGCAGCGAAGTACAGCGTCTTGGTAAAGAAGGACGCCGACAAGCTATCCGATTTCATCCGGGCAGTGGAGCAGGCGGATCTGGGCAGTCTGACTGTAGAAGTCGAGATGGACGGTGTGACGGCGACGGTACGGTTTGTGGAATCTCACCTGCTCGACCTCAAAACCGCGTTGGCAGAATCTCCTTCTTGATCCCAGAGCCCTCCCTCCGGTACTGTCAACTTATTGCGACCGGAGCGGTGCTCCGGCGTCGGTGACCCGGAATTCCTCAGACAGCCGTGGCCGCACTCCATTCTTCCACAGCGTCAATATTCGGTTGGATTACGAAGCTGAAGCGACCGATTGAGGGGT
>CAYXGM010000066.1:0-20630 GCA_964464555.1 uncultured Gemmatimonadaceae bacterium | reverse complement strand
GGGCGTCCACCTCGTCGCTGGGATCCGGGACCGGAGCTTCGGGAGCGGGTTCCGACGCTGAAGGATCGCTGGATGCCGTCGCAGCATCGCCGGATGCGACGGACTCCGCAGGGGTTCGATACTCCGGGACCCGTTCTCGCACAAGAAGGAAAGACGACATGTCAGGGGCGAAGCAGACCATGGGGCAGACCTCCTGTTTCTTCCGGATACCGAAGATATACCGAAAATATAACAGGGGGTTTTTCGGGGTCCTGAGCGGCCTGCTGCGGGGCGTGGGAGCCGCACGAGGCTTCGAACGTCGCCCTGATGTATGCGCGGGCGCGACGGCCCACGGGAGGGGGCTTCCTCGCGGCGTCCAGGGCCTATCCCGCACCGGCGCCGATGCG
Source organism: uncultured Gemmatimonadaceae bacterium (assembly GCA_964464555.1). GTDB lineage: Bacteria > Gemmatimonadota > Gemmatimonadetes > Longimicrobiales > Gaopeijiaceae > CAYXGM01. Next base: position 20,244 of record CAYXGM010000066.1, on the reverse strand, counting down.
CGGCTGAAAAGTTGTCAACCCCCGGCAAGCGATGACCCAACCTCCGGCGAGAGGGCAGACCTGGACCGCGTCAGGCGAAGGACCGAACCCGGGAACGCCGCGACCTCTGCGCCTGCGCTCGCCGCGACCTCTGCGCCCGAGCTCATGGAGGACGCCTCTTTCGGCCCACCGCCCATGGACCCAACATGGGAACCCGGACCAGGGCCATTGCCGAGGGCTGGTGGAGACGTCCGTCACCGGCGGCCGGTGGTCCCGCGACCGCAACCCAGGAGGAACGATGCCACCCAGCCGGCTCACTCGAATCGTCCGGCCAGAAACGCTGTCGAAGAAGGAGCGGTACCAGCTCCTCACCTCTCTGGTCATCCCCCGGCCCATCGGCTGGATCTCTACCGTCTCCTCCCGGGGGACGGCCAACCTGGCCCCGTACAGCTTTTTCGCCGCCCTCTCCGCCAGTCCGCCCATGTTGGGTGTCTCCATCGGGTCTCGCCGTGGGGAGCCGAAGGACACCCTGCGCAACATCCGTGACACCTCCGTCTTTGCCGTGAATCTCTGCTCCGAGGACCTGCTGGAGGCCATGAACGCCACCTCGGGCGAGTTCGATCCGTCGGTTGACGAGTTCGAAGTCGCCGGCCTCACCGCCGAGGCCGGGGAGGTTACGGGCGCTCCGGTGGTAGGCGTGGCCAGAGCGGTCATGGAATGCGTGCTCTTCCGGGAGGTGGACCTGGGGGCAGCTCCGAATGTTCTGGTCATCGGGGAGGTGAAGGCCATCCGGCTTTCCCGGGACCTGGAGGTGGATCCGGACACCTGGGCCGTGGACCCCACGGCTCTTCGTGCCGTGGGTCGCCTGGGAGCCGACCGTTACTCCCTGCTCAGGGAGATCGTCGAGCTTCCACGGCCCCGCTGAGCCCCGTGCCATGGACGCGACGGACGTGGAGCGAGTGGGCGCAGGAGCGGTGCCCTCCCAGCTCCCAGCCCCCGCGCGCTCCGGCCGCCTCCGTACCGGTCCAGGATGGCTGCAGCCAGGGTGTCCGAGGTGAGAGGGGCATAGCCTCCGTGGCGCCTGGGGTAGTCGTCGAACCCTTCCACGTAGCACCGGTGGTAGGTCCTGCCCGGCCGCCGAAGCATGGAGTCGCTCTCCGGGCGCCAGGAGGCTCCCTCGGGGGTCTTTACCTCCGGCATGGGGACGCCGTAGCGCTCCACGCTCGCCCCTTCCACGTCCCTCACCAGGGCCTGGCCCAGGGAGAGTCCGGCCAGAAGCCGGCGCTCCGAATAGTCGGTGAGGAGGTCCCGGGCTGCCGTCGAATCCCCGGCGGCAAAGAGGGCGCCGGCGTCCCGGATCAGCGCCTCCTGCTCGGCCAGGAGCCGGGCTTCGAAGGCTTCCAGCTCGGCCGTCACGGGCCGGAGGAAGGCCTCCGGATGGGCGCAAGCCAGGTAGAGGAGCCGCTTGTGGACCCGGAAGGCCGACAGCGTCCCCTCCAGCGGGGCGAACGCCGCATCCAGGAATCCCCGGTCCGAGCCCTTGGTCATGTACCGGTGCTGCTTGTACTGGGGCGGAAGGTCCCGGACGCCCACGAAGACGGGAACGAAGGGACTGGCCACGGCCCCGGTGATGGACATCCAGAGCGTTCCCAGTTCCGGGTGGCGGCCGGACCGGAGGTGGGCCACCTGGCCGTATCCGGACCCGTCGTTGGACCACCGGGGATCCCGGACCAGAGCCATCATGTCTGCCACCGAGACGGGAGCCATGGCCCGGATCTCCTCTTCCAGAAGGGGCGGGTACCGGAAGAGGGTATGGGGATCGGGCCGGCCCGGGGCGCTGGGAAAGGGCTGTCCGTACACCCGGTGCAGGTTGAACGGTTCCCCGCTCTCGGGGTCCCACCATCCCTGCTCCACGGCGAAGGAGACGATGTTCTCCGATGCCATGAAGCCGGGGGAGCCCCGGAAATCCAGGGGGAAGTCGCCGATGTAGCCCGGGTAGGAGACCCTCACCTCGTCGGGCCCCAGCCGTTCGGCGGCCCACAGGCCCTGTCCCCCGGCGTAGTTGATGACCACCCACCCTTCCAGGGAGTCGGCGAAGAGGTGGGAGTTCCCGCCGTAGGTGGCGTAGCCGTGCTCCTCCATGAGCCGGCCCAGGATCTCCACCGCTTCCCGGGCCGTGGTGGCCCGCTCCATGGCCATGCGGGAGAGATCGCTGTAGTTGAGGCCCGTCTGGGGCCGCGGCGTCATGGCCCTGAGCTCCTGTCGGGAAGGAGACCAGACGTCCCGGGCCGCCACCCCCCGCTCGTTCAGTCCCCCGTTGGTCAGGGGAGGGGGAAACCCGGCGAACTCGGAGTAGTTGGTGGTGATGAACCGGAAGGTTCGCTCCACCTGGGGAACCCGGAAGCGCCGACCCGGTATGCGGGCGTCCCCGGTGATCCCCACCTCCACGGTGGTCCCCGGCGGAAACCGCCGGGCCGGCGTGACCTCGTACCAGTGGCTGGAGGGCTCGTGGCCGAACCCGCCCAGGAGCACGGAGCCGTCGGCGGTGAGGTTCCGGCCCACATAGAGGGCGATGCTCTTGGCGGGGGGTGGGGAAAGCTCCGGCGCCTCGGGGGCCCGCGTCGCCTGCCCCTGGAGGGCCGGAGCGAGCGGGACGGCCGCGGCAAAAGAGACGGCCGCGGCGAAAAGGAGGGCCCACAGGCTGCCGCCCCCCGAGATGGAAAGCACCGTCCGAGCCCGATTCATCAGAAATCCCCCTGTTCCGGTGCAACCGGTGGGTCCGGAACCATGGCCGGGTCCCGGCGAAGGGCCAGAACCAGGTTCCAGCACATGAAGAGGATGAGAACGCAGAAGGGGAGTCCGATGGTGATGGCTCCCGTCTGCAGGGCCCCGAGCCCTCCGGCCAGGAGGAGCACGGCGGCCAGAACCCCCTCCAGCACGCCCCAGAAAATCCGCGTGGCCGTGGGCGGAGAGGGGTTTCCCCCCGAGGCGATGATGTCGGCCACCAGAGAGGCCGAGTCCGAGGAGGTGACGAAGAAGAGGACCACGCACAGCGTGCCGACGAGGGCGGTGAGCCACACCAGGGGATAGGCCTCCAGCATGACGAACATGGCCGTGGCCGTGGTGTCCTTGGGGCGGGTCCGGGACTCGTTGAGGACGGGCCGGGTCAGGAAGCCCCCCAGGGTGAGGGCCTCGGTCCGGGAACGGAACCGGCCGGTGAACCGGGCTTCGTCCCCGGACCCCCGAAGCCGCTCATCCACACCAGGGCCACCGCCGAGGGGACCAGGAGAACGCCGGCGATGAATTCCCGGATGGTCCGTCCCCTGGAGATGCGGGCGATGAACATCCCCACGAAGGGAGACCAGGCGATCCACCATCCCCAGTAGAACACGGTCCAACTGCTCAACCAATGGCCGGCGGCCTCGTCCCCGCCACCCCCCGTCCAGACCGCGTGAGCGGGGAGGACCCGGAGGTACGCCCCCGCGTTCTCCACCACCGAGCCCAGGAGGTATCCCGTGGGTCCGGCAACGAAAAGGAAGAGCAGGAGGAGGCCGGCCAGCCCCATGTTCAACTCCGAGAGCCGGCGGATCCCCACGTCCAGCCCCGTGACCAGGGACACCACGGCCATGGCGGTGATGATGGCGATGATGGTGACCTGGATCTCCAATCCCTGGGGCAGGCCGAACACGTGGTGCAGGCCTGCATTCACCTGCTTGGCCCCCAGACCCAGGGACGTGGCCAGGCCGAAGAGGGTGGCGCACACGGCCAGGATGTCGATGGCGTGCCCCAGGGCGCCGTGGACCCGGTTGCCCAGGACGGGCGAGAAGACGAACCGGAAGCTCAGCGGCAGTCCCTTGCGAAAGCTGAAGTAGGCCAGGGCAAGCCCCACCAGGGCATAGAGGGCCCAGGGATGGAGGCACCAGTGGAAAAAGGTCAGGCCCATGGCCTGCCGGGCCGCCTCCACCGTGGTCTCGGCTCCGGAGAGGGGAGAGAGGAGGTGGAGCATGGGCTCCGCCACCCCGAAAAAGAGCATGCCGATGCCCATACCCGCCGAGAAGAGCATGGCGAACCAGGTGAGGCGGTTGAAGTCCGGCTCCTCCCCGGTCCTGCCCAGGGGGATCTTCCCGAAGGGGCTCAGGGCCAGCACCACGGCCAGCACCAGAAACCCCGTCATGCTGAAGATGTAGAGCCATCCGAAGCGGTGGGCGATGCTGCCCTGGAGCCAGTTGAAAGCCATCTCGGCCCGGCGGGGCTCTTCTTTACCGCTCGAGATAAGGCGGTCTCCATTCAGCCATCCACCCGCTCCTTCCTCCTCACGCACTCACGAACGGCCCGTTCAGGTCGGCCGGGGGCGGATCGCTGGAAAGGGGCGCATCCACCAGGTCCCAGGTGGTCTCGATGCGCTCGAAGGAGAACCAGCGCTGAAAGGCCTCCCACCCCCGGTCCTCGGGCCAGAGCTCGGGGATCATGAGCCAGTCGTTCAGCATCATCTCGAAGATCACGTCGCAGTTCTCGGCCAACCACGCCTCGGCGTCTTCCACCATCTCGAATTCGGGCAAGAGGAAGGAATTCGTCCAGTCCAGTGTGGCCTCGGGCGCCATCACGCCCTTCCCGTCGTCCACGGAGCGGGCCCACTCGGCGAAGGGCTCCAGGGGCCGCACCACCAGGAGGTCCCGGTTGATGAACCAGATCTCTCGTCCGCGCCGCTCGTCCGCCATGCTTCCCCCGTCGTTGGGTGTCGGGTCCTGCATCTGTGGGGTCATACCAATATCAAGAGTCGGCCCCAGGGTCCATGGGTCAGCCCGGATCCCCCCTCATCTTCTTCTTTTCGGCGCCATCACCATCCGGTACTCGAGGCTGCGGGCCAGCGTCCCGGCGTCGCTCATGACCCGGCGAAGGGCCGCCTCCAGCCCCTGCCGGGTGAAGGTATTGAACTGAAGGGCGCTCAGGAGGACGAGCTCGAAGGCGGCGGACTGGATCCAGTCCACCTCGCACCGGTACCCGCTCACCGCCAGAGCCCCCGTCGCTCGGAGGAAGTGGTTCAGCCGGTTCCCGTGGGCGGCCAGGGTGCTGCAGGAGCCGAAGTGGATGATGCGGCCTCTGCAGGCCCCCTTCAGCCGCTCCGCCACCCACCCCATCCCCACCGGGTCCGTGCGATCGGCGCCCACGAAGAGGATGTCCGGGTTTCCGTGAAAGCCCAGGTAGAGGATGGGATAGTCGTCGTACTTCTTCAGCCGCCACTTCTCCAGGTAGTGGGCCAGCTCCCCGGACGTGGCCACATCCCTGCGAATGGAGCGGATGGACGGATAGTGGGAACGCTCCAGGAGATCCAGGACGGGAGTCACCGTGGTGCGACCCCGTAGGTCCCGCTCCCAGTCTCCCTCCAGGCAGAAGATGCCCTTGTGTTCGAAGGTTCCCATTCGTGAGCTCTGGCTTGGATGGCAGCCGCTGCACCGCGACGGCGCCGGATGAAGAAGATAATCCCATGGGCCCCCGCCCGCGCAATCCACTCGGGGGGGGAGCGGCACCAGCCCCCTTGTGCTTCCCGCTTCATGGTTGGATATTACACCTTATATACACCATTCTACCATCTGTGACCATGGCCCTGAACATCAAAAACCCGGAAGTCGAGCGCCTGGCCTCGGAGCTCGCCGACGCCACCGGGGAGTCCAAGACCGAGACCATCCGCCAGGCCCTCCTGGAGCGGAAGGCCCGGCTACGGTACCGTGTGAACGACTCCGCAAGACGGGAGCGGAGGCTCCGATTCCTGGAGGAGGAAGTCTGGAGCCGGATCCCCGACGACCAGCTCGGCCGGCCCCCGGACAAACAGGAGCGGGAGGCGATCCTGGGCTACGGAGAGGAGGGGGTATGAGGAGAGCCACGGCATGATCATCGACACTTCGGCCATCCTGGCTGTCGTCTTCAGGGAACCGGGCTTCGAGGAAGTCCTCCGACGCATGGATGCAGCGGATGTGGTGGCTGCCGGAACCCCCACCCTGGCCGAGACCGGGATCGTCCTTCACGCCCGCCTGGGAGAGCAATCCCGGGGTGTGCTGGAGCGTCTTCTGGACGAGCTCGGCATCGTGGAGATCCCCTTCGGCGAGCTCCACTGGCGAGAAGCCGTTGACGGATTTCGCAGCTTCGGAAAGGGGAGGCATCCGGCCTCCCTCAACTTCGGGGACTGCATGACGTATGCAGTGACCAAGCTCGCCGCCGAGCCCCTCCTCTTCCTGGGAGAGGATTTCCGAAGAACGGATCTGGAGGCGGGATGATGGACGACCGCGCCTTTCTCCGGGAAGCCATGCGGCTGGCCGCCGAGCACTCCCCCGACGGCCGCCACGGGCCCTTCGGCGCCGTGGTGGTGAAGGACGGAGACATCGTCGGAAGGGGCTGGAACCGGGTCGTGGCCGACGCCGACCCCACGGCCCACGCCGAGGTGAGCGCCATCCGCGACGCCTGCCGCGCCCTGGGCACCCACGAACTCTCCGGCGCGGTCATCTATTGTAGCTGCGAGCCCTGCCCCATGTGCCTTTCGGCCATCTACTGGGCCCGCATCGAAGGAATCGTGTACGCGGCCGCGGGGTCCGACGCCGTGGAGGCCGGATTCGACGACCTGGCCATCGCCGAGGAGATCAGCCGCCCCGAAGAGGAGCGGAGCATCCCCCAGCGGCAGGAGCTCGCCGACGAGGGGCGGAAGGTACTACGGGCGTGGAAGGAGAACCCGGACCGCGTTCCCTACTGACGCGTTTCCCACCAACCTCCCCGCCGCTCCCGCCAGGAACGTCCGCCTGGAAAGGCTCATCCGCCGTCCGCCTCCGGCGCCTCCTCCCACGTCCACTCCCGGTCCATGATCCAGCGCTCCCACCAGTCCATCTCCACGTTGGCCTTGAAGAGGCGATGATGGAGCTCTCGCCATCCGTGGCCTTGCCGGGGCGCCACGTACAGGTGGGTGGGGACCCCGTTGGCCTTCAGGGCCCGGTACATCTCCACGGACTGGGGCATGGGGACCCGGGCGTCGTTCTCCCCCACCAGAAAGAGGGTGGGTGTGGTCACCTCGGCGGCATACTTCAGGGGCGAGTCGTCCCAGTACTGGTCGGTGGGGGCCTCGGCCTCCCAGGGGTTGCCCCCGAACCAGGGCGTCCGGTAGACCCGGACGTCGCTCTGGGCGTACATGCTGATCCAGTTGCTGGCCCCGGCCCCCGACGAGGCGGCCCGGAAGAGCTCCCGGCGCACGCCCACGCTGGCCACGAAGAGGACGGAGCGCCCGTCGGCGGACCAGGTGGCCCCGGAGACGGAGCCGGGGAAGTCGGGAAGGAGCGTCCGAACCTCGCCCCCTGCCGCCGGGACAATGAAGATCTTGTCGTTGTAGTAGAAGTCCCACTCCTGGTTGGAATCGGCGGTGAAGAGGACGTGGCGACCGTCGGGGGAGAATTCGGGGCCGCTCTGGGGCACCGTGTCGGTGGTGAGCTGCACCGGCGAGCTCCCGTCCACGTCCATGAGGAAGATCTCGGCCTTGTCGATGTCGTTGAGGAGCGGGGTGGGGGTGCGCACATGGGCCACCCGGGCGCCGTCCCGGCCGAGGGTGTAGCCCCCGATGCTGAAGTCCCCCTCCGTGACCCGGCTCTCCTCACCCGTCTCCACGTTCACCTTCCAGAGGTGCCGCTGGCGGTAGTCCTCGTCGAAGGCGAAGACGTCGTCCCCGCGCTCCTCCTTCTCCTTCTCCTCGTCGCTCTTGGGATCGGTGGCCAGGAAGTAGAGGAAGGCGCCCTCCGGGGACCACGCCATGCTCCCCACGGAGGTCTCGTGGTCGGTGAGGGGACGGGCCTCCCCGCCGTCGGCGGGAAGGAGATGGATCTGGGTGACGTCCTGATCCCCCCGCCGGGCCAGGAAGGCGATGTGCTCTCCGTCCGGCGACCAGAGGGGGCTCGACTGGCCTTCCTTCCCGTAGGTGAGCTGCCGGGTCCCGGTCCCGTCGGCGTTCACCAGAAAGAGGTGGCTGATGGTCCGGTTCTCGGCCCAGTCGGCCTCGGACTTCACGTAGACGATGCGTTCCCCGTCCGGGGAGGGTTGGGGACTCCCCACCGAGGGCACGCCGATGAGGTCCACGATGGTCATGGGGCGTTTCTGGGCAGCCACGGGTGAGACGGATACGGCGGCACAGGCCATCAACACCAGGGCCGGCGCCAGGCTTCGGATGCCAAGGGGAAAGGCCCGGAAGGACATGGTCATTTCCTCACGTCGAGTGGGGGATCGGTCTTGTGGCGGATCATGGATTCCCCCTTCCGCCCTCACTCTTCAACCTATGCATCTTCCCGGCCCGGAACAGCCTGGCCGTCCACCTGGACCCGCCCTTCGAGGAGGGACCGGCGGGGTAGCCCCGCCAGAAGAAGGGGGTTGGATTTGGATGATGGATGACCGGGATTCGGCAGGTCGCTCAGCCCCCGAGATCCACCTCCGCATAGCGGTTCATCCCCGATCCGCCGTCCGATCCAGCATCGTACACGAAGCCGTAGACGGTTCGTCCATCCGGTTTTCTGACGAGCCGCCCCCGCACCCACTGACCCCGGATGCCCTCCACCACCGGCTCGGCCGCAGACCACACGCCGGCTTCCGCGCTCCGGGTGTGGAAGATGCTCCCCGTCTCCTGGTCCAGGAAGAGGAGGTGAAGTCGCCCACCGAACTCGACGAGGTCGGCCCCCACCTGGTCCGAGTCCACGGCGTTTTGCGTCACGGTTCGCTCGGTGATGATCGCTTCCGGGGTCACGGAACCATCCGGCCTCACCCTCCTTTCCGCCAGGCGGCCGTCGGCCCGGCGGAAGACGACCGCCACTTCCCTGGCCCCCGGCAAATACACGAGGGGAGCGATGGAGCCCACGTCGGACTCGGCACCGGCCAAGCCCGTGGCCAGCACCTGCCGGCCACCGACGGTCCCGGATCCGCTCATGGTGCCATGGTGGACCACGCCCTCCGACCCGTTGGTTTCGGTCCAGGCCAGGTGCACCAGGTCGTCGGGAGTGACGGCGGTCTGGGGCCCCGAGAGGATCCATCCGTCGGCTGACCTTCCCACCAGGGTGTCGGTGGGGGTCCATCCGCCGCCCGGCGCTTTCGTCCTGATTTCGATGCGGTTGCCCGATGCGAAGACCGCCACCAGCGTTCCGTCCTCGAGGACTTCCAGCGAAGCGGCCTGCACCGGCGGCTCCGGATGTTCGGCCACCGGCTCGTCGCGGGCCATCCACCCTCCGGACTCGTCCGAGACGCCGGATGTGTTGAAGGAGTGGTACACGGCCCGCTCGGAGATCTGGTGGAGGATGTGGATGATCCCCCCTCGGTACACGGTGGCGAACCCTTCCAGGTCGTCGGTCACGGGGCGGTTGGCGCCGTCGGCTTCGGTCCAGCTCCGCCCTCCGTCTGCCGAAGTCATGACCATGAGGACGTTGAACGTCTCCGCCGGCTCCATGGGGAACCAGAGGCGGCCGTCGGGGCTCTGCCACGGCCCGAGGCGACCCGGTGTCTCGGGGTAGGTCCCGCCAAGATGTCCGTCCGGGATCCGGAGCCGAACCGGGATGGGGGAGATCCCCGCCAGGGGAGCACCGCCCGAGTCCACCAGCCGGAAGTCGAAACGGTCGTCCGACTCCATCATCTCTGCGCCGTCGGCCCACCGCCTGATCACCACCGCCCACTCCCACTCGCTCTGGCCGGCCGGGACCGGCCCCGAGAGGCTGTCCAGACCCAGACCGGTGCCACCGGAGAAAGGCTCCGCCGAAGTACCCAGGAGGTCCCGTGTGGGGGTGCCGGGTACCCACGCTGCCGGAGATACGATGCTCACCGGAGGCGTGGAGATCTCATCGGGGTAGGGAAAATCCCGGGCCAGGACCCTGCTCCAGGCCCCCCCATTTCGCCGAGCTTCCAGGCCCAGAACGCCCCCGGGTCCGGAAGCTTCGACCTCGAAACGCAGGCGGAAGGGTCGGTCGGCCCAGACGGTGGCGGCCCCGGCGTTGTCTGCCCATCCCTCCTCGGCGTTCAGCCCAGCGTCGAAGTCGATGCGGACGCGTCCCTCCGTGCTTCGGATCTCGCCCCCGGAACAGGCCGAGACCACCAGGCAGAGGGCTGGAAGGGCGCAAAAATGAGGAAGCCTCATCGGGACCTCCTGGAGGGTCGAAGAATCGGTTCGGCTCAGCGGTTCAGCCGGATTCCGATGGCTCCCCAGGCGCGGTAGTATTCCCTCTGCCTCTCTCGCTCCTCGAAGCCCTGGTACAGGACGAAGGGTTGGTTGGTGAGGTTCAGGAGCTCCATGTAGATGGTTCCCCTCTCGTTCAACCGGTAGCTGGCCGAGAAATCCAACTGGTGCCGGCTTCCCACGAACTCGTCTTCCGACTCGTCATCGCCGTAGGCGTCGATGTAGGAGTGACGGAAGTTGAAGCTCACCTGTCCCGAGAAGCCCCCTCGCTCGTAGCTGAGGGCAGTGTTGAACGCATGATCCGCCTGGCCCGCCAGTTTCGCGGACCGGCCGTCGGGCAGCGTGCCGTCCGAGTCCGTGAAGGTGTAGTTGGCGTAGACCCCCAGTCCCCCCAGGGCTCCCGGGAGAAAGTTGAGCTGCTGTTGGGCCGAAAGCTCGAAGCCGAGGATGTTGCCCGACTTCCCGTTTCGGGGCTGCTCCGTGTCGCCCCCCAGGCTGTTCTCCTCCACGAAGGTGAAGATGGGATCCTCGATGGACTTGTAGAACACGCCGGCCGAGAGCACACCGATGCGGGAATCGTAGTGCTCGAAGAGGAAGTCCAGGTTGTTGGAGGTGGTGGGATCCAGCTCCGGGTTTCCGATCTCCAGGTCCTCATCGTCCCGAACACGGTAGGGCACCAGGCTGAAATAGCCGGGCCTGGCGATGGCACTGGAGTAGGCCGCCCTGATGTTGGTCTGGTCACTCAGACGGTACCGGAGATGCAGATGCGGGAAGAGGTTCCCGTAGGAATTGTCGGAGGTGGTCGGCGTGAGGGTCTCGGCCTCCGAGTCCCAGTTAAAGCCGTCGGCCCTGGAATCGGTGTACTCGTACCGGAACCCGGGCATGACCATGAAGGCTTCCGAGAGGTTCAGCTCGGTCATGACGTAGCCCCCCATGACCTGCTCCTCCAGGTCAAAGTCTTCTGAATCCGCCTCGATGTTGGCTTCCGACTCGAGCTGACCGGACCGGTCCCGGACGAAGTTCTTCACTTCCCCTCCCGTCGTGGAGTTGGGGACGAACCCGTACTCCCCTCCGGGCTGGAAGCCGGAGAAATCGAAGGGCCCCCCGATCCCCTGACCCAGGACCAGATCACCGTCGGCCAGCTCGTACTCGGCTTCGGTGACGGATTGGTCCTTGGACTTGTCCCGGAAAAGAAAGCCGAACTTGAGTCCTCCCGTCGCCTTCTCGCCGAGCTGGTAGGGAATCTCCAGGTCGACCCGGGCCGTCCTGTCCGTGTCGGTGGTCTTGCTGAAGCCCGCCTCGTGCTTATCGAATTCGAATGGCCCGGAAAGCGCCCCGGAAACCGGATTCGGACGAACACTCTCGGGATCGCTGATGTTGGGCGAGAAGCTCACGTCCTCCTGGACAAACGCGATCTCGTCGTCGAAGGGCGTGTCCTCGGCGGCCCGGCTGTAGCTGAGCCCCCAGTCCAACTGGATTCCATGGCCCAGGAGATGCTCACCATTCAAGGCACCGGATCCGATCTGGAGTTTCTCCATCCGGTTCTTGTGGTTGAACTCCATCTCGTCGTCCTCGATGACGTGGATCAGGCGTCGGCGTTCCTCGGTGTCCTCGTGCTCCGTGTAGGTCCCGGTGAACTGGATCTGGGAGGTGGAGCTGAAACGGTAGTCGAGGGCGGCCGTTCCCCCGGTCCTGATTCTGGTGAGGGAGTAGTGGCGGGTCTGGAACTCCGTCAGGACATCGTCGCCCAGGCCCGGATCCTCGAAGTCCCATTCGGGCTCGATATCATCCGAGCCGAAATCCCGGCGGGAGTAGGATCCCATGAGGAGGACGCCGAACTCCGAGTCCTCTCCATACCGGTTTCCGAGAGTGAAGACGCCTTCGTAGGAGGGGTTCTCCCGGATGGGCGCATACCCGCTCCCCAGGTCCAGGGATGCCGAGGGCTGCTCGGGAGCCTTCTTCGTCACCAGCTTCACCGCACCACCGATCCCCTGGGCATCCATGTCGGGGGTCAGGGCCTTGGCCACCTCGATGGACTCGAGAATGTCCACAGGCACGGCATCCAGGGCCACCCGGCGCTCATCGCCCTCCGGGGACGGCACCGACGCGCCGTTCAGATTCACATTGGTGAAATCCGAGGTGCTCCCCCGGATGTTGATGTAACGGCCCTCACCCTGATCCCGCTCCACGGTGATTCCGGGAATCCTCTGAAGGGCCTCGGGGGCCGAGGCGTCGGGGAAACGGCCGATCTGGTCGGACGCCACCACGTTGATGATGTTGGCAGCATTCTTCTGCTCGGAGAGGGCACGGGCCTGGGTCATGGCCCGAACACCCAGCACGTCGATTCCCTCGATGGCGATGGGCGCAACTTCGACCGAGAAGTCGGCCACGGTCACGGCACCTTCCTGGACGCTCACCGTCTGGGTCGCCGTCTCACGGCCCAGGGCTTTCAGCTCCAGCGTCTGCCGTCCCGCGGGGGCGCGGGTGATCAGGTAGCGGCCGTTGGCGCCCGTCGTAGCAAAGACGGACGTTCCAGCGACGTGGACCTCGGCGCCGACCAGGGGCCTGCCCGTTTCGGACTGTAGGGCCTGCCCGGTGACCCGCCCGGTCTGGGCGTGGAGTGGCACCACGGCCGTGGCAAGGGACAGGGCGAGCCCTACCGCGACCGGCGCGGTCCGCCGAACCTTACATATCAGGTTCATTTCCAAACTCCCATTCGAAGAAGAAGTCCTGATTGAGCAAAACTCGTTTGCGTAACCGTACTTCCCGGCCCTGTCTGTTCGTGTCACCGAATGGTCACGATCAGGTATCGGCGCTCCGGATCGAGCCCCCCCCTTCCCGCTGGAGCTGCCCCGAGGCCAACTTTACCGATCCCTTGTCTCATTCCGCCGGTAGAGGATGACCTATGCTGCCTGATTCGAACCTCACTCCCCTGATCATGGCTGCCCTTCTGATCCTCCCGGGGTCCGCCTGCGGGCCTCCGGAAGAGGACGCTTCGTCGGACCCAGTCATTGCCACGGACCTCAGGGGCGTGACCATCATTCCGGAACGGTGGGTCTCGGCGTGGGACACCACGTCCAACCTGGACTCCCCGGCCTTCTGGCAGGGAGAGGAGGGGAGCTGGGTGGTTTCCACGGCCAAGGGCACCCACGATCTCTGGATTCACGACGCTGCGTCGGGAGAGCTCATCCGCCGGGTCGGGGGGCAAGGCAGGGGTCCCGGCGAGTTCAACTACCCCAACGGAATCGCCATCGTGGGCGATCTCCTCCTGGTCGTGGAGCGGGACAACCACCGGGTTCAGGCACTCTCTCTTCCGGGGTTCGAGTCCATGGGCTGGTTCGGCGAGGACGAGCTGATTCGTCCCTACGGAGTCGCCTTCTACCCCGCCACCGACGGCAGCCTGATCCTCTATGTCACGGACGATTACGGAAACGAGCTCGACCCCCCGGAAGGGCAGGATCCCACCGGGGACTTCACCCGGCGGGTGAAGCGGTTCGAGTTGCATGCCGATTCGGGTGGACCGCCGGAAGCCACCTTCGTGGATGCCTTCGGTGAAGCCGATGGTCCCGGGGCCCTGATGGTGGTGGAGTCCATCCAGGTCGACGAGGAGGCGGGCCTCCTGCTGGTGGCCGACGAACACAACTTCGAGTTGGAGCTCTACGGCCTGTCCGGAGAGTATCTGGAGCGGACCGTGGCATCCGGCCTTTATGAGGCCGGTGACCCTGAGGGGATCATGCTCTATCGGTGCGGCCCCGCAGAGGGCTACTGGATTCTCACGGACCAGGGGAGCACCCGCTCGGTGTTCCACGTCCTGGACCGGGCATCGTTCGGCCTCGTGGGGAGCTTCGCGGGGGAGGTCGTGGCCAACACCGACGGCATCTGGCTCACTCAGGAGGAGATTCCGGGCCTGGGGGCCGGAGCCCTTTTCGTCCTCCACGACGATGGCGGCCTCGGCGCCTTTGCCTGGGAGGACATAGCCGAAGCCCTGGGCCTCAGGGTGGGGTGCCGGGGGCGATAGGCGAAGTCTTTCGGGACACCTCCGGACCCGTGGGGTGTAGCCCACCCTGATCTCCAAACGCCACCACACCGCATGACCCGGAAGATTGGAGCGGCCATGACCGATTCCCGCCACCAACCCGACAGGCCCGTGAAGGTCGCCACCTGGAGCGAGCTCGCGGACCGGGAGCCCGCCTACGCCCTGGTGGCCGACGTGGACCTGGTGGTCATCCGCTACGATGACCGGGTCTCGGTCCTTTACGGGCGGTGCCTGCACCGGGGCGCCCTCATGGCCGACGGACACATCGACGGCCCGGACATCATCTGCGGGGTCCACAAGTGGGACTACCGACTCGACACGGGGGTGAGCGCCTACAACCCCGAGGAGGTCCTGCAGAGGTTCGACGCGTGGATCGACGAGGAGAACGACGCCGTCTACGTGGACGGCCGGCAGGTGGAGGCGTGGGCCGAAGAGAACCCCCAGAGCTTCGACCGGGACGCCTACCTGGGACTCTACCAGGATCCCTCGGGCGGCCCGGAGGAGCCCTACAACGGGCGCATCCAGGAGCTGGCCGAGCACGGCCTGGAGAAGACGGGTCATCACGGCGCCCTCTCGGCTATGGGCGTGCCCCTCACCGAGCTTCCCCGTTGGGAGGGCCTCCAGCTCCTCACGGCCCAGCTCGCCCGGCCGCCCCTCCTGGACAATGCCGAGGTGGGCACCGAGACCGTCATCGGCCCCCGGGCCGAGAGGCCCCTCCGGCTGGCCATTCCCCTCTTCGTCTCGGACATGAGCTTCGGCGCCCTGAGCGAGGAGGCCAAGGTGGCCCTGGCCCGTGGCGCCGAGATGGCGGGAACGGGAATCTGCTCCGGGGAGGGTGGTATGCTCCCCGAGGAGCGGGAAGCCAACTCCCGGTACTTCTATGAACTGGCCTCGGCCCGGTTCGGATGGAGCCTGGAGCGGGTGAAGGGATGCGGGGCCTTCCACTTCAAGGCCGGACAGGGCGCCAAGACGGGCACCGGAGGGCACCTGCCCGGAAGCAAGGTCACCGAGCGCATCGCCCGGGTCCGGGATCTGGAGCCCGGGGAGGACGCCGTCAGCCCCGCCCGCTTCCCCGACCTGACCACCCCGGCCGATTTCCGGGAGGTAGGGGACCAGGTGCGGGAGGTGACGGGAGGCATTCCCATCGGGTTCAAGATGTCGGCCCAGCACATCGAAGCCGACATCGACTTCGCCCTGGAGGCCGGGGCGGACTACATCATCCTGGACGGCCGGGGAGGCGCCACCGGCGCGGCCCCGAACCTCTTCAAGGACAACATCGGCGTGCCCACCATCCCGGCCCTGGCCCGGGCCCGGCGGCACCTGGACGCCTCGGGGGCCTTGGACGTCACGCTGGTCATCACCGGGGGCCTCCGCACCGAGGCCCACTTCGTAAAAGCTCTGGCTCTGGGGGCCGACGCCGTGGCCATCGCCAATGCCGCCATCCAGGCCGCGGGATGCCTGGCCATGCGGGCGTGCCACACCGACAACTGCCCGGTGGGGATCGCCACCCAGAAGGACGACCTCCGTTCTCGCCTGATCGTGGAAGAATCGGCCCGGCGGCTGGAGCGGTTCCTGGGCGCAACCACCCACCTCATGAAGGTCCTGGCCCGGGCCTGCGGGCACGAGCACCTGAAAGAGTTCACCCGGGAGGACCTCACCACCTGGGACCGGGAGATGGCGGCCCTGTCCGGCGTGGCCTACGCCGGAGCAGCGCCGGTGTCACGATAGAGCATGAACGGCATCGATGCCCCGGGGGTGGAGATGGCCCTCATCCGGCGCCTGGGCCTTTCCGGGGACGTGCATCGGAGACCACGGGTTCCACATGACCCTGGCCGAATACGGCAACATGTCGGCGGCCACCATCCTCTTCGTCCTGGATCATCTTCGACGCGAGGAAGCCCCCCACACCAATGAAACCGTTGGCGCTGGGGGCCACCTTTTCTAGACTAGGTGGATGGACATTCGCACAAAGCTGGTCTTCGCCCTGGTGGCCGTAGCCCTGGGAAGCATGTTTGCCCTGGGGGCGGTCATGTACGCCACGGTGGAAGGTGACCTGCGCGAGGTGCGTCTGGAGGAACTGGAGGCACTGGCCGACGCCAAGGAGCTGGGGCTGGAGCAGGTGGCCGCCGGATGGCGGGACCGGGTCAGCCTCATCGCCGGACGCACTCAGGTCCGGATGAGCCTCCAGGAGTACTCCGAGACCGGGCGCCCCGAAGCACGGGAGAGGATCCGGCGCATCCTCAACGAGGCCATGAGGGCCGTGGACGTTGTGGAATCGGTAGCCGTCTACGACCGGGAGGGTCGGCTGGTGGCCCACGTGGACTCGGAGGAGGGCGCGCAGCCTCCCCTGGAGGAAACCCCCTGGATCGCCCAGCTCACGAACGTGTCCTACCAGGGCGTTTCCACTACCGCCGCCGGTCGCCTTCGCGTGGACTACGGAGCCCCCCTCCTGCTGGAGGGCCTGGAGATCGGCCTTGTCCACGTGCAGCTCGACGCAGCGGCCCTCATCTCCCTGACCGCGGACTACGACACGAGCCTGGAGGAAGGCACCGAGGCCATGATCGTGTTCAGGGATGCCGACGGCTCGGTGCGGGTTCTCCGTCCCGACGGATCCGGAGACGCCGACCCTCTGGACCCGGTGGAGCCCCGGGGACCCGGAGACCCGGTGGCCCTGGCCCTGGACCGGCGGGAGGGAACCTACTGGGAGGGAATCACGAGCCAGGACGGGAAGCCGGTCTGGGTGGCCATCCGGCACATTCCCGAGACGAACTGGGGCCTGGTCATCCAGCTCGACGAAGAGGAGGGACGGGCCCCGGTGGTGGCGTTTCGGACCAACCTCACGGACCTGGCCATGGCACTGGGCGCCTTCGCCATGGTCCTGGGCACCATCCTGGGCCTCCGCTTCGCCGCCCCCATCCACGAACTGGCCGTGGTGGCCGACCGGATCCGCAGCGGCAATTTGAGTGCCCGGGCCGTGGAGAAGGGGGAGGACGAGGTGGGATTCCTGGCCCGAGCCTTCAACCAGATGGCTGAAGAGATGGAGGACCGGGTCACCCTCCTGGCAGAATTCCAGCGCTTCTTCGAGGTCTCCCTGGACATGCTCTGCATCGCCGGCCCCGACGGGTACTTCAAGCGGGTGAACCCGGCTTTCAACCGCATCCTGGGCTGGACCCGGGACGAGCTCCTGGCAAAACCCTTCGTGGAGTTCGTGCACCCCGAGGACCGGGAAGAGACCATGGGGGTGCTGGCCGACCTGGCCCAGGGCATCCCCACCGTGGCCTTCGAGAATCGCTACCAGTGCGCGGACGGAAGCTGGAGGATCATCAGTTGGCGGGCTCAACCCGATCCGGATTCGGGGCTCATCTACGCCATGGCGAGGGACGTGACCCAACGCCGTGAAGACGAAGAAGAGGCCAGGGAGCAGATCAAGGAGCTGAGAGACCGCCTCTACGAGGCCGACGCAAAGCTCCGAGGCGGTGACTGATGCTCACCAGCTTCATCCTACTGGCGGGGGGACTCGTCTACCTCCTCTTCGGAGCCGACTTCCTGGTTCGGGGGGCCGTGGCCCTGGCCCGGCGCGCCAGCGTTCCCCCCATCATCGTGGCCATCACGGTGGTGGCCCTGGGGACCTCCCTCCCCGAGATGGTGGTGACGCTCCGGGCGGTCCTCACCGGCTACCCAGGCATCGTCCTGGGAAACGTGGTGGGGAGCAACATCGCCAACGTGCTCCTGGTGGGTGGAGCGGCCTCCATCATCTATCCCCTTGCGGCCCCGGATCCCTCGGCCCGGCGAGACACGGCCGTCATGATGGTGGTCAGCATCCTCTTCGTGCTGCTTTCCGTCTTCGGAGAGCTGACCCGGACGTCCGGCGTGGTCATGCTCCTGGGGCTGGCGTGGATCCTCTCCCTCTCGGCCAGGGATGCCACCCGGGCCCACGGTGAGGCCGGGGGCCTGGTCCCCACCGAGACGGTCATGGGCCTGCCCACCAAGAAGCGGCTCATCTTCCTCTTCATCGTCCTGGGGCTGGTGGGCCTCCCCCTGGGCGCCCGGTTCGTGGTCAACGCCACGGTGGCCATCGCCCAGGAGCTGGGCATGTCCGAGGTGGCCATCGGCCTCACCATCCTGGCGTTCGGAACATCCCTCCCCGAGCTGGCCACCACCGTGGTCGCCGCCGTCAAGAAGGAGACGGATGTGGCCATGGGCACCATCGTGGGGAGCAACATCTTCAACCTCCTGGCCATCATGGGGCTGGCCAGCGTCGTGAGCACCGACGGCATCCACGTGCCCGCCGGCTTCGCCTGGCTGGACTTCCCCGTCATGCTCGCCGCCGCCGCGGCCGTCACCGTCTACGTCTGGCTGGGGCGGCCCATGGGCCGGGTGGCGGGAATTCTCATGACCGCCAGCTACCTGGCCTACATCGCCGTCCTTTTCGCCACGGCCTGACCTGGTCTACGAGCCTGTCCGCCGTGAAACGTTTTCTGCGGCCAGACCAGAGCCTATGTTGAGGCCGAGGCTCAAAGGGGCCGAGAAGAGGACCCACCCGAGGAGGACGTCATGCCCCACCCCTGCCACCATGCCCTGGACCGCCGGACGTTCCTCGAGAAAGCCGCCGCCGGCCTGGTGCTCCTCCCCCACGCGGATTTCGGCGCGTTCGGCGCACGGGCCCGGACGCGGGCCAGCACCGTGGCCGTCATCCGCACCTCGGACCGCAGGGACGGGGTGCGCCGGGCCATGGCCCTCCTGGACCCCACGGGGATGGCCGGCCGGAACGTCGTCCTCAAGCCCAACTTCAACAGCGCCGACGGCGGCCCCGCCGGAACCCACGACGACACACTCACCGAGGTGATCACCCAGCTCAGGGAGCGGGACGCGGCCTCCGTCACCCTGGGGGAATCCAGCGGCCCCGCCGGCACACAGAAGGTCCTGGAGGCCAAGGGCACCATGGACCTGGCCGCCGACATGGGCTTCGGGGTGGTGAACTTCGATGAGCTCCCGGACGCGGACTGGGTCCACGTCATGCCCCAGGGCACCCACTGGCCCGAGGGCTTCCACCTGCCCCGCATGGTCACCGACGCCGAGTACCTGGTGAGCGCCTGCTGCCTGAAGACCCACCAGTACGGCGGCGTCTTCACCATGAGCATGAAGCTCTCCGTGGGCCTCACCCCCCGCTCCATCCGTCGGCCCATGCACCGCTCTCCCCACATGCGCCGCATGATCGCCGAGCTGAACCAGGGCTACCGCCCCGACTTCATCGTCATGGACGGGATCGAGGCCTTCACCGACGGCGGCCCATCCAGCGGCACCCTGAAGCAGGCGAACGTGATGGTGGCGGGCACGGACCGGGTGGCCGTGGACGCCGTTGGCGTGGCCATCCTGAACGAGCTGGGCTCCAACGACGCCATCATTGGCACCCCCATCTTCGCCCAGGAACAGATTGCCCGGGCGGCGGAGGTGGGGCTGGGGGCGAGCGGCCCCGGGGAGATCGAGCTTGTGAGCGACAGCGACGAGGGCCGGGCCTACGCCCGGACCCTGACGGGGATCCTGGATCAAGGGTAGCGAGCGGGCTCGCCGTACTTCCCCCCCTATCGTGGAGACGGGAATGACCACGCTGAAGGCCTACGCCGGGCTTGCCCGGGCCCCCTTTCTCCTTCTTCCCGTGACGCTGGTCCTCTGCGGGGCCGGCGCCGCGCTGTACGAAGGCACCTTCGACTGGCGGCCGACCCTCCTGAGCCTGGTGGGGCTGGTGGCGGCCCACATCGCGGTGAATGCCCTCAACGAGTACAGCGACATGAAGCGGGGCATCGACCTGAAGACGGTCCGGACCCCTTTCTCCGGGGGATCCGGCACCCTCCCCGCGGGGCAGACTCCCACCGAGGCGGCGCTGACCCTGGGCCTGGGGGCCGCGGCCATGGCCCTGGCCATCGGGATCTGGTTTCTGTGGGTCCTGGGTTGGTCCTTCCTCCCCTTCCTGGTGGTGGGTGGGCTCTTCGTACTGGGCTACACCGACGGCCTGGCCCGGGTGGGGCTGGGGGAGGGGGCGGCGGGGCTGGGG
>CAYXGM010000065.1:0-21160 GCA_964464555.1 uncultured Gemmatimonadaceae bacterium | reverse complement strand
TGCCGGGGGCGGGACTCGAACCCGCAAGGGATTGCTCCCAGAGGTTTTTGAGACCTCCGCGTCTACCACTTCCGCCACCCCGGCTTTGTTGATCGGGCAGGAGTAAGCTACCAGCCTCTACCCTTCCTGCTCAAGGAGTAAGGTCACCTCCCCCCCAACCTGTCATGGGACCCGCCGATTTCTTATGATTGGGGGCTGATCCCACGTTTCGAGAACGACCACATCAGGAGCTCACCGTGACCGACTCCGCTGCCGATCCCTTCGGGGCCCTCACCACCCTGGATCTCTCGGAAGGCTCGACCTCCTTCTATCGTCTCACCAAGCTGGAAGAGGACGGCATCGCCGATCTGGACCGTCTTCCCTTCTCCATCCGCATCCTCCTGGAGAATACCCTCCGGCACGCCGGCAAGGGATTCGTCAACGAGGACGATGTGCGGACCGTGGCGGCGTGGAGCGCCACCAATGCCGGGGCGTCCTTCCCCTTCATGCCCTCCCGGGTCATCCTCCAGGACTTCACGGGGGTGCCGGCGGTGGTGGACCTGGCCTCCATGCGCTCGGCGCTGGCCGCCATGGACGGGGACCCCAACCGCATCAATCCGGTGGTTCCTGTGGACCTGGTCATCGACCACTCGGTGCAGGTGGACTATTTCGGGACGGCGGCAGCCTTCGCCCAAAACGTGGAGAAGGAGTACGAGCGGAACGGTGAGCGGTACGCCCTCCTCCGGTGGGCACAGGAGGCCTTCGAGGGGTTCCGTGCCGTTCCCCCGGGCACGGGAATCGTCCACCAGGTCAACCTGGAGTACCTGGCATCGGTGATGCACCGCCGGGAGGAGCACGGGACCTTCCTCGCCTACCCCGACACCCTGGTGGGCACCGACTCCCACACCACCATGATCAACGGACTGGGCGTGGTGGGCTGGGGGGTGGGCGGCATTGAGGCCGAGGCCGTTCTCCTGGGACAGCCCTACTACATGCTCCTCCCCGAGGTCGTGGGTGTGAGGCTCACGGGCGAGCTCCCCGAGGGCGCCACCGCCACGGACCTGGTGCTCCGGGTGACCGAGATGCTCCGGGAACACGGTGTGGTGGGGCGGTTCGTGGAGTACTTCGGATCCGGCCTCTCCAACCTCACGCTTCCCGACCGGGCCACCCTGGCCAACATGAGCCCCGAGTACGGAGCCACCATCGGCTTCTTCCCGGTGGATGCGGTGACCCTGGAGTACCTGGAGGGCACGGGCCGGAGTCCCGAACTGGTGGAGCGCGTGGAAGCCGTGAGCCGGGGGATGGGCCTCTTCCGCACCGATGAGACCCCCGATCCCGAGTACACCTCCATGCTGGAGCTGGACATGGGGACCGTGGAGCCCAGCGTGGCGGGCCCCAAGCGCCCCCAGGACCGCATCCCCCTCACGAACGTGAAGGGAGCCTTCAAGTCCGATCTCCCGGCCCTCCTCCCCTCCGGCTTCTCCCTGCGCGCGGAAAACCGCACGGGTGAAGAGTGGTCCGGAGAGGGCGGGACCGCGCCCGGTGCCGTGGAAGGGGCCTCCCCGGATCAGCCCTCCCTGGCCGCCGGGGGCGCACGTCCGGCCACGGACACCCCCGACAGGGACCCGGCCTGGCGCTCGGCAGCCATCACGCTCGACGGGCAGGAGATGGAGATCGGCGACGGGAGCCTGGTGGTGGCCGCCATCACCTCCTGCACCAACACGTCGAATCCTTCGGTGATGGTGGGAGCCGGGCTCCTGGCCAAGAAGGCCGTGGAGCGGGGCCTCTCGGTCAGGCCCTGGGTCAAGACCAGCCTGGCTCCGGGTTCCAAGGTCGTCACCGAGTACCTGAACGCCGCCGGCCTGACCCCCTACCTGGACGAGCTGGGGTTCAACCTGGTGGGGTACGGCTGCACGACGTGTATCGGGAACAGCGGCCCCCTGCCCGAGCCCATCACCCAGGCCATCCAGGAGCAGGGTCTGGTGGTGGCCTCCATCCTCAGCGGCAACCGGAACTTCGAAGCCCGCATCCACCCGCAGGTCCGTGCCAACTACCTGGCCTCCCCCATCCTGGTGGTCGCCATGGCCCTGGCGGGGCGCATCGACATGGACGTCTACAACGAGCCCCTGACCCACGACGCCCAGGGCAAGCCCGTCTTCCTGGCCGACCTCTGGCCCACCCCGGAGGAGATCAGGGACACCGTGGCCGCTTCCCTGAAACCGGAGATGTTCGAGGAGCGCTACGCCAGCGTCTTCGACGGGGACGAGCACTGGAAGGCCCTGCCCATCCCCGAGGAAAGCAGCCTCTACGAGTGGAACGAGGCGTCCACCTACATCCAGGCCCCCCCCTTCTTCCACGACATGGGACTCGAGGTCCCGCCCCTGGAGGACATCACCGGCGCCAGGGTCCTCGCCCTCCTGGGTGACACGGTCACCACGGACCACATCTCCCCGGCCAGCGCCATCCCCAAGGACGAACCGGCGGGCCGGTACCTGCAGGACAAGGGCATCGAACCCTACCAGTTCAACACCTTCGGATCACGCCGGGGAAACCACGAAGTCATGATGCGGGGCACCTTCGGGAACGTGCGCATCCGGAACCTCCTCCTGGAGGACAAGGAGGGCGGTTATACCCTGAGGCTCCCCGGGGGGGAGGAAACGACCATCTTCGACGCGTCCATGGCCTACCAGGAAGAAGGCACCCCCCTCATCGTCCTGGCCGGAAAGGAGTACGGGACGGGAAGCTCCAGGGACTGGGCCGCCAAGGGCACGGCCCTCCTGGGCGTCCGGGCGGTGGTGGCCCGAAGCTACGAACGGATCCATCGTTCCAATCTGGTGGGCATGGGGGTCCTGCCCCTGCAGTTCAAGGAGGGACAGTCCGCCCGGACTCTCGGTCTCGACGGACGGGAGTCCTTCGACATCGTGGGCATCGCCGACGCACTGGAGCCCGGAGCCACCCTCCAGGCCCAGGCCGCCAAGGACGACGGTACGGTGGTGAAGTTCGAGGTGGATGTGCGCCTCGACTCCCGGGTGGAGATCGAGTACTACCAGAACGGCGGCATCCTCCACACGGTTCTCCGGAAGATGGCATCGGGGCAGATGTAGGCATGGCTAGAATTCGCTGGAGGCCGATCCTGATCCTGGCCGCCGGAGTCCTGGCAACTCCTGCGGACCACGCCGAAGGTCAGACCGTCCGAGGCCAGGTGCTGGACGAGGAGACGGGCGGTCCTGTGGAGGGCGTACTGGCCCTCCTCCTCGACGAGGGGGGCACACGCGTTGCCGGCTACCTCAGCAATGACGTAGGACGGTTTCTCCTGAAGGCTCCCGGTCCCGGCCGCTACACCGTCCGGGCCGAGCGTATCGGTTACGAGACGGTGGAGTCCGACCCCTTTGAGCTCGCTTCCGGTCAGATCTTCGGCCTCCGCCTCCAGACCCGGTCCACCGCCATCGAGTTGGAGGGGATCCTGGTAGAGGGCGAGCAGCAATGCGTGGTGAGGCCCGGGGAGGGACTCCAGGTCGCCAGGGTCTGGGATGAGGCCCGTAAGGCCCTCACCGTACAGGAGTGGACCGAGGGGGAGCAGTTCTACCGCTACCGCGTCGTGAACTACCTTCGCACCCTGGATCCTCACACCCAGCGGGTCCTGGACGAAAGCCAACGGGTCCGGGACGCCGTGGCCGAGAGCCCTGTTCGGAGCCTCCCTCCCGAAACCCTCATGCGGGACGGTTTCATCCAGCCCTCCGCCGACGGCGGCTACGTCTACTACGCGCCGGACGCCACCGTCCTCCTCTCCGACATCTTCCTGGACACCCACTGCTTTCGGCTGGAGGCCGACGCCGGCACACCGGAACTGGTGGGGCTCGGTTTCGAGCCCGTCCGCCAGCGGGACCTCCCGGACATCCGGGGAACCCTCTGGCTCTCCTACGAGACCTCGGAGCTGGACTACCTGGAGTATCGCTACACCTGGGCCCCCTGGGAGGAAGCCATCAACGTGGCCGGGGGACGGGTGGAGTTCGAGCGGATGCCCAACGGCGCCTGGATCATCCGCCGGTGGCGCATCCGCATGCCCACCATGGTCCGGGAGACCGGCCCTCTGGTCCAGGGACGGACGGACATTCGGGTGGAAAGCATCCGGGAGGTGGGGGGAGAAGTGGTGCGGACGGCCTATCTGGACAGCGAGGTGATCTCGGAAGCGGCGCGGGACGTGCTCACCGGCCAGGTGTGGGACAGCACGCGCCACGGCCCCCTTTCAGGAGCGGAGGTCTACCTCTCGGGAACGGATCACGTGGCCGTCACGGACACGGCCGGGTCCTTCGTGATGGAAGATCTC
This sequence comes from uncultured Gemmatimonadaceae bacterium, assembly GCA_964464555.1. Lineage (GTDB taxonomy): Bacteria > Gemmatimonadota > Gemmatimonadetes > Longimicrobiales > Gaopeijiaceae > CAYXGM01. Next base: position 16,854 of record CAYXGM010000065.1, on the reverse strand, counting down.
TCGGAGGGAACTTTCACCGTCTCTTTCAGCCATCCCAGGCTGGACTCCCTTCATCTCACTCCAGCCGGTGTGGACGTAGCCGTCACACCGGGCGAGGTGTCGGAGATCGAGCTGGCCGTTCCCTCCCCGACCAGCATCCTGGAGAGTACGTGTCCGGAGACAGGACCGGACGACGATCCCGGCATTCTGGTGGGTAAGGTGGTGCGGGGGGACTCGGGCCGCCCCGTGCGGGGAGCCACGGTCCTCCTCCGGTGGAGCCGCTACCGAATCCCTGATCAAAGAAGAGCGGTCATCGGGGAGGAGTGGAGAGAAGTCGAGGTAACGTCAGGCGCCGGAGGGCGCTTCAGCGTCTGCGAGCTTCCGGTGGACCACCTCATCATCTCCCGGGCCAGGTACCGGGACCTGCAGAGCGACACCGTTCACGTCCGGGCCCACGAAGGCCGCCTCACCACCCTGGAGCTGGAGGTGAAAACAGGGGGGTGACAGAAGGAGCTCGCGGCTCCTCCATGCGGCGATCCCGGATCCCCGGCGCAGGCCTCTATACGGGCTCGTGCCCCTCCCGCAGGGCCAGGGGCGGGCCCAGGACCTCCTTCAGCACCATGGCCCTCCTCAACTCCTCCATCGTTCCCTCGGGAAAGAGTTCGGCTCTGCGGTCCCTTCGCCCGCGCCCTCGCCCCTGGTCTTGCCGGGGCCGGGCCTCCCTTCGCCCGTCGGTGATGGGGCGTCCCAGACCCTCAGGGGGCGGCCCGGTGGGGGCCTGCTCCGTGTCCTCCAGCGTCCGGGCCTCGAATTCGGGGATCTCCTCCACCGACCCCGGGGGCCGGTAAACCGAGACCTGGTCTCTCCGGCCGGGGATCTCCTGGCCGGTGGGGACGGACGAACGCTCCCGCCGACCCGCAGACGACCCCGCTTCCCGGGTCCGGGTCGCCGTCCCCGGCTCTCCCGGGCCTTTCGTCCCTCCAGGACCCCCACTTCCGAGAGGTTCTCCCCGGGCCAGACCCAGGATCTCCTCCCAGATGTCCCCGGGGATCATCTCTTCTGACGATGTCTTCTCGCCGGAATCGGCGCCGGAACGGGCAGCGGCTCGTCCCTCCCCCCCCGAGACCCCCGGTTCGGCCCCGGACCTGGCGTCCGGAGCCCGGGGCTGTGCCCGTTCCCGTTTCCGGGCTTCCTTTCGCTTCTGCCCGATGCCCTGAACGATGGCAACGATGACGAAGAAGGCGATGTAGACCAGGATTTCCGGGTCCATGGATCAGTCCGTCGTCTCTTCGTAGGGATCGTCTTCGCCGGGGCCGGCGATGGCGTCTCTCATGGCCGTGTCGGATTTGATATTCCGGTACTTCATGTAGTCCATGACGCCCAGATTCCCGCTCCGGAAGGCCTCGGCCATGGCCAGAGGCACCTGGGCCTCGGCCTCCACCACCCGGGCCCTCATCTCCTCGACCTTGGCCTTGTTCTCCTGCTCCTGGGCCACGGCCATGGCACGGCGCTCCTCGGCCCTGGCCTGGGCCACCCGTTTGTCGGCCTGGGCCTGGTCGGTCTGGAGCTCGGCACCGATGTTCTTGCCCACGTCCACGTCGGCGATGTCGATGGAGAGGATCTCGAAGGCCGTCCCCGAGTCCAGCCCCTTGGAAAGCACGGTCTTGGAGATGTTGTCCGGATCCTGCAGAACCAGCTTGTGGGTGTCGGAGGAGCCGATGGTAGAAACGATGCCCTCCCCCACCCGGGCCAGGATAGTCTCCTCCCCGGCCCCACCCACCAGCCGGTGGATGTTGGCCCGGACGGTAACCCTGGCCACGGCGATGAGCTGGATCCCGTCCCTGGCCATGGCCGCCACCCGGGGCGTGTTGATGACCTTGGGGTTTACCGATACCTGGACGGCTTCCAGGACGTCCCGGCCCGCCAGGTCGATGGCGGCGGCCTGGCGGAAGGCCAGCTCGATGGAGGCCTTGTCGGCACTGATGAGTGCCCGGACCACCCGGTCCACCGAGCCCCCGGCTAGGTAGTGGGCCTCCAGATCGGCGATCTCGAAGTCCAACCCCGCCTTGTTGGCCCAGATCAGGGGTCGGACCACGGCCGGTGGGCTCACCTTCCTGAGTCGCATCCCCACCAGGTACCCGATGCCCACCCGGACTCCGGCGCTGATGGCCTCGATCCAGAGCCTGACCGGTATGGCCCAGGCGATGATGGAGAGGAGGACGATGGCGCCGACCACGAAAAAGGTCGTCGTTACGAGAAATTCATCGGTCATGAACCCAATCCTCCGTTTGGTGCGGCCCCGCCATGCGCGGAGCCGTTGACGAAAAGGTCAAAGCGTCTGTATCAGGCCCCTTCCCTGGGCCGAAGGGGGCGCACCACGTGTCGATATCCCTCCGAGGCCACCACGCGAACGTCGGTACCGTCTTCGATCCATTCAGACTCGGAGACCGCATCCACTCGCTCCTCGCCGATGAGGACAGTGCCCGCCGGCCGCAGGTCCGTCAGCGCCACGCCCTCCTGCCCCAGGAGATCCGGGCGGGGCGTCGAAGAGGACCAGCCGTCCTCCCGCTCCCCCTGGGTGAGGAGGAAGACTCCACTACGGGCCAACCGGCTGCTCTGGGGCAGATGACGCAGGAGAGCCCAGGAGCTGATGAGGATGATGAGGATGGACGACGAGAGAACCGCGCCGGCGTTCACGAAATCCGGCGTGGTAGGAAAGGACCCCACCATGCTCAGATACACGCCCCCCAGGACACCCACCCCTCCCAACACCCCGAAGAGGCCGAACCCGGGCACGACGAAGATCTCCACGGCAATGAGGACCACGCCGACTCCGAAGACGATGAGATCTTCCAAACCTGCCAGTCCCAGAATGTGATGCGAGCCGAAGAAGAGGGAGAGAGAGAGGATCCCGGCCAGCCCCGCCAGCCCCAGCCCCGGCGTCTTGATCTCTGCGATGAGTCCCAGGAACCCCAGGGAGAGGAGGAAGGGAGCCACCACCGGGTTGGAGAGGAAGCGGACCACCCGCTCCGCCCAGTTGACCCGGAAGGTCTCCACAGGAGCCCCGGACAGCCCGAGTTCCTCCATGAGCTGGGGCCAGTCCTCCACCACCCGGGCATACCCCAGGCTCAGGGCTTCGGTGTGGGTGAGGGTCAGGAGCTTTCCGGCATCCACCACCCCTTCGATCTCGATGTCCTCGTCCACCATTGCCTCGGCCACCGCCGGATCCAGTCCCCGGGCCTCGGCCAGGGCCCGCATCTGACTGCGCATGGCCGACACGATCTTTTCGGGAGCCTTATCACCGGAACCCACCACCGGTGTGGCGGCGCCCATGACGGAGCCCGTCCGCATGAAGATCCCGTCGGTGGCCAGGGCGATGAGGGCGCCGGCGGAGTAGGCGTGCCGGTTCACGTAGGCGTAGACGGGGATCTGGGCATCGGAGAGGGCATTCGCCATGCGCTGGGCAGCGTCCAGACGGCCCCCGGGTGTCTCGATGTCCAGGATGACGGCTCCGGCACCGACGGCGGCGGCCTCCGCCAGACTGCGCTCCACGAACGGTGCAAGCCCCAGCTCGATGGTTCCGGACACGGGAACGCGATAGACCGGCCCGGTACCCTGAGCCGGGAGGGAACGGACCCCGAGGGTCAGGCATGTCGCCAACGCGACGACTGAAAGCAAGACGTTGCGGCCGGACATTCTCATCCTCTCCGAAGGGGGTTCGAATTCTCCCGTACCCCCCTCCCACAAGAAAAATCCGCTCCCCGGATGCTTCCCGGAAGCGGACCTCCACACCGGCATGATCGGCCTGGTCAGGAGGGATCGGCTCCCAGGAGCTGACATGCATAGTAAGCCCGACGAATCGACTGGGGATAGTCCCCTGCTTCCAGGGCCTCCCGTGCGCCGGCGGTCAGCCGCCTGATCCGGGTCAGCTCTTCCTGTGAGTACGTAGAAGCTCCCTCGATTCTTCGACGGGCTTCCTCGGCCCGGATCAGGAGATCCTCGGCCACTTCTTCGGGACGCACCCGCCAGAGGGCGTCCACGGACTGGAGGAGCCGTTCCAGGGCCTCCTCCGGATCTCCCCTCTCTCGGGCGTCCACGGCACTCCGGTGAAGCTCCCGGGCCCGGCCTGCAGCTTCACGGGCGGGGTGACGGGGAGGAAAGAGGGTCCCCAGGTTTTCCACCGCGTCGAGCCGCTCCTCATTCCCGACCAGGATGCGGAGGAGGCCTTCGTCCCCAAGCCCGGGAAGGATGCGCCGGGCCACGGACGGGTAGATCCGGGACCGGAGGCGGTCTCCCTCCTCCGGGGAGAGATCCCAGGAGGCCCACCACGCACCGGCCTCGGCGGCGCCCTCTTCCTTCAGCCCCTGGTGATCGAGGAGATGGGGAACGCTGGCCAGCTCCCGGGGAAAACCGAGGGCCCCGTGGGTTTCGGGGGCCACGGCCACGGCCAGGGGGTCGTCATGCGCCTCCCGGCATGCCGACACGGGAAGTGTGAAAAGGACACATATGGCCGGAGGGAGAACTGCCCTCGAGATGGTTCGGACGATGCTCAAAAGGTCTCCTGCTCGCATCCTCTCCGCTTCGATCCGCCGATTCCGTATTGCAAGGGCCGTACCCGGACCGGGCCTCGTTCCTTGCCACCCAAAATTCGCCCGGGTAGCTTGCCGTTACCGGGCCGACATTCGCCCACATTATGTCGGGATCCTCGGGACGGGGAAAGGGGGGAGCCCTTTTGCAGCGACGGGAACGGTACGACAGGAAGTTGGCTCAGATCCTGAACGGCGCCGGCAAGGTATTTGCCGAGAAAGGGTTCCACAACGCCACGGTGCGGGCGGAAGCCCGGGGAACCCGGAATCTCCCTCAGCTCCTGGTCATGCGCACGCTCAAGCGGCTATCTCCGGAACGGAGGGAGAGGTGATGGTCCGCTGGGTCCGAGCTGGAGCCGTCGCCTTCTTTCTTCTCTTCGTGGTGGCCGTCACCTGGCCGGGGATGACGCCCTTCAACACCGTGGAGCCCCTGGTTCTGGGACTTCCCTTCTCCATGACCTGGATCGCCCTCTGGGTGCTCCTCTCCTTCGTGGTCCTGGTGGTGGTGGACCGGGTGGAGGAGGGAGCCCGGGAAGGGGAAGCGGAGAGGGGCCCCGGAGAGTCTCCCGGGGAGGGTAAATCCGATTCCCTCCAGGACCGGGACGACCCCTCGCCCGGGGAGAAGGTGTGATGGAACGCTGGCAGATCATCACCGTCGTCATCTTTCTCTACCTGGGCCTCACCCTGGGCATCGGGCTCAGGGCCGGAAAGAAGGCATCCAAGAGCGTCACCGGATACGTGGCAGGAGACCGATCCTTCGGCCTTCTGGTCATGTACTTCATCTTCGGCGCCACCATGTTCAGCGCCTTCGCCTTCCTGGGCGGACCGGGATGGGCCTACTCCAGGGGTGCGGCCGCCTTCTACATCCTCTCGTACGGGGTGCTGGGGATGGCTCCCTGGTACGCCGTGGGCCCCCGGGCCGCCCGGGTGGGCCGCCGCTTCGGGTACGTGACCCAAGCCCAGCTCCTGGTGGGGCGGTTCCCCTCCAAGCTCCTTTCCCTCCTCATGGCGGTGCTGACGGTTCTGGCCTTCATCCCGTACATCACCCTCCAGATGCGGGGCGCCGGTATCGTCATCGAGGCCGTCACCGACGGGCACATCCCCCTCTGGCTGGGAGCGGGCCTGGCGTACGGAATCGTCCTCCTCTACGTCCTCACCAGCGGTGTGGCGGCGGTGGGCTGGACCAACACCTTCCAGGGCATCTTCATGCTCATCATCGCATGGACCCTGGGAATCTACCTGCCCATGCGTCTGTACGGGGGCGTGGGCGAGATGTTCACCCGCATCGGCGAGGCCAGGCCGGAGCTCCTCACGGTCCCGGGCCTGGACGCCGAAGGAAACCCCTGGAGCTGGGGGGGCTACTCCACGGCCATCCTGGTGAGCGCCATCGGGGTTTCCATGTGGCCCCACCTCTTCATGAAGGCCTTTGCGGCAAAGGACGACAGGACCATTCGGCGAACCGTGGTCCTCTTTCCCACCTTCCAACTCTTCCTCATTCCCGTCTTCATCATCGGATTCGCCGGGGTCCTCTTCCCCGAAGCGCCTCCCGAGCCGGATTTCATCCTACCCTTCCTCATTCTGAAAAGCGATCTGCCGTCCCTGGTGGTGGGCCTCTTCTGTGCCGGGGCCCTCTCGGCCTCCATGTCCACCGGGGACGCCATCCTCCATGCCGGGGCCTCGGTGGCGGTGGAGGACGGGATAAGCCCCTTCAACACCCTGGATGACCGTCAGCAACGGATCCTCATGCGGCTGGTGGTAGTGGGAATGGGAGCCGTCGCCTACTTCTTTGCATTGTACGAGGGCTTTTCCCTGGTGGTCCTCCTCCTGAGCTCCTACGGGATCATCGCCCAGTTCACGCCCCCCCTCATCGCCGCCCTCTACTGGAAGCGGGCTACGACCCCGGGAATCCTCGCGGGACTCGTGGCAGGATCGGTGGTCACCCTCTTCTTCTTCTTCAACGCCCCCCTCCGCCCCCTGGATCTGCATGAAGGAATCCTGGGTCTTCTGGTTCATGTGCCGGTTCTGGTGGTGGTGAGCCTCCTGACCCGGGACCCGAGCCCCGGGAGGGCCGAAGTCTTCCTGGAAGCCGCGAAGTCGTACACGGGAGACGGCTCGTGAAGGGGAGGCCTCCCGACGATCCGGAAGTGAAGGCCCGGCTGGAGGAGCTGAGGGAGGAAATCCTCGCCGTGGACCGGGACCTGGTGGAGCTGGTGGCCCGGAGGAAGGCCCTGGTGCTGGAGATCGGACTGCTGAAAACGGAGATGGGCCTCCCGGTGTTGGATCCCCGACGGGAAGCGGCGGTGGTTCGCCGGGCGGCCACCCTGGCCCGGGAGGCCGGTGTGGACGAGGAGCTCCTCCGGGACGTGATCTGGCGAATCATCGCCTCGGCCCGGGACGAACAGGAAGGGGCCGGCTCCTAGGAACCGGCCCCTCGCTGTAGCGATGTCGTTGCCGCCGGGCCGGAGTTTCGGCCCCATGGGAGTGTTCAGGCCCCCGGCGAGGCCTCAATCGTCCACGTGAAACCGCTCCCAGCGGCTGCCCAGGGACGCGACCACGGCGGGGGAACGCCCGGGGGGCACCCGAACCGGGAAGAGGCTTACGGGAGGTGTCACCCCTCTCACTAGATGGGGATTCAGGTCCCGGATATCCTGCACGGGCACGTCGGCGGCCCGGGCCACGGCGCGCAGGGAGGTGCTCCCGGGCACCCAGACCCGCTCGTAGCGCACGGGAGCCATGCGCTCGACCCGGAACCCGTAGTCCCCGGCAGCCTGAGCCAGGAGGACCGCTGCCAGCATCTTGGGCACGTAGGCCCGGGTCTCACGAGGAAGGTGCTCCACGATCTCCCAGTACAGTTCCCCTTCCGCCGTGTCCTCGCCCCCGTGATTCCGGACGGCCCTGGCCACCCGGCCGGGGCCGGCGTTGTAGGCCGCGGCGGCCAGGTACCAGGACCCGAACTGATCGTACAGGGACTGGAGATAGTCCAGAGCGGCCTCGGTGGCCCGCACCGGATCCCTCCGCTCGTCCACCCACCCGTCGATCCTCAAGCCGAAGGCCCGGGCCGTGGGCCCCATGAACTGCCAGAGTCCGCTGGCCGACACCCTGGAGATGGCACGGGGAGAGAAGCCCGACTCCACCGCGGCGAGGTAGAGAAGCTCCGGGGGCATGCCCCGGCGCTGGAGGGCCTCCTTGATCATCCCGGAGTACAGGCCCTCCCTGGCCAGGTACCGCTCGAAGGCGGGACGCTGGTCCGTGAGATACCGCTCCATCCACCGCTCCACCCGGCTGTTGAGTTCGAGGGGAAGGGATAGGGTGGGCGCGATCTCGGCCACGTGGGGAACGGGATCGGTGTCCGGGACCTCACCCCCGCCTCCGACCAGAACGGCCAGGACGAGAACGAGTCCCCCCATCAGGGCCAGAAAGCGGTACTTCAGCCCGTGAAGAGGGACGCTGCCGAAACGCTGTATCGTGAGTCTATTGAAAAAAAGGAGGAGATTGGCCGGGAAGCCCGGCAATCGACCTTCCTTTTTGTTGCTGCTCTTTTTCATTGTTCTTACCTCCAAGACGATCCCGTCCCGATGGTTCCGGCCGTAGGAATAACAGTCCGTTCTCCGGGCTGGGGAATTCCCCGATGGGACTCCGTCGTTGTCGGTCTGAGTTGAGTCCGTTCTACCGAGGTCGATGCAAAAAGGTCCCTCCCCGGGTCACCCGCGGGGACGGACCTCATCGGGTGGGTAGAGGACTATTCCTGGGGGTAGACCGAGACCATTTTCCGCCTGTGGCGGGTCTCGAAGGTGACAACGCCCTCGATGGTGGCGAAGAGCGTGTCATCGCCGCCACGTCCGACGTTCCGGCCAGGATGGAATTTGGTGCCCCGCTGCCGGACGATGATGCCGCCGGCCCGGACATGCTCGCCGCCGAAGCGCTTCACGCCGAGACGCTTGGGATTGCTGTCCCGGCCATTTCGACTCGAACCTACACCTTTCTTATGTGCCATCGTTGCCCCCGGTAGTTTTCCCGGCCCCGAGGCCGGAGGGGATCAGACGAGGATTTCCTCGACCTTGACTTCCGTGAATCCCTGACGGTGGCCCTGCTTCCGGCGCATCTTCTTCCGACGCTTGCGCCGGAAGACGATGATCTTGCGGTCCCGGCCGTGGCCCACGACCTCGGCTGTTACCTTGGCGCCTTCCACATTGGGCGCACCCACCTGGACCTCGTCTCCGTCCGACGCGAGAAGCACGTCGTCGAAGGTGATGGAATCACCAGGCTCCGCCTCGAGGCTGGGGATCCGGATCCTTTTGCCGGGCTCCGCCCGAAACTGCTTTCCGCCCGTCCGGAATACCGCGTACATAGGGCCCTCAGGTCAGGATTCGCTGCAAGTTCTATAGCCTGTAAAAGGTAAGAAAGTGGAGGGATCGGTCAACCCCGGCCACTCCCCGGTCTTCCTCGGGAAGAGTCCTCAGCTGGGAACGTACGTCTCCGTGACGTCGGTTTCGGCGGGACCCGCCAGCAAGCGGAACTCGTCCTGCCTCATGAGGGGATCGTCGAGAAGCTCCACCTTGAGCCCGGTGCGCTTGCGGATCTCGGGGAGAAGCCCGTTTTCCTGCTCCATGATCTGGAGGGCTACCTCCGGGTGCATGCGCACGACGATCCGCTTCTCCCTCCCCTTTGCCACCACCCGGTTCAGGCTCCGCTCCACGGACCGGACCACGGTGGCGGGGGAGTAGACCCGGCCGGCCCCGCCGCAGTGACTGCAGGTTTCGGTGAGGGTCTGAAAGAGGGAGGGGCGGACCCGTTGACGGGTCATCTCCACGAGGCCCAGCTCCGAGACCTCGAAGGCCTTTGTCCGGGCCCGGTCCCTGCCCAGGTGGCTTCGAAGCTCATGGAGGACCCGGTCCCGGTTCTTCTGGGATTCCATGTCGATGAAATCACAGACCACGATTCCGCCGATGTCTCTCAGGCGAAGCTGCTTCGCGATCTCCCGGGCCGCATCCAGGTTCGTCTTGAGAATGGTGTGCTCCGGGTCCTTTTTCTTCTTCCCCGTGAACCGGCCCGTGTTCACGTCGATGGAGACCAGGGCCTCGGTGGGCTCGACGATGATGTATCCACCGGAAGGGAGGATGACCTGTTTCTGGAAGGCCCGATAGATCTCCTCCTCCACGCCGTGCTTGTCGAAGAGGGGAAGGGTCTGGTCGTGAAGATGCAGCCGACTCAGGAGATCCGGATCCACCCGCTTCAGGTAGCGAGTGATCTCGGCGTGGATCTCCGGGTCGTCCACGGTCAGGGAGTCGAACTTGTCGCTGAAGAGGTCCCGGATGACGCCGCTGATGAGCTTGGCGTCGGTGTGGACCAGGGCCGGCGCCTCCGCCGAGTCGGCGGCTCTCTGGATGGTTTTCCAGGTGTCGTGGAGGCGGTTGAACTCCCCCTGGAAGGTCTTCCGGTTGAGCTCTTCCCCGACGGTCCGGACGATGACCCCACCGGCCCCCCTGGGAACCACCTCCTTGGCCAGCTTCCGAAGTCTGGACCGCTCGCTTCGATCCTCGATCTTGCGGCTGACGCCGATATGGTTCGAACCGGGCATGAAGACCAGGAAGCGACCGGGGAGGGAGATCTGGGTGGTGAGGCGGGGGCCCTTGGTACCGATGGGCTCCTTGGTGACCTGGACCAGGACTTCCTGCCCCTGCCGGAGGAGGTCCTGAATGGGGACGCCCTTCCCCTTCCGCCGAGTGCCGCCACCCCGATTCCCGTTCCCATTCCCGTTCCCGTTGTCTTCGTCGTCCTCGTCGTCCCGGTCCAGGTCCGACGCGTGGAGGAATCCGGCCTTATCGGTGCCGATGTCCACGAACGCAGCCTGAATTCCGGGGAGGACGGCCTCCACCTTGCCCTGGTAGATGTCTCCAACCAGACGGCCCTGGTCCGGACGGTCGAACATGACCTCCACCAGATGGCCGTCCTCCAGCAACGCCACCCACGACTCCTGTGGGGAGGCGCTGATCAGAATCTCTCTTTTCAAGGGACGAACACTCCTCCGGGTCCGTACCCCCCGGAGCACGGAGCATTCCGGGATCCCGTCCCCACCGGGACGACGAGCTTTCGTCTACGGCGGAGCGCGGCCATCCCCGAAGCCCCCACAGGGGCACACACCCGTCACGTTGCGGGATCGCGACTCCAGGTCACACCCGGTCCGAAGCCTCCCGAGGGGGGGAAGAGGCCAGGCGGCTCCTTACCCCTCCGGTCCTCAGTTTCCGAAGGCCTCCCGCACCAGATGCCGACCGATCACGATCCTCTGAATTTCACTGGTCCCTTCCCCGATCTCGCAGACCTTGGCGTCTCTCATCATCCGTTCCACGGGGTAGTCCTGGGTGTACCCCACCCCCCCGAGGAGCTGGACGGCCTGGGTCGTGGCCCGCATGCAGAGCTCGGAACAGTAGAGCTTCGCCATGGCGGCTTCCTTCCCGAAGGGTCGACCCTGATCTTGTAGCCAGGCCGCGTGATAGGTCAGGTGCTTTCCGGCCTGGATTTCGGTGGCGAGATCCGCCAACCGGAATTGTATGGCCTGAAAGTCCCAGATCTTCTTTCCGAACTGTTCCCTCTCCTGCGTGTAGCGAAGGGCCTCGTCGAAGGCCCCTTCCGCCAACCCCAGGGACAGGGCCGCGACACCCACCCTGCCCCCGTCCAGGGTTTTCATGAAGTTCACGAATCCCTGACCTTCCTCCCCCAGCCGGTTGCCGTCGGGAACGAAGGCGTCTTCGAGATGCAACTCCCGGGTGTCGGACGACCGCCACCCGAGCTTGTTCTCCTTTTTCCCGGATCGGATCCCGTCAACAAAATCCAATTCCGGCCAATGGCCTACCCCACACGTCTCAGCCCGATCCATGTCCACCGTGGGTTTGCAAACGACGAAGCTGGTAATGCTACGGGGACCCCGTTGGGGATCCGTGACGGCGGTGACGGTGAAGATCTCCCCCACCCCTGCATGGGTGATGAAGATCTTGGATCCGTTCAGCTTCCACCCCCCATCCACCCGTTTTGCCCGGGTCCGGGTACCCGACGCGTCCGAGCCGGCTCCCGGCTCCGTGAGGCCGAACCCCCCCAGGACCTTTCCCTGCGCCAGGAGGGGCACCCACTTTTCCTTCTGTTCTTCGGTCCCGAAATAGAGAATCGGGCCGGTTCCCAGGTTGGTATGGGCCGCTACCGTGATGGAGTGGCTGGCGTCCACCCGGGCCAGCTCCTCCACGGCCAGCGTGTAGCTCAGGTAGTCCTTCCCCATCCCTCCGTATTGTTCCGGCACCGTGATCCCCATCCATCCCCGCTCGGCCATGGCCGCCACGTTCTCCCAGGGAAAACGGGCCTCCTCGTCCATCTTCCGAGCCACGGGCCGTACGACCTCGGCGGCGAAGCTCCCGACCTCCTCCTGGAACGCCCGATGCTCGTCGCTGAGGTATCGATCCATGGATCTCTCCGACAAGAAGATGGTGGAGCTCCGGGAAGCGGGAGCTCCCTGCGCATTCAAAATCGACTCGGCCCACGGGGGGCCGGCATGACCCGGCGGTACCCTGCGGCCAGGATGAAAGCTACGCCCCCCCCGCCCGGGCAAAAAGGGCCCGAGGATGCAGGCGCCGGATCCAGGCCCCCGGAGAGGCCGGCTCCCGGCACCGGTCGCAACGCCCACACCCCCCCCGGGGCGGCACCTCCCCGAAGTACTCCAGGATGAATCCCCGGCGGCATCCCTTGCCTGCGGCGTAGGCCTCCACCGCGTCGATCTGGGCCCGGGCCGCGGCCCGGAGCTTCCCCAATTCGCCCAGCTCGGGCCGGGGAGAAAGGACGGTGATGAGGGGGCCGGATCCGGGCTCTTCCTCGCCCCCGCCGTCGCCCGGGTTCTCCAGCCCCTCGACCGCGATGGCTCCACAACGGACCAGGCCTCGGAGGGCGCCCTGCAGCTCCTCCTCTCCCCCCTTCCCAGCCAGGGCTTCCCGGAGCTCCTGCAGGGGAACCCTGGCAGCCTCCCGTCCCTTCAGACGTAGCTTCAGCCGCCGGTGCACCCGGTTCAGGAGGGCGTCGGACGGGTAGGAGAGAGTCAGGAAGCGATCGTGCACCCTCCGGTCTCCGGGGCCGTGGAGGGCGATGCACGCCGCCGGCTCACCGTCCCGCCCCGCCCGGCCCGCCTCCTGGTAGTAGGCCTCCAGGCTGCCCGAGAGGGCGTAGTGGACCACGGTCCGCACGTCGGAGCGATCGATGCCCATCCCGAAGGCATTGGTGGCCACGACCAGGGGCTGGGGGTGGCTCATGAAGACGTTCTGGACATGGGTTCGCCGCTCCGGCGGGAGACCCGCATGGTAGCTCAGGGCCGGGAGCCCCCTGGAGGCCAGGACCCGCCTCACCGCCTCCACCGTGCGGCGGGTGGAGGCGTAGATGATGGTGGCGCCGGACCGATCCCGGAGGAGCCGGGTCAGGACCCGGACCTTGTCCTCGTGACGGGCCGCCGTCCGAACCTCCCAGCTCAGATTGGGGCGATCGAAGCTGCCCAGGACCCGCACCGGGTCCCGGAGCCGGAGGGAACGGGCCACCTCCTTCCGCACCCGGGGGGTCGCCGTGGCGGTGAGGGCCAGGACCGGGACGTCCAGGATGGAGCGGACCTCCCCGATGCGAAGGTAGGAGGGGCGGAAGTCATGGCCCCAGTGAGAAATGCAGTGCGCCTCGTCCACGGCCAGCAGGGCCACCGGGAGCCGGGGGAGGAGGGCCCGGAAGGCCCTCACCTGAAAGCGCTCGGGGGCCACCAGGAGGAGCTGGGTTCGGCCCTCCGCAGCCCGGCGAAGCACGGCCTCCCGCTCCCGGGTGCCCAGGGCCGAATTCAGGAGATCCGCCTGAAGTCCCGCCTCCCGGGCCCGGTTCACCTGGTCTTCCATGAGGCTGATGAGGGGGCTCACCACCAGGACCAATCCGTCCAGGAGGAAGGCCGGAAGCTGAAAACAGACGCTCTTTCCGCCGCCCGTGGGAAGGATGCCCAGGGCGTCCCTGCCGCCCACCGCGGCGGCCACGAGCTCCTCCTGCCCGGGCCGGAAGGCGGGAAAGCCCATGTGCCGCTCCAGGGCAGACGAAAGGTCCGTGTCGGAGTGGTAGGCTGCAGAGGGCGTCATCCACGGAGAGTGCCGCTAACGCCCGGGCGGAAGGATGGCCGGTGGAGACGGTGGGGTCAGAAGAGGTAGCCCAGCCCGGTGTAGGTCTGGAGCCCCACCTCCCGGGAGGAGGCAAGATCCAGGGCCAGAACGAAGTTGGGTCCGAGCCCCAGACGCAGGCCGCCCCCGTAGCCGTGGTGCAGGCCGGAGAAAAGAGAATCCGGTTCGAGTCCTTCTGCCCAGACCCGGCCCGAATCCAGAAAGGCGGTGAGGGCCACGTGGCCTTCCCGGTCCAGGAGGGAGTACTCCGTGACCCACCAGCGAAGCTCGGCGTTCCAGACGAAGATCCCTTCCCCCACGAACCGGTTCCTGAGGAGCCCCCGGACAGTCGTGCCCCCCCCGAGCCCCTCGGCGCCACCGAAGGAGGACTGGATGGAGCTCAGGGCATGGAAGGGCGGGTCCCCGGTGATGTCCTGCACAAGCACACGGTTGGCGAAGACCAGGCGGGATCCCAGGGAAAAGTAACGCCGATCGGTGAGCGTCCAGCGGGTGAAGGTGTGGTCGCTTCCCATGAGCTCCGCCGCCTTCTCCACCAGAGCTTCGGTCCAGACCCCTCGGGTGGGCCCGCTCTCCCGGTCCCGGGTGTCCCAGATGAGGCCCATCCGCACGGAGCTCTGGGTCCCGCCCGCCCGGGCGGCCGCCTCCCCCATCTCCTGCAGGAGGAGGGTCGTCCCTTCGTCCTCAGGAGTAGCGTCGATGGAGAAATCCGCCCACTTGGCCCCCACCAGGAATCGCACCGGGTACTGGCCGAGGGGGTGCTGGAGATTGGCCTCGAGGATGGTCATCTCCTGCCCGAAGCGGTAGAAATGGGGATCGTTCCCCTCCTCCAGCTCCGGCCGGTAGGCGGTCTCGTTCCCGATGCCGTAGTAGGGTGTGGCGATCTGCTCCTCCACACCACCGAAGGCGTCGATCCTCCATCCTCCGGGGAGCAGGTGGGGAGAGTCGAAAAAGAGGGTCAGGTTCTTCCGGCCCTCGGTGGTGAAGAGGACGGCGGGGAGAAAGGCCATGCGGTAGGGACGGAGGCCCCCGGGGCCGTAATCGTAGGCCACCATGACGGCCCCGTACCCCAGTCCCTCGTCGGAATCGAAGTTCAGCGCCGGAAAGCCGGTGAACTCCCAACCCGTGACCTCTGCTCCGGCCTCTCCTGGGGTCTGCCCTTGCAGCATCCCGGGCACGACGGCCAGAAAAAGAAGGAGAGGAACCGTCCGCCCGACCATCCGACCCGATCTACGTCTCATCCTCACCGCCATCGTCCGTCCACCCCTCTTCCCCTTCAGGATCCGGGCCGGCGAACCGAAGCCCCACAGCCACGGCCAGAATCCCGATGGCCACGCCCACCAGGACCCGGGAATCCCGGGCCATTCCCGCCAACCCCACCACCGCACCCACCAAGAATAGGCCCATTCGCCACTGCAGAAAGGAGCCCCCGGCCTTCTTCCTACGATCCAGGAAGATCACCCCGAACCACCCCGCTCCTTCCTGGCCAGGAAGGCCTCCACCCCGGCCCGGCAGGCCTCCGTCCGGCGGGCCTCGACGTTGACCCGGGCTCCCCGTTCGATCCCTTCGGGCATGGTCAGATCCGCCAGCTCGTAGAGGAGGCCTTTGGTGAGGGCCACCGCCGATGCGGGCCGGCGGGCCAGGTCCCCCACGAAGCTCTCCAGCTCCTCCTCGAAGACGGACACCGGAAAAACCCGGTTCACCAGCCCCAACTCCCGGGCCTCGGCAGCCGAGACCAGGCGGCCCCGCGTCACCAGCTCGAAGGCCCGCCCCTCGGTGACCTTTTTTCGGAGGATGGCCATGACCATGGCGGGGACGAAGCCCAGGTGCACCTCGGGATAGCCGAACTCCGCCGTCTCCTCCGCCAGGATCAGGTCGCACGCCGTGGCCAGGCCGCATCCACCGGCCAGGGCCTTTCCCCGGACCGCCGCCACGACGGGCTTGGGGTGCCTCCGCATGGCGAGGAGGAGGGCTCCCAGGCGCCGGGCATCGGCCAGGTTCGCCTCGGGGCCCTGATCCATGGAGTTCTCCAGTTCCTTCAGGTCGGCGCCGGCGCAGAAGTCCGGTCCCCTGCCCCGGAGGACGATGACCTTCACGTCGTCCCGGTCCCGGGTTTCGGCCAGGGCTCCGGTCAGGGCCTCCACCAGGGCACCGTTCAGGGCATTTCGCTTGGCGGGCCGGTTCAGCCAGAGGGTGAGGACTCCTTCCTCCTCCTCGGTCCTGAGGACGGGCTCAGTCATGGGGGAAGGGACGCGGGGGGGCGGCGGGATCGGAGGGAAGCTGGAACGGCCCCACGTGGGGCCCGGGGTTCTGCCTGGCCGCCCGCAGGAGGAGGGTCAGGGCGGATCGGAGCTCCTCGGGGAGGACCACCTCGTCCACGAATCCCCGTGCTGCGGCGAAGCGGGCATTCAACTGGCGCTCGTACTCCGCCCGGACCTCGTCCATGCGGGTCCTCAGCTCCTCGTCGGGGAGCTCTCCCTCTGCCTTCAGTCGGTCCAACTGGGCACTGAAGAGGGCCATGACCGCACTCTCCCCCTCCATGACCCCCATGCGGCCCGTGGGCAGGGAGAGGATGAAGTCCGGATCGAAGCCCTGGCCGGCCATGGCGTAGTATCCGGCCCCCGAGGCATGGTTCACGGTGAGGGTGAGCTTGGGCACGGTGGCCACGGACATGGCTTCGACGAACTCGGCGCCGGCCCGGATGATCCCCGACTGCTCCGCCGCAGGGCCCACCATGAATCCCGAAACGTCCTGCACGAAGAGGATGGGCGTCCGGTGCCGGTTCATGGTCTCGATGAAGTAGGCCACCTTCCGGGCGCTCTCTGTGTAGACGATCCCCCCGAAGCGGGGCGGGCCCGGGCGGTCGTCCTTCACCATCCCCCGGTGGTTGGCGATGATCCCCACGGGGATCCCGGAGATGAAGCCCGTCCCGCAGATCATCTCCCCGGCGTGGTTCGGCTGAAACTCGTCCAGCTCGCCGCCGTCCAGGATGCACGCCAGCACGTCCATCATCTCATAGGGCTGACGGTGGTCCTCGGGGAGGATGTCGTACAGGTCTTCCGTAGACCTGGCGGGGTCCGCCGGGTCCCTCTCCGCCCCCCCCCGCCCGCCCCCGTTGA
>CAYXGM010000064.1:0-22325 GCA_964464555.1 uncultured Gemmatimonadaceae bacterium | reverse complement strand
CCGAACCCCACCGCCAGGGCCCGCTCGGCCAGCAGCCCCAGGGCGTCGGCCCTCAGGCGAGCCCCATCCCTCTCCGATTCCTCTTCCTCCCAGGGGGGGCGCTTCTCCCGGTAGAGCGCGTCGCCGGCCGCTTCCACCGCCCGCATGAGGAGAGCTCCCACCTCCGCCGTGAGCCGTCCCCGCACCAGATACATCCCGTCCTCGTCGGGAAACACCGAGAGCGACCGGCTCCGGTGGCGCCTGCGCTCGGCCGCGACCTCGTCCTCCCGGCTCCCCAACCGGTACGCCCGGATCATCTTCTCGAGCTGGGCCGTGGTGGACCCCCGGGCCAGCTCCAGGAGATCGCTCTCGTTCTCGCCGTCGGCTACTCTCGTGAGGGCCCTGACCTTCGAAAAGGACAGTTCGCCCCGAGCCATGGAAGCGCTGGTCCCGGGCAGCTTCTCCAGGGCCCGGGCCGCCCTCACCTTCTCCCGGGCCGCACCCAGGTCGATGCCGGTGCGGACGTGGAGCCAGTGGGCGCAGGAGCGGTGCCCCCCCAGCTCCCAGCCCCGCCGGCGGTCGAAGTCGGCGATGAGCGTGAGGAGGCGGTAGGTGGCGGCGTGGATGTGGGCCGCCAGGACCACGATCTCCTCTTCCAGATCCTCCAGGGCGTCCACCTCGTCGCTGGGATCCGGGACCGGAGCTTCGGGAGCGGGTTCCGATGCCGGAGCATTGGCAGCGACGTCCGCCGGCGAGACGTCAGCTGCGGACCCCGGCGTCGAGGCGTCGGCAGCAGGCGCCGAGGCATCGCCGGAATACGTCGCGGCATCCCGGAAAGCTGCGGACCCCGCGGGCTCTCCATAGGCCGGCGCACGTTCTCGGACCAGGAAAGGGGGATCGGCGCAGAGGGGAGAGACGCGAAGGGGAGAGGCGCGAAGAACCGGGGGATGAGGGGCGAAGCAGACCATGGGGCAGACCTCCTGTTTCTTCCGGATACCGAAGATATACCGAAAATATAACAGGGGGTTTTTCGGGGTCCTGAGCGGCCGTCTGCCGGGCGTGGAAGCGGACAAAGGCTTCAGGCGCCGCGCCATCGGGAGAAGGGGCGCGACAGCGGGAGGAAGGGGGCTCCCCGGCGGTGTCCCGGACCGGTCCCGGACCGGCACGAACCGGCGCCTGAAAAGTTGTCAAGCCTCAGCACCGGCCGGCGGCAGGCCCCCGTCGGAAGAAACCCTTGGTGGCCCGGGACCGGCCTCTGGCCGATAGAGGCTTGGAGGGTGCAAACTCTTGGGGCGCAGATCGCGGCTGAGACCGCAAGCCCATTGGTGCTCCTTCGAGCCCGTTGTCAAGCCTGGTTCCCGGTCCACGGAGCCCCTTTCTGGTGACGGCATGGCCGATCCCGTTTAGAAGATTCTCATCGCCTCCGACCGGGGCCGCGCACCTGCGCGATCGAGACCCTTTACGTCCACCTCTGACATGGGAGGCCTCGATGGCCAGGAAGAAGAACTCCCGACGCAGCAAGCGGCAGCGCTCTGCTCCCGTGGTCAATCCCAACGCCGGGGGCATTGACGTTGGGGCCACTGAAGTCTTCGTCGCCGTGCCGCCCGACCGGGATCCGGACTCCGTGCGCTCCTTTCCCACCTTCACCCAAGACCTCCAGGCCTTGGCCCAGTGGCTCTTGGACTGCGGTGTGTCCACTGTGGCCATGGAGTCCACCAGCGTCTACTGGATCCCGCTCTTCACCATCCTGGAGGAACACGGAATCGAGTTCTGCCTGGTCAATGCCCGCCACCTCAAGAAGGTGCCCGGTCGCAAAACCGATGTTCTCGACTGCGAATGGCTCCAGTATCTGCATTCCGTCGGCTTGTTGCGGGGCTCGTTCCATCCCCCAACCGAGGTCGCCGCCGTCCGTACCGTCCTTCGCCACCGCACCTCCCTGGTTCAGATGGCCTCCTCCCATGTCCAGCACATCCAGAAGGCCCTCACCCAGATGAACCTCCAAGTCCACCACGTCATCAGTGACATCACCGGCAAGACCGGCTTGGCGATTCTCGATGCCATCCTTGGCGGAGAGCGCCGCCCCGAGATCCTGGCCCAACTCCGCGATCCCAGGGTTCGAGCAGACGAGAAGACCATCGCCAAAGCCTTGGTGGGCACCTGGAGGCCTGAGCACCTCTTCACCCTTCGCCAGTCCCTGGCCGCGTACCGGAGTTACCAGGCCCAGATCGCCGAGTGCGAGGAAGAGATCCGCAGGATCCTCGCCTCTTTCGAGTCCCAGGCCGATCTCGGCGATCAGCCGCTGCCTCCCGCCACGAAAAAGGGCCTGGACACAGGGTTGGCCTTCGATCTGCGGACCGAGTTCTACCGCATCCTCGGCACCGACCTCACGGCCGTCCCCGGGCTGCAGGTCACCGCCATTGCTACCCTCTTCTCCGAATGCGGTGACCTCTCCGCCTTTCCCGATGCCGGCCAGTTCGCCAGTTGGCTCGGCCTGTGTCCCGACAACCGCATCAGCGGTGGAAAGGTCCTCTCGGCCAAGACCCGAAAGGTCAATAACCGGGCCGCCACCACCCTCCGCGTGGCCGCCCAGACCTTACACCGCCACCCTTCCCATCTCGGCGAGTCCTACCGCCGTATGCGCTACCGTCTCGGCCCCTCAAAGGCGATCACCGCTACCGCCCACAAGCTCGCTCGCATCATTTACCACCTCGTCACCACCCGCCAACCCTACGATGAATCCGTCTTCCACCAACACGATCAGCTCAACCAAAAACGAAAAACCCGCCGCCTCCAGGCCCAGGCCAAAGCCCTCGGTTTTGCCCTCGTCCCTACCTCCCCAACCGTGGGGGTTTCTTAGAAGGGGTCCCGGCCGCTTCCTCCCCCTCCCCCCACACCACCCTCCACACCCCCAGCGTCAGCACCGGCAGGACATAGACCACGAGGAAGATCCAGGTGAGCGTCCCGTACCCCCGAGCGATGAGGTCCACGAGTCCGACGCCGGCCAGGGCGGTCCCCAGCCCCAGGAAGAGGAGGGCCAGGACGGGCCGCACCGTTACGGGAAGCTCACGGCCCCGTTCCTGGAAGCGGTGGGCGATGCGCTCGTTCATCCCATGGATGAGCCCGGTGCCCGTCTCCACCAGCGTCCCGAAGAGGACCACCTGGAAGGCGATCTGGAACTCCCTGGAGCCCAGGAGCTCCAGGAGGTAGTTGGCGGGAACCGGACGCTCCAGAATGGAGGGGTAGAGCCCCACCATGGCCAGATAGAAGAGGAGGGCGGGGATCATGGCGATGGGCCCGGTAAGAAGCCCGGACCACACCGTCTCCTTCCCCGACTTCAGGTGCCGGACCGAGAAGAGGAGGGGAGGGATGAGGGCCACGTTGTACGCCGCGTACTTCACCCCTGCCACCCCCCACCCCGGCCCGATCCCCGGAGCCGGCTCTGAGAGGGACGCCGCGATCTGGTCCCCGAAGTGGCGGAAGCACCAGACGAAGAGGACGATGTAGGCGGCGTACAGGACCACCGACCATCCGGCCATGACGCCCTCGATGAGGCGGCTCCCGCCGAACACGAGGATTCCCACGGCCACCATGATCCCCACCACCCCCGTCCAGTACGGCAGGCCGAAGGTTTCTTTCAGGAGGGACCCGGAGGCTGCGGCGATGACGGCCAGGATCACCAGCATGAATACCAGGTAGGCCAGCTCGAAGAGGATCCACCCGGGGCCCAGGAGGGACCGGAGGAAGGACCGGTAGTCGAAGGTCCCGGCCCGGCGGGCCAGCTCGAAGGTCACCACGCACACCAGGCTCCAGAGGAGGGTGGAGACAGCCATGGCCTTGAGTCCGCCCAAAGGTCCCTCCATGAGGAAGAACTCCACCAACTCCCGTCCGGTGCCGTATCCGCCGGCGATGACCACCGACTGAAAGACGAAGCCCGGCAAGAGCACGCGTCGAACCGTGGAAAGAGACATGCTGGTTGCCCTGAGAGTAGGGAGAAGGCCATCCTGCTTTCACGGGTACCGGAGGAATTCTACGCCCCCCCACCCCGGCGCTGACAAGAGGAAAGGTGTTTCTACCCTGAAACAAGGACGTTGCCCGGCACCCAGGGGAGATGTAACTTGGCTCCCCGTAAACAGATGGTGGCTGCCTTTCGGGCCTCATCCTCTTCCCAAACGCGAACGTCCTTCCCAAACCGCGAGGTTCTTCCATGTGCAAGAACTACGGCATTCCCCTGTTTCTGGGCGCTCTTTTCCTCTGGATCGCCACGCCACTGGCCGGCCAGACGGGAGTCGTGTCGGGCACCCTTACCGACGCCGAGAGCGGGGCTCCACTCCAGGACGTTGCGGTGGAGGTCCTGGGGGTGGGGGAGACCCAGGCCGGTGGCATGTTCACGGATGCCCAGGGCCAGTTTCGCCTGGATCTGCCCACGGGCACCTACTCCATCGTTTTTTCCCGCTTGGGCTATGAGACCCGCCGGGAGGACGGAGTTAGGGTGGGGCAGGGTGCTCCCCGGACCCTGAACGTGACGCTCAGGTCCCGTGCTTTCGTCCTGAATCCGGTCATCGTCACGGCTTCCAGGAGGGAGGAAAAGGCCCTGGATGCGCCGGCCCACGTGGAGGTGGTGGGCTCGGAGGCCATCGCCGAGAAGGTCGCCATGACCCCCATGGACCACGTACAGGCCCTGCCGGGAATCGACATGGTGCGGACGGGGCTGACCCAGAGCAACGTGGTGGCCCGGGGCTTCAACAACGTCTTTTCCGGCGCCCTCCTCATCATGGTGGACAACCGGTACACCCACGTTCCGTCCCTCCGCTTCAACGCCAACAACATGATCTCCACCACCGACGCGGACATCGACCGCATCGAGGTCTCCCTGGGTCCCGGGGCCGCCCTCTACGGGCCCAACTCGGCCAGCGGGGTTCTGCACATCATCACCAAGTCCCCCATCGACCATCAGGGGGGAACGGCCTTCGTGTCGCCGGGGTTCCGGGCCGGGAACGAGGTGAACAGCGACAGGGGCAGCCTCTTCCATTCCGGGTTCCGCTACGCTCACCTCATCAACAACAAGACCGGAATCAAGGTCTCGGGTCAGTTTTTCACGGGAGACGACTGGGAATACATCGATCCCTTCGAGCTCCAGGGACCCACGGGGGGAGCCCGGGATTTCACGTCGGAGCGCTACGGCGGTGAGATCCGCATCGATCACCGGCCCACCGAGGACTCGGAGGTGGTGTTCTCGGCAGGGTACAACAACCTGGCCAAGAGCATTGAGCTCACGGGCCTGGGGGCGGGCCAGGCCGACGACTGGGCCTACCAGTATGCGCAGCTCCGGACCCGGGTGGGCCGTCTGTTTGCCCAGGCCTTCATCAATCAGAGCGACGCCGGGGACACCTACCTCCTCCAGACCGGCCAGCCGGTGGTGGACAACTCGCGGATGATGGCCTTCCAGCTTCAGCACGGACTGGACCTCGGGGGGCGGCAGGCCTTCATCTACGGGGTGGATCTCCAGCGCACCGAGCCCAGGACCGGAGGGACCATCACGGGGAGCAACGAGGACGACGACATCATCGACGAGGTTGGGGGCTACCTCCACTCGGAGACGGCCCTCACCGAAACGCTGGACCTGGTGGCGGCCCTGCGCATCGACCACCACAACCGGCTGGAAGACCTGGTCTTCTCCCCCAGGGCTGCGCTGAGCCTCACCCCCCGGGAGAACCAGAACTTCCGCCTCACCTTCAACCGGGCCTTCAGCACCCCCACCACGAACAACCTCTTCCTGGACATCGTGGCCGCCGAGGATCCCTTCGGCATGGTTCCCACCTTCGGCGTGGGGTATGACATCCGCACCTTCGGCGTGCCGGAGACCGGATTGACCTTCCAGGATCAGTGCGGGGGGACCTACTGTATGTACAGCCCCTTCGCGCCGGGCACCGCTCTTTCGGCGGGCGGGCCCGGGCCCCTCTGGAACCTGTTCCTCCAGGGCGCGGCCCAGCAGAACCCCCTCCTGGCGCCCCTCCTTCCCGTCCTCCTGGACAACGATCCCGCCATCGCAACCTACTACCGCAGGTTCAACCAGGAGGTGGCCCAGTCCGGAACGGGCGAGAACCCCTTCCTCCTGGATGACGGGCCCACCGCCATCCAACGAATCAAGCCCACCATCACAAACACCTTCGAGCTGGGGTACAAGGGGATGGTGAGCGATCGGCTCCTCCTGGCCGCCGACGTCTATCACAGCCGGATCAAGGACTTCGTCGGGCCCCTCCGGACCGAGACCCCCTCGGTGTTCCTCGACCCGAACAGCATGGCGACCTACCTCACCCAGAAGCTCACGCCTCTGGTGGGGGCCGGCGTCATCTCCCAGGCCATCATGCAGGCCACCGTCGAGAACCTGGTCACCAACTTCGCCCAGATTCCCATCGGCACCATCGCCCCGGACCAGCGGGCCGACCTGCCCACCGCCGACGACCTGATCCTGACCTACCGGAACTTCGGAGACGTGGAGTTGTGGGGAGCGGACCTGTCGGCCCAATTGATCGTGGACGACCGGCTCTCCTTCCGGGCCACCGGTTCCTGGGTGAGCGAGGAGTGCTTCGACTTCAACGACGACGGGGACTGCTCCAGCGCCCGGGACGTGGCCCTGAACGCGCCGGGCTTGAAGGGGTCCTTCTCGGGGCGTTTCGAGGATGCATCGTCTGGCTTCGGCATCGGAGCGGGCGTCCGGTACACCGACGGTTTCCCCATGAACTCCGGGGTCTACATCGGGGACCTGGAGTCCTATGCCGTAGTGGACGCGGATGTCGTGTACCGGCTTCCCACCCTCTCCGGAGCCAGCGTGAACCTCTCGGTGAACAACCTCTTCGACAATCAGCACCGGGAGTTCATCGGAGCGCCCTACATCGGCAGGCTGGTCATGCTCCGACTGCAATACGAGTTCTGATCTCGGGATGAGCGACGTGTCAGGGAGCACGGTTTCGAAGCGGGACCGACAGGGAGCGATTCTGGACACCATCCGGAACCACCGGGTGGCCAGCCAGATGGAGTTGAAATCCCTCCTCCGTGAAGGAGGAATCGACGTGACCCAGGCCACACTTTCCCGGGACATCCGCGACCTGCGCCTGGTCAAGATTCCGGGAGGAGGAGGAGGGGGGGCGCATTACTCCCTTCCCGAAGAGTGGGAGCACACCCCCCCCCTGGAGACCCTCCTTCCCACCCTCTTCGTCTCCGCGGAGGGCTCGGGAAACCTCCTGGTGGTGAAAACCATGACGGGAGGGGCGCAGGCGGTGGCCCTGGGAATCGACTGGGAGGAATGGCCGGAGGTCCTGGGGACCATCGCCGGGGATGACACGATCCTCCTTGTGCTCAAGGGACCGGAGGCCATGGAGGATGTCCGGTCCCGTATCGTGGGAATCGCGAGAGAGGCTTGACAAAATACATGCGCCCTGCAACTTTATGCACACTTGCCGAATCCTTGGATTCGGCAGGGCGGTTTCATCGCAGGGCGGTTTCATCGAGTGATGGGGTGGGGAAAGCGGGGGACGGGCGGGCGCCTGGCGTCCGACAGCACACCTTGGCGGGAGGTGTCCCGAACCCTGGCTGCCCCACCCCTCTTTCGTTGGCGCCCAAACCCGTCCGCCCCACTCTTCATTCCTGTTCTGGAAGTGTGCGCCCGGCCGCTTCGGCGAAGGGGCGCAGGTCGGTCATGAGCTGAGCGAATTCCTCCAGGTCCAGACTCTGCTCCCCGTCGGACCACGCCGTTTCCGGATCGGGATGAACCTCCACGAGGAGGCCGTCGGCTCCTGCGGCCACCGCCGCAAAGGCCAGAGCCGGGACCAGGTCCCTCCGGCCCGCACCGTGGCTGGGGTCCGCAAAGACCGGCAGATGCGTCTCCCGCTTCAGGAGGGCAATGGCCGCAAGGTCGAAGGTGTTCCTGGTGGCCGTCTCGAAGGTCCGGATCCCTCGTTCGCACAGGATGACGTTCATGTTCCCCTGGCTCATGACGTACTCGGCCGCAAGGAGGAGATCCTTCACGGTGGCGGACATCCCCCGCTTCAGGAGCACGGGCCGGTGGGTCCTTCCCACCTCCGTGAGGAGGGGGAAGTTTTGCATGTTCCTCGCCCCGATCTGCAGGGTGTCGGCGAACTCGGCCACCAACTCCACCTGCCGGGTATCCATGACTTCGGTTACCACCGGAAGCCCGGTCTGGGAACGGACGTCGGCCAGGATCTCGAGCCCTTCTCGCCCCAGGCCCTGGAAGGAGTAGGGAGAGGTTCGTGGTTTGAAGGCCCCGCCTCTCAGCCCCCGTGCACCCATCCGGATCACGGATCCGGCCGTCTCGAGCATCACCTCCCGACCCTCCACGGAGCAAGGCCCCGCCACCACGATGATCTCCCGTCCTCCCACCTCGGAACGTCCCACGGTGATGGTTGTGGGCCCGGCCGAGAAAGCTCGTGCCGCAAGCTTGTACGGGACCATCACCGGGTGTACGGCCTCCACGCCGGGGATGGAGAGGAGCGGGACGTGCTGCAGGCGCTCCTCGTCCCCGATGCACCCGATGATGACCCGGGCCTCTCCCCGGGAGATGTGGGTCCTCAGGCCAAGGGCCTCGATGCGTTCCCGGATGTGGTCGATTTCACTCTCCGTTACGCCCCTGCGGGTGACGATGATCATGTTCGTGTTTCTCCTTTCTTCGCCCTGCCCCCGATCCGGGAAACGAAAAAAGCCCCCGGTGGGATCCGGGAGCCTGAAGGGCAGCGGTCGTTTCCAGTGTGGATCGGGTGTCCTAGACGCGCATCTCCCCCCGGGCTCGGGCCCGGGGATAATAGCCGTAGCTGCGACGGCGAGGGGCGCAGGACATCTGAACCTTGCTCATTGTGCCCGGAAGCTCTCCCCGAGGGCTCGCCGTGTCAAGGGAAACCCTGGCAGCCCCCATGGGCCCGGCCTACATTCGTCAACGCGGTTCATCGCAAGGGGTTTCTTCATCGATTCGACAGGGGGAGGTGGAACTTGGCGTCGGATGGTCGCGAAGGGGAGGGGAAGGAGGCCGCAGGAGTCCGGGCAGCCGGCCTGGTCGAGCCCGGAATGGTCGTGGGCCTGGGCACGGGGAGCACCGTCGCCTTCTTTCTGCAGGCCCTGGGCCAGCGACTCCGGAGCGGTGATCTGAGGGATGTCGTGGGGGTGCCGACCTCGGTCCGCACGGAGAGAGAGGCCCATTCTCTCGGCATCCCCCTTACGGCCCTGGAGGAGGTCGAAACCCTCGATCTGACGGTGGACGGCGCCGACGAGGTGGACCCGGAGCTGGACCTGATCAAAGGGATGGGTGGAGCGCTCCTCCGGGAGAAGATGGTGGCCCAGGCTACGGAGGAGTTCATCATCATCGTCGATGAGGGAAAGGTCGTGGGGCGGTTGGGGAACCGGTCCCCCCTTCCCGTGGAGTTGGTGCCCTTCGGTTGGAAGAGCCACCTGCCTTTCCTTCGCGCCCTCGGCGCGGATCCGGTGCTCAGGTCCGGACCGGATGGGGAACCCTATCGCACCGACAACGGGAATTTCCTTCTGGAGTGTCGCTTTCCCGAGGGAATTCCCGACGCCCGGACCCTGGATGAGGCCCTTCATGCCCGGGCGGGAATCGTGGAGACAGGGCTGTTTCTCGGCATGGCGGCCCAGGCCTTGGTGGGAAGCGCCGAAGGCGTGAGGATCCTCACTCGAGGGGGCCGGGAATGACCCTCATCGCTCCATCGATCCTTTCAGCGGATTTCGGTCGTCTGGCAGAGGACGTCCGGATGGTGGCGGAGGCCGGAGCGGATTGGATCCACGTGGACGTCATGGATGGATGCTTCGTGCCGAACATCACCATCGGGCCCCTGGTGGTGAAGGCGGTCCGGCAGGTCACGGAGCTCCCCGTGGACGTCCATCTCATGATCTGCGACCCCGGCCGGT
The DNA here is from genome assembly GCA_964464555.1 of uncultured Gemmatimonadaceae bacterium. Taxonomy (GTDB): domain Bacteria; phylum Gemmatimonadota; class Gemmatimonadetes; order Longimicrobiales; family Gaopeijiaceae; genus CAYXGM01. Next base: position 12,416 of record CAYXGM010000064.1, on the reverse strand, counting down.
ACCTCGGCGATTTCGCCGATGCCGGGGCGGACCGCATCACGGTGCACCAGGAAACCTGTCCACATCTTCACCGGACACTCCAGCAGATCCGGGACCTGGGGGTCCGGCCCGGTGTGGCCTTGAACCCTTCCACACCGGTGGAATCCATCTTCGACGTGATTCCGGATCTGGAACTGGTCCTGATCATGACCGTGAATCCGGGCTTCGGGGGCCAGAGCTACATTCCCAACTCCACGAGCAAGGTGAGCCGCATGAAGGCCCTCCTGGAATCCAGGGGCAGAGGGGAGGTGCCCCTTCAGGTCGATGGGGGCATCGATTCCACCACGGCCCCCGAGGTGGTGGAAGCGGGGGCAACGGTCCTCGTGGCCGGCTCTGCCGTGTTCGGGCACTCCGGTGGGGGGGCGGAGGGGCTTCGGAGCCTCAAGGAGGCGTGTGAGCCGTGATGGATGAGCTCGGTGAGATCCTGAACCGGCCCATCCTCGATATGGGAGCCATCGAACGTCTGGAGGAATGGGGCGGCAGCGCCCTGGCCGGGAAGATGCTGGAGATTTTCCTGGACAGCTCCGAGGAGAGGATGGATCAGATCCGGAAAGGGCTGGCCCAGGGAGATCCGGAGACGGCGGAGCGGGGAGCCCACTCCCTGAAGTCCAGCGCCGGAAATGTAGGGGCGGTGAGACTCCAGGCACTGGCCGAGATGGCCGAAGCCCTGGCTGAAGCCAAGAATCAGGAGGGTCTGGAGGAGCTTCTTCCACTGGTGGAAGAAGCCTTCGCGGAAGGGTGTGATGCCTTGAGGAATCTTCTGGAAGGGATGGAGGAATGAGGCACAAGATCGCTGTCGTCGAGGACAACCCGGACAACCGTCTCCTGGTCCAGGCTCTTCTGGAGGAGTTCTATGAGATCTCGGAGTTCGAAACCGGGGTTGATGCGGTGAACGGCCTCCTGGAGGATGACCCCGACCTCGTCCTTCTGGACATCTCCCTCCCGGAGATGGACGGAACGGAGGTTCTCCGGTGGATTCGTGAGCAGGAGGGGCTCTCGTCGGTCCCCGTGGTGGCCCTCACGGCCCACGCCATGGCCGGGGACCGTGAGAAATACCTGGCCGAGGGTTTCAACGACTACCTCACCAAGCCCATCATCGATGAAACGATCCTCCTGGATACCATTGCCCGGTGGCTGAATCCCCAGAGCTGAAGGGCTCCAGGAAGCCCGAACCGGAGATGACCAGGGCCCAGAAGGCCTATATGGAGGCGTGGGATCCCGGTGCTCCCCGGGTTCTCAAAGGGGACAAGACGGTTCACCGTGCCACCATCTACATGTTCCTTTTCGGGCTTCTTTTCGTGGGGGCTTTCTCCCCTTCCACGGAGGGTTTGACGAGCGGCCGGCAGGTCCACGACGTCCTGGCAACCCTGTCCACCGTGCTCGGCCTGGTGGTGGGTCTGCTGGCCCTGGTCCGGTTCTATTCCAAGAAGCGGGGCACGTACCTGTTCATCGGCACCGGCTTCCTGGGCACGGCCTTCCTGGACCTCTTCCACGCGGTGATGAGCTCCGGAGCGGTGGGGAGCTGGGACCCCGAGGAGCTCCTGCAGCTCTCCAGTTGGACGTTCACGGCTTCGGCCACCTTCCTCTCGGTCTTCCTCTTCGTGAGCTGGCTGGCGTGGCGCCAGGAGAGCAAGGGGCCGGAGGCGGAGGAGATCAAAGAAGTCCCGGTCTATCTCACTGCCATCTTCCTCACCGTCTTCATCTTCATCGCCTTCCTCCTGGTCTTCAACGTCTACGGCATGTCGGCGGCGGTGTACCCGGACTCCATCGTCCCCCAGCCGGCGGAGTTCTTTCCGGCCCTTTTCTTCCTGCTCGCCCTGGGCGGTTACCTGGGGAAGGGACACTGGCGCTTCGACGCCTTCGAGCACTGGCTCATCATCGCCCTGGTCATCTCCGTCATGACCCACGGGGCGTACATGCCCTTTTCCGGCGAATTCTTCGACGCCGACTTCGATGCCGCCCATGCGCTGAAGGCCCTGAGCTACATGACCGTGTTCATCGGCCTCATGGCCAGTGTCTACGTCACCTTCCGGAGGGAGGAGGAGGCGGCCGAGGCGGCCCGGGAGGCCAATTCCGCCCTGGCCCGGGAGATCGACGTGCGGCGGAAGGCGGAGCGGGTCCTGCAGGAGAGCGAGACCCGACTCCAGGACTTCCTGGACAACGCCAACGACCTCATTCAGAGCGTGGACCGGGAGGGGAGCTTCCTGTACGTCAACCGGGCCTGGAAGGATGTCCTGGGCTACGGCGACGGAGAGGTGGAATCCCTGAATTTCTTCGACATCCTGCACCCGGACTGCCGGGAAAGAACCCGGAGGAACTTCGAGGCGGTCCTGGACGGGGAGTCTTTCTCGGGGATGGAAGTGGACATCCTTGCCGCCGACGGGAGGATCGTGCGCTGTGCGGGGAGCGCCAACGCCCGGGTCCAGGAGGGCACGGCGGTGGCCATCCGGAGCATTCTCCGGGACATCTCCGAACAGATGGAGGCCCGAAGGGAGCTGGAGGCTTTTCAGGCCAACCTCCAGGCTCTGGTGGAGAACACGGGGGACGCCATCTGGTCCGTGAGCCGGGACCTCCGCCTCATCACCTTCAATACGGCCTTTTCCATGGCCCTGGAGGCCCGGACGGGGCGGGAACCCAGGACGGACGATGTTCCGGCGGACTGTTTTCCTCCCGAGGACGCGCCCTGGTACGAGGAGATGTACCAGAGGGCCCTCAAGGGCGAAGCCTTCAGCGAGCTGAGGGACGAGGAGATCGGAGGGCAGATCCGGAGCTACGAGCTCTTCTTCAATCCCATCCGGGAGGCCATGGGCATTACCGGGGTCGCCGTGTTCAGCAAGGACGTCACGGCCCGGCGCAGGACCCAGGTGGCTCTGCGAATGGCCAAGGAGGAAGCCGAACGGGCGAACCAGGCCAAGAGCCATTTCCTGGCCAACATGAGCCACGAGCTCAGGACGCCGCTGAACTCGGTCATCGGGTTCACCAACATCCTCCTGAAAAACCGGAGCGGGAACCTGGCCAGGCAGGAACTGGGGTTCCTGGACCGCATCTCGGCCAATGGAAGGCACCTCCTGGAACTCATCAACGAGGTTCTGGACCTGGCCAAGATCGAAGCTGGTCGCATGGAGCTGGACCTGCAGGATGTGGATCTGGATGAGCTGATTCGGGAGACACTGGCTCAGATGGAGGGCCAGGTGAAGGAGAAACCCGTGGAGCTCCGGGGCGAGGTGTCCCAGGGAACCCTTCCCCTGAACACCGATCCCCACAAGCTGAAGCAGGTCATCATCAACCTGGTGGGCAACGCCCTGAAGTTCACCGAAGAGGGTGAGGTGCGGGTGAAGGTGGGTCTCCTGCCCGACGGGCGCACTCCCGCATCCATCTCTGTTATCGACACGGGGATCGGGATTCCACCGGAGCGCCTCAAGGCCATCTTCGAGGCGTTTCAGCAGGCCGACGGAACCACCAGCCGCAAGTACGGCGGAACCGGCCTGGGCCTGACCATCTCCAGGTCCCTCTGTCAGCTCATGGGGTTCGACATGAAGGTGGAGAGCGAGGTGGGGAAGGGCTCGGCCTTCACCGTGATTCTCAGCGATGCTTCCCAGGCCGAGCGGAGGGCGAAGGACGAGTTCATCGCCGAGGCTCTGAAGCCCATCGAGAGCTCCCGTCCCCGGGCCCGTGAGGTCAGGGAGGAGCCACGAAAGGAGAAGGAGGCGAAGGAGGATTCAGCCGAAGACCGCCTGGTTCTGGTCATCGACGACGACCCGGACTCCAGGGTCCTCATGGTCCATTTTCTGGAGGATCTGGGGTGCCGGATCATGACGGCCAATTCCGCCAACGACGGGCTCCAGAAGGCCCGGGCAAAGAAACCGGATCTCATCACCCTGGACCTCATGATGCCGGGTGTCACGGGTTGGGAAGCCCTCAAGGAGCTGAAGGATGACCCGGAGCTGAGGGAGATCCCGGTGGTCATCGTGAGCATGCTCGCCGGCGAGGGAGAGCAGGCCAACCTGCTGGGGGCCGTGGATCTCATCACCAAACCGGTGGAGAAGGACGCCCTCCTCAGGACGCTCCGGCGGAACCTGGACCAGAGCCGGGACCGGACCGTCCTGGTGGTGGAGGATGATCGGGACACCCAGACGGTGATACGGGCCTACCTGGAAGAAGCCGGCTTGCGGGTGATGACGGCCGAAAACGGCCAGGAAGCGGAGAGCCTGCTGGCCGATGCCGATCCCGATGTGATCCTCCTGGATCTCATCATGCCCGTCATGGACGGGATGACCTTCCTGAAACGCCTGAGGGAGGATCCCGGCCGGGTTGGGATGCCGGTGATCATTTGCACGGGCAAAGAGTTGACCCGGGAGGAACGGGGCCGGCTCCAGGCACAGGCGTCGGGCATAGTGGCGAAGGGAGAGGGTTTCGAAGAGAACCTGAAGAGGATCTTGAGCTGCTTCTTCCCCCTTGCCGACGAGGTGCCCCCGGGCAGTCCCGGCGGCCAGGCTTGATTTCGGGCTACCTCCTTCTGGCCGTGGCTTCCCTCGGCTACGGGCTGCTCCTGACGGGGATCCTGGGCCGGTTGGGATCGGGTGCATACCTCCCGTCAGGACTCCGGCGAAAGGCCTTCCACGCGGGGATCTTCACGGGGGCCGTGCCGGCCCAGCTCCTCCTGGATTTCTGGGGCGTAGTGCTCTATGGCTCGGTGATCTCGGCTCTGGTCGTCCTGAGCCTGCTCAGGGGGCCGGGTTCGGTTCTTTACGGGATCCTGGTCCGGGAGGAGGACGGTGAGGACGGGAGCCGCCTCATCGTCCTGCCTCTCCTTTCCACGGCCTTCGGCGGGTTGATGAGTGTCTTCCTGGTAGGAGCCTTCGCGGTAGTGGGGTACCTGGTTTGCGGATGGGGGGACGCCGCCGGAGAAATCATAGGGAGGCGATGGGGACAGCGCCGTTTCACCCCGCCCTTCTCCGTGGGCCGCCGAAGGCATGCCCGGACCATGGAAGGTTCGGCCGCCGTCCTCTTCGTCGGCGTCCTGGCCGCTATTCCGGGCCTGCTCCTCCTGGGGGTATCCATCCTCCCGGCCCTGGGGGTGGGGTTGGTGGTGGGGATGGTGGGCGCCCTGGCCGAGGGGCTCAGCGGGCACGGGACGGACAACTTCTGGGTCCAGCTCGCCCCTTCCATTACCGCTTGGTGGCTGGTGGGGTGATGAAGGACGACCCGCGGTTCCGGAGCCCCCGAGGAGTGGCGGCGAGAAACGGCGCCGGACTTTCCGGGTAGACTGAACCATGACCACCGTACCCGATCTCCGCATTCGCCGGGGAAACTCCGGGGCCCTGAATTCCGAAGGGAGCTACATCCTCTACTGGATGACGGCCTTTCGGCGCCTGGGCTGGAACTTCAGCCTTCAGCACGCTGCCGATCTGGCCAGGGAGATGCGGAAGCCCCTGATGATCCTGGAAATCGTCAAGGTGGATTATCCCTACGCGAGCCATCGCCTTCACACCTTCCTCCTCCAGGGCGTCGGCGAACGGGCCCGGGCCCTGGCCGGAGAGGATGCCGTCCATTACCCCTTCGTGGAGTCCGAGCCCGGGGAAGGGGATGTCCTCCTCCAGGCGCTGGCCGCAGACGCCTGCTGCGTGGTCACGGATGATTTCCCTTCCTTTTTTCTACCCCGGCGGACCCGGACCGTGGGCTCCGATCTGGACATCCGGCTGGACCTGGTGGATTCCAACGGGCTGCTTCCCCTGAGGGCGGCGGATCAGACCTTCAAGTCGGCCTACCACTTCCGCCGGTTCCTTCAGGCCGGCCTCCCGGAGCACCTTCCCGAAAGACCGGATCCCGAGCCGTTGAAAGAGGCTCTTCCCGGCCCGGGTTCGTCGGGAGAATCGACCCTGGAGGGCCTGCTTTCCGGGGAGTTCCTGAAGCGGTGGCGGCCGGCTCCCGAACCCCTCCTGAAGGCCGATGCCGGGGCCCTGAACGAACTGGCCCTGGATGCGTCCGTCCCCCCGGTGCCCCTGTCCGGCACGACCCGGGAGGCCCGTGGGGCCCTGGAGGCCTTTCTCCGGGAGGGGCTTTCCCGCTACGCCGAGGACGCCAGACATCCCGATGCCGGGGCCACCAGCGGCCTCTCTCCATTTCTGCACTTCGGAGCCATCTCGACGCACGAGATCGTCTCGGCGGTCATGGATGCGGAGGGGGGGACCCCCCTCCGCCTCTCCGACGACGCCACCGGGGCCCGGGAAGGGTGGTGGGGGATGGGGGATGGGGCCGAGGCCTTCCTGGATCAACTCGTGACCTGGCGGGAGCTGGGGTTCAACATGTCCTGGAGGGAAGACGACCTGAAGGAGTACGAATCCCTCCCGAAGTGGGCCCGTGAGACGCTGGAGGAGCACGAGGCCGACGAGCGTCCCTACCTGTACGAACTGGAGGAGCTACGGGAGGCCCGGACACACGACGAGCTCTGGAACGCCGCCCAGAATCAACTCTCGAGGGAAGGGGTGATCCACAACTACCTGCGGATGCTCTGGGGAAAGAAGATCCTGGAGTGGACCCCCTCGGCCCGGGAGGCGCTGGACGTGATGATCGAGCTCAACGACCGCTACGCCGTGGACGGGCGGGACCCCAACTCCTACTCGGGAATCTTCTGGTGCCTGGGCCGCTACGATCGGGGATGGCCCGAGCGTGAGATTTTCGGAAAGGTCCGCTCCATGACGTCGAAGTCCACACGGCGCAAGATCAAGATGGACAGATATCTGGAGCAGTTTTCCTGATAATCAGGATGAGGTGACCGATGCCCCGTTTCAGCCGCAGGGTCCATCTTCCGTTCTCCCGGCAGGATGTCTTTGCCTGGCACACCCGCCCCGGAGCCTTCGAGCGCCTCTCACCCCCCTGGGAGGAGGTACGGGTACTGGAACGGGAGGGAGGCATGGACGATGGAGGCCGGGTCCTCCTGGGCATCCGTCGGGGCCCCGCCGAGATCAAGTGGGAGCTGGAGCACACGGCGTACGAGGAGGGAGGGCTCTTTCGGGACGAGCAGATCTCCGGACCCTTCGGTGCCTGGGTGCACCACCATCGCTTCCTTCCCGGGGAGGACGGGGGCTCCATCCTGGAGGACGACGTGGAATGGGAACCCCCTCTCGGTGGCTTCGGGGGAGGGTTGACCGAATCGTTCATCACCAGGGAGCTGGAACGCCTCTTCCGATTCAGACACACCCGTCTCAGGAACGATCTGACGCTCCACAGCCGGTATGACGGGCCTCCGCTGACCGTGGCCGTCACAGGCAGCTCGGGCCTCATCGGCTCGTCCCTGACGCATTTTCTCCGCACCGGCGGCCACTTCGTCCGCCCCCTGGTCCGAAGCCGGGGCGAGGCCGTGGGGGAAGCCATTCACTGGGACCCCGCGGAGGGGCATCTCAAGGCCCCGGATCTGGAGGGGGTGGACGGAGTGGTTCATTTGGCGGGGGAGCCCCTTTCTGCCCTTCGCTGGACCGAGAAGAAGAAGGAGAAGATCCTTCGGTCCCGGGTGGAAGGGACCTCCCTTCTGGCCGGAACGTTGGCCGCCATGGGCCGGCCGCCCCGGGTCCTGGTTTCCGGTTCAGCCGTGGGGTTCTACGGAGACCGGGGCCGGGACGTCCTCACGGAGGAGAGCCGTGGAGGGAAGGGGTTCCTGGCCGGGGTCTGCAAGGAATGGGAGGGGGCCACCGCCCGGGCCCTGAAGGTCGGGATCCGCGTGGTCAACCTCCGAACGGGATTCGTCCTCACCCCACAGGGACCCGGCCTGGGGAAGATGCTCACCCCCTTCAAGGCCGGCCTGGGAGGAAGGATCGGTTCCGGGCGGCAGTACATGAGCTGGATCGACCTGGACGACGAGGTGGGCCTCATCCACCACGCCCTCACCCGGCCCGGTGTCTCGGGGCCGCTGAACGCCACGGCCCCCCACCCGGTGCCCAACAGTGCTTTCACCGACGCTCTGGGGCGGGTCCTGGGCCGCCCCACCCTCCTCCCGGTTCCCTCTCTTGCCGTGAAAGCGGCGCTGGGGCAACTCGGGACCGAGCTACTCCTGAAGGGGGCCCGGGTCGTGCCGAAAAAGGCAGAGGAAACGGGCTACGAGTTCCTCTGGCTGTCGCTGGAAGAGTCCCTCAGGCACCAGCTCGGACGGGTGGAAGGGTAGGAGGCCCCTCCTCCAGGGAGCCTTCGCTTCCCTCAGCAGGGTCTTGGCGTGCCGATGCATCAGGCTGCCCTCCCGGATTCGAGGTCGTCGGAGCCGGGTGTCTGGGGGAGGGTTCGAACCCAGTCCCGGAACTCGGCCGCGGATCCGGAAACCGACAGACCCTCGAAGGGGCCCCGGGGAAGATCCACCGGATCGGGTAGGTCCCCCAGGCTCCCGCCCAGGGCCAGGGCGTAGGGCTGACGGGGGCGGTAGAACTCGCTCAGGATCCGGACGGCCCGCTGCACGTCCGGCAGGGTGTTCCTGGGGGAAAACGACACGCAGACCAGGGAGGCCGATTGGCCTTCCTGGACGGCTGCCAGCTCCTCCATGGGGACGTCGGCCCCCAGGTAGTAGACCTTCCAGCCCTCCCGTTCCAGAAGGACCCGAACCGCCATGGCTCCCAGCTCGTGAGTGTCCCCTTCCATGGCGCCGACCACTGCAACCGGGCGGGTGGGTCCTGGGTTAACCTCCGGTGGCCGAATCGCCGCATCCCAGCCGCTCCTGAGCCGAATGAGGGCCTCCAGCACCAACTGAGTGGCCATGTGCTCCTCCCCCACCTGAAGTCGGCCCCCTTCCCATTCCCTCCCCACCTGGGCCATGAAGCCACGGATGCCCTCATCCAGAAAGCCGGGGAAGGGGATCTCCGGGCGGTCGCCCAGGGTGTGGATCAATCGTGCGAGGAGGTCCGTCTCCCCCTGTCGGAGCCAACCCATGGCCAGAGAATGGAAGCGGCGGAAGCTCCCGGATTCCGAGGCCTGGGACACGGCCCGCCACACGTTGGCCTCCCAGGGGTGGAAAGGATCGAGGAAGGTCCTGATCCCCTTGGTCCGTCCCGCTGCCAGCACCTTCTGGAGGTAGAAGCGGCGGTGCCCGCCCTCCGTCCGCTCGGTGGGGATGACGCCATCCTCGGACCACCGCTTCACGGTGGACGGATGGATGTCCAGGAGATCTGCCACCACCGACGTGGTGAGAAGCATGCTGCCCGAAGAATCGATCATTGGTCCTCCTGGAAACGAATTCAGAAACACTCTTACTGAATGTCAGCGATCCAACCGTTCATTTTAGAATAATAGACGAATAAGCAGCTTTTGTCAAGGTTTTACCTGAACAGAAAACGCTCAGGAGGGTGGAGGGAGGCGTTTCAGTGGGGATCCTGAGAAGGGGAGGGGCGGATGGTCAGCTCAGGATCTCGCCGGTGGGCGACAGCTCCGGGTAGGGCTCGCCCCGGGCCCGATAGATCTCGGCCAGCTCCGGATAGGCCCACTCGAAGAGGAGAGTTTTCCTCTCTCCGGCAGGCAGGCGGCAACTCTCGTACATCCCCGCTTCCTCCCGCTGACGGTAGGCTTCGAAGAGGAGGAGGGCCGTGGCCACGGAGACGTTCAGAGAACGGACCATCCCGGCCATGGGAATGGCCACGAGATCGTCGGCCTGCTCCAGCCCCTGGTCGGAGAGCCCGTCCAGCTCGGCGCCCACCATGAGGGCCACGGGTCGGGTCAGGTCCAGGGCCCTGTAGTCCCGGGCCTCCGGGGCCGGGTGGGCCGCCAGGATCCGGAATCCCTCGTCCCGGAGTCGGGAGGAGGCCTCGGCTACCCCGTCATGCACCCTGACCTGCACCCACTTGGAGGTGCCCGCAGAGGTGTGGTGGTGGAGGTCCAGTCCCTTTTCCGGGAGAACCACATGGGCCCGAAGAATGCCCACGGCGTCGCAGTTCCTGAGGATGGCGGAGAAGTTGTGGCTCTTGTTTACCCGCTCCATGAGGACGGTAAGGTCGGGCTGGCGTCGATCAAGGACGGTCTGGATCCTCTGAAACCGTTCAGGATTCAAGGCGCCCCTCCAGCCATTCATAGAAGCCGAGTTGGGCTTCCACCCTGGGTTCTCCCGCACGGCGGCCCACGTAGTGGTTCTCCTGCTCGGCGCCCAGGACTCTGGCCTTGGTGTTGTCCGCGAGCTGGAGGTGCAGAAGGTGCTCCATCTCCTCCCTGGCGTCGGGATCGTAGACGGGAAAGGCCACCTCGATGCGTCGATCCAGGTTCCGCTTCATCCAGTCGGCGGAAGAGAGGTAGAGCTCGGCATCGCCCCCGTTGACGAAACGGAAAACACGTGCGTGCTCCAGGAAGCGGTCCACGATGCTGCGGGCCCGGATGCCTTCGGAAAGACCCGTTAGTCCGGGACGCATGCGACAGATGCCCCGGACGACGAGGTTCGTGTGGACGCCGGCCTCGTTGGCCTCGTAGAGGAGATCGATCATCCCGATGTCCTCGAGGCTGTTCATCTTCAGGACCATCCCTGAGGGGATCCCCCGGGCGGCGTTCTCCATCTCCCGGCGCACGAGCCCGGCGGACCCCTCCCTGAGGTGGAAGGGGGCCACCAGGAGCTCCTGGAACCGGGGCTCCTCCACCTCGTCCCGGAGGTACCGGAAAACCTCCTCCACGTCCCGGGTGAGCCTGGGATCGGCGGTGAGGAGACCGTGATCGGCGTAGACGCGGGCCGTCTTCTCGTTGAAGTTGCCCGTTCCCAGGTAGGCGTAGCCGACCTGACCCCCTCCCTCCTTCCGCTTCACCAGAACCAGCTTGGCGTGGACCTTGATATCGGGCATGCTGTAGAGGGTCCGGACCCCGGCTTCCTCCATCTCCCGGGCCCATTCCAGATTCCGGGCCTCGTCGAAACGGGCCTTCACCTCCACGAACGCCGTTACGTTTTTCCCCCGGCGGGCGGCCCGGATGAGGGTCTTCACCACCCGGGAGTCTTCGGCGACCCGGTAGAGGGTGATGGCCATCTCGTCCACCGCCTCGTCCTCGGCGGCTTCCTCCAGGAAGCGAAGCACGTAGTCGTAGGACTGATACGGGAAGTGGAGGATGCGGTCTTTCTTTGCCACGGCGTCCAGCATGGACGGGGCATCGTGGAGGGTGGGGTGGGAAAGGGGATCCAGGGGAGGCCGGAGGAGACCCTCCGTGTTTCGGGGCTTGGGGAAGTCGAAGAGTGCCTGGAGGTTGTGATACCGTCCCCCGGGCACCAGATCCTCGTCCTCCAGGCCCAGGTGGGTCTTCATGAAGGAGACCAGGGCGTAGGGAGCCTGGAGATCGTAGAGGAACCGGCTGGGGAGGCCCGTCTCCCGCTTCTTCAGGCTCTTCTTGATCCGTTGCACCAGGGTTCCCTCGAACTCGTCCTCCAGATAGAGCTCGGCGTCCCGGGAAAGCTTCACGGCGAAGGCCGACCCGATCTCGTACCGGGGAAAGAGCTCGCCCAGGGAGAGGCGGATCAGGTCGTCCACGAAGATGACGTTGTGGGCTTCCCCGGGCACAACCAGGAAGCGGGACACGGCGGACGGGATCTCCAGGAGCCCGTAGGAGGGGCGCTCCGACGCGATGCTCAACTCGGGGCCGGGCCAGAGCTCCACCACCAGGTAGTTTCCCCCCTCCTCCAGAAAGGGCGCCTCGGCCTCCTCTTCCAGCACTCTGGGATCCAGGTGGTGACGAATCCGGTTTCGGAAGACCTCCCGGAGGTAGCGGGCCTGGTCCGGGGCCACGTTTCGGTTGTTGAGGAGGAAGATGCCGTTGGCCTCCAGCTCGGGGAGGATCTCGCCCCGGAAGATGCTGCCGAAGGTCTCCTGTTGGCTGGTGACGATGAAGTGGATGTCCCGGAGGAGCCGGCTGGGCCGGAAATCCAGCTTTTTCAGCTTCTTCTTCTTCAGACGGAGGAGGCTTCGAAGGGCCGCCACCCGCACGCGGAAGAATTCATCCAGGTTGGAGGAGAAGATGGCCAGGAACTGAAGGCGGTCCAAGACGGGCAGCCGGGGGTCCATGGCCTCCTGGAGGACCCGGCCGTTGAAGGAGAGCCAGGTGATCTCCCGGTTCACGTACCTCAGCTCCGGATCCTGTAGGGGATCGGGGGGCTCGGTGGTGGTGTCCGGTTCCCGCCCGGCCTGCGTTTCTTTCAGCTCGCCCTTCGCTTCTTCGGCGATCGGCGTGTCTCCATGGATGGATGGGGAAGGGAGGGCCGGGGCATTCCGGACCGGTGCTACGGGAAGAGTCTAGGGCCGGGAGGGAGACGCCGCGAGGGGCGCCGGTGCTTCTTTCTCCTTGCTCAGGAGGTGGAAAGGACGTTGATTTGGAGCGAAGATGCTTCAGGCACTTCGACGCCGGGGTGGCGAAACGGGTAAACGCAGGGGACTTAAAATCCC
>CAYXGM010000063.1:0-22613 GCA_964464555.1 uncultured Gemmatimonadaceae bacterium | reverse complement strand
ATCACCGAGAGGCCTTCCAGCTCGCCGCAGAGGAAAATCTCCCGGCTACCGTGCACGCCGGTGAGGGCGCCGGCCCCGAGTCCATCCGGGAGGCCCTGCAGGCGTGTCATGCCCGACGCCTGGGCCACGGAACCCGCCTCCGTGAGGACCCGGAGCTGGAAGCCTTCGTCCGGGACCACCGGATCCCCCTGGAGGTATGCCTGACCTCCAACGCACAGACCCGGGTCGTGCCTTCCGTGGCCCGCCATCCCCTGCGCCACTACTTCGACGCCGGGCTGGAGGTGACGCTGAACACCGACAGCCGCCTCATCTCGGGCACCACCCTCAGCCGGGAATACGAGCTCGCGCAGGAAGAGCTCGGCTTCAGCCCGGACGAGCTCGCACGGGTCTCCCTCATGGGCTTTCGGGCGGCGTTCCTTCCCGGGAAGGCCAGAGAGAGCCTCCTGAGGGAGGTAGGGGCTGAGTTGGCGGCGCTCGGGAGCTGACGGGACGCCGGGACGGCGATTCCCGTCGGCCACTTCACCCCCAGCTCAGTTCCCGCCCATCGCGACACCCCAGCGCCCCTCCCCCTCTTTCGGTGCACTGCCCCCGGGGGCTCGTGCCCGGTGTTCAGCGACCCTCAAGCAGAAACCCCCGCCCGGCTGACGCCGGACGGGGGCTCCGTATTTCGCCTGGAGGCCGGTTGCCCGGCCTCCAGGGTTCGAGGGGTTAGTTGGAGTTGACGTCCCAGATCATGCCCATACCGGCATTCGCGCCGCTGAAGCGCCACACGAAGAAGTAACCGCCGGACTGCTGGGTCGCGTCGATGTCCGTGGGAGCAGCACCCGTGTAGGTCCAGACGTACGCCCGGGCCAGGGGGCCGGCACCCGTGTCGCTGACCACAGGCCCACTCCAGTTGGTGCCCGATGCGTCAAGCAGACGGGCCCGGCCGGAGACGTCGATGTAGTAGAGATCGACGGCCGTGAGGTCGGTGAAGGACGGTACGAAGGTCCCGGACGGGCCGTAGACGGCCAGCTCGAGGGACGTACCACCCGTGTCCGCACCGATTCCGAATGCCCAGGAACCGGCGGAGTTGAAGGCCGGCGTCACCAACGCCGCCATCTGGGCGGGCGTCAGCGTGCAGGCCGGGAGGCTCGTGAGTACGAAGGTGTTGAACTGGGTGTTCACCAGCGGGTAGATGTTCGGTCCCGCGGCGCCGTCGATGAGGACGTCACCCATGGCATGGTCCCAAACCCTCCACCGCGGTCCGCGCGGCCTGTGCACGACGGGCTCCAGACCGGCCAGGGCCGGGTGAGTGGTCAGGGTGGCCAGGCCGACTTCGTCGAACCGGACCACACAGCCCAGGAAGGCCACGTTCTGGCTGAGGCTGTTGTCCTGGAGGATGATGGACTGGGAACCGAAGTCCGTCATGTCCACGTTCCTCAGGGGAAGCTGCAGCGAACGGGCACGGAACTGCCAGGTGTTGATGTCCGGGTTCGGACGCTGGGGCGTGCCGACCACCGGGTCGATGTAGGTCTGGACCGTGGTGATTCCGTTGAAGTCGAATCCGAAGTCCACGAAGTCCAGATCGACGGGGTTGATGTTCCCGTCGTTGACCTGGCCCATGAAGGTGTAGCCGGTGCCGTTCACGAAGAGCGGATCACCCGGCATGGTGACGTTACCAAAGACCGGAATGGCCTTGTCGGCGATGTGCTCCGTGGTCATACCGGAAACCGTGGGAGCGGCGTCGTCGGCCTGGGTCGGCACGGCCGAGTTGGCAGCCCGGTCCCAGGTGGTGATGAGCTGCTGACGATACCCGTCGTTCGCCAGGTAGGTGGCGAGGGTGGCGTCATAGGCGCCGATGCCTGCCAGACCACTGAAGAAGGTGGTTCCACCGATGGCGTCCCACGTCCAGAGGAGCGTGGCGGTGGCCGGAGCGCCAGGCAGGGCCTGGAGCTGGACACCCGTCCGGGTGTTGATGGCCGTGGCGCAGGCCATCTGGCCGGCGGCGCAACCGTTCTCCACGTCGAGCATGTCCACACCGGCAACGCCGGAGAAGCCCTGACCGGAGTCGGTGGTGTTCGCAGTGAAGACACCGGCGGTCTTCAGGTCGCCGTAGGAATCCACGGTGCCGTAGGTGTTGTAGACCGTACCGGCGGTGGTGGGCCAGGTGATGGTCCCGAAGATGGGAGCCTGACCGTCAACACCGACCTCCATGACGTTGGTGTAGCCCGCGTTGAAGAACTGGTCCACGGCGATGGCCGCAACCGAGTTGTCGTTCCACTGGTTGTCGTTCGGAGGCGTCAGCGGGGCGCAGCCGAGGCAGGGCTCGGGGTACAGATCCGCACCCGTGGCGACCTGGCAGGGCCCGGTGGTGCCGGAGCAGTCCGCCGTGGTCGTGGCGCTCACCAGCCGCTGACGTGCGGTCCCGATGCCCGTGAGGGTGGAGGCCGCCGAGGTGGTTGCGCCGTTGGTGTACATGGCGTAGTAGCCCTGCAGCGGCGTCGTGGCGTGCATGCCGATCCCCATGAGGGCGGCACCAGGAACCACGACGTTGGCGCCAACAGGCGTGTTCGCCGCTGTGGGATAACCGGCGGAGAAGAGGGTGTTAGCCGGATAGGTGTTCGGGGCGTCGGTGGCCGTCGCCGTGGTGTAGAAGCCGGTTCCGGCGGTCCGTCCCCACATTCCGGTGTCGAAGGCGTAGGCGTGATTGAGCCAGCCGTCCCTCAGACCGTTGGCGTTGTTTCCGCCCCGGAGGAGGTCGATGCCGTTGGCGTCAATCCATGCCGCGTAGTTCGCCGTGATGGTGGCTGCGAAGTTGGTCCACAGCGGGTGCGGATCCAGGTCGATGGTCCCGGCGTAGGGCTCCTGGTTGTCGACACGCAGGAAGTTGTTGATGGCGCCGGTTCCGGACTGGAGCTCGTCGTTGAAGTAGAAGAGGAGCGGGTTCGCGGCCACCGTGCCGCCCGTGCCAACACACGTGGTGCTGATGTTGGGGCAGAAGGCGCCGGGTCCCGGCTGACCGTGCTGGGTGACGGTGTTGATGGTGAAGTCCTGGGCACCCATCCAGCCGGTGATCAGGTCGTCGGCACCCATGGTGGAGGTACGGCAGTTCACCGCGTCGGACATGGTCCAGGTGAAGGACCCGTCGGCCTGCGGGCCGGCAGCCGTCGTCCAGGGCATGGTGTAGGTCATCTGGGTCGCAGCCGCACCCACCGTCGGGCGGGTGTCGCCCTGCACCAGCGTCTCGGACGAGCAGAACGCGTCGAACATGATGTTCGCCCGGGCGATGGGAGGATCGTTGGGATCGAAGGGGCTGCTGTAGATGATGGGATACAGGTTGAAGGTCAGGCTACCGCTCAGCCAACGCAGGCCCGTCACCGGATCGATGAGGGTGTCCACGTCCCCGTTTCCGGGGTTGGCGGCGCTGATGTCCAGAGCCAGAAGGTCCACGTTCACCAGGGTGATGTCCTCGCTGGACGTGACCACATCACCGTCGGCCGTGGTGACCGTGGCGACGATGGTGTTCACACCGTTGAACCAGGTGGGCGTGAAGGGCGGCGCGGACAGGGTCTGGGCGGTGTTCACGGGGAAGTCGACCTCGAACTCTTCGTCGTCCCCGAGCTCGGGACCGGCAACGTTCCGGGTGAAGTCCTGCTCACCGAACTGGATGCCGTTCAGGGTCGTGGTGACGTTCGTCACGTCCTCGGAGCCCTGATCGACGCCCACCTGCACCACGACCATGCCGGCGACGGCGTTCCGGTTGGCGGCGTTCCCGTTGGGGAGCGTGATCCGCTCGATGGCTACCGAAGCCGTGTTGCCCGCACCACCGAAGTTGTGGACGGCCTCGTCACCGTAGTCCACGGTGGCCGTGTAGCTGGTGGTGGAGAAGTCGTACCGGTTCTGATCGTAGCCGGAGATGGCCACCGTGTAGGTGCCCGGATCCAGCTTGCCGAACATGTACTCACCGGAGGCGTTCGTCAGCTTGGTGTCGACGGTGGTGCTGCCCATGGTCAGGGTCACTGTGACCTGGCCGAGGGGGTTCCCGTCAGCCAGAACCACACCGCTGATGGTGGCGGGCTCGAGCTGATCGCCGGAGAAGGCGGTGGTCACGGTCTCACCGACGGTGGAGATCGTGACGCTGTTGGAGGTCGTCGCGAAGGAGACGTCCGAGGGCAGGTTGGAGATGACCACGGTGTAGTCACCAGCACGGAGACCCGTGAAGGTGAACTCACCACCGGTGTTGCTCTGGGCCGTCTTGTTGACGGAGTCCGGACCACCGGTGAGCGTCGCGGTCACGCCGACCACACCCTTCTCCCCGGCTACCACCAGCCCCTGGATCGAGGCCGTGCGAATGTAGCTGCCCGCGAAGTCCACCACGGCGGTCTGGCCGTCTGTGGTGATGGATGTGGACTTCGAGGTCTGGGAAAAGGAGACGTCCGGGTGATTCGAGGCGTCGATGCTGACACCGTAGCTACCCGCTTCCACGTTGCTGAACGTGAAGGTCCCACCGGAACCGGTGGAGGCCGACTGCGTGGCAGCGCCCACGAGAGTCACGGAGACGCCGGAGAGCCCGGTGCCTTCCGCCGAGACGGTACCGGAAACGGTACCGACGATCGTCGTCTCAGTGGGGGTGACGGTATCGTCGTCCTCGTCACAGGCGGTCAGCGGCATTGCCACCAACGCTGCCATGAGGAGATACCTGAGGTGCTTCATGGTTTCGTCCCGTCCATTTCTGGAGGTTGAAAGTGCCCGCCGGCTGCCGACCTCTCTCGAGCTTCGAACCACCGTCTCCGGCACCTGCCGGAGGCCCCGAGGGGCGCGGGATTTACCGGGATTACTGGAGAGCAAGGACGATGCCAGAAAAGCGGAATGCGTAAGCCGCTGAAAAACAAGGACTTACGCATCTCGGAGGACCGCGGATCCCTCACAGATTTCTGACCGTCCCTCAGAAATCTGAGACCCGTCCGGGGGCCACCCGGAAAACCCGCTTCAGCCGGGCAGTTCCGGGTCCTTGAGGAGGAACTCCTCGGCCATGTCCACGAGCTCCGACGATCCCAGGTACAGAGGGGTTCGCTGGTGGAGCTCGGAGGGCACGATCTCCAGGATGTCCCGCTCGCCGTCCGAGGCCCTGCCCCCCGCCTCTTCACAGACGAAGGCCAGGGGCGCGGCCTCGTACAGCAGCCTGAGCTTGCCCCGGGGGCTGGCCCTGTCCCGGGGGTACATGAAGATGCCCCCCTTGAAGAGGGTCCGGTGGAAGTCCGCCACCAGCGATCCGATGTAGCGGGACCGGAAGGGGGGCATTTCCTCGTCTCCCATCCCCTTCAGGCAGGCCACCATCTGTTGCTGGCCCCGGGACCAGCGCTGAAAGTAGGCCTCGTTC
Source organism: uncultured Gemmatimonadaceae bacterium (assembly GCA_964464555.1). Classification (GTDB taxonomy): domain Bacteria; phylum Gemmatimonadota; class Gemmatimonadetes; order Longimicrobiales; family Gaopeijiaceae; genus CAYXGM01. The sequence goes on along the minus strand of CAYXGM010000063.1, from coordinate 17,251 downwards.
ACCGAGTAGTACCGCTGGGGGGGATCCGGGAGGGTGATGTTCCGGTGGCTGAGGAGAAACTCCCCGATGGAGGGATCCAGGGTGAAGCCGTGAACCCCGTTCCCCACGGTGTAGACCAGCATGGTGGAGGAGCCGTAGAGGACGTATCCGCCGGCCACCTGGTCCCTGCCCGGCTGCAGGCAGTCCGAGGGCAGGCCGGCCTGGCCCGGGGATTTCTTCCTGTAGATGCTGAAGATGGTCCCGATGGAGACGTTCACGTCGATGTTCGAGGATCCGTCCAGGGGGTCGAAGACCAGGACGTAGTCCCCCATGGGGAACTCCTCCGGGATGGGAATGACGTCCTCCACCTCCTCGGAGACCATGCAGCAGAGATTCCCGCCATGATCCATGGCGTTGTAGATCACGTCCTGGGCGAACAGGTCCAGCTTCTCCACCTCCTCGCCCTGGACGTTTTCCTTCCCGGCCTTGCCCAGGATGTCCACCAGCCCCGCCTTGGCCACCTCCCGCTGGATGAGCTTGGCGGCCAGGGCCAGGTCGGTGAGGATGTTGGAGAGGCGGCCCGTGGCCTCGGGGAACTTCCGCTCCTCCTCCATGATGTGCCGATCGATGGTCACGACAGCACTCTCGGCCATTCCTACCCTCCTGGCTGCGGGTCACGGGGGCCGTCGAAGGTCCCAGCCTTCAACGATCAATTAACCTTCCCGGGGCAAAGAGGCAACCGGGCTCGGGAGCCGGCGTACAAGGACGGTAACAGGCGTCAATTCCCCGTCAATGGACCTCGAACCCTGTAGGTCCCGTCCTTCCGCGCTTTTACGGAGACGGTACCGAGCTCGTCGGTACGGAGTACCCTCACCCCGGCACGATCCAGACGGTGGAGGACGGTGGGGTGGGGATGGCCGAAACGGTTTCGTCGGCCCACGGAGATGACGGCGATGCGGGGACGGATCCCCTGCAGAAGACGGAGGCCTGTGGAGGTGGAGCTTCCGTGATGCCCGATCTTGAGGAGGGTCACGTCCCCGGACAGGAGGTGGTTCAGGATCTCATCCTCTACGGCTACCGGAGCATCTCCGGTGAGGAGGGCTGAAAAGGACCCGTACCGGAGCTCCATGACCAGGGAGGCGGCGTTGGCGTCTTCGGCTCCCGCCTCCAGGCCCCGTGCCGTCGGCGCCAGGACCCGGAGGGCCACCCCGTCCAGGTTCAGGGAGTCGCCGACCCCCACCGTCGTCCAGGGAACCCCTGCCAGGGCGGCGGCATCCAGTGCGTCCAGGAAGACCTCCTTTCCCGCCGGCAGGCCGGGATCCAGCACACGGCCCACGGAAAAGCTCCTGAGGATGGCGGGTGCCCCCCCCACATGATCCATGTCGGGATGGGTGAGGAGCATGAGCTCCAGCTCCGGCACGCCCCGACGCCTGAGGTAGGGGAGCACGACCCGTCCTCCGGCGTCGAAACGCTCGGTCCGGGGGCCCGCGTCCACGATGATCCACCGTCCCCGGGGCGAGCGGAGAAGAAGGGCGTCCCCCTGCCCCACGTCCAGAGCCACGAGCTCCAACGTCCCCCGATGACCCAGCCCCACCACCAGAGGAGTGAGGATCAGCGCGGCAGCAAACGTCCACACGGGAACCAGCCGCCTCCCCCGGCGTGGGGAAAGGACCACGGCCAGGATGATGCCGGCTCCGGCCCCCAGGATTCCCGCCGTCACCGAAGGGCGTGAGACCCAGACCGAGGCCCAGGGCATGCCCGCTACTCCGGTCACCATCCCCTGGAGAAGGAGGAGGTCCGCTTCCACACCCATGGCCAGGAACCGACCCAGTCCGGGGTGGACGAGGGAGAGTAGGAGGCTCGCCAGGATGCCGGGGATGGCCGGGGTGACCAGGGGCGTGGCCGCAAGGGTCATGGGAATTCCCACCAGGGACACCCGCCCGAAGTGCCAGGCCACGAAAGGCAAGGTGGCCACGGTAGCTGTCACGCCCGCTGCCAGAGCAGAGGAGAGGCCATGGGAGAGGGTCAGGCCTCCAAGAGACCCGAGGCGGCCGGCTACGGACCGGCTGCCCAGGACCAGTCCTGCCGCCCCGGCAAAGGAGAGCTGGAACCCCGGCCGCATGAGAGAGCCCGGATCGAAGAGGAGAAGGAGGACGAAGGCCGTGGCCAGGGTACCCAGGGACACCACAGCCCGGCCCCGGAGGCGGCCCATGGTGAGCACGGTCAGGATGAGGGCCGCCCGGGACGCCGCGTCGGGGAGGCCGATGGCCACGACGTATACCCACACCCCCCCGCTGGCCAGGGAATACCGCAGGGGATGGGACAGGCCCGCAGCCCCTGCCAGGAGGAGGAGAAGACCGGCCACCACCCCCACGTGAAAGCCGGAGATGGCCAGAAGGTGCGCCGTCCCGGCCCGGGCGAAGGCGTCCCGGACCTCCGGCTCCAGGCCGTCCTTCCGGGCCCAGATGAGGGCCCGGGCCAGGCCGTCCGTCTCCGGAAAAAGCACTGCCAGGCGCTCCTGGACAGCGGCTCCCAGACGATCCAGTCCGGACTGGAGGGAAGCCGAAGCCCGGGGAGCGCCCGAGCGTCGGGGCTCCCCCCTCCCGTCCCCGAATGACCGCAGGGAGTCCACCAGGAGGTAGCCGGCATAGCTGGGATTTCCCGACTCCCCTGCCCCCGTTTGCCACCAGCGTCCCCAGACCCGGAGCACGACCCCCACCTCCACGGGACCCTCGCCGGAAACCGAATCGAGCCGGCCGCCCTCCCCTCCCCCGACCCCGTCGGGAACGATGACCCGGAGGGGCCCCCGGCAACCTTTCAGGTCTTCGCCCAGGACCCGGAGCTCACCCCTTCCCCTCTCGATGGGAGCCCGGATCTCGCCCCGGAGGGCCAGCGCGGCCCCATCCGGAATGTGGAGGCGGCAGTCCCGGGCCGTTCCGATCAGCCACTGATGCGTGAGGATCCCCCCGGCAAGAAAGGCGAAGTAGAGGGCCGGAAGGGTGGGACCGGCAAAGAAGCCGGGGCGCCGCAATGAACGATTGGGAAGGAGGAGGAGCGGTAGCGGAAGGAGCGTCCAGGGGAGGGAGACGCCGAGATGGAGGAGGGTGGAGCCGGCGCCGAAGGCCAGGGCCAACCCCACCACCGGGGGCGCCCGGGCTACCCGGACCAAGGGGTCATGGCTCCGCGCTCCGGTTCATGGGATCGTCTTCCGCGGGGTAGGCGAGGTCGTCGTCCGCGGGGCCGGGAGTCTCCGGTGAAGGCCCGGGATCGTCTTCCCGGTCCTGGGCGAAGAGGTCCTGCTGGTTCCTGTCGATCCAGACCTGCTCCTGGCGGGACTCCTCCATCAGGCGTTCCCGCAGGATCCTTCGAACCTTGAGATCCGAATGGATGCCCGCCACGAACATCAGGACCATTCCGGTGAAGAGTCCCCCGAAAGCCACCAGGGTCACCGGTACCCGGTAGAGGGTGAAGAGGCCCAGATCCAGGGTCACCCGGTGGCCCGCGTTGGCGGCGGCAAAGGCCATGGCGGCGAGGACCACGATCACCACGCTCAGCACACCCAGGGCCCGGCTCATGACGCCACCGCCCGGGCTTCGGGCTCATCGGGGATCCGGCCCACGAAGGTCGCTCCAGTCGTCCGGGTCAGCTCCACCCGGAGATAGCGACCCACCATCTCGTCGCCCCCGGGGAAGACGGCGACCTTGTTCCTTCGGGTCCGTCCCAGCATGAAGCCCTCCTCCTTGCCCGTCCTTTCCACCAGCACCTCCTCCATCCCCCCCACCTCGCCCTGATTGATCTCCGCCTGGATCCCCCGGGTCAGCCGGATCAGACGCTCCAGCCTCTCCTTCCCCTCCTCTTCGGGAACGAAGTCCTCGTCGGGGAAACGGGTGGCCGGAGTACCGTCTCTCGGGGAATACCGGTAGGTGAAAGCGTCGTCGAAACGAAGCTCCTCCAGAAGGGAGAGGGTATCCTGGAACTCGGCCTCCGTCTCCCCGGGAAAGCCCGCGATGACGTCGGTGGAGAGGGCGACGCCGGGGATGGCCTCCCTGACCATCCGGACCTTTTCCACGAAGTCGGCCACCGTGTGGCGCCGCAGCATCCTCCTGAGGGTGCGGTCGTTTCCGGCCTGGAGGGGGAGGTGGAGCTGCTCGCAAACCGCCTCCTCACGGGCCATGACCTCCACCATCCCGGGGGTCACGTCGTTGGGATGCGGAGACGTGAAGCGGACCCGGCGGATGCCCGGGACTTGGGCCACGGCTTGCAGGAGGTCCGGGAAGTCCCACTCGCCGGACCGGTACGAGTTCACGGTCTGTCCCAGGAGGGTGACCTCGGTGACGCCCTGATCCACCACCGCCCGGACCTCCTTCAGCACGGCTTGGGGTTTCCGGTTCTTCTCGGGCCCCCGGACGTGCGGAACGATGCAGAAGGTGCAGCGGTGGTTGCATCCGCGCTGGATGGGGATCCAGGCCGAAACACGGGACGTCCGCTTCAACTCCAGCCCCTCGTAGTTCTCCGCCGGATCCAGGCTCAGGACTGCGAGGCCCCGGCGGGCTTCCTTGCGGGGTCCCCGAAGCCGGACCAGCTCCGGAGCACCCCCCGGATACGCATCCCCCCCTCCGCCACCCGGGGCCCCACCGTCCGGTCCAAGAGCTTCCAGGGCTCCCGGAAGTCCCCGGTACCCGTCGGGACCCATGACCAGATCCACGTAGGGGGCCCTTCTCAGAAGATCTTCGCCCATCCGTTGGGCCATGCACCCCGTGACACCGAGGATGACGGACGGGTTCTTTTCCTTGAGGGCATTGAGCTGAGCTACACGGCCCAGGACCCTCTCCTCGGCGTGCTCCCGGATGGCGCAGGTGTTCACCAGGACCACGTCGGCCTCCGCCGGGGACTCCACCATCCGGTAGTTCCCGGACGAAAGGATGCCGGCCATCAGCTCACCGTCGCTGATGTTCATCTGGCAGCCGTAGGTCTCGACGTAGGCCTTCTTCTTCAACGCATCACCTCGATATTCGGGGGATTGCGGCGTTCGTCTTCTTGCCTTTGGACCCCCGATCCCATGCAATGGGTGCCCAGTTCCGGGGCGAGTCAATATACAGATGCTCCCCCGTTCCCCGGAGTCGGGCCACGAAGGGGCCCGCGTGTCCCGAAGCCTCTCCCTCCACCCGCACCCTCAGGTAGTCCCCGGTAAGAGCCCACGTCCCCTCTCCCTCCACGATCACGCGGGCCCCCTCCCCCACGCGCCCTTCACGATAGCGCCGTCCCTTCTCCATCCCCAGCTCCCGAAGCTCCTTGCTCCGCTCCCCCGCCACCCTCTGCGGAACGGGACCGGGCAGGTCCACGGCCGGTGTCCCGTCCCTGGGAGAGAAGGGGAAGACGTGGAGGTAGGTGAAGGGAAGCTCTTCCACGAGAGACCGGGTCAGGGCGTGGTCCTCCTCCGATTCACCGGGAAAACCGGTGATGATATCCGCCCCCAACCCCAGGACGGGGAAGCGCTCCACGATCTCCAGGGCCCTCTCCCGGTACATGGCCCGGGTATGCCAGCGGCGCATGGTCCGTAAAACCGCATCGGATCCGCTCTGCATGGGCATGTGGAGATGCGGGGCCAGGGCCCCGCCGGCTGACTCCAGCAGGTCCAGGAGGAGGTCGTCCACCTCGGTGGCTTCCACGCTTCCCAGGCGGAACCGCACATCGGGCACCTTCTCCAGGAGGAGGGCGACCAGTCGGGAGAGGGGGAGAGGGTCCTCAAGGTCTCGTCCGTAGTGACCGATGTGGATCCCTGTGAGGACCAGCTCCGGATGGGTCCCGGCCATGAGCCGAGCCTCGTCCACCACGTCCTCCGGTGACCTCGAACGGCTCCGGCCCCGGGCCATGCGGGTGGCGCAGAAGGAACAGCGACGGTCACACCCATCCTGGATCTTGAGCCAACCCCGGGTTCCCCCCGCCCTCCGGGTCAGGAGCTCGCCGCCGACGGGCTCGGTGTGGATCCGGTCCAGGAGCCGCTTCATCTCCAGTTGGACGAGGGGCGGAGCCAGCGCCGCCCGGGCCACCTCGACCGGATCGTGACCCTCCACCACGCCCACGACGCCGTCCATCCCGTGGTAGGCACGGGGCTTCAAGGCGGAAGAGCAGCCGACAACCACCACCGAGACCTCGGGCTGCTCCCTCCTCAGGCGACGGATGAAGCGCCTGGCATCGGCATCGGCCCGGTTGGTGACGGTGCAGGTGTTGACCACGCAGATGCCGGCCTCCCGGGAGATCTCGGTGGTTCCGAGACCCCGGGCTTCCAGCTCCTCGCGCATCCGCTCCGTGTCGTACTGGTTGGCCTTGCAACCGAAGGTCCTGTAGAGGACGCGCAAAAGCTCCGCTCCTACCAGCTCGACACTTTGACGGTCAGGGTCCCCCGCCAGAAGGTCTCGGAGAGGGAGCTCGTTTCCCGGCTGCCCCTCTCCACGGCCAGTTCGACCCCTCCCACAACCAGGGATTCAGCCGGGGTGAGGTTCAACCCCACCCCCCCCGAAACGACCATTTCGGTGGGCGTGTCTCCCTGAAAGGCGAAGGGAAACTGGGAACGCCTCAGACCCAGCCTCAGGGGGAAGCTCCGGGTTCCCAGGGAGGGGCCGGACCATTCCAGTCCCCCTCCCCAGCTCCACACCGACCCCACCACGCTCCCCTCCTCCAGCCCCTGGCCGGCGGCCTCCCAACCGGCATAGGAGAGGCCGACGTTCACGGCCAGTCGGGGGGTCAGAACCCCCGAGGCCCCCAGACGAACCTCCATGGGCAGGTCGAAGGTCGTTCCCTCGGCTTCGTTGTCCCCCGAGGGGTTCGCGTCCAGCTCGGAGGACCAGGTGACGGTGCCGCCCAGGCGGAGGATCTCCGCCGGATCCCACCGGAACCCCAGGGAGCCTGTATACGCCCGGTACTGCCAATCCCCCTTCTGCCGATAGGGGACGACCTGGGTCCCGACGCCCACCGAATCCACGGTCCGGGTGAAGGTCCGGGTCACCGATCCCGCGTGTGCCCCCAGACTGACCCCCAAAGCCAATGTCTCCTTGATGCGCTGGGCCCATCCGAGGCGAAAGGTGGACACCCCTCCGTCGGACTCGAAGGTGTCGGTATAGGGGGTATCCACCCCTCCCAGATCGGTCCGTCCGCCCCGCTCGATGAGCCAGCGCTGGTCCAGGTACCCGCTTATGGTGAAGCTCACCGTACCCCGGGCCTGAGCGATGGGATAGGAGATGCCCAGCAGAGGAAAACGGGTCCCCTGCGTGCTCTGGTTCTCACCGTTCAGATCCCCACTCCCCCACTGGGGCTGAAACGTCACCTGGATGGAGGGAAGATAGAGGAGGGCCGAACCCGCCGGGTCCGTGGGGAGGAGGGAGGATCCGTACAACCCGACCCCCACGCTCCCCAGGGCCCGGGCCCGACCGCCCAGAGGCTCCAGAGGGAGGCCCAGCCCCCGGGTCCCCAGAAGGGATTGGGCGTCCACGCCCCGGGGAAGGAGGACGAGGAGTCCGACGAAAAGCGACAGGGCTCGAATCATCGTATTCCCAACCCCTCTCCGTAGGTGAGGATGAGCCTCAACTCGGGACCGTCCTCCGACTCGGGACCCTGGAAAGAGGCGAAATAGAGGGAGAGTGGCTCAAAGGTGGACAGGAGGGCGATGGACCGGGGCAGATCGGCATCGGGATCCGCCTCGATGAGGGCTTCGATATACTGCCCCATGGGAATCTTCACCTCCACCCCGTCATCCTCGCCGAAATATTCCGGCGGCATGCGCACGCCCAACAATCCCGCAAGAGAGCCGCCCAGCGGTGATTTGGGCATGCGCTCCGGGGCCAGAACGGGTCGGACGTCCAGATAGAGGGTATCCCTGGGCTGAAAGGCCCCAGGGGGCGCCTTCGTGGTCAGGACCAGGGACGCCGAAATGAGGGCGTCCGGCGTAATGGGGAGGGGACAGACCACCTCCTCGCAGACGCTGACGGGGCCGTCCACCGTCTCCGGGATCTCCAGGTGCATGACGGATCGCCAGGCCGGCACCCCCCCCACCCGGACGTCCTCCCCCGGCTCTTCGAGGGCCGGCTGGTACACGAAGGTCCTGCTCCGGGCCCCGACTCTCAGCTCCACCAGGGTATCGGGATTGATGCTGGGCCGGGTGGTCAGGTGGAGGCGGACGGATGTGAGATCCAGGCGCACGCCCCCGGTGACGGCATCCAGGCGGAGTCCGCGGTGGGCCGCCAGGGTGTCTTCGAAGACCGCCACAGCCGCGGAGTCCAGCTCGATGGAGATGGTGTCCCCCTCCGTCGCATCCCACTCCCCGGTGCCCAGGGGAAGCACGGGCCCGGCCCCCTCCTCGGGCCAGGGCTGTTCATCTCCCACGCTGTCCACCGCCATGGTCCAGGTGGCGGTGCGGAAATCCCAGTCGTGCTGCACGGCCCCGACGGAGAGGGTCACCTGCCCCTCGTGAACGGAGGAAGTGGTGTCCACGATGGCCACGACCCTCCCGCCGATGAAAGTGAGGATCGTGTCCGGGCGCACCGAACCGGTGGTGTCCCTCACCGACGCCACGGTGGGGTAGTTGGCCAGGCCCACCAGGGTCCTGACGTCCAGGGTGCCGTGGAAGTCCCGGGCCACGATGCCGATGGGAAGCTCGGAGGGGTTCCCGTACCCGCCCCAGGCTTCCAGCTTCGTGGCGAACTCATGGAAGGGGAGCCGTACCTCCACGGTGACCGCTTCCACCGGGAAGAGGTCTTCCTCGTTGGTGGTGGGCAGCTCCTCCTGGCAGGCTCCCAGCACCAGGAGTCCCAGAGGAATCAGACCGACCCACCACATGGTATTCAACGGCTTCTTGTTCAAAAGCGCCGCCATTCGCTGCTCAAGGGATCTCTCGATGAGAAACGAGCCTCGTCGCACCCATCCTATTTCGTCGCACCCATCCTACTCGTCGTTCCTGTCTTCCGGCGGCTCCAGCCGAAAGTGGAGAGGCAGGAGCTCATCCAGCCTCCACTCCCGGCGCCTCCCGCCGGCTTCCGACACCACCTCCAGAGCCGGCGAGAACTCCGCCAGAACCGCCCGGCATGCTCCGCAGGGAGGAATCGGCTCGTCGCCCCCCGTGACCAGGACCAGTCGGGAGAACTCCCTCTCTCCCGCCGCCACCGCCGAAGCCAGAGCTGCCCGCTCCGCACAGAGGGTGAGCCCGAAGGAGGCATTCTCGACGTTGCACCCCGCGTAGAGCTCCCCCCCCGCCGTTTCCAGAACCGCCCCCACCCGGAAGCGGGAATAGGGGGCGTAGGCCCGGTCCCGGACCTCCCGAGCCAACTCCAGAACGTGTTCAATACCCGCCATCGTCCGTCCAGATCCTGGGAAGCCTTCGTGTGAGCCCCGTAAGCACCTCATAGTTGATGGTCCGGGCGTGCCCGGCCACCTCCTCCAGGGGGATCTCCCCATCCCCGTCCCGACCGAAGAAGGTCACCACCTCGCCGGCCTGAACCCCGGGGACCCGGGAAACGTCCAGGACCGTGACGTCCATGGAGACCCGACCGATGATGGGAGCCCGCCGGCCCCGGACCAGGCCGTGGCCCCGGTTGCTCAGGAGCCGGGGAAGACCATCGCCGTAGCCGATGGCCACCGTTGCCCACCGCTGGGCCTCGGGGGCCGCGTACGTGCTCCCGTATCCCACCGTGGATCCTCTCACGGCGTCCCGGAGGAAGGAGACCCTGGCCCGCAGGGCCGCCACCGGGCGAGGCGGAGGAAGCTCCTCCCCGGCCACGCCCCCGTAGAGGAAGATCCCGGGACGCACGGCGCCGGCCGCCAGCTCGGGCAGCCGGAGCGCCCCGGGGCTGTTGCACGCGTGCACGAGAAGGCCTTCGGGAGGATCCGGGAGGGCCTCCAGAACCTGCCCCAGGCGCTCCCACTGAGTGAGAGTGGGGCCGGGGTCGGCGGCATCGGCGGAATGGAAGTGGGTGAACACACCCTCCCAGGCCAGAGGAGGACCCAGCCGCTCGGCCAGGGCCGTGGCCCACGCCTCCACCCGGTGCCAGTCGAACCCCGCCCGACCCATCCCGGTATCCACGTCCAGGTGGAACCGGCCCGGACGCCCGGCTGCTTCGGCGGCCCGGGCCAGGAGATCCAGTCCCCGGAGGTCCCCCACCGATACGGTGAGCTCCCCCTCCACCGCATCCGGGTAGGAGCCGGGGGGCACGGGACTCAGGACCAGGACCGTCCGGTCCACGCCCAGAGATCGGACCCTGAGCCCCTCCTCCACCGTGGCCACTCCGATGGCACGGGGCCCCAGGGGCAGGAGAGCCGCGAGGGTTTCGGGCATTCCCAGGCCGTAGGCATCGGCCTTGACCATGGGAATCACCCCGGCCTCGGGCCCTGCCGAGTCCCGTACGCGGCGGAAGTTCGCCCGGAGGGCCTCGGCGGAGACGTCCACCCAGGCCCGCGCTCTCGGATCCGTTGACATGGTGGAGAAAAGATGCGAAAAAAGACCTCGGTATCAAGGAAGAGTCGTGTGGAACAGGAAGGGCGAGTGGCATGGCCACCGACCATTCCCGAATGACAACACCTTTTGAGCAGGGACCGGGACCATGGACGCAGGGGATCATCCGAGCCGGAAGTCGAAGCCCTCCCAACACACTCTCGACGACGGCGCGGGTGAGGCGGTGCCCTCTCCCGAGTCCGATGCGGGGGGGAGGGGAGAAGACTCCACCCCTGGCGAGCCCAACCCCGGTGACGCGGGCGTCCTGGACCGGGCTCTGGGACTGGTGGAGTTCCTCCGGGACAACTGCCCCTGGGACGCCGCGCAGACTTCACGGACTCTCATCCCCCATCTCCTGGAAGAGAGCCACGAGGTGGTGGACGCCATCCGGGCCGGGGACCCGGAGGCTCTGGAAGGAGAGCTGGGGGATCTCCTCCTGAACCTGGCCTTCCAGATCGTGGTGGGAGAGGAGGAGGGTCACTTCAACCGGGAGAGCGTCACCTGCCGCCTCGAGAAGAAGATGCGCCGCCGGCATCCCCACCTCTTCGGTCTGGGGCCGAAGGAGAACTGGGAGTCCCTGAAAATCCGTGAGCGGGGGGAGGACACCCGGATCCTGGACGGGCTGGCGAAGGGGCTGGACCCCCTGCTACGGGCCCACCGCATCCAGGAACGGGTCAGCGGCGTGGGCTTCGACTGGTCCGACGCCGGGGGAGCCTGGGACAAGGTGGCCGAAGAGCTGGAGGAGGTGAGGGAAGCCCTGGAGGAAGGCGATGAAGGGGCGGTGGAAGAAGAGCTGGGCGACCTCCTCTTCGCGGTGGTCAACCTCACCCGCCTGGCCGGTGCGCATTCGGATACGGTTCTGGACCGTGCCAACCGGAAGTTCCACCGTCGCTTCGAAGACCTCGAGGAGCTGGCCCGGGAGCGGGGAATCCCCATGGCGAACGCCACGCTGGACGTCCTGGACGGTCTGTGGGAGGAGTTGAAAGCCCGCAGACGGGGATGATGCAACTCCCGCAGGGAGACCACCCGGCCCGGCTCCGGCATTCCGCAAAGGCGTCACCGGACCCGGGCAAAGCTCAGAACCCCGCCTCCTTGTCCACCAGGTTCAGGAGCTTCTTTCCGGCGAAGTAGCGGCGCAGGTTCTCCAGGATCAGGTCCGTCTGGCGCCGCCAGAAGTGGCGGGTGACCGCCGAGACATGAGGAGTGACGAGGACGTTGGGCAGATCCCAGAGGGGGTGGCCCTGCGGGAGGGGCTCCCGGGAAAAGACGTCCAGCCCCGCCCCCCGGATCCTGCCCTCCCTGAGAGCATGCACGAGGGCCTCCTCGTCCACCAGCCGCCCCCGGGAGAGGTTGATGAGAACCGTCGAAGGCCTCAGCCGGGCCAGAGCGTCGGCATCGAAGGCGCCCCGGGTCTCCTCCGTCTCCGGCGCCGTGAGGACCAGGAAGTCGCTCTCCTCCAGGAGGCGCCGGAACCCGTCGTCCCCGAAGAGGATGCCGGGAGCGTGTCCCTCGGGCTTTCGGTCGAACCCCAGGACCCGTGCGCCCAGCGCCGCCACCCGGCGCCCCACCTCCCGGCCCACCCCCCCGAAACCGAAGACACCCACGGTGGAGCGGGAGAGCTCCACCAGGGGATGGCCGGCCCGGTAGAAGGGATCCGTGTCCCACCGTCCCTCCCGCATCCCCGCCAGGGCCAGGTCCAGCCCCCGGGCGAAGTGGAGGATCATCCCCAGGGCCGTCTCGGCCATGGGCGGGCCGTGGACCGCCTTCGTGTTGGTGAAGAGGACGGGGCTCGCCAGCATCTCCGGCGTCAGGGACCCCCTGACGCCGGCGGCCCCGGAGTGGACCCACCGGAGCTCCTTCCCCTCGGTGAGGATTCCTGCGGGAATTCCGTAGCCCAGGTAGATCTCGGCGTCCCGGACAGCCTCCAGGAGTCGGGGGCTCAGGTTCACCATGCCGTCTCCGGAGCCGTCAGCCTCCGACTCCATGACGTGGAGGGTCCAGCCCCCGGGGAGAGCCGCCCGAATCTCCTCGGGGACCCAGGCGGGCATGGCCCAGGCCGGGCGGCGGTCGTTCAGATCCAGGACGAGCTTGGGCATGGCGCGGTCTCCGGGTTCAGCGAACCGGCAGCCGAGGGGGCCGCGACGGTGCAGGGCCCGGCGCCGGCGCGGCGCCCGAGGCTATGGGTAGAGCCGGTTGATGAGCCTCGGGAAGGGGATCAGCTCCCGGATGTGCCTCCTCCCCGTGATCCAGGCCACCGTCCTCTCCAGGCCCAGGCCGAAACCCGAGTGGGGGAAGCTCCCGTAGCGCCGCAGGTCCAGGTACCATCCGTAGGCCTCCTCCGGGAGGTTCTCCTCGTGGATGCGGGCCAGGAGCTTGTCCAGATCGTCCTCGCGCTGGCTCCCCCCGATGATCTCCCCGTACCCCTCCGGCGCGATGAGGTCGTCGCAGCGGACCAGCCTCGGATCGTCGGGATGCTCCTTCATGTAGAACGCCTTCACCGCCTTGGGATAGTCGTAGATGAAGACGGGAAGATCGTAGTCCTCGCTGATAAGGGTCTCGTCGGCCCCACCGATGTCCTGTCCCCACTCGATCTCGCTCCCCTTTTCCTCGAGACGGGCCACGGCGTCGGTGTAGCTCACCCGGGGGAAGGGCGGCCGGACCTTCTCCAGCCTGGAAAGGTCCCGCTCCAGGTACTCCAGCTCGGAGCGGCACCGGTCCAGGGCCCGCTCCACGATGGCGGTGATGAGCTCTTCCTGGAACTCCATGTTCCCGTCCGAGTCCACGAAGGCCATCTCCGGCTCCATCATCCAGAACTCGGTGAGGTGCCGCCGGGTCTTGGACTTCTCGGCCCGGAAGGTGGGGCCGAAGCAATAGACGTTCCGGAAGGCGGGGCAGGCCGCTTCGGCGTAGAGCTGGCCGGTCTGGGCCAGGTAGGCGTTCTCTCCGAAGTAGTCGGTGGAGAAGAGGGTCCCGGCGCTCTCGCCGATGGCCCCGGAGAGGATGGGCGTGTCCACCCGCACGAACTCCCGTTCGTAGAGAAAGTCGTGGATGGCCTGCTCCACCTCGGAGCGAACCCTGAGACCCGCCCGCTGCTGGGACGAGCGGAGCCAGAGGTGGCGGTGGTCCAGGAGGAACTCCACCCCGTGTTCCTTGGGCTGGATGGGATACTCGGGGCTGGCGGAGATGAGATCCAGCCCGGTGAGGCCCATCTCGTACCCCCCGGGGGCCCGGTCGTCGGCCCGGACCTCGCCCGTGATCCGCACCGTGGATTCCTGGGTCAGAGAGCTCCCGAGCTCCCACACCTCTTCGGGCAACTCCTTCTTCACCAGAACGCCCTGGACCTCCCCGGTCCCGTCCCGAACCACCACGAATCCCACCTTCCCGTGGATCCGGAGCTGATCCACCCATCCGGCCACGGTGACCTCCCGGCCCTCGTGACGGCCCAAGTCCTTCACTTCCACCATTTCGCTCACCTCGTCAGCCCTTTCGCTCTCATCCTGGAGTATCGCTCATCATGAGCACCGAGTCCCCCCGGCGCTACCCCTATCCCACTCCGAACATCCTGAGTTTCTCCTCGTGCCTCGCGTGAAGAAGGGCCCGGATCTTCCGGTTCTCGGGGGAATCGAGGCCCGGATCCCCCCGGACCCTCTCCCGGGCCCGGTCCTGGGCCTCCCTGAGGAGCTCTTCGTCCCGGGCCAGATCGGCGAATCGCAGGATGGGGTCCCGGCCGTGCTGCTGGGTCCCGAAAAGGTCTCCCTGCCCCCGAATCTGCAGATCGGCCCTGGCCACCTCGAACCCGTCGTTGGTGGACCGGAAGACTCTGAGTCGCTCCCCGGAGATCTCCCCCGGCCGGGCCACCAGGATGCAGGTGCTCTTCTCCCCCCCCCTCCCCACCCGGCCCCGAAGCTGGTGAAGCTGAGAGAGGCCAAAGCGCTCGGCGTGCTCGATGACCATGACGGTGGCGTTGGGCACATCGATTCCCACTTCGATGATGGTGGTGGCCACCAGGAGGTCCAGCCCCCGGGCCAGGAAGGCCCGCATGACGCTCTCCTTCTCCTCCCCGGAGAGCTGTCCATGGATGAGGCCCAGCCGCCGGCCGGGAAAGACCTCCCCGGAGAGGCGCTTGAATTCCTCCGTGGCGGAGCGGAGGTCCAGCTTGTCCGACTCCTCCACCAGCGGGTAGACGATGTAGCCCTGCCGTCCCGCCTCCATCTCCTCTTCCAGAAAGGCATAGACCTCGGGACGCTTTTCCGGGGGCTTCAGGAGGGTTTTCACGGACTGCCGGCCCGGGGGCAGCTCGTCCAGAATGCTCAGGTCCAGATCCCCGAAGAGGGCCATGGCCATGGAGCGGGGGATGGGGGTGGCGGACATGACCAGGACATCGGGTCGGGTCTCCTCCTCCCCCAGCACCATCCGCTGCCGCACGCCGAAGCGATGCTGCTCGTCCACCACCACCAGCCCCAGCCGACCAAACTCCACGCCCTCCTGGATGAGGGCGTGGGTGCCCACCACCACACTCGCCGCCCCCCCGGAGAGAACCTCCAGGGCCCCCTTCCTCTCCCTCGTGCCCAGGCGGCCGGTGAGGAGGAGAGCCTCCACGTCCAGAGGGGCCAGCATCCCGTTCAGGTTCCTGGCGTGCTGCTCGGCCAGGAGCTCCGTGGGGGCCATGAGGGCCGCCTGGTACCCGCTTTCCACGGCCAGGAGGATGGCAAAGAGGGCCACCACCGTCTTTCCGGACCCTACGTCGCCCTGGAGGAGCCGGTTCATCCGCCGGTCCGACGTCATATCTCCGTAGATCTCCCGGAGGACCCGGGCCTGGGCCCCGGTGAGCTCGAAGGGGAGGGAGTCGTGGAGGGGCCGGATGAGCTCGTTGGTCCGCCGGAACTCGATCCCGGGCTGAGCCACGGTCTGCTCGTAGCGGACACGGGCCTGGACGAGCTGCAGGAAGAAGAGCTCGTCGAAGGAAAGCCGGCGGCGCCCTCCTTCCACTTCGTGGAGGGCCCCGGGACGGTGGAGGGTGGCCAGGGCCCGGGCCAGGGGCAGGAGGCCCAGCTCCGTGCGTTCTTCCGGGGTGAGGTACTCCTCCTCTTGCACCTCCTCGATGAGCCAATCCAGGTTCCTGGAAAAGACCCTCCGGAGCACCCACTGCGGGATGTCCTCGCTGGCCGGGTACGAGACGAAGATCACCCCGGGGCTCTCTTCCTCCTCCTCCCCCTCCCGTCCCAGGAGGGTGAACTCCCGGGGCTGGAGCTGACGGCCGTGGAAGAACTTCACCGTGCCCGTGGCCAGGAGCTGGTCTCCCTTGCGGATCTTCCGTTCCAGCCAGGGCTGGCCGGGCCAGGCACAGGTGATCATCCCCGTTTCGTCCTGGAGCACGGCCTGGAAGATCCTCAGCCCCGACCGGGTGGGGATGATGCCCTT
Organism: uncultured Gemmatimonadaceae bacterium; assembly: GCA_964464555.1. Lineage (GTDB taxonomy): Bacteria > Gemmatimonadota > Gemmatimonadetes > Longimicrobiales > Gaopeijiaceae > CAYXGM01. Next base: position 1,371 of record CAYXGM010000063.1, on the reverse strand, counting down.
GCTTCTGACGCTCCCCACCACCGTGGCATCCATCCCAACCTCCAGGGAGCCGATGGGGTGGACGGTGGAGGCGTCGTCGTAGCGCCGGGGCACGTGGTAGAGGAGGTCCCGGGCCGTGACGATGCCCATACGCCCGAAGGCCTCGGCCCGCCTGGGGCCCACTCCCTTCAGGAACTGGACGGGTTTGTCGAGCTGCGAGAAATCCACTCCCCGCCTTTCTACTCGAAGACACCCTCCACGAAGGAATCGGGATCGAAGAGCTCCATGTCGTCCAGGCCCTCCCCGGTTCCCACCAGCTTCACGGGGATCCCCATCTCCTCCTGGAGGCTCACCACGATCCCTCCCCGGGCCGTGCTGTCCAGCTTGGCCAGGATGATCCCCGTGACCTGCACCACCTTGCTGAACGCTTCGAGCTGGAAACGGGCGTTCTGCCCCACGGTGGCGTCCAGGACGATGAGGGTTTCGTGGGGCGCCCCCTCCATCTTCTTGCGGATGACCCGGTCCACCTTCGCCAGCTCGTCCATGAGGTTCCGCTGGGTGTGGAGCCGGCCCGCCGTATCCACCAGGAGGACGTCCACGTCCCGGGAAATGGCGGACTCGATGGCGTCGAAGGCCACGGCGGCGGGATCTCCCCCCTTCTGGCCCCCGACGAACCCGGCCCCCACCCGCTCGGCCCAGATGGCGAGCTGCTCCAGGGCCCCGGCCCGGTAGGTGTCCGCCGCCGCCACGATGACCGATTGTCCTTCGCTGCGAAGGCGGTGCGCCAGCTTGGCGATGGAGGTGGTCTTCCCCACGCCGTTCACCCCGCAGATGAGGTAGATGGTGGGCCCCGCGTCGGCCGCCTCAAGGTAGGCCTCGGAGGCCGGAGCGAGGATGGCCGAAAGCTCTTCCGCGAGGGCGCCTCGAAGACCCTCGGTGCCCCGGACCTTGCCTTTCCTGGCCAATTCCTCCACCCGGTCCATGAGGCGGAGGGTGGCGGAAACGCCGAAATCGGCGGCCAGGAGACGCTCCTCCAGGGACTCCAGGGTGTCCTCGTCCATCCCACCCACGGCCACCCGGACATCGGTGAGGGCGAGCTTCACCACCTTGTTCCAGAGGGACGTCCTGGATTCGGATTTCTTGCGAAAGAGGCGGGCCATATCGTGCGAGTGCTCGTCAGCGGGTGGAACAGCGGGACAGCGTGTGCGCCCCATCACGGTCATGGAATGGGGCGCCGGGGTCAATCCCCGAAGGCCGGGTCCGGAACCCTCCAAATCCGGCCCGGGCCCGCAAGGGCCGGCCCTGCAGGCCCACGCCGGCACCCCTTCCGCCTCTCTATGGACCCGGTCCCCCCGGCGCGTCCTGGTCCTGGGGGCGTTCCTCGGCCATGAC
>CAYXGM010000062.1:0-22677 GCA_964464555.1 uncultured Gemmatimonadaceae bacterium | reverse complement strand
TCTTGAAAACCGGCGCGCGCAAGCGTATGTGGGTTCGAGTCCCACCCCCTCCGTACACTCCACCTCCATGACCGGCACCGGCTCGAGCGGTTTTGCCCGCCCGGGCCGTTCTTCTCGAACCCACGCGGCCCGGAAGCGGGGCTTCCGGACCGCCGATGTGGGTGCAGCTCCAGGTGTTCGCTGATCTCGGCGCAGTAGCGCCTCGGTTCGAGTCCCACCCCCTCCGTACACTCCACCTCCATGACCGGCACCGGCCCGAGTCCGATAATGCCAATCGTTCCGGTCCAGTTGGTCGGATCCCCTCCGATCAGCACACCTCAACGCCTTCGCACCCTTTCCCATCCTGGTGCTTCTGGCTTCGAGCTGTGGGGATGACGGTCCCACCGAACCCCCCACGCCGGTGGCGACGACCATCGTATTGTCCCCTCCCTTGGTCACCTTCGATGCCCTGGGCGAGACGGCTCAATTCTCGGCTCAGGTCCGGGACCAGAATGACGGGGGCGTCGGTTTCCTGGCAAAGCTCTGCCCCGAACGTGGCGCAGGTGAACAGCTCCTCGGGGCTCGTCACTGCTCTCGCCACGGGATCGGCGACCATCACGGCCACATCCGGTACTGCCACGGGCCAGGGTTCTGTGACCGTGCAGCAGGAGATCTCCGCTGTGACGGTCCAAGCCGGAGATGGCCAGACGGGATACCTCAACGAGGCCCTCCCGGTCAATCCCTCGGTAAAGGTGACCGACTCCGGGGGCAGCCGGATCCCGGGTGTCCAGGTGTCTTTTGAGGTCATCGACGGTGGAGGAGGGGTGGCAAGCTCCACGGCCACTACGGACACCGACGGTATTGCTTCCACGACCTGGACTTTGGGATCCGTGGAGGGCACGCAAACCCTCCGAGCTACGGCGGGAAGTGTCCACGCGGATTTCACGGCAACCGGGGAGAAGAGGCCGGCGAAGTATGCGGTCCTGGTTTACATGGCTGCCGACAATTCCCTTAGTGTTCCCGGGATTCTCGATATCGATGAGATGGAATCCGTGGGATCGACGGACGAGGTCGTCACCCTCGTGCAGGCCGAATTCAGCCCCGAACAGATGAGCCTCTACAACTGCTCCCCGGCCTGCTTCAATCGCCCGAACTACAACACCTTCCGGTACGAGGTCCAGGCGGGCAGTACCGTCAACGGGCCCGATGGCACGGCCGAGGACATCGGCAACCGTGACATGACCGATCCGGCCGAGTTGGCCGATTTCATCTCCTGGGCTACCACGAATTACCCCGCCGAGAACTATGTGCTGGTCCTGTGGAACCACGGGGGCGGCTACCTCGGACTCCTGGAGGATCAGACGAGCGCCTCGGGTCTCATGAGCCTTCAGGAGCTGCGGGCTGGTCTGGCTGCGGCGGGCACTCAGTTCTCCATCATCGACTTCGACATGTGCCTCATGGGCGGCCTGGAGACCGCCGTTTCCGTGTCGGGCTATGCCGATTACCTGGTGTTTTCCGAAGAGACGGAACCGGGGGACGGAAACCCCTACGACACCATGCTGCAGGAATTGGTTTCCGACCCGAACCAGAGCCCCGGCGAAGCCGCGCAGATGTTCGTGAACACCTTCGTGGCTTCCTATGAAGGGACCAAGAACTCGGCTACCAAATCAGCCTTCGACATGAGTCGATTGAGCACCGTGGTGGATGCCTGGGATGCCCTCGGTTCGGAGCTGGCAAACAACCTGGCCACACACCAGGGGGCCATCGCCGCAGGGGCCGATCTCGATCTATGGGTCCTCGAGCCCAATGGCGATCTCTTCATTCCCTTCCTGGGTGTGGTGACGCCCAACGGGGTCCTGTCGGGGGATTCGTACGATACAGGGACCTTCTTCGAGTATTATCGAACGAGACGGTATGTGGAGAGGGGGGAGTACTATTTCCTCGGGAATCTCTGGACCGACCTCCAGGACTACAGGCCTCTGGCGGACGTGGCCTTCCGCTTCGGCTCGGATGTCGATTGGACCTGGCTCCATGAGGGCTCCCTCCTGACCTTTTCCACTCAGGTCTCCTGGCTCGACGATGACGAATGGAGCTTCCAGCGAACGCTGAATGGCAATTACACGGACCTGCAGTGGGTGGCGTACTGGGATATCCGGTCCACCTCCGTCGAGGCATACAGCTCCGACCCTGATATGGATACCAGCCTGCGGGAAGGGACGAGGACGGACCGCCTCCGGGCGCCTTCCCTCACGTCGGCTCAGTTCGAGTTCCTCTCCAGGCTCAGGGAGGATCCTCGGCTCCAGGCCATGAGGGACGCGAATCGAAGGGAGGCGGAAAGAAGCCAGGGGGTGGATAGCATCAATCCCCTGAGGATCCCGGCGCTGAAGGTGGAGGGGAGGAGAAAAAGATGACGGCCGTGAGATTGTGCCGCGCCCTCGTGCTCTGTGGTCTGACCCTGGGGGCGGCCGTAGGGATGACGTCCTGCGCCGGACAGGACACCCAGGAATCCAGGGACCGCCCCATTCCCCCGCCGCCAGAGATCCAGCCCCTGACCGTCGGGGAAGTGCTGGCCGCCCCCGATTCCATCATCGGCAAGACCGTGAGCGTCCGGGGCCTCTGCACCGGATGGCGGGGAGACGCCGTGGGACCGTCCCCCCTCACCAGGAGCGACTGGCAGCTCCGGGGCGACGAGGCGGCCATATGGGTTTCGGGGCCTCTGCCCCGGGGCTGTGCCCCGGTGGATCCACCCCCCGACGCCACCTTTGAGATCGTCGCCACCGTCGCCATCGACACCGTGTCCGTTTTGGGGCAGTCGGCTCCGGTGGTGCGACGCTTTTTGAGGAGGGTTCAGGAGAGGTAGGAGCCCGGCCCCTCGTGGAAGATCCTCCCTGAGTTGAGGGTGTCGGGGTGTGGGGGAGTTGCCCGCATCTCCCCCCCATCCTCATTATCTCTGCTCGTGGCTGACAGATGCCCCATCGGCGGTCCGGGGCCATCTTCCCAGCCTGATCCGCTCGAAACGATTGCGCCCACTGCCAGGAGGGCTCCCATGGGCATCCGGACCGGTCTTGCCGCATCGATCTTCTTCGTCACCCTCATCGCGCCTCCCCTTTCCGCCCAGGAACCCGTCCATTGGGACGCCGTTGCCGGGATTAAGGCCGAGGGCCTGGAGCGCTCCCGCGTCATGGACCTGGTGGGATACATGGCCGACGTGCTGGGACCCCGTCTCACCGCTTCTCCCAGCATGCGGGCGGCCCAGGAGTGGGCCATGGAGACGATGCAGGAGATGGGGCTGGAGAACGTGGCCCTGGAGCGGGCCGGGGAGCACGGCGCCAACTGGGACAACGAGTACGTCTCCCTGCACATGATGGCGCCGGACTACCAGCCCATCCTCGGGTACGCCAAGGCCTTCACGGTGGGCACGGACGGGAAGATCGAAGCCGAGGCCGTCATCGTGGACGTGGAGACCCCGGCGGACCTGGACCGGTACCGGGGGCAGCTCCGGGGCAAGATCGTCCTCATCGCCGATCCCGAGCCCACGCCGCCCCGCTTCACCCCCGACGCCACCCGGCTCAGCGCCGAAGAGCTCAGGGAGATGTCCCGGACCGAGGTTTCCGCCGAGGGCGGGGGCGGGGAGCAGATGATCACCCTCCCCCTCTCCCGGCTCCGGGAGATGATGCAGGGCGGGGAGCGGGAGGGAGAGGCCGAGACCGTGTCCCGGAGCGAGCTGGACGAGTTCCTCAGGGCCGAGGGAGTGGCCCTGGTGGTGGACATCGGGAGCGGGCGGGGCGACGACGGGATCCTCCTGGTGGGCGGCCGTCACGACAGCCGGAGGGACCGGAGCTACGAGGGGGTCTTGAACAGCCTTCCGGAGGTGGAGATCGCCACCGAGCACTACAACCGGATCTACCGGGTCCTGGAGCGGGGCATCCCCGTGCGCATGGAAGCCGAGGTCCGGAACTCCGTCTCCAACGCCGATCCCTACTACTACAACGTCGTCGGAGAGATTCCCGGCACGGACCTGGCCGACGAGGTGGTCATCATCGGGGGGCACTACGACTCCTGGCACGCCGGAACCGGAGCGGTGGACAACGCCTCGGGGTGCGCCGTGGCCCTGGAGGCCGCCCGCATCCTCATGGAGCTGGGCCTCGAGCCCAGGCGGACCATCCGGGTGGCCTTCTGGAGCTATGAGGAAGGAGGGCTGAACGGGTCCAGGGAATACGTGGCCGCCCACTTCGGCAACCCGGAAAACGGGGCCAAGCCCGCCTACGACAAGCTCTCGGGCTACTTCAACATGGACAACGGCACGGGGCAGTTCCGGGGTGTCTACCTCCAGGGCAACGAGGCCGTCCGGCCCATCTTTCAGGCATGGATGGAGCCCCTCCACGACCTGGGCGTAGGAACGCTGGCCTCCCGCAACGCCGGCGGAACCGACCACCTCTCCTTCGATCGGGCGGGGCTGAACGGGTGGCAGTTCATCCAGGACCGCATCGACTACCGGCCCCGGCGGCACCACACGAACATGGACGTGGTGGATGGCCTGGTACCGGAGGACATGATGATCAACGCAGTGGTCATGGCCACCTTCGCCTACCACGCGGCCATGCGGGACGGGCTCCTGCCCAGGAAGCCGACGGATCCGGGTCGGTGAAGGCCCATGGAGAAACCGGGAGCACCGTCTTCGAGTATGGAGAAAACGGCGGCACGAGGACCGACTGAAGACCGGAGGCGTTGAACGTGGAAACGGTGTTGTGTCCACTCTGTGAAGGGGAGGTCAGCGCCTCGGCGAAGAAGTGCCGCCACTGCGGGGAGTGGATCGCCCGGGACGGCCGGGGCTGGGGATTCTCTATCTCCTCTTTTTCTGGAGCTTCATTCCCTCCATCGCCGGCTTGGTGGAGGGCATCCTCTATGCCACCATGACGGAGGAGGATTTCCAGAGGAAGTATGGCGGGAAGGGACCCAATGAGTTCTCCGACCTCTTCTGACGCCGTCCCTTCCGGGTCCCCGGCTTCCCCGGGCCTCCACCCATGAAGCTCACCCGCTCCGAGGACGGGAATGCCGTCGATCGCTACCGGCACATCACCCCTGCGCCCCGGGGCGCCCCCACCTGTTCGGCCAGGCTCCCCGGGGGCCGGGGGCGCCGATGCACCCTGCGCCGGGGCCACGCCGGGCCCCACGTCGCCCATGGGTGGTTCGGGAGGGTCGCGGCAGTCTGGGGCAAGGAGACCACCCATGAGAAGACCGAGGCACGGGCTCTCCGGGCATCGGGGGCGCTGGCCCGGAGGCGGGAGAGGGAGGAGAAGGGGATCGGGCTGTGGCGAGGGTTACGGGATCGCTATCTTCGCCGGATTCCCTCCATGGAGGAGGCCATCTTCCTCATTCTTGCCCTTGCCTTCGTGGGATTCGCCATCCACTGGCTCCTCCTCATCTTTCCCCTTTCCTGAGGAGAGGCGCGCAGTCGACGGACGCACCGGGGCACGGCCCCGGCCGTCCCCCCTCTCACAACTGCTCCACGTCTTCCTTCAGTTCACTGCCGTGAGGTAGGCGTACCAGTTTCCCTCCAGGTGCCTGAGGAGCTCCGCCTCTTCCGGTGGGCAGTCGGCCCATCGGCTGCCGATGGAGTCCACGGTCTCCCGGGGCGGCTCCGTCCTGTAGGCGTAGCCCTTGGAGCAGCCTCCGGGGCCCGGCAGGTCGTGGTACCAGACCTCCAGGCGGACCTCCGCATCGGCGCCGGGGCCCATGACCCTGATTCTCCCGATACCCAGGGAGTCCTGGAGCTCCAGGTCGTTCGGGTCCTCTGCCAGGGCTTCGAATGCCTCCGGGTGCTCGGTCAGCCGTTCCAGGAGGACATCGTCGGTGGGGTAGGTGGGCTCATCGGTGCCTCCGCCACAGCCCGCCGGGGCCAGGAGGAGGGAAACCAGGAGGCTCCCCCGGAGCCTGCTCGTGAGCGTTTGGCCACGCATTTCGTGTACTGCCTTTCCTGTCTTCCGATCCGTTGCCGGGCCCCGTATTCGGGGTCGGCCCGGTGTTCTACGGGCCGAAAGTCGTGGTGTTGGTGAAGGAGAACTCCACCTGGACCGGCCAGTTCGCCCCGTCCGGATCCACCGAGTTCACCTTGAATTTCACGTACCCGTCGGCGCACTCGGCTACGTACACGTGGCCCACCTGAAGGGGTGGGATGTCAGGGCTGGTGTCCCAGCTCGAGGGCACCTGGGTCACCGACGACATGGTCACCGTTCCCATGTCCTTGGTGCGCTTCATGTCGGCGGGCCGCCACCAGAGATTCACGTCCCGGGGAAAGGAGGGATTGTCGGCTCCCCCGGGCTGCCAGGCGATGGTCTCGCCGTCGTAGTTGGGGCTGTACCCGGCTGTGTTGGTCGAGAAATCGAACCCCTCGTGGGTGAGGGTCGCCGTGGTGTAGTTGCCGGAGGAGTCGTCTTCGTCGTCGTTGCCTGTGATGGTCTCGATGAGGTCGCATCCGGAAATGGCGAGGGTGCCCAGGAGGAGAAGGGAGAGGGTGTATCGAATCCGCAGCATGGGGGGTCCAGGGTTCGGGGTTTGAAAATCGGTGGAAGGTGTGCCCCACGGGCATCCTCCCGCGCATCGCCACTCCCTTCGTAGCGTCGGGGTCCGCATCGGTGAACGTACGACGCCCCTCCCGATCATTCCAATCCCTGGGTCGAGTCCACGGCCCGGAGGTCGGGGAAGGGGATGAGGCTCTTGAGATTTCGTGCAAATCCGTCCAGTCCCGGAAAGAGGGTGGCGGACGTCATGTTCATGGCCAAGAGCTCCCGGGTGGCCTCCTGAAGGAACGATCGCTCCGTGGAGAGGGGAATCTCCACGACCAGCTCCTCCGGGTCGTCCATGGCCCGCAGGTTGTCCATGAAGGATCGGGTGATGTCCCCTGGAACCAGGAAGACGCTCTGCTGGAGGATCAGCCGGCGGTTCATGCGCCAGGGATTCAGGCGAAAGACCAGGGGATCGGGAGGCCGGGCGTCGATGATGGCGTCCACGGTCTCCTTTTGTTTCACGTTGGGGTCCCCGGCCAGGAGCGGTCTCAGATGATCCCGCTCGTAGGCCCGCTCCCAGATCCTGCCCAGGTCCATGGCCCAGATCGCCGTCCTCTCCCCGGGTTCGGTTTTCTCGATGGCGAAGTGCACCGCCACGAAGAAGGAATAGGTCCAGTCCAGGAGGCGGGTGGGGGCCCCGTGGTGGCGCATGAGGGAGAGCCAGCCGATTCGGTCCCCCTCCGCCGGTTCGTTGGACAGGTAGAGGTGGGCCTCCCGCTTGAAGCGACGGACCAGTCCCTCCTCGATGGCCAGCAGCTCGGACCAGTCCCGACCCCACCGGTCCACCGCGGCGCGCTCCAGACTCGTCTTGAAGCCGCCGGCCTGGCACTGGTCGCCCCGAAAGCACCACTGGCCGTCCTTGAATGCCTCGTAGCGCTCCAGCAGGGCACGCCAGCTTCGAACAACCTCGGGCATGGCGGTGGTCCTCCCGATTCCGATTGGGGTCCGGCGCCCTCAGCCGCCTTTGAAGCCGGACCGGGCGTGGGACCCGTCGCAAAAAGGCTTGTTCTCGGAGTGGCCGCAGCGGCAGAGGAAGAAGGGCATTCCCTCCTTGGTGGGGATTTCCGTCCCTTCGTGATCCACCAGGGCGACGTCGCCCTCGACCTTCAGGGATCCATCTCTGCTAACAGTGATCTTGACGTCGGACATAACGATCTCCACAGGCGAACGGGGAATCCTACTCCGTCTCATCCCCCAATCTCTGTCTCTGTGCGAAATCCGCCAGGGGTGCTCGACGGCTCCGGGGTGGAGGTGGGGCAGAGAGGGCGGTATTCTATGTTCGGAAGGGTTTGCCGGAACCGGTGTAGATGACGTTTCACGGCCGGTAGACCACGGGAGTCCACCCGCCACCCCAGGCCCCGAAAGGAACCGTCGGTGAATCCAGCCGTCTCTCTGGTCAGGACCTATCTGAAGCTGAACAGCTATTTCACCGCCACCGAGATCCCCGTCATCAAGAAGGGGGAGAACGGGCTCTACTTCGAGGTCACGGATATCGACATCCTCGCCCTCCGCTTTCCCCAGGCTTCCCACATCGTGGCCCAGGGGCGGCCCGGGCCCATCGACGATCTCCATTTCCCGCCCGATTCCACCCTCGACATCCCCTCCGACGCCATGGATCTGATCATCGGCGAGGTAAAGGAGGGCCGGCCCCGCCTGAATCCCCACATGCGGAACGAGGATACCCTCTACCGGGCCCTGGTGCGCTTCGGGTTCTGCCCGGCCGGATCCCTGGACCGGGCCGTGGACGAGCTGAAGCACCAGGGAGAGACCTGGGTGCGGGACGGGGACGTGGCCATTCCGTCGAGGGTCCGGATCGTGGCCTTCGGGGACGGGGAGGAACACCACGGCGACGGGTACAGGATCATCCCCCTCAAGCGGGTGGCGGGATTCGTCACCCAGCATCTCAAGCGCTACAGGGACGTCCTGCACCCGGTTCGCATTCGGGACGAGGCGCTGGGGCTTCTCCATCTTCTGGAGAAGCTGGCCGAGGATTGAGGCGAAGACTCGAGGACCGGGGGAGAGGACCGTTGAGCAAAATCCATCGGAGGAAGACCGCCGAAGTGGACGTGGATGGGGTGAAGGTCGGAGGCCCCAACCCGGTGGTGGTCCAGTCCATGACGAACACCGATACGGCGGACGTGGCCGCCACCGTGGATCAGGTCGCAGCCCTGGCTGAAGCCGGGAGCGAGCTGGTCCGGGTCACGGTGAACAACGAGGATGCGGCCGGGGCCGTGCCGGAGATCGTCCGACGCCTGGCGGACCGGGGCATCGATACCCCCATCATCGGCGACTTCCACTACAACGGGCACCTGCTCCTTGCCCGGGTCCCCGAGTGCGCCCGGGCTCTGGCGAAATACCGGATCAACCCCGGGAATGTGGGGACCACCCGCCGGGACGAGAACTTCCAGTCCATCATCCGTGTGGCCATGGACCACGGGAAGCCGGTCCGGATCGGCGTGAACTGGGGGTCCCTGGACCAGCGGCTCCTCACGGACCTCATGGACCGGAACGCCGGCCTCCCCGCGCCCAAGGAGGCCGGAGCCGTCATGAGGGACGCCATGGTGGAGAGCGCCATGCGCTCCGCGGCCCTGGCCGAGGAAACGGGCCTCCCCCACGACGCCATCATCCTGTCGGGAAAGGTCTCCAGAGTGGGAGAGCTGGTGGCCGTCTATCGGCAGATGGCTCCCCTGAGCGACTACCCCCTCCACCTGGGCCTCACGGAGGCCGGGATGGGGGACAAGGGGATCGTGGCCACCACCTCCGGGCTGGCGCCCCTGCTTCTGGACGGCATCGGGGACACCATCCGGGTGTCCCTGACCCCCGAGCCCGGGGGCGACCGGACCCGGGAGGTGCGGGTGGCCCAGCAGATCCTCCAGTCCCTGGGGCTGAGGAGCTTCGAGCCCCAGGTCACCTCCTGTCCGGGCTGTGGCCGCACCACCAGCACCTTCTTCCAGGAGATGGCCCGGGACATCCAGGGCTACATCCGGGAGATGATGCCCGGGTGGCGCTCCACCTGCCCCGGCGTGGAGGAACTCGAGGTGGCGGTGATGGGGTGCGTGGTGAACGGTCCCGGGGAGTCCAAGCACGCCAACATCGGCATTTCCCTACCCGGGACCTTCGAGGAGCCCAAGGCGCCGGTCTACGTGGACGGAGAGCACTTCACGACCCTGAAGGGGGAGGGGCTGGTGGAGGAATTCAAGGGGATCCTCCGGGATTACGTGGAGCGCCGGTACGGCGACCCCCGATCCGGCGATTGAGCTGATCCTCGCCCTGCCTGTCGGGAGGATGGGACGACAAGACCCGAACGGGCCATTCCGTCCATCGAGTCTCAGGTATGTGACACAATGCCCCGGCCGGGGAACGTCCCTCTTGAGACCCCGATTCCGTTTCGTCCTTCCAAGATCTTTGTCCACAACATGATAGATAGTTGGATCTCATGTGAATTGTGGGATTTTCTGGGGCGGCACGAATCTCGTTAGTGGATGGGCGTGCCTTCCCTCTCACACAGGCGAAGGGAGGGGTGCGCCCCTGATGGGGAAGGCCGAGAAGCCTGTATTCGCTGGCCCAGCGTTCAAGGAGGGGACGATGACCCGGTACGTCGAGGAGATCATGCAAAAGGAGGTGGTGACGGTGGCTCCGGAAACGGATGTCCGTGAGCTCCTGCGTCGTCTGGTCAGGGCCCAGATCAGCGGTCTTCCGGTGGTGACGGAGGAAGGGGACATCGTGGGTGTGGTGTCCACCACGGATGTGGTCCGCCTGGCGGCCGGAGGAGCCGAGGTCCCCAACGGAGACCTCACCTGGGAGCCCCTGGCGCCTACCCCCGAGGAGGTCGAGGAAGGTATCACGTCTCCCTTCTTCATGGTGCCCGAGGACTGGCACAGCCCCTCTGCGGGGGAGGAAGACGTTATGCAGGAAAGCCCGCTGGACGACTACACGGTGGCCGACATCATGACCCCGGCCGTATTCACCGTCCGTCCCCGGGACACGGTGGAAGGGGTGGCCAAGTTCCTCCTCCAGGGCCGGATCCATCGGGCCCTGGTGGTGGAGGACGGGCAGTTGAAGGGGATCGTCACGACCTTCGATCTCCTCAGGGCTCTCGTTGAGCGAGGGGAAGGATAGAAGGCAGTGGAGGGACTGGAAGAAACCGGAGGGGCCGTCGTCCTTTTCCGGCCGGATGGCAACATCCTCTATCTGAATCGCCTGGCCCGGGAGACGCTGGAAGGGCTCGGGCTGGGGGCGCCCACGCACATCGACGAGCTCCCCCCCCACCTGCGGGAGGCCGTTCGGGCCACCGTGCCCGGGCGGGAAGACGAATCTGCGGCAGAAGGGGATTTCTCCCACGGCGTGCTGGGAATCGAGGTGCCCATGGGCAAGCTGGATCCCGAGTGGCTCAGGGGCATGGTGGAGGCGGAGCAGATGGCTGCCGTCGGCCAGCTCGCCACCACCGTGGCCCAGGAGATCGGGGGCCCGAACACTTCCATTCAGGTGGCGGTGGATCATCTCCTGGCAGGGCCTCTGGGCGAGCAGGAAGCCGAGCGGACGGCCCTCGAGAAGGTCCTGCAGCAGACCCAGCGCATCGCAAAGCTGACACGGCGTCTCATCTCTCTGGCCGATCCGGGACGGGCCGAAGTGGTTCCCCTGGCGGTCCAGGACATCGTCCAGTCGGCCTGCGAGCTCATGGAGGGCTCCTTCGAAGCCCGGGACATCAAGCTGGAGCTCGAGACCCCGGCAACCCCGGTACACGCCTGGGCCGATCGGAACCATCTCCTCCAGGCACTGGTAAACCTCTTCCTGAATGCCCGGGCGGCCCTACAGGGCTGGTCCGGAGAACGCAAGGTCCGCGTCCGGGTGGAGTCCAACACCGAGAGGGTGTACCTCCACGTGGAGGATACGGGTCCGGGGATTCCTCCCGACGAGGCATCAAGGATCTTCCTGCCCTTCGTGTCCACGACCGGTGGGACGGGGATGGGGCTCTTCCTCACCCGGCAGATTCTCATGGAGCAACGAGGCGGGATCCGGGTTCAACCCAGGAACGAGTTGGGTGGGGCCACATTCACGATCCATCTGGAATTGGCGAATCATGAGTGAAGAAGACACCGTCGAGCCGGATGTCAGCGCCCGCGTCCTGGTGGTGGAGGACGAGGAGATCGTTCGCGACATCCTCCTGAAGGTTCTCACGGAAGAAGGATACCGGGTTGACGCAGTGGAAACCGGCGAGGACGGTCTCCAGGCCCTGGACAACCAACTGTACGACCTGGTGCTCCTGGACCTGAACCTGCCGGGAATGCACGGGCTCAACGTCCTCTCGGCGGCTCCGGCCACCCAGACCGACGCCCAGTTCATCGTCATGACGGCCTTCGGAACCGTGGACACTGCGGTGGAGGCCATGCGTCTGGGAGCCTACGACTACATCAACAAGCCCTTCCGGACCGAAGAGCTCCTCCTCACCCTCAAGCGGGCCCGGGAAGAAGCGGACCTTCGCAGAGAAGTGGCCCAGCTCCGGCGCCGGGCCGGGGACCAGGGACCTGGCGCCAAGATGGTGGGACGCTCCTCCCCCATGCAGCGTCTCTTCGACCTCATGGAGAGGGTGGCTCCCACCCGGGCCACCGTTCTCATCACCGGTGAGACGGGAACGGGAAAGGAGCTGGTGGCCCGGGGAGTCCACGACCTTTCGGACCGGGCCCGACGGCCCTTCGTGGCCATCAACTGCTCGGCCCTGCCTGAGACCCTCCTGGAATCCGAGCTCTTCGGGCACATGAAGGGCTCCTTTACCGGTGCGATTCAGAGCAAACGGGGCCTCTTCGAGGAGGCTGCCGGGGGGACCCTCTTCCTGGACGAGGTCAGCACGGTTTCTTCGGCCATCCAGGTGAAGCTCCTGAGGGTGCTCCAGGAGCGGAAGGTGAAGCGGGTGGGGGGAAGGGAGCAGATCCCCGTGGACTTCCGGCTGGTGGCCGCCACGAACCGGGATCTGACCGAGCTGGTGGAGCAGGGCAAGTTCAGGGAGGACCTCTTTTACCGGCTGAACGTCTTTCCCATCGAGGTGCCCAGCCTCAGGGGCCGCCGGGAGGACATCCCGGTGCTGGCCAATTTCTTCCGCCTCCGTTTCGCCGAGGAAAACGGGGTGGAGCCCCCGGAGATCCCTCCGGAGACCCTATCCCGCATGATGGCCTACGACTGGCCGGGAAATGTCCGGGAACTGGAGAACTTCATCGAGCGCGCCGTCATCATGCACGCCGGCGCCAAGTCCATTCCCTTCGACCCACCCCAGGCCCTGGGCCGCCGGCCCGAGCGGGATCTCCTGACCCGGGCTCGGGCAGAGCGGTGGGATCTGGAGCGCCTGGAGCGGGAGTACATCCTGGAGTGCCTGGAGGAGACCCACTGGCACCAGGGAGAGGCGGCGCAGATTCTGGGGATCAACCGGAGGACCCTCTACCGGAAGCTCAAGAAGTACCGGGAGGACGGTCTCCTGGCTGACCACCAGGTGCTGCAGGACTGACACTTCGCCCAGGGGAGGCTGAGGGAGAGCGAGGGCCCGGGACCCTACCCGATCCATCCTTCCCGGTCCTCCCGCTCCGATTCGGTGGGAACCCAGAGGGTGAACCTGGACCCCTTGCCCACGTCCGACTCCACGGTGAGGGCGCCGCCCAGGTGCTCGGCGAGTTGGCGTGAGAGGGCGAGCCCGATCCCGCTTCCCCGGTCCCCGTCTTCGGGATTCACCTGCTGGAATTCCGCCCATGCCCGCTCCAGATCCTCGGGGGCGATGCCGGGGCCCTCATCCTGGACCCAGATGGACACCCATTCGCCGGCCAGGCCCTCGTCCGGGAGGTCCGGGGCCCGCCCGTTCCCCGACTGGGCCCCCAGCCTCACCGTGCCCCCGGCATCGGAAAACTTTACGGCGTTGCTCAGGAGGTTCAGGGTGATCTGAAGGACCCGGTCGGGGTCGGCCACCAGCTCCAGCCGGTCCTGGGGTGGGGACAGCACCAGGTTCACCCCACGGCGCTCAGCTTCGGGGGCCAAGGTGTCCATCGCCGCTTCCATGAGGTCCGAGACCACGATGCGCCGGGGCCATGTCTGGAGGCGGCCCTCCTCCAGCCGGGCCAGATCCAGGACGTCACGCACCAGCCGCAGAGAGTGGCTGGTTCCCCTGAGGATCTTCCTGGCAATCTCCGATGCCTCCTCCATCTCGAAGGAGTCCGGGGCACCCCCGGCCCCCTGTTCCAGGCGCTCGGCCCAGAGCGAGACGCCGTGCAGGGCGTTCCGGAGATCGTGGTTCACGTAAGCGTGGAGCCGGTTCCTGGCCCGGTGAGCTGCCTCCAGCTCCGAGAGGAGTCGCTCGCTTTCGGCGAAGAGGCGGGCATTTTCGATGGCCACGGCAGCCTGGGCCGCCAGCATCTCCACCAGCGTCTCGTCCTGGGTCGTGAAGGGCTCGCCACCGGCCTTGTTGATGAGGTACAGGTTCCCGATGACCTGATCCCGAACCTGCACCGGGACCCCCAGAAAGGAGGTGGGGACGGGGTGACCTTCGGGGATGCCCTTTGCCCGGGCGTCTTCGTTGGCATCCTCCAGCCGCAGGGGCCTCTTTTCCCGGATCACCGCTCCCAGGAGCCCATGGCCCGTGGGAGGGGAGCCCATGGCCTCCACCTCCTCCAGGGCCATCCCGCTGGTGATGAACCGGGAAAGACCGTCTCCCTCCTCGTTGAGGACGCCCAGTGCCGAGTACTCCGCCGAGGTGAGCTTGCGGGCCTCGTCCGCTACCCGTTCGAGGAGCGCTTCCAGGTCCAGATCCGACGTGACGGCGATTCCCGCCGCGTGGAGGTCGTGGAGACGTTGGATCTGCTCCTCCCGCTGGGACCGGAGGAGCTCGAGCTCCTGGGCCCGGGTCTTCTCCTTCTGATAGAAGCGGGCATTCTCCACCGCCAGGGCGGCCTGGGTCGCAAAGGCCGAAATGAGCTCCGCATCGGCCTCGGTGAAGGGGTCCCGATCGTAGGAGGCGATGCAGACCAGGGTGCCCAGGATCTCCTCCCTGCCATTGAGTAGGGAGATGAGGGCCCGGTCGATGGGCACGGGAAGGGCCGCGGCGACCTGCGCCGCCGGGCCCTCGGGGAACTCGTTGTCGATGACCGGCTCGCCCTGGGTCAGGGCCCTTGCGCTGAGGCTCTGCTCGTAGGGAAAGGTGTGGTTCAGCGCGGGGCAGAAGGTTCCGGAGCAGGTCTTGAGGAAGAACTCGCCCTCTTCCTTCCTGTACTCCGTGATGCAGGCTCCCGAGGCATTCAGGAGTCGCTGGGCGTTGTCGCACACCCGCTGAAGGACCGCCTCCACGTCCAGGGTGCCGAGGATGGCACTGCCGATCTCGTAGAGAGCGGCAAGCTTGTCGGCGCGTTTGGGTCCGGGGTCGGCCATGGGTTCCTGGATGGAGATCGGGTCTCGAAAGGGCGGGTGCGCGCCTCTCCGGCGACCATGTAATATGGCAAATTCGCCCATTGGGGCAATCTGTCCCGAGGTGGCTCTTCGGGAGGCCCGTAACTTCATTGACCCGCCCGGGCGACGGGCCCTACCTTCGAAGCGCTCGCCACTCCTCCCCCCGGGGTGAAGCAACGGTCGTGCGCCGTCGTACATCTCATTATGGGCTGACGCCGTCGGGCCCGGCCGACAACGAGAACACTTCCCTCGCGAGGGCTTCATGAAGCTTCCCAGGCAGCTCCTCGGACTTCTTACTCTCCTGATCGTCATCGGTGCCCTCTCCGTGGGAGTCTGGCTCAGGATCCGGCCGGATTCGGAGGAGGCCGATTCCCCGCAAACCTCGGAAGAGGGCGCCACCCTTCCGGCCTCGGCGTCGGAACAGTTCGCTACCGATGTGCCCCAGCCGGTGGTGGGGGCCGAGGTGGTGAGGGACACCCTCTGGATGACCGTCACGGCCCTGGGCCAGGCCGAGGCCGTCCGTCGAACGTTCGTCCAGTCCCGGGTGGACGGGATCGTCCGGGAGATCCGGGTAGTGGAAAACCAGGCGGTGGAGCCGGGAGCCGTCCTGCTCCGGGTGGACAGCACCGAATACGCCCTGGCGGCGGCCCGGGCTCGGGCGGACCTGGTGACGGCCCAGGCCAATTACCAGGAGATGACCCTCTTCGATGACGAGATCACCGACCCCCGGGTGAGGGAGGAGCGGAACCGCCTGGCCCGTGCCCGGAGCGGTCTGGCCCAGGCCGAGGTGAGCCTCCGGGAAGCGGAGATCAACCTGAGCCGGACCACGGTACGGGCACCCTTTGCCGGAAGGATCGCCGATCTTCAGGTGGTGGAGGGACAGTACATGAGCCCGGGGGGCGAGCTCATGACCGTGGTGGATGTGGATCCCATCAAGGTGGAGGTCCAGGTGCTGGAGGGGGATCTGGGATACCTCCGGGAGGGACGCCGGGCCACCATGACCTTCCCGGCCCTTCCGGAGCGGACCTTTACCGGCCGGGTGGAGACCATCAACCCCGTGGTGGATCCCGAGCTCAGCACGGGACGGGTGACGGTGATCCTCTCCAATCCCCGGGGGCTCATCAAGCCCGGGATGTCCGCCGAGGTCTCCCTGGAGGCCGAGTACTACCCCGACCGGATTCTGGTGCCCCGGAACGCCATCCTGGAGAAGGACCGGCGGACCATGCTTTTCGTCCACGAGGACGGCCGGGCCAAATGGCGGTACGTCACCACGGGTCTGGCCAATGACGAGCTGGTGGAGATCGTCCCCGACGAAGAGACCTCCATGGTCGAGCCCGGGGAGATCGTCCTGGTGGACAACCACCACTACATCATCCACGACGCCCCCATCGAGCTCGTGGAGAGCGTGGCCGGCCAGCGGATCGGAGGAGACCTGTGAGGGGCCGGGCCGGGAGCCGGCTCCTGGTTGTCCCTTTCTTTGCAGCCGCCATGTCCCTCCCCGGGCCGGCCCGAGCCCAGGAGGGTCCGGTCCTCACGTTGGAGGAAGCCCTGGGACGGGCCAGCCAGCACAATCCGGCTTATCTGAGGGCCCGGAACGACCTGGAGCTGAGCGAGATCGAGGGCAAGCAGGCGTGGGCCGCCTATCTCCCCACCCTGGAATACACGGCCGGCACCGGCGTCAGTCTCAACCGGCAGCTCATCTCCACCGACGTGTTCGGAAACCCCATCGAGAACCCCGTCACCGACTGGAAGACGTCCACCTCGACGAGCTCCTCTCTCAGGGCCTCCCTCACGGTCTGGGACTGGGGAGCCCGATCCAGGAACTCGGCCACTCAGAGAGCCCGAGCCCGGGCCCGGGAGGCCACCCTCACCTCCCGGCTCCGGACCCTCCGGGCCGACGTCATCCGGGCCTACCGATCCGCCCAGAACCAGCAGGCCCTCCTGGCCGTGGAGGAGGAACTCCTGGCCAGTCGGGAGACGGATCTGGCCACGGCCCAGCGGATGTTCGAGCTGGCCGGGGCCACCCGGGTGGACGTCCTCACCGCGGAGCTGAACGTCCGGGAGCAGGAGGGGCGCATCGAGGAGGCCCGGGGACAGCTTCAGCAGGCTCTTCTCCGGCTCAGGACGGTGGTGGGGGACGGGAGCCTGGACGACTTCACCGTCACCCCGGCTCTCCCCGAGCCCTTCGATCCCCGGGGGCTGGATTCCCGGACCCTGGCGGAACGGGCCTACTCGTCCAGCCCCACCCTCATCGAACAGGAGGCCCAACTCGCGGTGAGGGAGGCCGAGGCCCAGTCGGCCCGGCGAAGCCACTGGCCGGGGCTCACCCTTTCCTTCAGCGCGAACCAGGGCACCTACGGGAATGAATGGGGGGGGTTCGCCGATCCCTTCTCCGACCGGTCCCGTTCGGCGGGGAGTTCCTTCGGGATCAGGATTCCCATCTTTCAGCGCTTCGACAACGAGGCCCGCATCGTTCAGGCCGAGGTGGCGCTGGAGAACCAGGAGGAAATCCTCCGGGAGAGCCGGCTCCAGGTGGAGGAGGACGTGGAGGCCCGGCTCATCGCCCTCCAGACGGCCTACCAGAGCTACGAAATCGCCGTCCGGTCCCGGGAAATCGCCCAGGAGCGGCTGATGCTGGGCAGGGAGCAGTTCCGCCTGGGCTCCCGGACCTTCACCGAGCTCCAGCAGGACATCGACGCCGCGGCCAACGCCGAGCGGAGCGTCCTCAATCAGCTCTTTGCCCTGGAGCGGGCCCTCACCGACCTGGAGGAGATGGTGGGAGAGGAGCTCAGATGAGCGTTCCGTCCACCTCGACCCGGCGCCCGGTGGCCGTGGCCATGCTCTTCCTGGCCGTGATCCTGCTGGGGATCATCTCCTACGTCCGCCTTCCCATCGACCTCCTCCCCGACGTGAGCTACCCCCGGCTCGTGGTCTATACGTCCTACCCCGACGTGGCCCCCGCCGAGGTGGAGCGTCTCATCACCGAGCGGGTGGAGGCCCAGGCGGCGGCGGTCCCCGGGGTCGAGCGTGTGACCTCCGTGTCCCGGGAGGGCGTGAGCCTGGTGACCCTTCGGTTCAACTGGGGCACGGACATGGACTTCGCCATGCTCAACGTCCGGGAGCGGCTGGACAACATCCGGGAGTCCCTCCCCGAGACGGCCACCCGCCCCCGGATCCTCCGGGTGGATCCCGAGTCCGAGCCCATCATGGCCATCTCCGTGGCCGGCGGCGCGGATCTCTGGGCCACCAAGGAGGCGGCCGAGTCCGTCTTCCGTCGGCGGTTGGAACAGCTCGACGGGGTGGCGGAGGCGGCGGTGACCGGGGGGCTCGACCGGGAGATCCAGGTGGAGGTGGATCCCCGGCTCATGCAGTCCTACGGCCTCACCTTTCAGGAGGTGACCAGCGCCCTGGCCCAGGCCAACTTCAGCGCGCCCGGGGGCACGGTCCTCCGGGGCCGCTACCGGTATCCCCTGCGGACCCTGGGGGAGTTCCAGACGGTGGACGAGATCGGCGACGTGGTGGTGGCTCGCCAGCGCCAGCCCGGAACCGGTGAGGGAGAGAAGGGGGGCTATCGCCTGGTCCGCCTGGCGGACATCGGACGGGTGGTGGACGGATTCGCCGAGAGGGAGTCGGTGGCCCGGTACAACGGCCACGAATCCGTGGGGATCCTGGTCTTCAAGGAGTCCGGGGCCAACACCGTCCAGGTGGCGGAGGCCGTGGAGGAGGTCCTGGAGCAGCTCCGGGAAGAGTACCCGGCCTACCAGCTCGAGGTGGCGACCAGCCAGGCAGGCTTCATCGCCGACTCCATCTCCAACGTGGTCTGGGCCCTGGTCTTGGGGGGCGTCTTCGCCTTCCTGGTCCTCTTCCTCTTTCTCAGGGATCCTCGCTACCCCGTGGCCATCGCCACGGCCATTCCCATCTCCGTGGTGGGGACCTTCGCCCTCATGGAGGCTGCGGGGATCTCCCTGAACATCATGAGCCTGGGGGGGCTGGCCCTGGGCGTGGGGATGCTGGTGGACAACTCCATCGTGGTGCTGGAGAACATCTTCCGGCACCGGGAGGAGCTGTCGGAAGACCCGGTGACCTCGGCGGGGAAGGGGGCCGAGGAGGTGCAGCGAGCCATCACCGCTTCCACTCTCACTACCATCAGCGTTTTCGGGCCCATCGTTTACGTGGAAGGTGTGGCCGGGGAGCTCTTCGGCTCCCTCTCCCTGGCGGTGGCCTTTTCCCTCCTGGCCTCCCTGGTGGTGGCCCTCACCCTTCTGCCCACCCTGGCGGCCCGCTTCGGCACGGGGGCCAAGGACCCGGCCCCGCCCGAGCCGGAGGGCCCCCGGCCCCAGCCCGATGAAAGGACGGGGCTCTGGTGGCGTTTCCACCGGGTCGTCGTTCGCCGTGTCTCGTGGGCCCTGGGGTGGGCCGTCCGGGCTCCCTTCCTCCTCCTGGGGCTCCTGTGGAGTGTGGTGAAGCAGTTGGTGGCCTACTGGTCCGAGCTCATGGGCGGCTTCCTCTCCAGGGTCTTCGGCCCCTTTCTCCAGGCCTTCGACGAGGCCTTCGAACGTTTCGCTACCCGGTATCACAGCGCCCTGGAATGGTCCCTGGATCATCGCGGTGCCGTGGTGGGGATGGCGGCGGCCACGCTGGTGGGATCCCTGGGCCTTGGGGCAATCCTGGACCGGGACCTCCTCCCCGATGTGGATCAGGGCGCCTTCGACGTTCGCATGGAGCTCGAGGAGGGAACGTCCCTCCCGGCCACCGTGGAGGTGGCGGACCGCATCGAATCCGCCCTCCTGGGCCACGAGGGGGTGGCGGCAGTCTTCAGCCGCATCGGCAAGGATGTCCGGTCCTACGCCGAGACGGAGGAGAGCTCCGGGGTGAACACGGCCCATTTCCAGGTTCGCCTCCGTCCGGGCTACTCAACGGAGGAGGTCCTGGGCGAGATCCGGGGGCTGGCCGAGGATTTCCCTACCGGCGCCCTCTCCTTTGAGACCGGGCAGGCCACGGCGCTGGGACAGATGCTCGGGGGGGTGGACGCCGACATCGGGGTCCGGGTGCGTGGGGAGAACCTGGACGAGACCTTCCCCCTGGCTCAGGCGGTTCGGGACCGGTTGGCCGAGATTCCGGAGATCGGGAACGTGAGACTGGGCACCGAGCGCGGGCAGCCCGAGATCCAGGTGGAGATCCTCAGGGAGAGGGCGGCCCGCTACGGGCTGGACCCCAGGAGCATCGCCCAGACCGTGGAGCGGGCCATGCGGGGGGACCGGGCCACGGAGTTCGTGGACTTCGACCGAAAGATCGGGATCGTGGTTCGCCTGCCCGACGACCTCCGCTATGCCCGGCAGACCCTCCAGGACCTTCGGGTTGCCGGCGTTCCCCTCCGGGAGTTGGTGACTGTCCACGAGGCCGTGGCGCCGGCGGAGATCCGCCGGGAAGACCAGGGCAGGGTGGTGACCGTGTACGCCGACGTCGTGTCGGGGGGGCTGGACGGTGCCATCCATGAGGTCCGGACTGCCCTCGGGGACGTGCCCCTCTCCCGGGACGTCCGCCTGGAGGTGGGCGGGGAGAACGAGGAGATGAACCGGTCCTTCCGGGATCTGGCCTTTGCCTTTGCCCTGGCCCTCCTCCTGGTCTACATGATCCTGGCCGCACAGTTCGAATCCTTCGTCCACCCCTTCACCATCATCATCGCTGTCCCCCTGGCGGTGGTGGGCGCCGTCCTCGCGCTTCTTCTGACGGGAGAGGGAATCAACACCATGAGCCTCATCGGGGGGGTGATCCTGGTGGGAATCGTGGTGAACGATTCCATCGTGAAGGTGGACTTCATCAACCAGGCCCGGGAGGGTGGCCTGGCCCTCCGGCCGGCCATCCTGGAGGCCGGGCGCGTGCGCCTCAGGCCCATCGTCATGACCACCATCACCACGGTGCTGGGATTGACACCCATGGCCCTGGGATGGGGGCGGGGCGCTGACCTTCGGGCTCCCCTGGCCATCGCCGTCATCGGCGGGCTTCTGGTGGCCACCCTCCTCACCCTTATCGTGGTCCCGGTGGTCTATTCTCTGGTGGAAGGGCTGAGGGTCCGGCTGGTGGGGCTGGCGGCAGGAGGTGAGCCCGCCCCCCGGGGCGTCCCCGCGAGGGGGGACGGGACCCCGTGATCGGCCTTTCCATCCGCCGGCCCGTGGCCGTGGCCATGACCTATGTGGCCGTGGCCCTCCTGGGCGTCGCCGCCTGGCGAAACATCCCCATCGAGCTCCTTCCCGACACCCAGCTTCCCCGTCTCACCGTCCGGGCCCAGTGGCGGGGGGCGTCTCCTGAGACCATCGAGGCCTTCCTTACGTCCCCCATCGAGTCCACCATCCAGCAGGTCCGGGGGGTGGAGAAGGTGACATCCGAGTCCTACGAGCGTCAGGGGACGGGGATCAGTGAGATCGAGGTCCAGTTCACCCGGGAGACGGACATGGACTTCGCTCGCCTGGACCTGAGCGAGCGGCTGGCCACCCTGGAGGAGGAGCTTCCCCCCGGGGTGCGCTCGGTGGTGGTGGAGCCCTACGTGCCCCGGGAGTTCTCCACCCAGGCCAGCCGGCCCTTCCTGGCCTACACCCTCACGGGGCCCTACACCCTGGAAGCCCTGAGGACCTTCCTGGACGATGTCGTGGCTCCGGAGCTGAGCCAGCTCGACGGGGTGGCGGTGGTTCGGATCTACGGGGGGCGGGACCGGCTCCTGGAAATCGAGCTGAACGAGAATCGAGCCATCTCCCTGGGGCTTTCCCCCACGGAGGTTTTCTCCCGCATCACGGACCTGGACCTGGTGAGGGAGGCCGGGGCGGTGCGGCAGGGGGGCCGGGAGTTGGCCGTGACCATCCGGAACCGGCCCTCCTCCGTCCAGGAGATCCGGGACGCCATCGTCACCTCTACCGGAGGACGCCTCATCCGGGTCTCGGACGTCGCCACGGTCCGGGACACTTACGAGGAAGCCTGGAGCTACAACCGCATCGACGGCCGCCCCTCCGTGAGCTTCGTCGTCACCAAGGAGGTGGGGGCCAACACGGTGAAGGTGGCCGAGGCCGTAAAGGCCCGGATGACCGCCCTGGAGCCCCGCCTCCCCTACGGGACCCGGGTCATCCTGGACCAGGACGAGAGCGAGGACATCAAGAAGCAGCTCACCGACCTCCGGTACCGGGCCATGGTGTCGGCGGTGGTGATCTTCGCCGTCCTCCTCCTCTTCCTCCGTTCTTTCCGCTCGGCAGCGTTGGTCTTCGCCACCATCGCCTTCTCGGTTCTCATCGCCCTGAACCTGATCTACTTTGGCGGGCTCTCCCTGAACCTCCTGACTCTCATGGGGCTGGCCATGGGCTTCGGCCTCATCGTGGACAACTCCATCGTGGTGCTGGAGAACGTCTACCGGCGATGGCAGTCCGGGGAAGGGCCCCTCATGGCGGCCCAGCGGGGAGCCCAGCAGGTGGTTCTACCCATCATGGCGGCCACGGCCACAACCCTCATCGTCTTCGTGCCCTTCGTCTACCTCCAGGGAGAGCTGAGGATCTTCTACGTTCCCCTGGCCATCGTGGTCGGGCTCACCCTCCTGGCCTCCCTCTTCGTGGCCTTCACCTTCATCCCCGCCCTGGCGGGCCGGATCCTGGGGGTGGGGCGGGGACCGGCGGTGAGCTGGCGGATGTCCGGTCGGGGAGGCGGCGTCGGCGCCGAGGCCGGGGTGGCGTCC
>CAYXGM010000061.1:0-23211 GCA_964464555.1 uncultured Gemmatimonadaceae bacterium | reverse complement strand
CGGCCGAAAAACTCCACGAAGATCCCGCCTCGCCGCAGGTTCTGGTCCCCCACGATGGCCACCACCCGTCCCCGCCGCAGGGCCCGGAGGACGCGTCGGGGTGCCTCCCCCCGCTCGATGACCGTCATTCCCAAGCGTTTCCGGTTCCGGTTCAGGTCCCGGTCGAAGAGGGGATTTCTCTGCCGCTGGGCGATCACGTCCAGAGGAATCCCCCGCACGGCCAGGGAAGCGCCCCCGATCTCCCAGTTCCCGAAGTGGCCCGTGACCACGATGGCCCCCGCGCCCTCCGAAACCGCCTCTTTTAGAGCATCCATGCCCTCCACGGTGGTGCGGTCCCGGATCAGCCCCGGATCGGCCCGGCCCATGCGAAAGGTAGCGATCCCCTCTCGACCCAGGTGGCGGAAGGAGGCCCCGGCCGTTCGTCGTCGCCAGGCCTCATCCTTCTCCGGAAAGGCGTGCCGGAGATGCCCCATCACCGTCCGTCGCCGGATCCCGAGGAGAATCCCCGCCACCCAGCCCAGCCCCTCCCCGAAGCGGAGGGCCAAACGCTCCGGCACCACGGTCAGGACGCCGACGGCAACCCTGTAGGCCAGGTATTCCGCCCAGTGCCGGAGGGTGGGACGCCTCATTCCGTGAACTGGAGCTCGTAGAGACGCCGGTACAGCCCCCCCTGGTTCAACAGATCCTGATGAGTCCCCTCTTCCACGATGCGGCCCCCATCCACGACCAGGATCCCGTCCGAGCGCTGAATGGTGGAGATGCGGTGTGCGATGACAAAGACGGTCCGTC
Source organism: uncultured Gemmatimonadaceae bacterium (assembly GCA_964464555.1). GTDB lineage: Bacteria > Gemmatimonadota > Gemmatimonadetes > Longimicrobiales > Gaopeijiaceae > CAYXGM01. Next base: position 22,422 of record CAYXGM010000061.1, on the reverse strand, counting down.
CCTCCAGGAGCCTCTCGATGGCCCGCTGCACCACCCTCTCGGACTCGGTGTCCAGGGCGCTGGTCGCCTCATCGAAGACCAGGATGGGGGGATCCCGGAGGATGGCCCGGGCGATGGCCAGCCGTTGCCGCTGTCCCCCCGAGAGCTCCGTGCCCCGCTCCCCCACCACGGTGTCGTAGCCCCGGGGAAGCCCCATGATGAAATCGTGGGCGAAGGCCGCCTCCGCAGCCCGCTCAATGGCCTCCCGGGAGGCCCCCCGACTCCCGTAGGCGATGTTGGCCCGAACCGTGTCGTGAAAGAGGATGGTCTCCTGGGAGACGATTCCCAGGGAGCTTCGGAGGCTCCGGAGGGGAAACTCACGGATGTCGGTGCCATCGATGAGGATGCGGCCCGACGTCACGTCGTAAAAGCGGGCCAGGAGGTCCAGGAGGGTGGTCTTCCCTGCACCGGACGGCCCCACCAGCGCCATGACCGTACCCCGGGGCACCCGAAAGCTGATGTCCTGGAGAACGGGCTCTCCCGGGCGGTACGCGAAGGACACGTCCCTGAACTCGATCTCCTCCCGGAGGCCGGGAAAGGGCTTCACGCCGTCGCTGTCCCGGATGTCGATGGGCGCATCCAGGAACTCGAAGATCCGCTCCGCCCCCACCAGCCCCGGCTGGATGAGAGCGGGGAACTTGGCCAGGTACTTGACCGGGTGGTAGAGCTTGAGGCTGAAGCCCAGGAAGCCGAGGAAGGCCGCCCCGGTGATCTCGCCGTTCACCAGGACCAGGCGGGCGCCGTACCAGAGGAGGATGACGGTACCGGCGGCGGTGAGGGTCTCGGTGATGGGGGAGGCCAGGGCCCTGAGTCGCTCAGCCCTGAGAAACTGCTTGTAGTACCGTCCGGTGAAGCCGTGGAAGCGTTCCCTCTCGTAGTCCTCCGTGGATGCGGATTTCACCAGGCGGATCCCCGTGAGGGTCTCCTGGATGTGGGTGTTCACGTCGGCGGCCGAATCCAGGACCCTCCGGTCCCCCCGCTTCAGCTTACGGATGAGAGGACCCCACACACCCATGGTCAGGGGCACCACGATGAGGGCCGCCAGGGTGAGCTTGGCCGAAATGGCCACCATGACCACGGCGGCGGCGATGAACTCGAAGGCGCTGGACACCACCTTTCCCAGCTCCTTGGCCACCAGGACCCGGAGTTGCTCCACGTCGTAGGTGAGTCGGGAGAGGATCTGGCCCATCTTCGTCTTCCCGAAGAAGGCCATGTCCAGCTCCAGGAGGTGGTCGTAGACCTCGTTCCTGATGTCCCGGGTCACGCCCTGCTGGACCCGGGCCATGAGGTAGGCCTTGGCGAAATCGAAGAGGTTCTTGAGTGCCAGGACAGCCAGGATCACCAGGATGATCCCCTTGATGACCTCCTCGGGGCCTGCACTCAGGTCCACCAGTCGTCCCAGGGTGGCATCCAGGGCCCCGTCAAGGAGGGGGACACCCGTCCCGGCACCGGCACCGGCGGCCTCCCCATGCCCGGCACCCCGACCCTCGTCGGAAAAGAGGGTGGCCAGGAAGGGGATGAAGAGGACGATGGAGAAGGCGTCGAAGGCCGCGAAGAGAAAGGTCGCCGCCACCCCCAGGACGAAGATGTGGGCGTGGGGTTTCAGGTACCTGAGAGTGCGGAGATACGTCTTCAACGTGGGCGGGGAATCAGATGGGCCAGGGGGACGATCATCTCTTCGGGACTGATCCCTCCGTGCAGAAAGGAGTTCCGGTACCGGGCCTGGTATTCCCTGAGCTTGGTCGGATAGACAAAGAAATAGTCTTCCATGGCCAGGAGGTAGGTGGTTCCAAGCTTCCCGGCAGGGAAGCCCAGGTCCTTCTGGTCGTTGGTAGCCAGAACGGCTCCCGACTCCTCGGCCCGGAGATCCCCCCCGAACTTGTACCGTAGGTTGGAAGTGGCGTCCCGCCGAGCGAAGACTGTCGTCGGCCGCTGACAGAGGATGGAGCCGTGGTCCGTGGTGAAGAGGACGTGATGGCCCTGGGCCGAGGCTTCCTTCAGCACCGAGAAGAGGGTGGAGCGCTCGAACCACGAGCGCGTGATGTCACGGAGGGCCGCCTCGTCCTTCGCCACCTCCATGAGGATGGGAGAATCGCTTCGGCCGTGGGTCATGAGGTCCACGAAGTTGAAGACCAGGGCCACGACCGCACCCTTCTTCTTGAGGGCGGAACGGATGCGAGCCCGAACCTGATCCTCCGCCCGGTCGCTGAAGACCTTCTCGTAATGGACGGGGACGTTGCGTCCCGTGAGCCGCTTGAGCTGCGCCTTCAGGAGCTCGTCCTCGAATGCGTTGAGGCTGCCCTCGTCGTCGGACCTTTCCCACCACCCGGGATAGTCCCGGGCGATCTCGGCGGGAAACTGGCCGCTGAAGATTGCATTCCGGGCATAGGGGGTCGCGGTGGGGAGGATGCTGAAGTAGAGCCTCTCCTCGACCTCGAAGTAGGGAGCCAGGAGGGGTGTGATAACCCTCCATTGATCCAGCCGCATACAGTCCACCACCACGAAGAAGACGGGGTCGGACCCCAGGAGGGGGATCAACCGCTCCCTCACGACATCCACGGAGATGAGGGGCCGCTCTTCCCGCTCCCGGACCCAGCGCGGATAATGCTGGCGCATCCAGCTGCCGAAGTCCCCCCGCAGCTCCCCCATCAGGGAAAACACGGAATCCAGAAGCCCCGCCTCTCCGGCAGCCTCCAGACGCACGTGCCAATCCACCAGCTCTTCGTAGAGGGCGGCAAACTCCAGTGCGTTCCGGGCCTCCTGTCTGAGGAGCGTGAGCTGGGGAAAACGGGCTGCGAAATCCTGAGCGGCGCGCTGCTGACGAATGGCGATTCCCTCCAGGATGCGGGTCACCATGGAGAGGACCTGCCGTGGGCTGGTGGGCTTGACCAGGTAGTCGTCCACCCGCCGTCCGATGGCCTCGTTCATGGTCTGGTCCTCTTCGGACTTGGTGACCATGACGACCCGGGCGTGGGGATCTTCCCTCCTCAGGATCTCCAGCACCTGGAGCCCCGACATTCCGGGCATCTGCTCGTCCAGGAGGATGAGGTCGTAGGGGTTCTCCCGCAGAAGGGCCAGGGCGTCGTCGCCGTTGGTGATGGCATCGACGTGGTAGCCCCTCTGCTGGAGCGTCAGGAGATGGGGTTTCAACAGGTCGATCTCGTCATCGACCCAGAGGATTCTCTTGCCGGTTCGGACCATGGAATGAAGCTAAACCTGCCCGTGGGGCAATGCCACACACGCCGGAGGATCTCCCCGGGTTGAAGCAGGTGGGATTCCCCACGGCCCCCTCCCCTCCCGGGCCGCTTCCTGCTACCATCCTGGGTCCGTAAAGCATGCACTCCGGGACGTCAGAACACGGTGGCAACGACACTTCTCACGGCCTTCGTCCTCGGGCTCTTCGCCGGGCTCGCCCCCGGACCCTACACCACCATGGTGGCCGGCACCGCCCTGGAACGGGGGTTCAAGGCGGGGTTCGTTCTGGCCCTGACGCCTCTGGTCACCGACATCGTCCCCATGCTCTTCTCCGCCCTCCTCCTCGAGAATTTGGGGTGGACCGCTCTCACGGTCCTGGGAATCGTCGGGGGCGCGGTCATCGTGGTGGTGGGGATCCGGTTTCTGAAAGACCACGGGCGAACCGAGGCCCTCCCCCTGGCCGCGGCCACTCCCGACGAGACGGCCCTGCCGGAACGGCGACAGAGCGCCCGGGTCCTTCACGTCGTGCTGAGCACGCTCCTGAATCCCTCCCCCTGGGTGTTCTGGCTCATCGTGGCCTCACCCCTCCTCCTCAGGAGCTGGAACCGGAGCCGGACGGAGGGCATCATCTTCATCGTCGTCATCTTCCTGACCAACATCGCCACGGCTTCCACCCTGGCCTGGATCGCCTCCCACAGCCGGAAGATCCTGCACCCCGCCTGGCACCGCCGGGCGTTGAAAATGGTGGGCGTGACTCTCATCGCAGCCGGAGCTTTCCTCCTCTGGCAGTCGGCGGTGGGAAATTTCCAGAGCCTCATCGACCAGCAGGGGATCATCCGCTCTGCGGTGGAAGAGGGCGTCTCTTCCATGTAGGGCCTTGCGGCCGAGTCCATGCGTCTCTTTCTCCGTCTCCTCCGGATGACCCTCCTTCCGCCCCGGCCCACGGGCCCGCGGACGGCGCGGCGCATGGCCCTCCTCCTCCTCTTCGTTCCCCTCTTCCTCCTGGTTCAGGGGATGCACTGGCTCGGGTTCCTTCTGGACGAGATCTTCTTTCGGGCCTACCGGAAGGTCCGCATCCGGGAGCCCCTCTTCATCGTGGGGCTCCCCCGGAGCGGCACCTCCTTCCTCCAGAGGGTGTTCGCCGCGGATGCCGGCCGTTTCACCACCCTCCGGCTCTGGGAGCTCCTCCTGGCTCCCTCCGTCACCGAGCGGCGTTTCTGGCTGGCCCTGGGAACCCTGGACCGGGGCCTCGGACGCCCCGTGGCCCGTCTCATGGCATGGATGGAAAAGAGGGGATTTCGCCGTCTCGAAGCCATTCACGAGGTCTCCCTGACGGACCCCGAGGAGGACTACTTCCTCCTCCTCCCCGTCTTCGCCTGCTTTCTCCTGGTGGTTCCCTTCCCCTGGCACGACGGCGTATGGGCCCTGTCCCGCTTGGACGAGATGCCCCGGGAAGAACGGGACCGGATCGTGGCCTTTTACCGGCGGGCTCTCCAGCGGCACCTCCATGTCGTGGGTCCGGACAAGCAGCTCCTGAGCAAGAACCCGGCCTTCACTCCCTTCATCGAATCCATCCTCGAGGCTTTTCCCGACGGCCGGATCATCTGTTGCGTCCGCGAGCCCGAGAAGGTCGTCCCCTCCGTTCTTTCCTCCCTACAGTCCGGCGCCGAGCTCTTCGGGTACGACATGGCCGAGCCCCGGATCAGAGACCGATTCGTGGACATGCTGGAGCACTTCTCCGAGCATGCCCTTCGGACCCTTCCCAAGCTCCCGTCGGACCGCTACGCCTTTTCTCCCATGGGCGAGATGAAGGGGGACGTGGAGGGGTTCGTCCTGGGGATCTATGAGCGGTTCGGATGGAAACCGGCGCCGGAATTCAAGGAAAGACTGGCCGAGGAGGCGGCCCGGGGAGAGGCGTACCGGAGCAAACACCGTTACACTTTGGAGGAATTCGATCTGACGGCAGACGATCTCCGTGGGCGTTTCTCCGTCCTCGAAAAGCGGTTCGGCTTCACCCCTCCGAGGGTAGAGTCGGAGAGGGAGAAGGGCTCATGACAGGGACCAGGGAAACGCCGGACCCGGTTTTCAAGCCGCCGGATTTCAGGCCCGACCGGGCCTCCACCCCCCTCACCGAGCTTCCGGACGAGAGCACACTGAGGGTGGTGCTCCTCTCCGACGCCATTCCCTCCAGAAACGGCGTGGGTACCTACTATGACGACCTGGCCGACCACCTGAGGGACCGGGTCGAGGAGGTGACCCTTTTCTGTCCCCCCATCGACCCCGGCGCCGACTTCGACGGGCTGGTCATGACCATGCCCGGCGACCCCACCCAGAAGCTCTACTGGCCCTCCCCGTGGAATCTCTTCCAGGAGATCAGGGACGTGAACCCCAACGTCATCGTGTCGGGAACGCCGGGGGGGTTCGGCGTCCTGGGCCTCCTCTTCGCGGCCCTCTTCCGGAGCGCCTTCTGCGTGGGCTTCCACACCGAGATGGAGTCCCTGGCCAGCCTCTACTGGACGGGAAGGCTGAGCCGGGTCTACAAGCACGTCCTGGGACTCTGGGACCGGATGATCCTCCGCTTCGGCGCCAACGTGCTGGTCATGAACGAAGAGCTGAAGCGGCAGGCGCTCAGGTGGGGGGTGAGGAATCCCAAAGTCATGGGCACGCCCATCCAGAAGAGCTTTCTGGACCGGCCGGTGGCGCTCCTCTCGCCGGAGGTGTCCACCGTCACCTACGTGGGCCGGCTGGCTCCGGAGAAGGAGCTCCACCAGATCCACGATGCGGCCCGGGCCCTGCCCGAGCTGACCTTTCGTCTGGCCGGGGACGGACCCCTCAGGAAAGACGTCGAGTCCTGGGCCGCCGAGATGGCGAATCTGGAGTACGTCGGTTGGATCTCCCGGAGCCAGGTCATCGACCTCCTGGACGACACCGGGCTCCTCGTCCTTCCGTCCCGCTTCGAGACCTTCGGGACGGTGGCCTTCGAGGCCATGGTCCGGCGCCGGCTGGTCCTGGTCTCCCCCAACTGCGGGATCGTCCACTGGCCCGGACTGGCTCCGGGACTCTTCCGGATGAAGGAGGGAGAGCCGCTGGCGCGGGCCATCCCCCGGGTCCTGGAGCATTCGCCGGAGGAGCGGACGAGGGTAGCGGAGTTGGGGATGCGGGAGGCACGGACCGCAGCGGAAGAGACGGTGGACGAATGGGTGGAGGTTCTCCGGCACGCCGTCCTGGAGAAGAGCTTCACCTGATGGGCGGCCGGCGGGCGCTGGTCTCCGTCCACGATCTCACTCCGGAGCACCTCCCCGCCGTCCTCCGCATCCTGGAGCTCCTGGACGACGCAGGGGTCCCCCCGCCCACCCTCCTGGTGGTGCCGGGGAGCGGGTGGGACGGGGAGGGCCTGAGGGCCCTGAAAGAACTCTCGGCCAGGGGGCACGAACTGGCCGGCCACGGCTGGGTGCATGGCTGCGGGACCCGTCGCACCCTCTACCACCGCCTTCACGGCCTCCTCATCTCCCGGGACCAGGCCGAGCATCTCTCCAGGAGCCGGGCAGAAGTCAAAGGGCTCATGACCCGCTGCTTCGAGTGGTTCGGCCAGGTGGGCCTCCCGGCCCCGGAGCTTTACGTTCCCCCGGCCTGGGCCATGGGGGCCCTCCGGCGGAGGGACCTGGTCGAGCTCCCCTTCCGTCGCTACGAGGTGCTGCGGGGCCTGGTGGACGGCGGCACGGGACGCGTCCGATGGCTCCCCCTGGTGGGGTACGAGGCCGACACCGCCTTCCGGAAGGTGAGCCTGACGGTCCTGAACGGCCTCAATGTGAAGCTGGCCGAGTGGAGCGGCCGGCCCCTGCGCATCTCCATTCACCCTCCGGACCTGGACTACCTCCTGGGAGAGGACCTGGAGGCGCTGGTCAGGGAGCCGTGGCGGTTCGTGGGGGAAGGGGAGGTGGGCTGATTGCCCCGTCCCCGGCGCCTCCCCACCAACCCGTGTCGGTCCTGCGCCCTGACCGCAACGTGCTCTGGCTGCAGGAACGGCCTACCTGGGATGGTGTTCGCCAGCCCGCCCGCCACCGGGCCACCACCCGACATGGCCGGCCTTGAGGACCCATCCCCCCCGGTCACCTTCCCACAAACAGCTTTATTGATCGTGAATCCGGCGTGAGGGAGATTAGAAGGTAGGAGCATTCGGGCGCACCCTCACGCTGGAGCAGGGAGCCGAGATGGCAAAAATCGACACGTTCTTGAAGATCATGCAGGAGGCCGGCGCTTCGGACCTCCATCTGAGCGCGGGGAACAAGCCTGTCCTTCGCATCAACGGGGCCCTCCAGGACGCCAAGCACCGGGAGTTGAAGGAAGACGAGGTACGGATCCTGGTATACGAGGTGCTCAACGACCCCCAGATCCGGCGGTTCGAAGAAAGGGGTGAGCTGGACTGCGCCCACACTCTGGAGGGGGTGGCACGCTTCCGGATCCACGTCTTCAAGAAGCACCCCGGCATCGGCGCGGCCTTCCGCATCATCCCCCACGAGACCCCCACCCTGGACGAGTTGGGCCTGCCGGACGTCCTGAAGAAGATGCTCAACCAGCGGTCCGGCCTGATCCTCGTGACCGGCCCGACCAACTCCGGAAAGTCCACCACCCTTGCCGCCATGGTGGACCACCTGAACGAGAACAACAACTTCCACATCATCACCCTGGAAGATCCGCTGGAGTTCATTCACAGGAACAAGACCTGTCTCATCAACCAGCGGCAGATCGGCGAACACAGTCTCTCTTTCGCCGATGCCCTCCGGGGTGCCCTCCGGGCCGATCCGAACGTGATCCTGGTTGGAGAGATGCGGGACCTGGAGACCATCAGCCTCGCCCTCACGGCGGCGGAGCTCGGTCTCCTGGTGCTGGGCACCCTCCACACCAAGTCCGCTGCCCAGACCATCAGTCGGGTAGCCGATGCGTTCCCGGTGGATCAGCAGGCTTCCGTGCGTCTGAGCCTTTCGGAGGTTCTCATCGGCATCTGCTCACAGCAGCTCCTGCGCCGGGCCGACGGAAGGGGAAGGGTGGCGGCGATGGAGGTCCTGGTCGGCACGCCGGCCGTCCGGACCATGATCCGGGAATCCAAGGGCCACCAGGTCAACAACGTCATGATGACCGGGAAGAAGGAAGGAATGAAGCTCCTGGACCAGCACCTCAAGGAGTTGATCTCCGAAGACGTAGTGACGGGCGAAGAAGCGGCCCGTTTCGCACAGGAACCCGAGACTATCCTCGCCTTCGTCCGGGCAGGAGGAAACCTGCCGCCGGAGAAGGAAGGCTGACCGAAGAAGGAGGGCCAAAGGAGTCCACATGAGAAAGACCGCTCGCCTCGATCAGATCCTCCTGACCCTGGGATATGCCAACCAGGATCAGATTACCCGTGCCCTGGCCCGTCAGCGTTCCCATGGAGGCCGGCTGGGAATGAACCTCGTGGAGTGCGGGTTCATCACGACCGATCAGCTTCTCGCGGCCCTCTCCGAGCAATATCAGCTCCCGTCCGTGGTCCCCTCCGAATCGGAGATCCCCTCGGACCTCCTGGAACGGATCCCGGCGAAGCTGGTCACGGACCACCTCCTACTCCCCCTGGCCTGGAACCAGGAGCAGAAGGTGCTGACGCTGGCGGTGGCGAACCCCGAGGAGGAGGAAGCCGTGGCAAGGGTCCGTGAGCTTTTCGGCGCCCGGGCCATCCGCTTCCAACTCGCCCCGGACCGTCACGTCAGGGAGATCGGGAGCCGCCTGGTCGTCCACAGGGAGGAGGAGGTCGAGGAGCCCACGGGCGTCGAGCTGCCGGAGCTCTTCGAGCTCGAGGAGTCGGTGGGGAGCGAGCCGGACGACGTTCCCGTCTCCGGAGAACACCCGCCCCGCCGAAGGGTCCTGATGGTGACCGCCGGGGCACCCCAGAAGAACTTCCTTCCCCCGATCCTCCAGCGTGAAGGGGTGGATCTCACCGTGGTGGGACGCCCGGAGGAAGCGCGGGAGGCCATGACGGAAACCGGGTTCGATGCGGTCCTCCTGGCCCAGGAGATGGTGGATGAGTACGGCACCTGGATCCGGTCCAAAGAGGTCCCCGACCCCGGCGTCGAGGTCGTGATCTACCCCTCGATCTCCGATGCCCTCCTCGAAAACCCTCTACCCTACGAGGCCACCCTCCGGAGCCTGCGGGCATCCCTCCAGGCTCTGGCGGACCACCGCTGTGCCATCCTCGGCGGGTCCCCCCCCTACGGTCTCATCGGCATGGACTTGGAGGTCCTGGCCCAGAAGAGGGGGATGCGGCGGGTGGCGTCCGACGGTCTCCACCTGGCGGCCCACCTCCTCCTCCCTGCCCGAGGGGATGCCGCAGCGGACCCACTCGGTTCCCCGGAGCCCTTCAGCGCCTTCGCCTCGTCCCTGGAGTTGGCGACCAGGATCCGCTTTCCCTGGCGGCTCGATGCAGTCCTGGACGCCTGCCACGCCCTCTACTCGGGGCGGGCCGCCCAAGGCCACAAGGGCCGTTGGAACAAGGAGGTCCGCACGGCAGCCCAGATCCTGGCCCTGGTCTGGTACAGGCACAACCATGTCCCGGCCCCGGCCGGTACCGCCGAGGAAGCCATGCTCGCCCTCCGAACCAGCCTGAGAGAGGTGGGTAACAAGCTGGCCTCCTTCCAGCTGGTGGAGGCCTACCTCCGGCTCATCGCCGATCGGGGCGGGGCTCTCTCCCAGGGAGCCGACCGGCAAGTCCTCCTGGTGGGCGGCGAACGGATATCCCGGTCCCTGGCCCCGGGGCTCAAGCGCGTGGGGTGTCAGACCGTGGTTACCGACGAACTCGCCGATGCCCAGACCATGGCGGAGCGACGGCCGCCCGGCGCCATCGTCATGGATTTCCAGGAGTTCCCGAAGGAGGTGGACCGGTTTGCCCGGGTCGCCAAGCTGGACGATTCGGTACTCCTTTTCGTCCTCACCGACACCACCGACCCGGCCCTGGTCCTGAACCTGCTCGACATCGGAGTGGACGATGTCTTCGGGCCGCCCCACGACTTCGACATCATGGCGGCCCGGATCAACCGTGCCATCGTATCCCGGGCTCGCCAGCGGCCGGCCGGGCAAAATGGAGGCGGCCAGTTCTCCGCCACCTTCGAGATCTTCTCCTTCCTGGACCTCATCCAGACCCTTGCCCAAGGATTCAAGACGGTGCGGATCGACCTGGCCGGAGGCCCCGGGGAGACTGCCACGATCTGGCTCAAGAAGGGCCGGATGGTCCACGCCTCCTGCGGAAAGGTGGCCGGTGCTTCAGCCGTCTACCGTGTGATCGCCTGGGAGGACGAAGGGGAGTTCACCGTACACACGGAAACCCGAACGCCGGAGCCGAACATCCAGGAATCGAACGAGTCCATCCTCATGGAAGGCTGCCGGCTCCTGGACGAGAGCAAGCGGTAGAGGGCACGGGCCGCCGCCGCCGACCAGCCGGGAGGCACCGGCCGTCACATGCTGATGGTGTGGAAGAAAGGAACCCATGTCGCCGACACCGCCTGGGAAGTGTCGACGTCATTTCGACTTACCTCGCAAGAATGGTTGATGGCTTCCATGTCGGTGTCAGGGGCATTTTCCAGTGTTCTTAGCACCTCTTGACACATGATTTGGCACACGACCCCTTTCGGAGCGGAGTTAGCGACTTGACTTGGAGGATGGGTTCGCGCCTGCGGTGATCGGCCCTCTCCACCTCTCTCATCTCACCACCTTTCGGCCTTCCTCTTACAACAATACTAGAGCGGCGGACTTCCGAGGAAAACCCCATTCCACAGCCACGCCGGGCATTGGAGTTTCCCCGCCGTGCCAACTCCACTCGAACCGGCGACATCCGGCCAGCAAAGCCGGCGCGAAGCCGCCTGAGTGTTTGTCATGCAATGACGAAAGGTGTTGAAAACAAAATGAAAACACGAAAAGGTGTTATTGAGTGGACGCTGCCGGTTTCGGACCACTGCTCATAGTCACCTCTGAATGATGGGTCAGTTGAACGTAACCGCTATGCGGCGGAAGTCCGCCCTCCTTGCCGGCACCGGGGCATGTGACCGACGATGGTCTTTCCCTTCTGTTCCTCCCGCAGGAGCATGTGCTTCGACGCTCCATCCATAAGAGCCAGGGCCGCCAGACCCTCCTATCCTTCAGCTGAAGACGCATAAGACCTCAGCCCACAACCTCCCCAGAAAAGCTCCATCTGGCGAAATGGGAAGGGGTTTTCCACCCCCCTCGTGCCGGTTTCCAAAACTTTCTTACACAGCCACGCCCCGCTCATTGGCCCAGACCTCTCTTGCGACATTACTCCGCGGAGGGGTATGGTCGGATAGTAGAAAAGGGAGTTAGCACTCCGTGTGGAGACTTAATGACGAGTTTGCCAGAGAAGTTTGACTCAGACCTCCCGCAGCCGGTCGAGCGGGGCATTTCCCTGGGTTCGGTGCTCAAAGGCACGGTTGCTCGGTTTGTTCCCGGTAGCCTCACCGTGTTCAGCCCGTTTTTCGTGGCGACCCTCCTCGACGACCCGAGCCGTTGGCTGGTCGTCCTCGGCATATTCGGGCTTGAAATCGGCGCCATTGCGACCGGCTTCGGAGCTGGATTGGCCACGCTTCGCCGGTGGCTCTTCCCCGAAGCGAAGGTCGATGGACGTAGGAGTGTGATCGCCGGGCTCATGTCGCCTCTCGCCCTTGGCATCGTCTCAATCTTCACCCAGGGGGCGAGTCTCGGTGAGATCGCCGTGTACAGCCTTGTCGCGGGATTCATGATGGCGGTCCTCATGTTCTTCCCTTGGCTGACTCCGTCGGAGGGGGATACCGAGGTAGCTGTTGACGGCGATCCCGGAATAAGCCAACTGCCGACGGCAGGTCGTTGAGCGGAGTTCTAACACGCGATTGCTACTGACGGTGCTTGCTCACCCGGTGTCTGCTTTCGGTTCGCGGCATCCGTAGCTATCCTACCCCGCAGCAGAAACGCCAGTCCGTTATGAGGGGAATAATGCGAAGGGCTCTCTCGGTTCTCGTGCTCAAATCACCCTCTTGCACGTTTCCTTGATCCACGGCTCTGTGAACGGCGATTTCTGGATCCCGTCCTGGATCTTCTTGAGGACTTCGTCAGAGCAATCCGCGTGGAGCTTGGCAACGCCTGCGTCGAGAAGCTGTTCGAGTTGGCGAACCATCTTCACACGGATATCGGAATAGAAGACCACAGTGTCTCGCCGGATGAAGGGGTGATCCCCCTTCTTCAACATGACTGTCGTATCAGAGCCGTCGCGAAGAGTCGAGAGGCTAACGAGGACAATCCGGGGTGGATCATCGAAAGGGTCGGAAGCCAGGACCCAGAGGTGAGTGACGTTTACTGAGGATTGAGAGAGGAAAAGAGTCTGTCCGGCCTTGAGGCCCATTAGTCCAGGAACTGGTCTAAGAGAGCGACCTGCTCAAGTTCCTCCGTGACTGCAGCCACCTCGATCTCGCTTTTGCCGCCGGCAAACAGAATGTCCCGGTACGCAATGGGGAGGGCGGAGCCGCCGGGATCCTTCCATTCTCCCAATACATCATGGAGCCGACCGACCAAATCCCACTTATCCAAACCTCCAAATTCCTGAAACACTGCTTTCAAAACTGATGCCTCTGCCTCAGAAATCCGATCAATCGGGCACTCTCCTTTGGTTCGCACCTCGTAGCGGGAGCTTCTCGAGATGTGCCGGTGCCAAACCGATTCCTCCTCGGGCGGATCTCCTTCATTGACCCGGTCCAGGACCCGGCTGAGGACCGGCCCGTGCTTCATGGAGAAGTACCTGTCAAAAGTGATAGGGCGGCCCCATGACAGAAGTGCTTGCCGGTCAGCGAGATACATGAGCTTGATAAGCTTCATGTAGCTCATCTTCCCACCGTTCAACCCCAGTAGCATGCAAGCTGCTTGGGTCGCCTTTTCTTCACGGAATTGTGGTTGCATGGCTCCAACTTGCCGTTAGAAACGGCGGCCGGTCAAGCCTCCTCTAAGCCAGCCGAAATAGCAAGTGCCGTGCCAGACACCTCCTGCCTTCAGGCTCGATTCGTCCGCCTCTCCCCTCATGAAACGGCTGTGGGTAGCGAAAACCTCATCGGACCCGAGATTACCGGGTTCTTGGGCACTCGTTGAAAGCGGGCAGCGATGGGGGAATGGATCAGGATTGCGGTATGGGGCCTTGTATCGGCGTTGCGGAGTCGCCGGGATCTGGCCCTTGAGAACATGGCCCTCCGACAGCAGCTGATGGTCCTTCAGCGACAGAAGGGGAAGGAGGACGGCCGCGGATTGATCCGTCGGTCCGGCGTCTGATTCGCCACATAGGGAAATCGAACCCGACGTGGGGCGCGCCGCGCATCCAAGCCATCGCGTGCCCCACTCCCCGACTGTCGTCACATGCGAGTCCCCGAACGGCCACATGCCCCCTCTCCGGCTCCTCGCCTGGGCACATGATCCCGCCCGCCACTCCACCGTAGCTGTCTCGTTGGCCCTCGGCCAGCCGTTCCCGCACTGCGATGGGCTTTTCGCTACCCACAGGAGTCCACGGGCCGCCTTGAAGAGCCCTGCTACATGCTGATGGTATACGGAAACCAGGCCGCAATGGGCTCGCCCCCACGGGTTGCGGGGTTGAAGACCCACTCGGAGGCTTCTTCCATGAGGCGCCGGTTGTAGCCCCGATCCGAGGTGGGGGGGTTCAGGCGCGTGGAGTCGGCCACCACCCTGCCCCGGGCGTCCACGAAGACCCAGACCTCCACCTCACGGCCCCGGAGCCGCGGATTGGTGGGCGGGATGATCATGCCCCGGGGAGAAGGAGGCACCATGCGGTGGAACCCCTCCTCCGCCGTTCCACCGTCCCCCCTTCCCTGACCTCCCTCGATACCCGGCGGCCCGGGCAGCTCACCGGGAGCCTCGCCGAGAATCTCGTCCAGGTCCACCGCAGGTTCCGGATCGAAGTCCACGGGATCGGTGATCTCCACGGTGACCAGGGGCACGGCGGGGGGCCGGATCGGCCGGGGAGGAGGAATGCGGACGATCTGGGTCGCAGACCCACCCCCGGGAGCGGCGCGGAAGTCACCGGCTCGGGGTCCCGCCGCGGCAAAGGGGGAGGGGGGGAGGTGGACCGAGGGGTAGGAGAGGATGAGCAGGGCGTGAACAAAGAGCGAGACCAGCAGGGCAAGCCGCACCCTGCGGTTCTCATCCGCTCGCCGCTCCACCACCGTCTTCTGTCGATTGTCGCCCATGCCGGGACCCACTGATTGACGAATCCGATCCCCGGCCCCGCAACCGGGGCTCCGCATCTGGTTATACAGGATCGGGCCCCGGGGAGTTTCGAAATATCGTCGGAGCGTGCCGGCAGGGCCAGCAAATCCCGGTCAGGCGGCCTCGAGCTGAGGCGGCGACGGCGGCCGCGGCAACGATCGAATCGGGTTGCCACCGCAATGGGCTGCGGGCAACTTCCTCCACGCACCGATTCCATCCACGGAGGATGGGCCATTGACCACAGACACCGCCGCGAACACCGGGTCCGGAGAGGGCCGCGGACCGCTCCTGGAGCGCCTCTCCAGGCTGGCCGTGTTCTACGAGCTGACCAAGCCGGGGATCGCCGGCTACGTCATGGTCACCGCCGGGGTAACCTACCTGGTGGCTGCCGGCGGCTCGGCAGCCTTCCTCCCCGTCCTCTGGACCCTGCTGGGAACGGTCCTGGCCACCGGAGGAGCCCTGGCGCTGAACCAGTTCGTGGAGTGGGAGCTGGACGCCCTCATGGAGCGGACCCGGGAACGACCGATTCCCTCGGGACGGATGGGTCCCATGGATGCCTTCCTCTTCGGGAACCTCCTGGCCGTGGGAGGGATCGCCCTCCTCTTCTTCACCGTGGGCTGGCTTCCGGCGGCGCTGACGGCCCTGTCGGCGCTGAGCTACAATCTGGTCTACACGCCCCTGAAAAAGGTTTCCTACGTCTCCACCCTGGCCGGAGCCTTTCCCGGGGCCATGCCCACCCTCATCGGGTGGAGCGCCGCGACGGGAGAGCTGAGCCTGGAGGCCGGGACCATCTTCGCCATCGCCTACCTCTGGCAGCTTCCCCACGTCCTCTCCCTGGGGTGGCTCCTGAGAAAGGACTACGCCCGGGCCGGGTTCTACCTCATTCCCCGGTCCGATCCGGAGGGCCGGAGGATCGCCTGGCACATCACGGCCTTCACGGCCACCCTCCTGGTGGTGGGCCTCGTCCCCACCTGGCTGGGGGTCACCGGCCTCCTCTACCTGGTGGGGATGTCGGTGCTGGGGTTGGGCCTCCTGGTCCTGGCCCTGGAGACCCTCCGGGAGTCCCGTCTCACGGCCACGGCGGCCCGCAGGGTGTTCCTGGGCTCCCTTGCCTACCATCCTCTCTTCCTTCTTCTTCTCCTTGTGGATGCCCTCCGCCTCTGAGGATACCGGAGCTTTGCCATGCGTGGATTCGTCCTGGTGTTCTTCTTCTGTCTCCTTAACCCCACGACCCTCATGAGCCAGAGCAACGACCGACCCCGAGCCCGGGATCTGGGCATGGACGTCGGCATCTTTGAAACCGGCCCGTACAACGCCATCACCGACGTGGAAGGCGTTCGGGTGGGCCAGGTCACCGTCCGGGAGGGAGACGATGTGCGGACGGGGGTCACCGCCATCGTGCAGCACGGCGGAAACCTCTTCCGGGAAAAGGTCCCCGGGGCCGTGGTGGTGGGCAACGGGTTCGGGAAGCTCCTGGGCGTGACCCAGCTCCGGGAGTTGGGCGAGATGGAGACGCCCATCCTTCTCACCTGCACCCTCTGCGTGTGGAAGGCCGCCGACTTCATGGTGGAGTGGCTACTGGAGCAGG
This sequence comes from uncultured Gemmatimonadaceae bacterium, assembly GCA_964464555.1. GTDB lineage: Bacteria > Gemmatimonadota > Gemmatimonadetes > Longimicrobiales > Gaopeijiaceae > CAYXGM01. The sequence continues at coordinate 6,332 of CAYXGM010000061.1, read as the reverse complement.
AGGGGATGGAGAGGGTGGGCTCCATCAACCCCGTGGTGGGGGAGACCAACGACGGAGGGCTGAACGACATCCGCAGCCGCCCCATCCGCCCCGAGCACGTCCGCGGGGCGCTGGAATCGGCCGCCCCGGGTCCCGTGGAGGAGGGGTCGGTGGGGGCCGGAACCGGCACCCGGGCCTTCGGATGGAAGGGGGGCATCGGCACCAGCAGCCGGGTCCTTCCCGAGGCCCTGGGAGGGTATACCGTGGGGGTGCTGGTCCAATCCAACTTCGGGGGTATCCTCACCATGGGCGGGGCTCCGGTGGGCCGGGAGCTGGGGCGGTACTCCTTCCAGCGATACGTGGAGGGGAGAGCGGCCCCGCCCTCCGGGCCCCTCCAGGACGACGGCCGGGGCATTCCCGACATCGAAGGAGGCTCTATCATGATGGTGGTGGCCACCGACGCCCCCCTCACCTCCCGGAATCTGGAGAGGGTGGCCCGGAGGGCCCTCATGGGGCTGGCCCGGACGGGCTCCTCGGGGAGCAACGGGTCGGGCGACTACGTCCTGGCCTTCTCCTCTTCGGATGCCGTGAGGCGGGGTCCCACCGACGGTCCCCGGACCATCTCGGATCTTCCCAACAACGAGATGTCGGGTCTCTTTCAGGCCACCATCGAGGCCACCGAGGAAGCCATTTACAACTCCCTCCTGAAAGCCACCGACGTCACCGGCCGGGGGGGGCGAACGGCCACGGCTCTTCCCATCGAGGAGACGGTGGAGGTCCTGCGACGTTATGGGGTGATCCGGTAGGAGGGTTGTTGCGGAAGTGGGGCTACCTCCACGCATCCTTCCAGCGGATGTAGTGGACGGGCGTCACCCCACCCTTCTCCAGGATCCGGAGACCGTCGGGCTTCCGGTAGGGCTCTCGATAGAAGACGTAGGTGACGTTGGCCTGGATCAGGAGCTTGGCGCACATGACGCAGGGGCTCGCCGTAATGAAGGCCACCTTATCCCTCAGATGGCCCTCGGCCTTCACCACCGCGTTCTGCTCCGAGTGAATGCACCCGCAGGCCCCCGGAATGTCCGTGTCACACCGGTTCGGAAAACCCCGGGCGTTCCCGTTGTATCCGATGGAGACCACGTGCTCCAGCGCCGAATCGGTGATGACCGTCCCCACCTGGAGCCTTGCGCAGGTGCTGCGCTTGGCCAGCTCCTCGGCCATCCGCATGTAGACCTCGAAGAGGGGAATGCGCTCCACCGCGTAGCCTGCGGCGTCCCGTTCCGAAACCCCCTGCACCAGGTTCAGGGGATGGGTGTTCTCCTTCACTCCGTCCTTGTAGAGAATCGCCATTGTACTCCGGCTCCCGGGGGTGGGGATGGTTGCGGGAATGGAGACAGTCTGACGCCCGCAGGGAGCGGAGTAAAGGGGGATGGCCGGGGGCCTTCTTCTTCGCCGGGATCTCTCGCAGCGCTCTCGTGGCTCGTTCCCTCCCGTTCGGGGCCTCCGATCACTCTCAGTTCGGAATCAGCCGGGAAAAGAGAGATCAGCAGGAGGTCAGACCGGTACGGGAATCCGGTCCAGGATCTCCAGGAGGGCCGTTCGGCCGCGATCCCGGGCATACCAGGCCCTGAGCCCGGAAAAGCGCTCCTCCCGGGGAAGGCCCGCGAGCTCCGCCAGAAAATGGTCCTGGAGGGCCTCGGGACGGGACCCCCACCAGGCCACTTCCCGGAAGTCGTCGTCCAGAACCATCACCACCGGAATGGAGCGATTGGTGCCCGAGAGGTGGGCGTCCATGAGGTCCGGGTTTTCATCCCGGGAGAGGAGCCTCATGTCCAGCTTCGGCGAGGCTTCCGTCAAGCGGGCCAGGTAGGGAAGGGTGCCCAGGGCATCCCCGCACCAGTCCTCGACGAGAATGAGGAGATGCCAACGGCCGGGAAGACTCTCGGCTCGCTCGAGGGCCTCCGACGGAACGTGGGCTCGTTCGAAAAGACGATGCCAAAGGTCTCGATGAGCCTCGACGGTTTTCAGGAACTCTCGAAACGTCTGAGCGTTCTCGTAGCGGTTCTTCATCCTCTCTACCCTCTATCCCCGACCCTGTCCATGACCCGCGCCGTGCGTGATCCCACCGGCGACGGGTCCGGCGGAAATCGGGCATCACGTGCTCTTTCATCGGGTTGAATCCCCGACCCCGGGGAAGAGTTCCCGGCTTCGGCAGCGCCTCTGAACCGGGATAACGGCCTCAGAGCTCCCGGGCGGCCTTTCGCCTCTGATTGGCGTCCAGGACCCGCTTCCTGAGGCGGATGGCCTCGGGGGTCACCTCGATGAGCTCGTCCTCCTCGATGAACTCCAGCGCCAGCTCCAGCGTGAGATCCCGGGGCGGCTCCAGCCGGATGTTCTCGTCGGAGGCCGTGGTGCGGATGTTCGAGGCCTTCTTCTCCTTGCACACGTTCACGTCCATGTCCCCGGGGCGGACGTGCTCCCCCACAATCATGCCCCCGTACACCGGGTCCCCGGGAACGACGAACATGGTGGCCCGCTCCTGGAGATTGAAGAGGGCATACCCCACAGCCACCCCCTCCCGGTCCGCCACCAGGACCCCACGTCCTCGCCCTGTCACCGAGCCGGTCCAGGGACCGTATTCCAGGAACCGGTGGTGGATGATGCCCTCCCCACGTGTGTCGGTGAGGAATTCGGAGCGGTACCCGAAGAGGCCCCGGGTGTGGATCCGGAACTTGATGCGGGTAATGTCCCGGTCCATGGAGCGCATCTCCTCCACCGTCCCGCCCCGTGAGCCCAGCTTCTCCATGACGACGCCCACGAAGGCCTCCGGCACCTCGATGACCATCTCTTCGTAGGGCTCCTGCCGGGACCCGTCGGGGGCCGTCCTCGGAATCACCCTGGGGCGGCTCACCTGGAACTCGTAACCCTCCCGCCGCATGGTCTCCATGAGGATGGTCAGGTGCAGCTCTCCCCGCCCCGACACGGCGAAAGTGTCCGGGGAGTCCGTCTCCTCCACCCTCAGGGCCAGGTTCCGATCCAGCTCCTTGAAGAGGCGCTCCCGTAGCTGTCGGCTGGTCACGTATTTTCCCGCCCGTCCCGAGAAGGGAGAGTTGTTCACCAGGAAATCCACCGAGAGGGTGGGCTCCTCCACGGCGATCCCCCTGAGGCGCTCGGGGACCTCCGGATCAGTGAGGGTCGTACCGATCTCGACTCCCTCCACCCCGGCCAGGGCCACGATGTCCCCGGCCTCGGCCTCCGCCAGCTCCAGTCGCTCCAGGCCGGTGAACTCGTAGAGCTGCACCACCTTCCCGGGGTAGATGTCTTCCTCGTCCACCACCGGACCGGGCTCGCCCAGGGTGAGGAGGGAAACGGGATTGCCCACCCGCACCCGACCCCGCTCGACGCGCCCGATGGCGATGCGCCCCACGTAGGGAGAAAAGTCCAGCGTCGAAACCAGCATCTGAAAGGGCCCGTCGGCCTCCCCGGGTGGAGGAGAGAGGTACCCGAGGATGGTCTGAAAGAGGGGGGTCAGACCGGCGGAGGTATCGGCGGGCCCACCTTCGGATTCGGCCCACTCGGACTCCGACACCGCCCACCCCTCCCGGCCCGAGGCGTAAAGGAAGGGTGCGTCGAGCTGGGACTCGTCGGCATCCAGATCCATGAAGAGCTCCAGCACCTCTTCATGGACCTCTTCGGCTCTGGCGTCGGGGCGATCCACCTTGTTGATGACCACCACGGGAAGAAGCCCAAGCTCCAGGGCCTTCCGGGTCACGAACCGGGTCTGGGGCATGGGCCCTTCGGCGGCATCCACCAGGAGGAGCACGCCGTCCACCATCCGGAGGATGCGCTCCACCTCTCCCCCGAAATCGGCGTGGCCCGGCGTGTCCACGATGTTGATCTTCACGTCTCCCCAGTGGACAGCGGTATTCTTGGACAGGATGGTGATCCCCCGCTCCCGCTCGAGGGGATTGGAGTCCATGACCCGCTCCTCCACCTCCTCATTGACCCTGAAGATCCCCGCCTGGCGGAGCATCTGATCCACCAGCGTCGTCTTCCCGTGGTCCACGTGGGCGATGACCGCCACGTTTCTGAGCTGCATTCCGTCTTCTCCGGCCGCCGCCGCGGGCACCGGCCATTTCAGGGGGAATCGGCAAGGCTGAAAAAAAGGTGCTGCAAGAGGGGAATGCGGCCGCCCCTCCCGCAACACCTGTTCAAGCTAACGATTCCGGGCCGGGAATGGGGGTCCCGGGGCAGGGTGAGTGGTCGGCGAGGGCGCTATATCGCCCCCCTTTGTCAACACCCTCTCAGTCCCCCAGCACGTAGGCGAAGATCAGGGGTGCCACGATGGTGGCGTCGGATTTCACGAGAAACTTCGGGGTGTCCGCCGCCAGCTTTCCCCAGGTGATCTTCTCGTTGGGAACGGCCCCGGAGTATCCACCGTACGACACATCGGCGTCGGTGATCTGGCAGAAATAGCCCCAGAAGGGCACCTCCCGCTTCAGGTCCTGGATGAGGGAAGGGACCACGCAGATGGCGAAGTCTCCGGCAATTCCCCCTCCGATCTGAAAGAACCCTACCGAGGGGCGGCCCTCCGCCAGGCCGTTGTTGGCCAGATACCACTCCATGAGATGCTGGAACTGCTCGGTACCCGTCTTGACGCAAAGGTGATCGGGGAGGCGTCCCATCTTCACGTTGGCAGCAAACATGTTCCCCATGGTGGAGTCCTCCCACCCCGGCGTGTACACGGGAATTCCCGCATCCCTGGCCGCCAGAAGCCAGGAGTGGGCAGGATCGGCCTGGAAGTGGTCCTCCAGCGTGGGGTCGTTCAGAAGGTCGTACATGAACTCGAAGGGGAGACGCCGGACGCCCTCTGCGGCGGCTCTCTGCCAGAGGCCCAGGAGACGGTTCTCCACATGCCTCATGACGTCCTCGGGGATGCAGGTATCGGTGACCCGGTTCATTCCCCTCTCGTACAGGGCCTCCTCGTCGGAGGCCGCCAGGGCTCGCCAGTCGGGGATCCTCTCGTACTCGTCCCGCGCCAGCAGATTGAAGATGTCCTCCTCCAGGTTCGCCCCCGTGCAGGAGATGGCGTGCACCTTCCCGGCCCGGATCATCCGGGCCAGGATGATGCCCAACTCCCCCGTGGACATGGCCCCGGCCAGCGAGACGAGCATACGGGCCCCGGCGTTCAGATGGGCTTCGTAGGCTCGGGCTGCCTCCAGCGTCTCCCGGGCGTTGAAATGGAGATAGTGCTCCTCCATGAACCTGCAGATAGCCCCCATGGTCGTGACCCCTATGCTGGTATCGAAACGCTGGAAAGAGAGGCGAGAGGGACGCGCCAAGCAACCCGGTGGGGGCGGCACGGCTCACACCCCTTCCCCGTCAGACTCCCTGGACATGGAGTCCGGGTTCTTCCTAGCTTGGAAGTATACAGACCATCATCGTCCAATCTATAGGAGACTCCTTGCAGGAGCTGCCCGTCTTCGTCGTTTCTCCCCTCGTGGGCCTCACCTTCGCCCTCAGCGCCCTGGTGGCGGCTGGGGTGGTCCTGGCCGTCCTGGCCGTGAGGCGCCGGGGCCGACTCTGCCCCCGGTGCGGCTCCACGACCCTTGCCCTTGTGCCCTCCTTTCCCTTGAAGCTCCTGGCAAAGAGAGTCCTCTCCCGCTGGTGCTCGGGATGCGGATGGAAGGGTCTCGCTCTTCGGCCGCCCCACGAGAGGAGAGCCCTGGACGGGAAAATCCACCTGAAGGGCGGGTTCCGCTGGGGCGCTCCCGCACCTCCGCCCACCCGGTTCTTTCACTGGAGCGGGGAAGGCACGGAGGAAGAGGAGGACCAGCCGGGACCTGTAAGCCCCCCGGATCTTCCCTTCCGCTGGGGAGAAGAGGAAGGGTCAGGACCGGGGCCGGAGCCCGGCGAGGCTCCTTCCCTGCCCTTCTCCTGGGGGAGAAATGGAGGAGATGGGCCGCCACCCCCTCCACCCGTCCCCTTCCGGTTTCTCGGCCGAAGGCCGCCTCCCCTCCCCTTCCGCTTCGCCGAGGAAGGGTCGGAGGAGCCCGAACCATCCGCAGACGGACACATGCTGCCGGAGCATCCGCCCCCCATCCCCTTTCGTTTCGCCGGCGAGGCAGAGGAGGAGGACGGGGAGAAACCGGATCCGGACCGCGTCCGGCCCCGCCTGGGCTTCCGCTGGAAACGTTGAAGAACGAGGGGCTACGCCACTCCGCCGCAAGATCCCCGGGTGGGGCCGGATCCCACGAGACCCCTGGTCACGGCCGCACCCCCCTTTCGCAACACCTTTTCACCTGATCTGAGCGATTAGGGTGGTGGAAAAGAGACACCCGCTGGGCTAAGTTGCT
>CAYXGM010000060.1:0-23435 GCA_964464555.1 uncultured Gemmatimonadaceae bacterium | reverse complement strand
CTCACGGCCGGGTGTAGAACCCCTTTCCCACCCGCTGCCACTCCCGGATCTCCCTCCATAGCGATTCGTAGGCCTTCGCCGGCCGGGACGTCCGGGCATAGGTGTGGAGGGGAGCCCGGTGGGTGCCCATCTGCTCCACCAGGCTGGAGTAGGGGATCTGGGTGCGGAGGAAGGGGATGGGGATCTCGTCGGCCAGATCCGCCGTTCGTCGGTGGAGGCTCTTGCGTCGATCCACCATGCAGAAGAAGGGAAGCACCCCCAGCCGCTTGGCCTTCACCTCGTTCAGGGAGCGGAGGAGCTGAAGGAGGGTCCGCAGGGAGAGGGGAGTGGGAATGGTGGGAATCAGGAGCTCGTCTGCGGCCCGGAAGACGCTCTCCGACACCAGGGAGATGCTGGGCGCGCAGTCGATGATGAGGAGCTCGTATTCATCGGCCAGGGGTTCGAGGATCCTGGCGATGCGCCGCACGGGCTTCTTGGTGTTGTCCAGCTCCAGGTCCAGGTGGCGGTAGCTGAAGTCGGCGGGCAGGAGGTCCAGTCCAGGGAAGTCGGTGGCCTTGATGCGGCTGTCCAGCTCCTTCCTTCCCCTGACCAGCTTCCGCCCGCCCCCCTTCACCCGGGCCTTGATGCGGAAGTAGAAGGAGGCGGCGCCCTGGGGATCCAGGTCCCAGACGAGGGTTCTGGTGCCTCCCCGGGCCGCAAGGAACCCCAGGTTCACGGCCGTGGCGGTCTTTCCCACACCCCCCTTGATGTTGTACGTGGCCAGGACTCTCATGACCCCTCTCCCTTGGATGACGTCGGGGCCGCTCTGTCGGCCGCTTCCCGCTCCGCCCCCCCACCCACGGTGAAGAGCTCCTTGAAGGCCCGCCGGTTCTTCTTTCGAGCAAAGCGTTTGAAGCGCTTCCGGAATGCCTCACGCTCCCGGCCCTGCTGGGTCTCGAGCTGACCCATGAGCTGACCCATGGCCATGAGGGTCGCCGGGGGACCCACGCCCGTCTCCATCATCTCTTCGGCGAAGTGGAAGAGGGCATTTCGCTGGACCTGGAGGTCATTGAAGTCTCCCAGGTTGTCCTGGAGCCGCTTCAGCTCCTTGAGAAGCGGCTTGAGCTTCTCGTCGGGATAGAGGCTCTGGAAGAACCTCATGAGGTAACGGAGCTTCTTGCAGTCGATGCGGAGACGGTGAAGGGCTTCGGCCGGGGCTTCCCGGTGGATCCTGCGACCCTTTTTCAGGACCTTCCGGTAGGCTTTCCGGATCCGCTCCGAGGCCACGTCCCGGACAGGCCGGTGGGCGTTGGGCGCTGCAGGGTCCGGGATCTCTTCCGTCGGCTTGCCGCTGGAGGGATCGGCGGCCCCGGCGCCTCCTCCCCCCTCCTCCACAAAGGCCTTCCATTCCGTAAGCAGGTTGCGGTACCGCTTGGAGCCCAGGGTCCTGACCAGTCCGCCGTGGGCCACCCCCTTCTTCTTCTCCAGGAAGGTCACCAGGGGCTCCAGCTCGTCCCTCACACCTTCGGGGAGAGCCTCCCGGTAGGCGGGAATCTTGAGGAGATAGACATCCATGTCCCGGGTGGGGCCGGTGCGGGAGCCCAGCCACTTGAACTCACCCAGGAAGTGGTCCACCCGGTCCTGGGGAAAGACCCCCTTGATCTGCGTGTTGGCGGAGCGGGTCTTCCGAACGGCGACCCGAAAGTCGTGGAGGAACTCCGAGTCCAGGTCCTTCTCGATCCCCTCCTGGTTGATCAGCATGGTCTCCAGGAGGGAGCGATGCACCTCCCGCAGGGCTTCCACCGCCGTGGACGAGGGGTTCAACTCCAGATCGACGGAGGAGGAATAGTCACCGGCCGGGCACTCCAGAGCTTCCAGGACGGCCGCCAGCTCCGTCCGTTCCGAGGGCTGGAGGCCGAGAGAGCTGCGAAGGATAGAGGCCACCCGGGCGAGCTCCCCGTCGTAGCCCTTCAGCGGTAGGAGCTCCAGGCGGGTGGGGAGGACCGCGGGCCCGGGGGTCCGGGGCTTCCTGGCCTCCCCGTTCCGGATGAGGATGCGCACGACCGTCTTCCCGTCTTCGTTGAGTACGGCCTTCACCTCCCCGGACCAGTCGGCCCGGGCCCGGGGAAGGAGGCGGCGAATATCCGAAACGGGCCGGAGGGCCTCCTTCAGCGGGCCCTCGGGAAGGTTCCAGGCGAAATCGGGGAGGCGGGGCGTCCTGGCTTCCAGGGTTTTCCCGTCCTTGGTGGTGAGGTGCAGCCGGTGTCCATTCCCGACCCTGACCGAAGTGAGGGTGAGGTCGGCCCCCCAGAGCCTCCAGTCGAAGGTGTCGAAGTACGTCACCCGCTCCCGGGATTTCTCATGAGTCACCAGGGGAAAGGTCTTGCCCAGCCCTCTGAGGATTTCATCGGCCGACTGTTCGGCGGTCAACTCGAAATGTGGCACCGGCGGCTACCCCTTTCCCCGGGAACCGGGAAAGAAGTCCGTGCGGGGGGCGCACGTAAACGTTAGTTTATCCCATGGTACTGGCCGACCCCGGTTCTCTGTTGCGTAACAATTAAATAGTCAACGAGTAACGCCCGAAAAAGGTGGTGGGGTAACAATTCCCGTAACAATCCCCACGGGGAGCGCCCGGGATCGACCGCCCGGAGTGCCCGGAATGACCGGTCGGGCATGGCCGGACCGGACCAAAGGGGATGGCAGGAATCGACCACCGGGATACTCCGGGATGGAGGGGCGGTTCATGTTCGAGACAGCAGAGCTGGGCCAGAAGATCAAGAAGAAGGAGTACAAGGAGCAGGTGAAGATCCTCCGGGAGGAGCTCCTGGAGGTCCAGTTCGCCCTCAAGGAGGCGAGCTTCCCCGTCATCCTTCTCCTCAACGGAGTGGACGGTGCGGGGAAGGGGGAGGTGACCAACCTCTTCAACGAGTGGATGGATGCCCGCCTCATCGTCACCCGGGCGTACGATGTGCCCACCACCGAAGAAGCCGAACGTCCGCCTTTCTGGCGATTCTGGCGGGACCTGCCCCCGGCGGGGCACATGGGCGTCTTCCTCAAGGCGTGGTATTCCGACCCTTTCATCCGGAGGGTGAACGGGAAGATCAGCCACGAGGCGTTCAGCACGGCTCTCTCCCGTATCATGGACTTCGAGGAGATGCTGGCCGTGGACGGGGCGGTCATCCTCAAGTTCTGGCTCCACCTGGGAAAGAAACAGCAGAAGAAGCGCTTCGAGGTTCTGGAGTCGGAGCCGGCGACGGCCTGGCAGGTCACCAAGAAGGACTGGGACAACTGGAAGCGCTACGAGGAGTTCCTCTCGGTGGCGGAGCACCTCATCATGCGGACCTCCACCGGCCGGGCACCCTGGGAGATCGTGGAGTGCACGGACCCCCGCTTCAGGAACCTGGAGATCGGCGGCTCCCTCCTCAGGGGAATCCGTCGCGGGCTGGCCGAAGCCGAGCGCCGCCGCCTGGTGGCCCGGGAGGTGGAGACGGAGGATCCTCCGCAGGAGGAGGAGCTGGTGGAGGCGGATGGGATTCCCGGCGGTCTCGATCTGGGGACGGGGGGGGACGGGCCGTATCCGGCCAAGACGGTTCTTTCCAACCTGGACATGAGCAAGAGCCTTCCCAAGCCCGAGTACAAGAAGAGGCTGGAGCTGTTGCAGGGGAAGCTGAACGCCCTGCGGCGCAAGGCCCGGCACAAGCAGATCTCCATGATCCTCGTCTTCGAGGGGTGGGATGCGGCGGGGAAGGGAGGGGCCATACGGCGGGTCATCCGCCCCCTGGACGCCAGGTACTACCAGGTCATCTCGGTATCGGCCCCCACGGAGGAGGAGAAGCAGCACCACTACCTGTGGCGCTTCTGGCGCCATCTTCCCCGGGCGGGACGGGTGGCCATCTTCGACCGTTCCTGGTACGGGCGGGTCCTGGTGGAACGGGTGGAGAAGCTGGCCAGTCCCCGGGAGTGGATGCGGGCCTACGCCGAGATCAACAACTTCGAGGGGGCCCTCCTGGAGCACGGGATGATTCTCCTGAAATTCTGGATTCACGTCACCGCCGAGGAGCAGGAAGCCCGCTTCAGGGCCCGGGCCGAGTCACCCATCAAGAGCTGGAAGCTCACCGAGGAGGACTGGCGGAACCGGGAGCGATGGGACGCGTACGTTAGGGCGGTGAACGACATGGTGGAGAGGACCAGCACGCGCCTGGCTCCGTGGACCCTCATTGAGGGCGACGACAAGCGGTTCGCCCGGATTCGGGTCCTGGAGGAGGTCTGCGGGGCCGTGAAAGGAGCCCTGAAGGACTGATGGCGGCGGCCGAAGCTGAAGGAGACGGGGATCACCCTTCCAGGGGATGGAGAAGAGGATGGACCGAGAAGCGGAGACCGGAGAGATGAAGCCCGAGACCCCGGGCACCTTCCCCGTCGAGGAGGACATGGAGGCCGACGTCGGGGAGGAGCTCCCGGAGGGCTCCGCCCGGGTGAGGTCCGCTCCCCGGGAGGCTGCTGTCGAGGATGACGAAACCTCCCGGAGAGTGGACGAGGACGGCCTGCCCCGGACTCCCCCCGATCCCACACCGTTTCCCCAGCCGGACATGGACGGCCGGTACGACCTCCAGGCTCCGGAGTGCTACCTGAACCGGGAGATCACCTGGCTCAACTTCAACTACCGGGTCCTCAGGGAGGCCGAAGACCCCCGGACCCCCCTCCTGGAGAGGGTGAAGTTCCTCTCCATCCTGGGCTCGAATCTGGACGAGTTCTTCATGAAGCGGATCGGCGGCCTCAAGCAGCAGGTGGGGGCCGGCCTGAGCCGCCTGACCGTGGACGGGCGAACCCCCCGGGATCAGATCGAAGACTGCTACGCCATCGTTCGGGACCTGGAGCAGAGGCAGCACGAGGCGTGTGAGGAGATCCAGCGCCTTCTGCGGGAGGAAGGGATCCTCCGGGCTTCCTTCGACGAGCTCGCCGACGAGGAGCAGGTCGCCCTGAGGCAGAGCTACCTGGAGAACATCTATCCACTTCTGACGCCCCAGGGCACGGATCCGGCCCATCCCTTTCCCTTCATCTCCAACCTCTCCCTGAATCTGTTGGTGAGGATTCGACACGAGGGCGACGTCTCGCCCTTCCTGGCCCGGGTCAAGGTCCCGGTGGGGAAGGGGATCCCCCGGTTCCTCTGGCTGAGGAATCACACGGTGGCCGTTCCGGTGGAGTCGGTCATGATGGCCAACCTGGACCTCCTTTTTCCCGAGATGGTGGTGGAAAGCTGTGAGCTCTTCCGGGTGACGCGGAACGCCAACACCGAGATCGAGGAGGAGACCGCCGACGACCTCCTCTCCATGATCGAGTCGGAGCTCAGGGAGCGACGGTTCGCCCCCATCGTGCGCCTGGAGGTGGAAAAGGGTATGGAGCCCGCCCATCGGGGCATGCTGGCGGCGGAGTTGGGTCTGGATGAGGCCGCCGACGTTTTCGAGAAGGAGGGGATTCTCGGATCGAGGGACCTCTTGGAGATCGCCCAGCTCGACATCCCCGAGCTTCGGGATCCGCCCCACTCCCCGGTGGATAACCCCGAGCTCTCCATCGCTCCGGACCGTTCCATCTTCCACGTGATCCGGGAACGGGGCTCCATCCTGCTCCATCACCCCTACGAGTCCTTCAAGACCTCGGTGGAGCGCTTTCTCATGGAGGCCGCCCGGGACCCGAAGGTCCGGGCCATCAAGATGACCTTCTACCGGACGTCCGAAGACACCAAGGCCCTGGACTACCTGGTGGAGGCGGCCAAGAACGGGAAGCAGGTGGCCGTGGTCATGGAGCTCAAGGCCCGTTTCGACGAGGAGGCCAACATCCGTTGGGCCAACCGCCTCAGCGAGGCCGGGGTCCACGTCACCTACGGGGTCATGGGACTGAAGACCCACTGCAAGGTGATTCTGGTGGTGCGGCAGGATTACAACGGGCTTCGCCGGTACGCCCACGTCGGCACCGGGAACTACCATGCCGCGACGGCCCGGCTCTACTCCGACCTGGGACTCTTTACCTTTGATCCGGACATCGGCCGGGACCTCACGGAGCTCTTCAACTATCTGACCACGGGCTTCAAGCCCAAGCGGAACTACCGGAAGATCCTCAAGGCCCCCAGGGCCATGAAAAAGGAGCTTCTGAGCAGGATCAAGGCCGCCACCGAGGCCCATAGCCCCGAATCGCCCAGCCTCCTCCAATTCAAGATGAATGCCCTGGAAGACCCCAGGGTGGTCCGGGGGCTCTACGAGGCGTCCCAGGTCGGCGTCCAGGTGGATCTCATCATCCGGGACAGCTGTCGCCTTCGGCCCGGGATCCCGGGGCTGTCGGAGAACGTCCGTGTGGTGAGCATCGTGGGGCGCTTTCTGGAACACTCCAGGATCTTCCACTTCCGCATCGGGGGGGAGGAGGACTACTTCATCGGGTCCGCCGACGCCATGAGACGGAACCTCTCCAGTCGCATCGAGATCCTGGCCCCGGTGGAGGATCCGGACCTCGAAGAGCACCTGAGGTTCATCCTCGACACGGAGCTCAATGATCGGCGAAACGCCTGGGACATGCAGCCCGACGGGAGCTATGTCCAACGGCAGCCCGAGGACGGAGAGGATGTCCAGGGCTCCCAGAATACCCTGATCCGCTGGACCGAGCGGAGGCAGAAGAAGGCGGCGAAGGTGCGCAAGCGCAAGCCCCGGGTCCTGGGCCACCGGAGGGGGTCCGGCAAGGTCTGACGCCTGCCCGGGAAAGCTCCGGGTACCCACAGCGTGACCAGGGAGGTCTGGAATGCCCGAAGGGTCCGAGCTGCACTTTTTCACCCTCTTCATGGGTCTACTGGGAGGACTGGCCCTCTTCCTTCACGGGCTGGACCAGCTCTCTACCTCCCTGAAGGTGGTGGCCGGCGGCCGCATGAAGGACATCCTGGCCCGGCTCACCACCAACCGCTTCACCGCCGTCCTCACCGGCGCCATCGTCACCGCCGTCATTCAGAGCTCCTCGGTGACGACGGTCCTGGTGGTGGGCTTCATCACCGCAGGTCTCATGACCATGGCCCAGTCCATCGGCGTCATCATGGGGGCCAACGTGGGGACCACGGTCACCGCCCAGATCATCGCCTTCGATATCTCCGAGTACGCCCTCCTCCTGGTGGCCGTGGGCTTCGCCGTGGTCTTCCTGAGCCGTAGGGAGCGGGCCAAGCACCAGGGCACCATCATCCTTGGGCTGGGGCTCATCTTTTTCGGGATGGGGGTCATGGGCGATGCCATGAGCCCCCTCAGGGACTTTCCACCCTTCCTGGACCTCATGGCCCGGATGGAGTCCCCGGGTCTGGGGATCCTGGTGGGAGCCCTCTTCACGGCCCTGGTCCAGTCCTCCTCGGCCACGGCCGGGGTGGTTATCGTGCTGGCCGGGCAGGGGTTCATCACCCTTCCGGCGGGGATCGCCCTCATCTTCGGCGCCAATGTGGGTACCTGCGTCACGGCGATGCTGGCGGCGCTGGGTAAGCCCCGGGAGGCCTTCAGGGCCGCGGCCGTGCACGTGATCTTCAACGTCCTGGGCGTGCTGGTCTGGCTCGCCTTCATCGACCAGCTCGCCGACTGGGTCGTCGCCTTTTCGCCGGGGGCCGCGGATCTCCAGGGGCTGGACCGCCTCGCCGCCGAGACCCCCCGGCAGATCGCCAACGCCCACACCGTCTTCAACGTGGCCAATACCCTCATCTTCCTCCCCTTCGTGGGAGTCATAGGGGCCTTGGTCCAGTGGATCATCCCCGCGAAGCCGCCGGAGACCGATGGACGGGTCCGGGCCAAGTACCTGGACCCCGAGCTCTTCGTCACCCCGACCCTGGCCGTGGACCGGGCCCGCCTGGAGGTGCTCCACATGGGCGAGCGGGTCCGGGCCATGATGAAGGAGATCATGCCGGCGGTCCTTGGCGGAGAGCGGGAGGATCTCCTCGCGGTCCGGGCCATGGACGAAGACGTGGACCACCTGCACGGAAAGATCGTGACCTACCTGGGTCGTCTGGGTCAGCAGAACCTCATGGAGAGCGAGGGAGCGGACGTCATCGGCCTCATGGAGGCGGCCAACGACCTGGAGGCCGTGGGGGACCTCATCGAGACGAATCTGGTGACTCAGGGACTCGAGCGCCTGGAGGACGGGGTGGCGGTGAGCCAGGCGACCCGGGAGGTTCTCCTGACCTTCCACGCGCGGATCCTCCATGCCCTGGACCTGGCCCTCCAGGCTGTCGCCCAGCGAAGCGGTCGTGCGGCGGAGCGCGTGGTGGAGATGAAGGAGGAGGTGAACCGGATGGCTGACAAGGCATCCCTTCACCAGGCCCGGCGCCTGGTGGCCGACGAGCCGAACCGTCTCGAGGCCTATTCCATCGAGGTGGACATCCTACAGAACCTCAAACGGATCTACTACTTCGCCAAGCGGATGGCCCGGGGGGTTCTGCAGAGCGTGGAATGAAGGGGACCCGGAGGAGGGACGGGGTGTCGGCGGACCCGGGCTCGTCCGTCCGGCGTGAAGGGGTCTCAGTCCGGCATCCTTCACGCCGTCCAGGGCCAGCTTGAGCTGGAAGATCAGGAAGTCCCGGATCAGGACGCCTCTGGTTGCTTTCAAAATGAATCTCTCCTTATCCTCGGGACCCATGCCGGTTGGAGCCCGGGTTTTCAGGGTCCAAGCCGGCCGGTACCCGGTCCTCGGAGTCCCTTCTGAAAAGCTCTACCACTGGAGGCGCGCTGACAATGACCACCGCCGAGCTGAGGGCTCTGGATGCTCTGGATGTAGAGGGGATGGTGAATCTCACCTCCGAGCTGGTGCGCATCCCCTCCGTGGGTGGAGAGGAAGGCACGGCCCAGGACCGGGTGGCGGACTGGATGCGGGAGGAGGGGCTGGAGGTGGATCGGTGGAGGCTGGACCTGGACGGTCTCCGCGCCCATCCTGCCTTTAGCGCAGAGGTGGAGCGGGCCTCGGGGGTGGGAGTCGTGGGCACGCTGGGGGAAGACGAGGGCGGGCGGACTCTCATCTTCAACGGCCATGTGGACGTGGTCCCTCCCGGCGACCCGGACCAGTGGCGCTTCGATCCCTGGTCCGGGGAGGTGACGGAGACGGAGGTACGGGGCCGGGGATCCCTGGACATGAAGGGGGGACTGTCTGCCGCCCTCTTCGCGGCCAGAGCCATACGGGATTCCGGGGTGCGCCTGACGGGGACCCTCCTCCTGGAGAGCGTCATCGGGGAGGAGGACGGGGGCACCGGGACCCTGGCGGCCATTGAACGGGGATACCGGGGCGACGGCGCCGTCATCATGGAACCCACGAACCTGGCCGTATGCACCGCCCAGGCCGGATCTTTGAATTTCCGCATCACGGTTCGGGGCCGCTCGGCCCATGGGTGCGTCCGGGACGAAGGGGTCAGCGCGCTGGAGAAGTTCCTCCCCATCCACGAGGAGTTGTTGGCGCTGGAGGCCCGTCGGAACCATAATACCCGTGATCCCCTCTTTCGGGAGTACCGGATCCCCTTCCCCTTGTCGGTGGGGATCATCCGGGGAGGGGACTGGCCCTCCACGGTTCCGGATCGGGTCGTGGCCGAGGGCCGGTACGGAGTGGCCCCCGACGAGGATCCCGAGGAGGCACGCGCTCAGTTCGTGGACGCCGTGGAACGAGCGGTTCGGGGAGACGCGTTCCTGAAGGGAAACCCTCCGGGGATCGAGTGGTGGGGCGGAACGTTCCACCCGGCCCGCGTTTCCCAGGAGGTCGCCGTCGTCCGGGAGCTCCTCGGGGCTTCCACCGACCTGGACGGACGGGCGGCGCCCCTGGCCGGCGTGACCTTCGGCTCCGACATGCGGCTCCTGGTGAGGGAGGGCCGGACGCCGGCGGTGCTCTTCGGACCCGGGGACGTGCGAAGAGCCCACGCTCCGGACGAGTCCGTGGCGATTCGTGATCTGGAAAGGACGGCGAGAACGCTCATTTTGACTGCACTTCGTTTTTGTGGGTACGAGGATGTCTGAGATCGACGAAGCCCAGGGGCCACCCGAGAGCATTCGAGAGCTCGATCCCGAGGACTGGAATCCCCGGAAGATCCTGGGAGACTCGGAGGTGGTGCGCCCCATCCCCCTCCGGGCCCTCTTCTTCTCCTTCCTGGCCCTCTTCGTCCCCGTCTCTTCCGCCGTGTTCTTTCCGGAATGGGCCGGCGAGGACACGGGACTCCTCATCTGGCTCACGGCCCTGGTGCCGGCCTTCCTCTTCACCTACTACCGGGGATGGGCCGGGGCGTCCCTGGCGCTGGCCATGGGGATGGCGGCCCTGGCCCTCATGCAGGTGGCCCTCCTCCTGGCCGGAATCAGGGTTGCGAACTGGAGCCTTTTAGCGGGCATCATCATCGTCTACATCGGCACCAGCCTGGGCATCGGTTGGCTTACCGAGCTCCTGCACCTGGAGCGCCGGTCCGCCGAGCGGATGGCCCTGACCGATTCCCTCACGGGCATGCCCAACCGCCGGCATTCGGTGGTCTTTCTCGAGGCGGCCTTCGCCGCGGCCCAGAGGGGGATTCCCCTGACGGTGGTCCTCTTCGATCTGGACCGCTTCAAGCAATACAACGACACCCGGGGACATCTCTCCGGGGACGAAGCCTTGAAGAAGGTTGCACAGGCTCTCACGCACTCCACACGCCGGATGAACCTGACGGCTCGCTGGGGGGGGGAGGAGTTCCTGAGCATGCTCTCGGACACTCCTCTCGAAGGCGGACGGATCTTCGCGGAGCGGATCCTCTCGGAGATCCACCAGGAGTTTCCCGACGGATCGGTGACGGCCAGCGCCGGCGTGGCCCGCTACGCCCCCGGGATGGAATCTCCGGCTCGTCTCCTGGCCGCCGCGGACCAGGCCATGTACGCGGCCAAGGCCGCCGGGGGCGACTGCGTCCGGGTGGCGCCGGAGATACCTCAGGTCAACCCCAAGCCTTGACCCTGAGTGGACGGACCCCGAGTAGGGCGGCTCCGTGACGCCGCGGCCTGACCGCCCGGAGGATCCGTTTCATCGGCCCCACCAGGCCCGTGGCAGCTTCGGCGTAAGGGATGTCATGGCCGGACTGGGGGTGGCCCTGGTCCTGATTCCCCAGTGCCTGGCGTACGCCGAGCTGGCGGGTCTCCCGGCTCACCACGGGCTCTACGCCGCTGCCGTCGCTCCCCTGGCCGCGGCCTTCCTCGCCTCCTCTCCCTGGCTCCAGACCGGACCCGTAGCCCTGACGTCCCTCCTTACACTGGGAGCTCTCCTGCCCCTGGCCGAGCCCGGTTCGGCTCAGTACGTGGCGCTGGCGGCGGCCCTGGCCCTGATCGTGGGCGGAGCCCGTCTCATCATCGGCTTCTTTCACCTGGGATGGATGGCCTTTCTCCTCTCCCAGCCCGTCTTGATGGGGTTCACCTCCGCGGCGGCCATCCTCATCATCGGCTCCCAGCTACCCGGGGCCCTGGGTGTGGACCCGCCGGTGGAGGGGGTGGGGTGGCGGGCCATCTGGGCCCTCACCCACCCTGGATCCTGGGGGGCGCCCTCGGTCCTCATCAGCCTCGTCACCGTCGGCCTGATGTTCGGGAGTCGTCGAATCCACCCTGCGGTTCCCGGCGTTCTCCTGGCCTCCCTGGCAGGGTTGGGCTTTTCGGTGGCCACGGGCTACTCGGGCCCCCGCATCGGGGAGATCCCCGAGGGAATCCTGCCCCTGGCGCTGGACATCCCCTGGAGGGGTCTTCCCAGCCTCGTCCTCCCGGGCATCGTCATCGCCATGGTGGGCTTCGCCGAGGCCGCATCGGTGGCCCAGACCTACGCCACCCGGGAGCGGATGTCCTGGGACCCGAACCGGGAGTTCATCAGCCAGGGAATGGCGAATGTGGCCGCGGGTCTGGTACGTGGCTTCCCCGTAGGCGGATCGTTTTCCCGTACCAGTCTCAACCACCTGGCCGGGGCCCAGACCCGCTGGTCCGGGTTCGTTGCCGGGGCCGGGGTCCTGGTGTTCCTTCCTTTCGCGTCCATCCTTGCACCCCTGCCCAAGTCCGTATTGGCCGCAGTGGTGATCTCCGCCGTCTCCAAGCTCATCCGGCCCAAGCCCCTCCTTCGCCTGTGGCGTCTCTCCACCCCCCAGGCCATCCTCGGGTGGACGACCTTCGCCCTTACCCTCCTCCTGGCCCCCCATGTGGAGGAGGCGGTCATTCTCTCCGTGCTCCTGGCCCTGGCCCTGCATATCTGGCGGGAGCTGACTCCCGGTCACACGGCCAGGCTGGAAGGGGACGCCCTTCACCTGGAGGTGCAGGGGATCCTCTGGTTCGGGTCGGCACCCACGCTGGAGAAGACCCTTCTGAGCCGCCTCGCCGAGGCCAAAGAGGCGACCCGGGTGGTCTTTCACCTCGGAGGTCTCGGACGCATCGACCTCACCGGGGCCCTGGTGCTCAAGCAGTTGAGGGATGACATCGAGCGGGCCGAGATGGAGTTCGAGCTTCGGGGGGCTCCCCGGCAGACCCACGCCATCCTTCGCTCGGTCCTGGGCTGGGAGCCAGGAGAAGCGGGGGCGAGGGAGGAGGGGGCCATTCTTTCGGAGGATGCGGCGAAGCCCCTGACCGGGAAGAAGTCGGATCCGTCGTAGGAGCTCGAGTCGAACGAGCCGGGACCGGGTTCGACCTCCGGGCGCCCGGGGCGGCTGCCCGTTGCCGCACCGAGGGCCGTGGATCCATCGACCTGCCGAGTCCTCAGTCCCCCGCGATTCTTCGGCAATCGGCCATCATCTGCCGCTGGATGCGGTCCGGATCCTCCAGGATCTCGTAGAACTCCTCGAGGTACTCCAGGCTGTCCTCCCGGGTCTCTTCGGCCAGGAGGGGCTCCTCCCGCCAGAGCCGGTAGATCTCCTCCTTCTTCTCCCGGAAAAAAGCGTAGACCTCCTCGTACGCCTCCGGGTTCCTCCCGACCTGGCCGGGGCAGAACCCCCGGAAGTGCCGATCCCGTACATCCCGGATGGGAAGGGTCCTGTCCGGCTCGGCGTACCGGGCGTCCACAAGGCCGCTGAAATCGAAATCGTAGGGTACCGTCGAGAGGGGACCGGATGGGGGTCTGAAGAGCTCCATGTTGTGCATCTCCACCCCCGACCAGTCGGTGTTGCCGATCATGAACTGGAAGACGTCCAACAGGATGGCATGGTGGTTCTCGAGCTGGAGCGGATGGAGTTGCCCCGACTCCCAGTCCTGTTTCCGTCCCCCGTTGCGGACGGCCATGTCCGAGTCGTCCTCGATGAGGAAGGCGAACCGGCTGAAGGTGTCGTCTTCCCCGCTGGTGTCCACGTAGGTGACCCGTGCCGGCTTCACCCTGAAGCTGAGATCCGTGAGGAGGTTGAAGGTGCGGTAGATGAGGTATTCCTTCACCACGTACTGCTCCCAGTAGGACCGTCCGAGCTTGCAGGCCGTCACCAGCTTCAGCTTGTCCTGCCCCTCGAAGACGGTATTTTTCGTTTGCTTTTTCTTGACATTGATGCGGAGGGGTGGGAACTCGCAGTTCCGTTTGGCCAGGCGAAAGTTGCCTCGTGTCTGCAGTTGGATTTCCTGTACACCCGAAGTCCCGTCTGCGGTTTCCCAGCGCATGACGGCGGGGCGTTCCTCCGAGTCGTCGTCCCTGCGGTCCTCACGGCGCATAGTGTGGAAATCCGCTTCCAGAACCAGAGTCAGGAGGTCATGGGAGGAGAAGAGAGGGGCCGTTTCGGCGGCTTCTACCTCTTCGGCCGTGGGCGGCTCGATGACCTGGGCCCGCACTCCCCGCCCCGGAAGGACGAGGGTGAGCGGAGCGAAAGCCAGGAGAGCAACGAGGCCGTGTCTGCGGCGCATGGAACAACTCCGTCGGGGTGGGGATTCTCAATGCAATTGAGTAGCAGAAAGCTAGAGAATGTTGGATTTGTCGGCCAGGATCTTTTCTTTGCCGGGACGTCCTGACTTCTGAGCGGGAACGACCATGAGAATGGAGCCAAACAGGAGACGTCGCAGGCCGGTGGGACCCTTCCTGATCCTGCCCTTCCTCATGGCCTGCGCCACGGCCGCAGCCGTCCCGGGTCCGGTGGGCCGACCGCCGCCGCCCCAGGAGGCCTCCGAGACCAGGCCGCGACTCATGGTGTTCCTGGTTGTGGACCAACTCCGGGGGGATCTCCTGGACCGGTATGCTCCGGTCTTCACCGGGGGGCTGAAGCGGCTTCTGGATCAGGGGCGTGTCTATACCGACGCGGTCTTCCGCCACGCGGCGACGGGGACCGCCCCGGGTCACGCGACGCTTTCCACGGCCGTCTTTCCCTCCAGGGCCGGCATTCCATCCAACGCATGGAAGGAGAAGGAGGGCACGGAGCTCGAGCCGGTCTACAACGTGGTGGATCCCCGGGAGCGCATCGTGGGCATCCCCGGTGTTCCCGGCGCGTCGCCCAGGGTCCTCCGTCGTACGGGACTGGCTGATTGGGCAAGGACCGCCGATCCCGACGCCAGGGTCGTGTCCATCTCGGCCAAGGACCGAGCCGCGGTCCTCATGGCCGGGATGTCGAAGGGGGACGTGTACTGGTTCGACGCCGAATCGGGCCAGTTCGTCACGTCCACCTTCTACCAGGACGTCAATCCCCCCTGGCTCAAGCGGTTCAACAAGGTCGAAATGCGGACGTATCGGGCCGACACGGTCTGGACCAGCACCATCCCGCCCGGCACGGAAGACCTCAGCTCGCCGGACACCGCGGTCTTCGAAGGAGACGGGATCCACACCTTCTTCCCCCACCGGTACGTCCAGGAGCGCATCGACCCGGATACCGATGACTTCTTCCTCTGGTTCGAGGGCACGCCCATGCTGGACCGGGCCACCCTGGACTTTTCCCGGCTGGTCATCCGGGAGACGGGGATCGGGCGGACGCCCGGCCGCACCGACTACCTCTCCATCTCTCTCTCCCAGACCGACCGGGTGGGACATGAGTACGGGCCCCTGAGCCGGGAGCAGATGGACAATCTCCTTCGACTGGACAGGGACCTCGGGGGGTTCCTGGACTTCCTGGACGATCAGGTCGGGGAGGGGTCCTACGTTCTGGGGCTCACCGGCGACCACGGGGTTATGACCGTCCCCGAGCGCCTGGAGGGCGGACGGCGTCTGGGCCTGGTGGAGCGATCCGATCTGGAACTCGCCCTCTCCCTGGCTGCCCGGAAAGCGAACCGGGCCGGGGAGAACGGCCCGGGCTCCTTCATGGTGGAGGCCATGGCCGATCTGTCCTTCGTGGGGCCGACCTACACCCACGAGACCCTCAGCGAGGGGGAGCCGCATGATTCCCTGGAGGCCTTTTTCAGGCATTCCTTCGTGCCGGGAAGGGCCGGGGGCCTCCTCAGTGTGTACGGCGTGGAGATGTGGTGGGCGGAGGATGTGATCAGTTGGAGCCTGCCACGGGGCACGACCCACGGGGGACCCTTCATCTACGACCGCTGGGTCCCTCTCATCCTTGTTGGCCCCGGGGTGACGGCGGGGAGGGTGGACGACCCGATCATGCCCATCGATCTGGGTCCCACGCTGGCATGGCTTTCCGGGATCCCCTTCCCGGACGACCTGGACGGTTCGCCTCTGCCCCTGGGCAGTGGGAGCCGGATCCGCTAGGAATCCCGGCTGAGGGGTTCGGACGGTGGAGAGGTGGGGAGCTGGTCCGCCTGGATCACCTTCTCGGAGACCCGACAGTTGCCATCGTTGGCCGGGAGGGCATCCTTCCGGCCCTCCATCTGGACCACGGCAAAGAGGAGGCTCGTGATCAGAAAGGTGATGGCTGCCGCAATGTCCTTCTTCACGCTCACGTGTCTCGTTCCCTTCCAGGGACGCTTCGCGTCCCGCTGATCTATCGTTCAAGGCATTTTCGGAATCCGGCGCCCATGCCCGAGCCCGGTGCCGTTCTCTGACTCCAACTACGAATGAGGTGGGGAAGATGTTTCCGCCCTGCGCCGTCTCCTGTTCACGAGCCGGCGCCGCGGATTACTTGATGGCTTTGGGCCGAATGAACGCGCGGAGAAAACCCCGGCCTTCCCGGACTTCCCCCCAGCGATCGGTGGAGAAATCCAGGACGGCCAGAGCTCCGGTGGGGTACTTGCGGTCCAGCTCGTCCAGGGCCTCCGCGTTCCCGTCCCCAGCCAGGGCCAGTGCCAGGTCTTCGAAGGTGGGATTGTGGCCGATGAGGAGAACGGAGCTCTCGTCTTCGGGAAGGGCCCGGATCAGCTCCAGGAGCCGGTCGGGTGAGGTCTCGTAGAGCTCGTCCCTGATCTCGACGGGCATCTGGTCCCCCACAGCCCTGGAGAGGAGCTCCCATGTGGACGTGGCCCGGACCGCGCTGGAGCAGAGGACCCGGTGGGGCACGAGCCCCTCCTTTACCATGTGTCCTCCCATGCGGGGTGCCGCCTTCTTGCCCCGTTTGTTGAGGGGGCGCTGGTGGTCGGGAAGGCTGGTGTCCTTCCAGCTCGACTTGGCATGGCGAAGGAGAGAGACCGTCTTCATGAAGTTTCGTTTTGATGAAGGAAATGTTGCCTCTTCAAGCTGCGAAACCAAGGCGCGGTGAACAAGTGGCGGCCGGTCTGTAGCAGCCGATCTGTTGCGCGGTGGGGCCGAAGGTCGCAGCCTTCCCCGGTCGTCCTTCGGAGATGTTCTCCCCCGTGCTCACCCTTTTCCAGGACCTCTTTCAACGGAGATCAAATCGTGATGAACAAGAGGAGCGTGGGTCGGAGCTGGATTCTCGGGGTCTTTCTCCTTCTCGGACCCGTGCCCGGGGCCAGGGCCCAGGTGGGCAGTCCCGAGTGGGAGGAGGCTCTGGCCGGATTCGCTCGCGAGCTTGCCACCGATGTGCGGGCCGACAGCGTGGGGGGGATCACCGCCGGGGTGGTGGTGGGGCGTGACCTGGTCTGGGCCGAGGGGTTCGGATGGGCGGACGTCGAGCGCCGGATCCTCGCCGGGGTGAACACGATCTACCGGGTAGGCTCCATCTCCAAGTCCTTTACCGCCGTCGCCCTCCTCCAACTCCGGGAACGGGGGTATCTCGCCCTGGACCACCCCGTTCGGGATGTTCTCCCCGAGCTCTCGGGGCTGCAGGACCGACCCGAGGGAGCCGGGGCCATCACCTACCGCCACCTGGCCAGCCATACGGCCGGGCTCGTCCGGGAGCCCGAGTTGGAGGGCTCCACCGACGGTCCCCTGGAGTATTGGGAGGAGAAGATCCTCGCTTCCATTCCGACCACCTCCTTTTACGCTCCTCCCGGCGAGTCCTACCGTTACTCCAACGTCGGATTCGGGATGCTGGGCTACGCCCTCTCCCGCGCCACCGGAATCCCCTTCATGGAGCTGGTGGACGCGGGCATCATCCGACCCCTGGGGATGCACTCCACCGGATTCGTGGTGACGCCGGCGTTGGCGGAACATCTCGCCACGGGCTATCTGCGGCGGCGGGACGGGACGGTGAACGCGGAGGTCCCCTACCGGGAGCACGTGGGCAGGGGCTACAAGGTGCCCAACGGGGGCATCTACTCCACGGTGGGGGACCTGGCGCGGTTCGTGGCCGGGCTCACCGGCTCCGCCACCGCCCCGGTCCTGGGGCCCGAGGGACGGCGCCTGGTGGCCACCTCCCAGACCCCTCCCGACGGGCCGGCATACAGCTTCGGCTTCTCGTTGTCCGGTGGGGATGGCTCTCCGGTTCTGGTGGGCCATGGGGGCTCGGTAGCCGGGTACAACGCCTACCTCGTCTTCGAGCCCGAGTCCACCGTGGGGGTGATTCTCCTTCGAAACTACGGAGGAGGGGAAACGAACCTGGGCCGGTCGGCCCGTGAACTCCTACGGACCCTGGTGGAGATCCGGAACCGGTAGCAGGCAGCAGGCCGCTCCCCGGGGGGAACGACGCCGCCGGGCGGGGGGGAGTGAGCCCGGACCCCGGGACATCCGGAGCGAAGGAGGAGCTGGGAGCTGGCCTTCCCCATCGGTCGAGGCTTCAGAGGAGGAGTGCGAGGACCCCCGCCGCCGTGATGGGGATGGTCAGGTTGTCGTCCAGGGGCCAGGGGATGGCCTCCACCAGCGTCGTCACCGCCGCCGCAGGGAGGGCCGCCCACCAGGGCGCGAAGGGCAGGAGGGCCAGGCAGGCCACCACCATGAAAGTGGCTGAGCCTCTGATGGTTCCTGCCCCCAGCCGGTTCTTTCCCCACTTCCTCCCCACGAACCCCGCCGACGGATCGGCCAGGGCCAACACCAGGATTCCCGCCCAGGTCGCCGGCGGGGCGAAGAGGGTCAGGGTCAACACCACGCCCAGGAGGTACCAGGTGGAGGAGGCGATGCCCCTTGCTTCCCGGGGTGATGCCAGCGACGAGAACGCCTGGAAGAAGAGGCGGTTCAACCTGGGGTTGGCCAGGCGGACCCCGTCCATGAGGAGGAGAAGGGAGAGGATGCTCCCCAGGAGGGCCAGGACCAGCCCCCGTTCCACCGAGAGGATCTGGAGGGCCAGGACGATGAGGATCCCGTTCCCGGCGTGGAACACCCTTCGCCAGGGCTGGAGCCCCTCGGTGCTCTCCACCAGTGCGGAGAACTCCGCATCCACCTCATGATCACGGATTCTGGACATAGACCTCATCGCCGGTTCGTTACCTCGTATTCCGCCTGAATGTAGGGAAAAAGTGGAACGGAGGTCCACACCCGCCGTTCGGCCGTGACGCAAGGAGCTCCCGTCGGCAGCTCCTTGCGGGGTGAAATGCTTCCCACACGGTACTTTCTCGATACGAACGGATCACCGGCCTGCTGGACTCACGAACGAAACTTTCCATGCGAAGGCCGGCGCCGACCTCGTCGGAGCCGGAGGAGGACCCCTCCATGCGAGCAAGGAGTCCATGCCCAGCGTCACGCTTCACATGGTCCTGGCCGACCGCGTTCTCGAGCGTTGGTTGGATGATCCCACGTGCGCCCCCTTCGACCCTTCCGAGCAGACCTTCGTCAACGCCTTCTACCAGGGAGCCTTCGGCCCCGACCTCGGGTACTTTCCGGGCGGGCAGCGCTTCCTGTCCGACCTCTCCCACCTGGTCCGGAGCGGAAAGCTGACCCGGACCCTCTTCCAAGCGGCCAGAACCCCGCTGGAGCGAGCCTTCGCCAGTGGATGGCTCACTCACGTCCTGGCCGACAAGGAGATCCACCCTCTGGTGGGACGGGGGGTGGGGGAGTTCCTCTACGGGGATCGGTTCGTCTTCGCAGACGGATCGGTCCATCAAGGCGCCCACGTGCAGGTGGAGACGGGGCTGGATGCCTTCTACTCCCACCTCTTCCCCGGAATCCGTCGCAGAAGGATGGCCCCGGTCTTTGACGGCGCCTCCATCGGATTCCTGGTGGGTGCCTATCGCCATACCTACGAAGTGGACTTTGATCCCACCGTCTTCATGAGTTCGCACCTGGCCACGGTCCGGATGTCCGTCCAGGGACTTGTGAGCATCGGGGTCATGAGCACCGCGCTCATGACCGAACCCCTCTCTCCCACATTCGCAGGGGCCCGATGGTTCATCCAGCGGGCCCTGTCTCTCTTGAAGAGCGGCCTTATGAAGGACTCCCTCCTCCTGGCCTTCCTGAATCCTCTACCGCCGACAACATGGCTGGTGGAGCAGGTGGGGAAAGTGGTGGACGGGTTCGCCGACATCTTCTTCCGGCACTTCGACGAGGGGGCCCGGGGGCTGGCCGATTTCAACCTCGACTCGGGCCGGGTGGACGATTTTCCTACCACGCACTTCGGCACACTGAGGACCCTGGAGGCGCTGGCACTCTGGGAAGGACGGGCTCTACCGGGAGAGTGGAGTGACGGGGGCTCCGGCGGGAGTCGAGGTCTTCCGGCCGGCACCCATGGCTGAAATGCCCACCCGGCCGAGGATGAGGAGGATCAGGATCCCACCCATGGCTGCACCCAGGTAGAAGGTGTACAGACGCCACCAGAGCAGGAGGCCCGCAAGAACCTCTCCTCCCAGGGTTCCCGAGAGTCCGGCCGCAAAGGTGATTTCCACGGCCCCGCCACCCCCCGGAGGGGGGAGGAGCGAGCCCGTATAGAGGAGGAGGAGGGGCCATGCGATTAGGGGAGCCAGAGGGGCCGAGGGGACCGTCCCCAGTGCCAGAACCGGCAGGATGGCCAGTCTGGCGAGTACATGGACCAGCGACACGAGGAGGACGCCGATTATCGTTTTCCGATCCAGGCGGGAAAGACTCCGAGCCTTCAGGCTGAACCGTCGCACTCCCGCCCGCACACCCCTCCAACGCCCCTCCGTCAATCCCAGAGCCCTCGTCAAGCGGGGAGGAGTTCGCCTTGCCGGCAGCCGCACCAGGAGAACCGCGGCAAAGGGCATGGCCAGCGCCCCCAGCGCATAGGGAAGGGCTCCCAGGGCCGGGATTCGGGCTCCGGGCATGAAGGCGAGAAAGAGGCCGATGATTCCCAGGAGGATCACGCCCTCGGCCACGATCTCGCCGATGAGGACGGCCATGCCTGTGGCAAAATCCACGCCCGAGCGCTTCAGGTACAGGAGTCGGGCGGGATCGGATCCGCTCCTGGAGGGGGTTGCTGCTGCCGCCCCCTCTCCCGTGAGCTGGATCCCCATGGCCGAGCCCAGGCTCAGGGGCGCTCCCAGTCCCCTGGCCAGTAGAGCGATGCGGGTCCCCCGCCCGGCCAGGCTCAGCCCCCAGGCTCCCAGAAGCACAACGTGCACGCTCAGAGGCACCAGGCCGGTGATTCCCCGAAGAGAGACCCCGGCCCCGGCGGCGACCCAGAGGACAACACCCAGTCCCAGGAGGGGGGAGAGGGAGAGAAGGAAGGTTGTGAACCTCACGATGGAAATCCCCCTCCGGCCCGAGGGAGCTCGGTCCACGCCGGACGGCTTGCGAACGCTGCCGGGGTAGGAGTCTCCGGACCGACGCGGGGCTCTCGAAGGTTCGGGCGTCGTGCCAGGTCCCGGTAGAGCGTCAGGAGGCTCTGGAAGGTGTCCTCCCAGTTGAACTCGCCCTCGGCCCAGGCCCGGGCTTTCTCCCCCAGTCCGACTGCCCTGGAGGTGGTTAGCTCTTCGAGGGCGGCCCGGCAGGAGGCCACGTCTCGGGCTCGGTAGGAGATTCCCGCTCCCGAGGCCACCAGGTGATCCCGAACGGCTCCGCTTTCCACGCCCACCAGGGGAAGGCCCGATGCCATGGCCTCGGCCACGGCCAGGCCGAAGGTCTCGCCGGGGCCAGCGGCCAGGTAGAGGTCGGCGTCGGCGTAGATCCCCGCCAGCTCCTCCTTGTCGGCCACCACCGGGAGGACCGTAAGATCGCGACGGGTCCGGGCCTCCCGTTCCAGGCCCGGAGTCGAGGGGCCCTCACCGACCAAGACCAGGTGGGGCCGGAACTCCGGGTCCATCTGTGCGTGGGCCCTGACCACCACGTCCAGCTCCTTTTCGGGGCACAGACGCCCGGCAAAGAGGGCAACGGGAACTCCCGGCTTCACCGCCAGGGCCTCGCGGAGCTTTCCGCTCCGACGACGGGGATGGAAGAGGTCCAGATCCACGCCCAGAGAGATCTTTTCCACCCGCCCCAGGCCCAGCTCCCGGAGCTCCCGCACCACGGAATCGGAGGCGGCGACGGTGGCATCGAATCGCGAGAAGACTCGGCGCACGAACATTCGGGTCCAGGCCCGGGCCAACTCTTTCGCGGGCTCGGGAAGGGACTTCACCAGGGGTCCGGCGTAGGTGCGAACCAGGTCGGCGTGGTAAAAGCCTACGGTAGGGATCCGGTCCCTGCCCATTGCCCGGCGGAGGATGAGGGGGACGAAGAAAGGGCTTCCCACCTCGATGACGTGGGGACGCTCGGCCCGGAGAATCCGCCGAAGAGCCCGTGCCGAGAGGAGGAATCGGTACCCGGGCGTAAAAGGGACGGGGGGGCCGGGGATCCGGTGGATGGTGGTTCGGCCCGTTTGTGTGATCTCGGCCCGGGGCCCGGAGATGACCATGGTGTGTCGCACGGGGTGATGGGCGAAATGCTGGATCTTCGTGTCCAGGTAGGTTCTCACGCCGCCGCTGACCGGCGCGTAGAACATGGTTACGTCCAGGACGCGGAGCTCGACTGAATCGGCCCCGTTCCCGGAGAGGCCACGGGCGTCTTTTTCGTCTCCTTCGTCTCCAATCCCATGATGCCCGGGAAAAGAGAGAACGGTGGGAGGGAGGGACTCGCTCACGGGTTCGTGGACTCCTGGTCGGGTATGGAAGAAAGCTCACATACCACCGGTATCAGCTACATCACGGAGGGGTACCCCTTGCGTAAGAGGCTACAGAACGGACACCGAAGCGTTTCCGTCTCCCAACCGTGACCCTTCTGGTACTCCCCTGCGTAAGGCCCTTCCACTCACCGAGATAGCTTCGTCGAACGGGACCCCGACCCGAGGGCACCCTTTACGAAAGGCGGATCTTCGGTGGCCATGCGTATCGCTCTCTTTACGGACACCTACCTCCCCACGGTGAACGGGGTGGCCCGGACCCTGGGCCGCTTGGTGGAGCACGCCCACGACCGGGGACACGAGGTCGGGCTCGTCTCCACGAATGTCTCGGAGAAGCCGGCCTTCGGCGTGGCCTTTCATCATCAGCTTCCCGGGGTTTGCCTTCCCATGTATCCGGAGCTCGAACTGGCCCGGCCCCTGGATCGAAAGGGCCGGGAGCTCCTCCGGGAGTTCCAGCCCGGGCTGGTCCACGTGGCCACCGAGTCCACCGTGGGTTGGTCGGGGCGTCAGTGGGCCCTCCGCCGGGGGGTTCCCCTGGCCACCTCCTTTCACACCGACTGGCCGGCGTATGTCTCGGGGTATGGTTTCGGCGGGTTGGAAACGCCGGTGTGGAGGGCCCTCCAGACCTTTCACGGCGCTGGACGCATCACCTTCTGCCCCTCCACCGCCACCAGGAAGCAGTTGCGCACCTGGGGGTTCACCCACGACCTGAGAATCTGGTCCCGCGGGGTGGACACCGAGCGCTTCAGCCCGGATCATCGCCGACAAGAGCTCCGGAGGGAGATGGCCCCCGGTGCGGACAAGATTCTCCTCTACGTCGGGCGCCTGGCCCCGGAGAAGCGGGTGGACCTCCTCCTCGAGGCCTTTCCCCGGGTCAGGGCCGCCATGGGAGACCGGGTCGCCCTGGTGATGGTGGGTGACGGTCCCTGGATGGACCAGCTCCGGGAGCGGGCTCCCCGGGGGGTCCACTTCCTGGGGTACCGTACCGGCCGGCCCCTTGCCGAAGCCTATGCTTGCGGGGATCTCTTCGCCTTTCCGTCCGATACCGAGACGTTCGGGAACGTGGTGACCGAAGCGCTGGCCTCGGGACTGCCCGTGGTCGCGCCGGCCAAGGGCGGCGTCCTGGACTCTGTGATCCCTGGACGGACCGGGCTCCTCTTTCCCCCCGGGGACCCGGCGGCCATGGCCCGGGCCATCCTCTCCATCCTGG
>CAYXGM010000059.1:0-24804 GCA_964464555.1 uncultured Gemmatimonadaceae bacterium | reverse complement strand
CCCACCTCCCGCACCAGCTCCCCCAGCTCCAGGAGGTCCCGGGTCCACCGGGCCCGAACCTCGGGTGACACGTCCAGCCGGGGATCCTCCCGGACTTCCAGTGGCGTCTCGTGGTTCCGGCCGTCCACGGTCATGCGAACGGTGTACGTGCCCGGAATCACCAGGGGCCCCCGGGGCGTTTCCCCGCTCTCCTGTCCCGACTCGGCCATGCGCAGGTTCCAGATGGCCCGGTTCACCCCCCGGACCGGCTCCCGAACGGGGACGTGGGCCACCTGCTCGCCGGCCCCGTCCAGGATGGAGAGGGCGACCTCGCTTTCCTCCGAGGCGAGCCAGAAGTCCAGGATGGCCCCCCGGGGCGGGTTCTCGCCCCGGAAGATCATGTCCCCGGTGTGAGCCTTCTCGGACCGGTAGCGGATCTGCTCGGCGGGCTCGGCGGTGAAGAGGTGGGCGGGAGAGGCCGCCACCTCGGGGCTCAGCTCCTGGAGGGCGTTGATCTGGTCCAGGATCCAGATGCCCCGCCCGTGGGTTCCCAGGATGAGGTCGTTGTCCCGGGGGTGGACCACCAGGTCGTTCACCGCCTGGGTGGGCATTCCCATCCCCAGCTCCATCCAGGTCTCACCCCGATCCACCGAGTAGAAGGCGCCGAACTCGGTGCCCAGGTACAGGACGTCGGGGTTTCGGGGGTCCTCCCGTACGGTCCGGGTGACCACCTCCGGAGGAAGGCCGCCGGCAATGTTCCGCCAGCTCTCCCCGTAGTCCTCACTCACGTAGAGGTAGTTGGTGTAATCGTCGCTCCGGTAGTTGTTGACGGCCACGTACACCCGTCCGGGCTCGGCGCGGGAGGCCTCGATTCCGTTGATCCAGGTGTCCGTAGGGAGCCCGGGCATCCGCTCCGTGACCAGGATCCACCTGATACCCCCGTCCCGGGAGACCTGAACGTTCCCGTCATCGGTGCCGGCGTAGAGGACGCCTTGTTCGAGGGGTGACTCGGCGATGGCCGTGAGGGTGGGCCAGTAGGGGATCCCGTCGTCCAGGGAGAGAACCTCGGGGGTGGGAAGCTGGCCCATGATCCTCAGGGTCCGTCGGTCGGTGCCGGTGGTGAGATCCCCCAGGGGCTCCCACGTCCTTCCCTCGTCCGTGCTTTTCCAGAGGATGTTGGTCCCGGCGTAGATGGTGTGGGGGTCATGGGGGGAGAGGACGAAGGGGCCTTCCCAGTTGGCCGGGGCCATGGCGTTGCCCAGGCGCTGTTCCGGAGCATCCAGGTCCTGCCAGGTGGTCCAGTTCTTACGGGGTCCGATGGCGCCGGTGGGATCCCCGGGCCGGATGGACTGTCGCAGGCCGGTGATCAGGTCCACCCGGTCCAGTCCCAGGTACTGGGATTCCACGTAGAGGGTCCGGTTGTCGGTGGTGTCCACCAGGTTCAGGAAGCCGTCCCCGCCGCCCCACTTCACCCAGTCGTGGTTCAGGACGCCCTCGGCCCGGTAGGTGGCGTTGGGTCCGGCCCAGCTCCCGTTGTCCTGAAGGCCGCCGTAGACCCAGTAGGGGTGACGGTAGTCGTAGCTCACCCGGTAGAACTGGCTTACCGGGAGGTGGGTGATGTAGAGCCAGGTCCGGGCCCGGTCGTAGGAGATGCCCAGGCCCCCGTCGTCGGCCTTGATGACGTGGTCGGAGTCGTCGGGGTTGACCCAGAGGAAGCGATCGTCCCCGTGAAGGGTCTGGCGGGCCCGGGTGAAGTTTCTTCCGGCATCGTCGGACCAGGAGAAGCTGTTCTGCATGTAGACGCGCTGGTCGTCGGAGGGATCCACCAGGATCTGGGAGGCGTACATGGGCCGGGGGTTCCAGTCGCTCAAGTGCTCCCAGCTCTCCCCCCGGTCTTCGGAGCGGTAGACGCCGGCCAGGCGCTGTTCGTAGGCCGTGGAGGCGTTGTAACGAAGCCCCTGCTCCACGCTCACGTAGACGATGCGGGGATCGGAGCGATAGATGGAGATGCCGATGCGGCCGATGTCTCCGGTGGGAAGACCGTTGTCGAGTTTCGCGTTGGTGAGCTTCGTCCAGCTCGCTCCTCCGTCGGTGGACTTCCAGAGGGCGCTCCCCCGGCCTCCGCCATGGAAGCCCCAGGCCCGGCGGCGGCGCTGGTAGCTGGTGGCGTACACGATCTCGGGGTTCGACGGGTCCAGGGCCACGTCCACCACCCCCGTGTCGTCATCCACGAAGAGGATCTTCTCCCAGCTTTCCCCTCCGTCCACGCTCTTGTAGAGGCCCCGTTCCTCGTTGGGCCCCCAGAGGTGGCCCATGGCCGCCACGTAGACCACGTCCGGGTCCGTGGGATGCAGGGCGATACGGCCCACGTGGTGGGACTCCTCCAGCCCCACGTGCTCCCAGCTTTCGCCTCCGTCCCGGGAGCGGTAGACGCCATTCCCCCAGGAGGTGCTCTGACGGTTGGCCCGCTCCCCGCTTCCCAGCCACACCAGGCTGGTGTCCACCTGATGGACGGCCACGTCCCCGATGGAGTGCACCGGCTGATCGGTGAAGAGAGCGGTGAAGGTCACGGCGTTGTTCGTGGTCTTCCAGAGCCCTCCCGTGGCCGAGGCCACGTAGAAGACCCGGGGATCCGACTCCACCACGGCCAGGTCCACGATGCGCCCGCTCATGACGGCGGGCCCGATGGTCCGGGCTTGCAGTCCCGTCAGGTGTTCGGCGGCGAGAGAGCGCTCCTGGGCCGAGAGGGCCCGGGGACCGGTCTCGGGAGCCGCCAGGGTACAAAGGGTGGACAGGATCAGGTAGGTCCCCGTCAGGAGAGCTCCGGACATCATCGTTCGTTTGCTCATCGTCGCGTCTCGCTTGTCAGAAAACGTCCAGGTCCCGGCCGTAGGCTACGGGACCGGAGAACTCGCTTCGAACTTCCGCCACCAGCTCCTGGGGCGTTGCTCCCCAGAGGAGCTGATGGGTCAACACCAGGAGCCCGGGGTCCGCGTCGGCGGCCAGGCGACCCAGGGCCGGACCCGAGGTGTGGGATCCGGCATGGTACTCCTGCCAGACCGGATCCCTCCCTTCGAATCCCGCCTGTGAATAGACCTCATGAACCAGGATATCGCACCCCCTGCACGCCTCTACCACCGCCCGGGTCGGGGCCGTATCTCCCGAGATCACGATGACCCGGTCCGGGGTTTCGAAGCGGTAGGCGAAGGCCTGCTCCCAGTATCCGTGGGAAACCGGAAAAGCCGTCACCCGGACGTTCTCGTCCTCGTAGACGAGCCCGGGCTCCACCTCTTCGACCCGGGCCTCATGTCCTGTGGGGTTGGCGGGCTCGAGTCCCTCCAGACGGGCCTCGACGTCCGCCGCGAAGGCCGCACGGATGTGGGAGACCATGGAAGCGGTGCCCCCGGGACCGAAGACGTGGAGGGGCACCTTCCGCTCCAGGACCCAGGGCGTGAGGAGGAGGTCCGGCAGCCCCAGGGTGTGATCGGTGTGGAGGTGGGTCAGGAAGACCCGGCTCAGGCGGTCCACGGCCAACCCTTCCACCCCGTTCTGGTGGGCGGCCCGGGCCCGGCGCACCACGCCGGGACCGGCATCCACCAGGTAGGGAGTCCCGTTGACCACTACCGCAATTGCCGACCCGGCCCGGTCCGGCTCGGCGTTGGGGGTGCCCGTTCCCAGGAGGACGAGCCGGGTGGTGGGGGAGGGGGGAACCGCCTCCCTCCCCCGCGGTTCCTGGCCTCGGATGGCCGGAGGCGTCAACAGAAGGCTTCCGACCATGAGAAGAGATGCCGCACGGGCCGGCCGGGTCATGGATTTCATGGCGCTCACCTCCGAAAGAACTCACCATCTTGCGTTGCCCGGCCAGGGGAAGTTCCCGCGTAGCCGGGTAGCCGGGTCGTCGAACGTCCGTTACGGGACCCCTCCGGAACCCCGTGGGGACGGGGGCAGAATAGGCCCGGTGGCCCCGCCGGGTAAAGCGGTCCGTTCACAACGCCCTTCTCGCGCTCTTTGCGGGGCGTGATTACTTTGAAGTTCGTTGGCAAAAGAGGCCCCCCTCTGCCACGATAGCCCCCCGGATCACGGACACCCCATGGCGACCGCACAAGACCTTCTCCTGGCCCTGGCGCGGGCCCACGCTCTTATCGACACCGGATCGAGTCGGGATCCGGAGCTCGCCGAGGCTCTGGACGACGTCCGGGACGCCCAGGAATCCCTGGGGTGGCTCGTGGTCCGGGTGGAGTCCGAGGGGTTCAGCGTTCAGGGCCGAAGGGTGGACGATGGCTCGGGGGAGCTGGATGCCCTGGGAGGGGCCCTCCGGGGATCGGGAATCGAGGAAATCCGGTTTCAGGACCCCATGGAGCCTGAGCTGCTTCGGGAGTTCCTTCGGCGCCTGGATCCCTCGTACGGTGAGGAGGCCCCCACGGCCGCAGCCCGCTTCCGTGGTCTGGAGGAGGATCTGGGGCTCTCGTTTCGCACGGCCCATGGGTCCCTCCCCGGGATGTCCGGCTCCATCCTGGAGCTCTTCGGAGACGAGCCGCGCCCCGTCCGGGAAAATGAGGAGGATCGGGAGGACCTTCCGATGGAGGAGTACCCGGACGAGGTCGCCGAGGCGGAAGCGGATCTCTTCTCCGTCGGCTCTTCCGAAGAGCGGGGAGGTGGCAGCGGTGGGCAACGGCCGCCTCTCCCCGAAAAGCTGGAGGATCTCCTGGAGGCCTTCCTCCGAGCTGAAGGCGCCGACCGGGAGGCCAGGAGGAAGGAGCTCGAGGTCGCCGCGGGAGATCTGCGGGAGAGGCGGGAGATGGGCACGCTGGGGAACCTGGTGGAGGCCCTGGCAGAGGAGGCGGGGAATGCTCCCGGGGACGTCCTCGCCCTGGCGCAGAAACTCACCACACCC
The DNA here is from genome assembly GCA_964464555.1 of uncultured Gemmatimonadaceae bacterium. Taxonomy (GTDB): domain Bacteria; phylum Gemmatimonadota; class Gemmatimonadetes; order Longimicrobiales; family Gaopeijiaceae; genus CAYXGM01. The sequence continues at coordinate 19,931 of CAYXGM010000059.1, read as the reverse complement.
GCCCTGGCCAGCCAGATCGTCGTGAGACTCGGGGAGACCCGGGACGAGGAGGACCGGGCCCGCTACATCCGCCTGGTGCCGAGGCTGGGCCGGGAGATGGCTCTGGCCCTCGCCGACGCCCTGGGGGAGGCCCGGGACCGGTATCAGCGCCGTTCCTACATGGATGCCATGGTGGCCATGGGCCCCACCGCCATGGAGGTTGCCGAGGCCATGGTGCAGGATCCCCGGTGGTTCGTGGTGCGCAACGGCGTATCCCTCCTGGGGGAGATCGGTGGGGAGGAGATCATCTCCCATCTCACCGCCACCCTGGCCAACTCCGACGCCCGGGTGAGGAGGGAGACGGTGCAGGCCCTGGCGAAGGTGGGTGGGGAGGACGCCGTCATGCTCCTCCTGGGGATGCTGGGCGACCCGGAGGGCGAGGTGAGGTCCATGGCCTGCCGGGCCCTGGGCATCCTGGGGGCCGAAAAGGGCTTCAAGCCTCTCCTGCGCCTCCTGGAGGAGGATCACCAGGAGGACGTTCAGGTGGAGTGCCTGCAGGCTCTGGGACGCATCGGGGATCCCGGGGCCGTGCCCCTCATCGAGAAGCGAGCCCAGGGCGGCCTCTTTTCCAAGCCCAACCGGGAGATCCGCATCGCGGCTTACCGGGCGCTGGCCGGGATCGGCACGCCCCACGCCGTGAACCTCCTGAAGAAGGGCGCCAAGGACAGCGACTCGGGGGTCCGCACCGTGGTTCAGTCCCTCCTGGCCGAGCGGGGTTGAGGCTGGCAGCCCCTCAGACCAGACCCAGGAGATCCCCGAGCATCCTCACGAAGCGCATCTGCTCCACCAGGACCTTCGTCCGGGACCCATTCGTGTCTCGCCGGGAGTGGGAGAAGAGCCCCGTGAGGTAGGTCTCCAGGTCCGCACCGGGGGGGAAAGCATCCTCCAGGCGGAGGGTTTCGGTGAAGGGAATCAGCCGGTCCTCACGGCCGTGGATGAGGCGGACGGGGATGGAGATCCGTTCCAGGAGGGGACGGGGATCCATGAGATCCGAGCGAGCCAGGGCTGCCTGGACGAGAACGGGGACCATGGTGCGGGCGAAATCCTCGGGGGGAAGCTCGCCGGCGGGGGGCGCGAAGTTCCGGAAAAGCTCCCGTTGCGCCTCCGGAAGTCCCGCCTCCAGTTCCTCCTTCACGGGATCCAGGGCCTCCTCCCAGGACCCCACCTGGGCGTCCCCCGCCTCCCTGGCCAGGGTCAGGAGAGCCCGGGCCGTGGCTCCACTGCCTTCGAACCCAGGTGCGGAGGGAAGATAGTTTCCCCCCACGACCCAGCGGCCGTAGGGGTCCGGGTCCCCCCGGTACTCCTGTCCCCGCCACTCGTGGCGGCCCCGGAAGAGGAAGTGCACCGTCCTCTCCAGGTCGCAGTACCCGCCGAACCCGGCTGCTACGGCCAGGTGTCGGGCAAGCCGGGGGTCCCCGGCGGCCCGGAGGGCCTGGGTCACGCCGAAGGAGAAGCCCATGAGGCCCATTCGCTCCGGAGAGGGAGATGGGCCTTCGGCCAGGTGAAGAACGGCGGCCCGGGCCGTCTCGGCGGCGGCTTCCGGGGCAAGGCAGAGATCCCGCCATTCGGGAATCTCGGGGACGAGAACCGTGTATCCCGAGCCGGCCAGGGCCCGGACGAAGCGGAGGAGCGTGGGGTGCTCCCGTCCCGGCCGGGTGATCCCGTGGAGGATGATCCACGCAGGGTTGGCCGGGGCGGCTCCCCGGGGACGGAGGAGGGTGCCGGGAAGGGGTTCCTCTCCCCTCCGGATCTCCACGACCTCTTCCTCCACGCCCCGGGTGCCTGTCTTCCATCCCTGGGCAAAGCGCAGAGCTCTTGCGAGTCCCTTCATCAGTCGAAGCTAGTCGTTTTCCAAATCACTCCGCCACCCGCTACTTTGGGGGCCGGCTTCGGCGTTGCGCCGGCCCAGAACAAATGCGGCGACCTGCAGGGTGCCCCACCGCCGACGCTGCGGCGGGGTCCGACCGGCATCGTCGCCCACGACTCGGGAGGATCCCATGATGAAGCAATCCCTGGCTCTCGTGTTCCTCTTCCTGGCCGCCTGCGGGCCCCCGCCCGCCATCCCGGGCCAGGAGGAGCTCGTCACGCGGGAAGCCATCAATCCCCAACTCCCCGAGCGCCCCTACTCCGAGGCGTTTCGGGTGGGCAACACGTTCTACTTTTCCGGGAAGCTGGGGGTCACGGAGGAGACCCTGGCCATGGAGGAAGGGCGCATCGAGGCCGAAACCCGGAACATCATGGAGAGTTTCAGTGAGTTGTTCCAGGAGTTGGGGGTGGAGTTCGGCCACGTGGTTCAGGGGACGGTGTACCTGGCCGACGTGGAGGACTACGGGGGGATGAACCACGTGTACGGCGAGTACTTCCCCACCGATCCTCCGGCCCGGGAGTGCATTGCTGCGGGGGAGATCCTCAGCGACGGCCTCGTGGAGATCAGCTTCGTGGCCGTGGTTCCGGAGTAGCGAGGACGAGAGCGCCTGAATGAGCCATTATCGACCGCCGTACCGCGAGGCCCTGGCAGCGGGCCTCGGCGTGCTGGCCCTGTACGTCCTCACCCTGGCCCCCTCCACGGCCATGTGGGACGCCAGCGAGTACATCACCACGGCCCACATCCTGGGCATTCCCCATCCGCCGGGAAATCCTCTCTTCGTGGTGCTGGGCAAGACGTGGAGCACCCTCCTCGCCCCCACGGGCCTTCCCGTGGCGGTGCGGATCAACCTTCTTGCCGCCCTGACCAGCGCGCTGGCCGCCACCTTCTACTTTTTGGTGGCCCACCGGATTCTCTGGGGAGCGTTGGGGAGCGGGCCGGCGGGAACAGGCCCGTCCCGGGAGGGCAGCGACGAAGGAGCGGGTCCCACAGGGGACTCCAGGATCCCCCTGGTGGGCGCCGCCCTGGCACTCCTCCTTTCGGCCACGGCCTTCACCGTGTGGCACCAGTCCACCGTGAACGAGAAGGTCTACACGGTGAGCGTGGCCGTCATCGCCGCGGTGGTCTGGCTGGTGCTGCGCTGGAGGGATCTGAGGGACGAGCCCAGGGGGCTCAAGTACCTTCTGACGGCCGTTTACCTCATGGCCCTGGGCTCCACCAACCACCTCATGTCCATCCTCCCGCTGCCGGCGTTGGGGGTCTTTCTCCTGGTGGTGAGCCCCGGGGTCCTCCTGAAGAAAAAGCTCTGGGTCCGGGCCATTCCCCTGGTCGTCCTCGGGCTCTCCCTGAACTTCTTCCTCCCCATCCGGGCCGCCCGGAATCCGGTCATCAACGAGGGGGATCCCACCTGCGGAAACCTGGCCGAGGCGGCGGTGGCCATCTACTCCAACGGGCAGGCGGGGTGCGATAATCTGGCCCGGGTTCTCTCCAGGCATCAGTACCAGAAACCGCCGGTCTGGGAACGCCAGGCCCCCTTCGGAGACCAGCTCCTGAACTACTTCCAGTACTTCGACTGGCAGTGGGCCAGGGGACTCGATCCTTCGGAGCAGCCCGGGGGACGCCGGCTGCCCGTTACGGCCCTCTTTCTGGTCCTGGGGCTCTGGGGATTGTGGCTGGCCTGGAAGGGAGACCGGCAGGCCTTCTACCTCCTTGGGGTCCTGACCCTGACGTTCACCCTCGCCCTGGTCTTCTATCTGAACTTCAAGTACGGCTATTCCCTGGCGCCGGAAGTCCAGGAGTCGTCTCGTCACGAGGTGAGGGAGCGGGACTACTTCTTCATCGCCAGCTTCGGGCTCTGGGGGATGCTGGCCGGAATGGGGCTCACGGCTCTCTGGACCCGGCTCGCCCACAGCTTCCGGCACCCCAGGCGCTACCTGCTGGCCGCCCCGGTCCTGATCGTGGCCTTCTTTCCTCTGGTCTCCAATTGGAGCTGGGCCAGTCGAAGCGGCGACTATGCCACCCGGGATTGGGCCTACAACCTCCTCATGAGCGTCGAGCCCTACGGAATCCTCTTCACCAACGGCGACAACGACACGTTCCCCCTCTGGTACGTCCAGGAGGTGGAGGGCATCCGGAAGGACGTCACGGTGGTGGTGGGCCAGTACCTCTACACGTCCTGGTATCCCAGGCAACTGAAGGAGCTCACCCGGCCCCGGCGCCAGCGCCCGTTCCGGGAGGAGGACAGCGCCGGGATCTACGACGTTCCCGCCGAGCCTCCTGCGAATCCCGTCATCACCCTCTCCGAAGAGGAGGTGGATCGGGTGGTGGGGGGGACCTCCTCCAACGATCTGACCGTGCCCCTGGGACCCGTCGCCGTCCAGTACCCCTCGGGGACCTACCTGGACCGGGCCGACCAGATCGCTCTGGCCATGATCTACGACAGCATCGACGAGCGGCCAATCTACTTCGCCGCTCCTTCGGGCCTCCTGGGCCACCTGGGCCTGGAGCCCTGGTCGGTGCGCCACGGGCTGGCCTCGAAGTTGGTGCTCCGGGACCTGGAGGCCCCCCAGCCCGAAGGGCTCATCAGGACCTCCGACGGGGTGGGGGGGGACTGGTACGACGTGGAGCGATCCATCCGCCTTTGGGAAGAGGTCTACAGCTTCCGGGGCTTCCTGGACCGGCTGGTGTGGACGGACCGGTCCACCCTGAACATCCCCTGGTTCATGTACGCCACCACGGTGCAGCTCGCCGATGCCGTAGCCCGCTGGGAAGAGGGGACCGACGCCCGCCTCGATGCCCTCCAGAATGCGGCCCAGGGGCTTCTGGTCACGGCCCAGGGCGGGTATCTGGCCCTGACGGAGGGGGAGTCCGAGGAGTAGGGGACAGGCTCTTCTATCCCCTCTTGGTGAAGATCTTGATCACTCCGTTGGCGGCCTTTTCGCCGTAGAGACCCTCGGCCAAGGCGCCCTTGATGACCTCGACGCGTTCGATCATGTCGACGTCGATCTCGTCGACGATGGACGGGTCGGAGATGATGACTCCGTCGATGATGAAGAGGGGGGTCTTTCCGGACTTGCCGGCGGCATTGAAGCCGATCTCGGTTATGGTGCCCTCCCGGGCCACGATGGGGTCGCCCGGATCGCCGCCGACGATCCACTCCCCATCGCCGGCCTCTTCCGTGGCCTCCGTACGCGCCACGGAGCCGTCGGGTCCCACGATATACTCGGTGTGAGCCGAATCGCCGGTTGGGGAGACGACACCCGCCGCCGGCATCTCCCGGGCCTCGAAGGTCGCTTCGGCGTCCGGTGACGCCGCTTCCTCGTCGCCGGCAAGCGCCGGGGGCGCCGGGGTCTCGCAAGCCATGGCCAGGAAGAACCCTCCCAGGATCAGGCCGCCCGCCACCGTCCGCCCACGCTTTTCTCGCACGTTCCATTGCATCATTCGCAGTCTCCTTTCCAGAGAGGTTCGCCCCCCTTCGCTCAGGGCCGGGGCCAGGGAGAAGCCGCCCCTGGCCCTGGAGGCCACCGTGAGAAGGAGGTTGGCATAGGGTTTTCGGGGGGTCCCCCGGGCCAGGACCCGGCCGTCGCAGTCCCCCTCCACCGCCAGGCGAAGGCGGTATAGCATCCACCAGAGACCGGGGTTCAGGGGCTGGGCCAGCACGGCCAGGAGTCCCGCGGCCAGCATGGCCGGGTCCCGGGCCCTCAGGTGCTCCCGCTCGTGGAGGAGGACCATCCGGACCTCCTCGTCTGAGAGGTCCAGGGCCCACGCGGGGAGGACGATCCGGGGGCTCAGGAGGCCCAGGACCGCCGGCCCGAGCTCACGGGAGAGGAGGACCGGCTGGCCCCCTACGCTCCGCATCGGCCATCGCCTGCCGGACGCCCACAGCCGGAGACCGGCGACCAGAAGGGCTGTGGCCAGGAGGAGGGAGGCACCGAGCCAGAGAGAGGGAAGAGCCTCTCCCAGGAGGTGCAGCAGGCCCGGGGCGTCGGTCGCCGTCGCGGCCCGGGAGCCGGCCAGGGCGTAGAGGGCCTCGAGGGAGAAGGGTGGTGCGGGCGCTGCCTCTCCGGCCTTCCGAGCCGCGGGCAGGAGCCGGGGGAGGAAGGGGCCGAGGGCACCGCCGGCCATGGCCGCGAGCCAGACCCACCGGGTGGGTCGTCCCAGGCTCCGCAGCGCCCGATCCAGGAAATGGGCGGCGGCCGCCAGGAGAGCCGCCAGCGCGATGGCGTAGCTGAGCGCGGAGAGGGTCATGATTCGTCTTCCTCCTCCATCCCTTCCAGGAGTTTCCTCATCCCCTCCAGTTCCTCCGGCGGGATCTCACGGTCCGACACGAGCTGGCTCAGGAGAAGCTCGGCGGAGCCCCCGAAGATCTTGTCCAGGATCCGGGAAAGGGCGGTGCCTCCGGCGTCCCGCACCTCCACCAGGGGGAAGTACCGGTAGGCCCGTCCCTCCGTCTCGTGCCGCACCGCTCCCTTCTCTTCCAGGATCTGGAGGAGCTTCAGCACCGTGGTGTAGCCGGTGTCGTCGTCCAGGGCCTCCCGGACCTCGGCCACCGAGCCCGAGCCCCGGCGCCACAGAACGGCCATAATGTCCAGCTCCCGGTCGGTGAAGGTGGGGTCTTTCACGATGAGCCTCCTGGGTGGTGTTACGAACGTCTTCGTAGATTATATCGGATCGACGTCGGGATGTCAACGAAAGATTTCGTAGAAAGAGGGAAAGGTCGGGGATCGACCCGACTCCCCGAAATGGCCTCGCGTTCACAAACCGACAAAAGGACGACCTGGATCGGGCCAGGAGTCTCCTCCGCAGGGAGGGCTGGAGCGATGCAGACGTGTCCGGATTGACCCGCTCCCTCAGGACCGACCAGAAGCTGGAAGGAAATCGAGAAGCTCCGAGGACGGCTCTACCGTTTGAGCGGAGGGGACGCCGGGCACCGTTCGAGCGAAGGGGACCCTCTTCCGAAAGGAGCCGAGGACGGCCCGCGTCGGTATCCTCGGTCGGCGACGAGCAAGAGGGCTCAGGATGAGGAAACCGGCGCAGCCAAGATTCCACAGGCTCCGCTCGGAAGCAGTGTCCCCGTAGCCGCGCCGAAGGGAAACAGTGCCGCCGAAGCCCCGCTCAGAAGCAGTGTCCCCGTAGCCGCTTCTAGAACGCCGCCAGCTCCAGGATCCCTTCCAGGACGTCGGAGGCCTGCGGCAGGATGGCATTCTCGAGCCGGGGCGCGTAGGCCACCCAGGTGTCCAGGGAGGCCACCCGCTTCACCGGCCCGTCCAGCCAGGGAAAGAGCTCGTCGGCGATGCGGGCCGCGATCTCCGAGCCGAGCCCCCAGGACAGGGAATCCTCATGGGCGATGAGGACCTTGTTGGTCCTCTTCACCGACGCCGCGATGGCCTCCATGTCCAGGGGATTCAGCGTCCTGAGGTCCATGACCTCGGCCTCCACCCCGTGCTCCTCCGAGGCGATCTTCGCCGCGTCCAGGGAGCGCTTCACCACGGCTCCCGCCGTCACAACCGTCAGGTCCCCTCCCTCCCGCACCACCTTGGCCTTCCCGAAGGGGATCATGAAGTCGGGACCGGGATTGCGGCCCTTGTTGTAGACCTGGCGGTAGAGGTGCTTGTGCTCCAGGAACATGACCGGATCATCGCAGCGAATGGCCGTCCTCAGGAGCCCGTTGGCGTCTTCCGCGGTGGAGGGGAGGACGACCCTCAGCCCCGGCGTGTGGGTGAAGAGGGTCTCGCCCGTCTGGGAGTGATAGGGGCCGCCCCCCTTCAGGTACCCGCCGTAGGTGACCCGGACCACCACCGGGGCCGAATAGGTCCCGTTGGACCGGTAGCGCATCATGGCCAGCTCGTCCCTGAGCTGCATGAAGGCCGGCCAGATGTAGTCGAAGAACTGGATCTCCACCACGGGCTTGAGGCCCCGGACGGCCATACCGATGGCCCGCCCCACGATGTTGGCCTCGGCCAGGGGGGAGTTGAAGACCCGGGTTCCCCCGAAGCGCTGCTGGAGCCCGTGGGTGACCTTGAAGACCCCGCCCTTGCCCTTGACCTCCTCCAGGGCGGCTTCCCGGGAGGCGTCGGCCACGTCCTCCCCGAAGACCACGATTCCCGGATCCCTCTCCATCTCGTCTCTCAGACAGACGTTCAGGAGGTCCACCATGGTGAGGAGCCTGTCCTCGTCCCCGTAGTCCGGATCGTCCTCGGTGTCGAAGTCGGGGCCGGTGGGGTCCACCTCCTCGGAATAGACGTGGAGGAGGGCCGTCTCCGGCTCGGGCTGTGGGTGTTTCACGGCTTCGGCGGCCGCTTCCGCCACCTCCTCCTCCACCTCGGCCTCCAACCGGTCCAGCTCCGCTTCGGCGGCCCACCCCTTCTCCAGGATCAGGGCACGGGTGCGGGCGAGGGGGTCCCGCCTGGCCTGTTCCTCCCGCTCGGCCTCGGGGCGGTACATCCGCTCGTCGTCGGACATGGAGTGGGAGTAGGGACGCACGGTGTGGGCGTGAAGGAGCGCCGGGCCCTTTCGTTCCCGGCAGTAGTCCACCATCTCCCGGGAGGTCCGGTAGCTCTCCAGCACGTCGGTGCCGTCGCACTCCTTGACCAGGAGGTCCGGGAACCCCGTGACCAGCTCCGAGACCTTCCCTCCCGCGGTCTGGACCTCGACAGGCACCGAGATGGCGTACCCGTTGTCCTGGATGAGGAAGATGACCGGGAGCTTCAGGTTGCAGGCCGTGTTCAGGGCCTCCCAGAACTCCCCCTCCGATGTCGTCCCCTCGCCGGACGAGACCACCACCACTTCGTCTTCCTGGAAGTTCTTGACCCGGTCCCGGAGGGAGTCCTCCAATCCGGCCCGATACCCCGCCTCCGCGGTGCCCACGGCCTGGAGAAACTGGGTTCCCGTGGGCGAGGACGTGCTGGTGATCTGGATGGGGATGCTGGTGGGGTGTCCGGGCATCTGCCGGCCCCCGGTCTGGTGGTCGGCGGCGGCTCCTACCGCCTGGAGAAGCTGATCCAGGGGCGTCAGGCCCAGGGCCAGGCTGAAGGCCCGGTCCCGGTAATAGAAATAGAACCAATCGTGGCCCGGCTTCATATGGGCGGCCAGCGCCACCTGGATGGCTTCGTGCCCGGCTCCCGAGATCTGAAAGAAGATCTTGTTCTGCCGCTTCAGGCGGATCTCCCGGTCGTCCAGCCTCCGGGCCGTGATCATGGTGCGGTAGAGCTCGAGAACGCCCTCGGACGTCAGCCCCCGGGGCAACGTGGCAGCCGTCAACCTATTCTCCTGGCCCGCCGGGGCCCGTTGAACTCGGTGATTCGGAATTCGGGGATGGAGAAGGCAAGATAGCCGGGACGGATCACGGGACCAGCCCCCCGGGCCCGCCCTCCGCTCCTTCTTTCAGCTCTTCTCTGAGCTCCTCCGGACCGGACAGGGGCCGACTGCACGTGAAGTTTCTGCACACGTAGGCCGTGGGTTCTCCCCCCCTGGCTTCACGGCCTGCCAGAAGGGGGATATCGGGGAGCCTTCGGGGATCGCCCCCGGCCACCAGGCGCCAGGGCTCGTGGTCGGCGTGGGCCACCCGCATCAGCTCGGCCATGGCGGGGTCGTCCGGGTCTCCCAGGAGGACCACCTCCACCGGCGGTGCGAGGTGGAGGGAGAGGGCGGAGAGGAGCCGTCCGAACGCCGAGGGAAAGCTACGCATGGCCGGGGCTTCCCCTGCCAACGCCTCCAGGGCCCGTGCCTCCCAATCCTCCCGGCCAAGGAGGCGGGAGGCGCGGAGGAGGAGCTCCACGGCCAGGGAGTTGCCCGACGGGGTGGCGTTGTCCATGGGATCCCGGGGCCGGATGACCAGCGCTTCCGCATCCCGGGCCGTGTCGTAGAACACTCCCCCTGACTCGTCCCAGAAGAGCTCCACCACCTGATTTGCGAGCCCTTCGGCTTCCGTGAGCCACCGGCGTTCCAGGGTGACCTCGTAGAGAGTCAGCAGGGCGTTCCCCAGTCCGGCGTAGTCTTCCAGGAAGCCCGGCACTTTGGCCGTGCCGTCCTTCCAGCTTCGAAGCAGTCGCCCGTCATCCCGGAGGGCATCCAGGAGAAAGGCGGCGTTGGCCCGGGCCGCTTCCAGGTAGTCGCTCCGGCCCAGGACCGCGCCGGCCTCGGCCAGGGCCCGGAGGACGAAGGCGTTCCAGGCTACCAGGACCTTCTCGTCCCGGAAGGGGGCCTCCCGCTCCTCCCGCGCCTCGAGGAGCTGGTTTCCGGCTCGGGTCAGGCGCTCCCTGAGGGTGTCCTCATCGACACCTTCGGCCTCGGTCAGGGCTTCCAACCCGTGGGAAAGGTGGAGGATGTTCCTTCCCTCGAAATTTCCACCGGGAGTGACGTCGAACGCCCGCCCGAAGAGGCGGGCCTCCTCCGGACCGAGGACCTCCTCCACTTCCTCCGGCGTCCACAGGTAGAAGAGCCCCTCCTCACCTTCGGAATCGGCGTCCCGGGCCGCGTAGAACCCACCTTCCGGTCCCCTCAGATCCCGGAGGATGTAGTCCAGAGTGGAGGCGGCCGCCTCCATGAGCTCCTCGTCTCCGGTGAGCTGAAAGGCGTTGAGATAGAGCCTGGCCAGGAGCCCGTTGTCGTACAGCATCTTTTCGAAGTGGGGGACCAGCCACTGCCCGTCCACAGAGTATCGGTGGAATCCTCCTCCCAGGTGATCCCGGATCCCGCCCCGGGCCATGGCCTTCAGGGTACGGACCACCATATCGAGGGCGTCCCCCTCGCCCGCGCGGAGGGCGTAGGTCAGAAGGAACTCCAACGTGGTGGGCTGGGGAAACTTGGGTGCGGGCCCGAAGCCACCGTGCGTGGCATCGAAGCGCCCGGCCAGAAAGCGGAATGCATGGTCCAGCGTTTCGGAGCCGTTTCGGTCGGCGGTGCCGCTTGCCTCGTCGGCTGCGCCGGTGCCCGCCGCGCCCCGCTTCAGGATGTCCAGGAGCTGGTCCGATCCCCGTTCCACCTCGTCCCGGCGGTTCCGGTAGGCGTCGGATACGGCTTCCAGGACCTGTCGGAAGGCAGGCATCCCGTGTCGGGGTTCCGGGGGAAAGTAGGTGCCGCCGTAGAACACCCGACCATCGGGAGTCAGAAAGGCGGTGAGGGGCCACCCTCCCCGGCCCGTCAGGGCCTGGACGCCCTTCATGTAGACCGAGTCCAGGTCCGGCCGCTCTTCCCGGTCCACCTTGACGTTGATGAACTCCCGGTTCATGAGCTCTGCCGTACGGGAATCCTCGAAGGACTCCCGCTCCATGACGTGGCACCAGTGACAGGCCGAGTAACCGATGGACAGGAGGATGGGCCGATCCGACTCCCGGGCGGCAGAAAGGGCCTCCGGCCCCCATGGATACCAGTCCACGGGGTTGTCGGCGTGCTGAAGGAGGTAGGGGCTGGTCTCTCGGGCCAGGCGATTTGCCACGTCGGCTCCCGCGGTCGTGTTGAAGGGGAGCCGTCCCGGACCGGCGAAGTCGGGGGTCAGTCTCCCTCGATGGGCTCCAGCTCGTCCTCGGAGAAGTCCCGGACTTCCGTCTCCTGGTCCAGGATCACGCCGTAGCGGCCGGGCCGGTGGTCATCCAACTCAACGACTACTCCTGTCCGGCCCAGGAGATCCGCGGCCATGGGGAAGGCGCCCTGTTTGACTTCCACGCGAGTGCCTTCGGGAAAGAGAAATGCTTTCATGATGGTATGTCGGCGTTCGCCGCCTCTTCGGGGTCGTAGTTCAGGTTCAGGGGTCCCGGCCCCTCCTCGTCGAGGAGGTCCAGGGCTCGGAGGAGGATGGCTCGCTGGAGTTCCGGGTCGGCGGGCTTGCCCAGGGGGAAGCCCAGAGGGTAGGGGACGGTGAGCCTTCGAGGGGGGGCCACCTGGCTCATGATGGCGTCAAAGGTGGAGAGGCACACGGTGGAGATCCCCATTCCCTCCAGGACGCCGGCGATCAGTCCCACGGACTGATGACACGTGGGTCAGACCGGGGTGAGGATCACCACGTCCACCCCGTCGTCGGCCAGGAGCTTTCCCGCCTCCGGAGCCGACTGTTTCTGAAGGCGCATGGGTGCGGTGATGGAGCCCTGAAAGGAGATGTGGCGCGGTGCGACGGTGCCGATGGCCCCGTCTCCGGCCATCTCGGCGAGTCGGTCCAGGGGGAGGGCGAGGTTCCGATCCCGCTCCACTCCGGACGTGTCCCAGGCATCGCTTGGATGGCTCAACTCCAGGGACCCGACCGTCGCATCAGCGGGAATGACCCGGTACGAATAGTCTCCCCCCTTCACCTTCTGGAAGGGGTCGTCTCCGGGCACGTGAAGGCCCGCGGAGGTGACGATGGCGACCCGGGATTCCTCCACGGGAGGCTCCAGGGGTTGCCAGGGAAGGGGATCGACGCGACGGAACCGGTATCGGTGATACCAGAGCCGTTCCTTCAGGGAGAGGTCCGAGGGTTTTGCCATGGTCCGGGGATTGTGTCCTGATCGGGGAAAAGGCGCAAGCGTTGTCCCGACATAAAGCCCTATCTACCTTTGAAATGGAGCCTGTGTCGGTACCGACGAGTTCCCCCGGTCCGGTAGCTCGACAAACGCCCCGATTGAAAGGGAGATCATCTTTTGTTCAAGATCATCCTCATTGTGGCATGCCTGATCGGCGCCGCCGCGTATTTTCCCAAGACCCGGCCGGTGGTCCTGGACACCCTGGCCCCGGTCATCAACCCGGCGCTCGGCTGGCAGAGCAAGAACGAGATGAAGGAGATTCTCCGGCACCTCCGGACCCGCAACCAGGCCGGGCGCGAGCTTCCCTCCCGCGGGAGAGAGTTCAGCAGCTTCATGGGCCAGTATTTCCCGGGAGGGCAGGGCAAGGATGCCTGGGGTACCCCCTACGCCCTCAAGACCTGGCCCGACTCGGTGGGCATCGTGTCCTATGGGCCCGACATGGAAGTGAACACCCCTGACGACCTCCTTCAGACCACCCCCATCGAACGGCAGCGGCGTCGACGGCGATAACAACCCCGGTTTCTGTCAGAATTCCGGGCCCCTCCAGCGCTCATCCCTTTCCACGACCCCGGCGGCATCCGCCGCGAGCGCGACTTCCTCGTTCGGTGACCTGTCAGAGCACCATCTCGATGGAGAGGATGTAGAAGCCGTTGAGGACTCCTTCCCCCAGGAGAACCCCCAGGAGACATTTCCAGAGGGGGACGCGCAGGGTGCTGGCCGCGTAGATCATCAGATCCGTGGGAACGGCCGGAAAGACGCTCCAGGCAGCGATGATGGGAAGCTCCTTGCTGGACAGGGCCTTCCGGCTCTTCTCGAGTTGTTTCGGGTAGCGTTGCCGAAGCACGGCCTCGAAGCCCAGGAAGCGGGCGAAGTGATAGACGATGGTGGAGGAGGTGATGATCCCCACCAGATTCAGGAGATAGGCTACGCCGGGGGAAAAGAGGAAAACCCCGGCGATGGCGAAGGGGGTGGAGGGAATGAAGGTGAGTCCCAGGAAGGAGAGGAGGAGGAGGTAGAGGGGGACGACCACCAGGCGGTGCTCGAAGGCGGCTCCCCTCAGGGCTTCCACCTCAAAGCGCTGACCGTAGGTGAAATAGAGGGTCAGGGCTGCGGCCACGAACACGAGCCATGCGATGAAGGTCTTCTTCTTGAAGCGCGGCGTGCGCTGGTTCATCCGCGGTCTCTTTTCCGGAATGATCCGGCCGTGGGTTGGCGACGGGCCTCTTCCGAGCCAGCTTTAAGGCGTGGATGCTCGTCATCGGAAACCTTAACACACTCTTTCAGCCCGTGACATCCTCACGTCCTCCTGGACACACCCTTCTCCGGCCCGGCGCCACCGAATCATGATGTCGGTGGCCCTGACGGGGAACGTGGCTTCGGGCAAGACCCTGGTGGCCGAGCTCTGGCGAAGGGCCGGCATCCCGGTGGTCCTGGCCGACGACCTGGCCCGGGATGTCGTGCGCCCGGGAAGCGAGGGGCTGGATGCCGTGGTCCAGGCCTTCGGGCGCGGGGTCCTGGCCGATGACGGGAGCCTGGACCGGACCGCCGTCCGGAAGCTCGTGTTTTCCAGCCTCGAGAAACGGGAGCGTCTGGAAGCGATTCTCCACCCTCTCATCCGGGCCTCCAGAGAGCTCTGGGTGGAGGAGCAGCGCTTTGCCGGGAGTGCCCTGGTGGTGGCGGAGATCCCCCTCCTCTTCGAGGTGGGCATGGAGGAGGACTTCGACGTCGTGGTCCTGGTGGAGGCCCCGGAGGGGGAGCGCCTCCGGCGCCTCATGGAGGACCGTGGGCTCCCGGAGGAAACGGCCAGGGGAATCATGGAGGCCCAGATGCCGAATCTGGAAAAGCGTGCACGGGCCGATTTCATCCTGGACAACTCCGGGACCCGGGAGGAGCTGGAGGAAAGGGCACTGGCCCTTCTGGACATGCTTCGGGCCCGGTCCCGCGGGGCCGGTGGAGGCATGGGATGAGGCAGGAGAGCCCGGCCACCCTTCGTCTGGATCTACACCTCCACACCCGGGCGTCCTGGGATTGCCTCTCGGAGCCCGAGGCGATTCTGGCCCGGGCCCGTGAGAAGGGGATCGACCGGGTGGCGATGACGGACCACAATCTCCTGGAACTGTCCCTGGACATGCACCACCGGTACCCGGATCGTGTCATTCCCGGGGAGGAGGTCCGGACCCGGGAAGGCATCGACGTCATCGGGTTGTACATCAGTAGTCCCATCGCCAAGGGAACCCCGGCGGAGAAGACCTGCCGGATGATCCGGGAGGACGGGGGCATCGTCTATCTCCCTCATCCCTACGCCGCCGGCAAGGGAGGATCGGGAAGGTACGCCGAAGCCCTGGCCCCCCTGGTGGACGTTGTGGAGGTTTTCAATGCCCGGCTGCACCCGGGACGGCTGAACGAACCGGCGGAGGCCCTGGCCCGAGACCACGAAAAGCTCCGCGGCGCCGGCTCCGATGCTCATACCGTCGGGGAGGTGGGGGGTGGTTGGGTGGAGGTTCCTTTTCACGAGAACCGGCCGGAGGCCCTTCTGGAGGCTATGGCCGGGGGCGAGGTTCATGGTCGGACCACGCCCTATCTCGTTCATCTCGCCTCCACCTGGGCGAAGATCAGAAAGGTGCTCCCCTGATGAGACCCGGGTTTGTTGAGGAGCCCACGCGAGCGACTCCTGCCGGACGAAACCGGCGGAGCCCAACCCATCCGAGGTCATGAAATACAGGATTCCCGATCTTCGCAAGGAGGCTGTCGAAGCAGCCCTCGACGCCCTCGTGTCGGCTCAGCGGGTTGTCCTCACGACTCACCTCAATGCCGATGGAGACGGATGCGGATGTGAGGCGGCCCTGGCCATCTGGCTCCGAAGCAGGGGGAAAGAGGTGACCATCCTCAACCCCACCGGTTTTCCCGGATCGTTAGCCTTCCTCCTCCCCGACAGGAGTTGGAGCCTGGATCCCGGATCCGCCCGGGGACAGGCAGCGGCGAGGGAAGCCGATCTGGTCGTCGTACTGGACACGGGGGAGGAGGCCCGGGTGGGGCGGGTCATGGAGTTGATCCGGGACCGGCCCCGATTGGTGGTGGACCATCACCCCCCGGGAGAGGACAACATCGAGGGGATCTCCCTTCGAGACCCCCGGGCCGCCGCCACGGGAGAGCTCCTCTACGATCTCCTGACCATGGCCGGGGATCCGTGGCCCGACGGGGTGGCGTTGGGCCTCTACGTGGCCATCCTCACCGACACAGGCTCCTTTCGCTTCAGCAACAGCTCCCCGGCGGCCCATCGGGTGGCGGCCGACCTCCTGGAGCGGGGAGTGGATCCGGAGGCGGTGTACCGGCGGATCTACGGCACGCTTCCCCTTCGTAGGCTCAGGCTCCTCCATGCTTCACTGGAGCATCTGGAGGCGGACCTTGAGGCGGGGCTGGCCTGGATGACCATTCCAGCGGGGGCGTACGAGGCTCTGGGCGCCGGGGCCGAAGACGTGGAAGGCCTGGTGGATTATCCTCGGGATGTGGAGGGGGTCGAGGCCGGTCTCCTCTTCCGGCAAGTGGCAAAGGGGGGGACGAAGGTCTCCTTCCGGTCCAACGGTGCGTTGGACGTGAACGCTCTGGCCAGGCGATTCGGCGGCGGGGGCCACGTCAAGGCTTCCGGAGCTCTGTTGGAGGCGCCCTTGCCCGAAGCTCGGGGACGGGTCCTGGACGAGACCCGGAAGGCGATTCGTGCCATGCGAGAAGAAGAATGAGCTCCAGGGGCAGGTCGGGAGGGGGAAAGGGCGCCGCTTCCCCGACGCCGGGGGCCATGGGCCGGCTCCTGGACCGGATGGCCGGCCGGGTCGGTGCGGAACGGATGGACCGGATCTGGGTCTTTCCACCCCTCGTGAGGGAACGAAGAGAGTGGGGGCTTGTGGCCATGAGCTGCCGGACGGAGGATCCGGAGGTCAGAGAGTTGATCACCGGGCGGTACCTGGCCGAGCTCACCGGTCAGGGCATCGTCTTCGAATCCGAGGTGGCCACGGAGGGCCGGGCTCCTCCGGACCGGCTCCCCAGAATCATGGACGGGGTGGTGCGAAGAAGTAAACTTGAACTGGAGGTTCCCCGGGAGGCGGAGGTCGGGGGAGACCCCGAGCGCCTTCAGGCCCTCCTCCTGGAGTACCGGCACGAGGACGGTTCCGAGAGCGAATGAACGAAAACGATCTTTCCCAGCGGCTCTTTCGCCGGTACCTGCAGCAACAGGGCCTTCCGGTGACCCAGCAGCGGATGGCCATCGCCGGTGTGGTGGCCTCGTCCGGCGAACACCTC
Source organism: uncultured Gemmatimonadaceae bacterium (assembly GCA_964464555.1). Taxonomy (GTDB): domain Bacteria; phylum Gemmatimonadota; class Gemmatimonadetes; order Longimicrobiales; family Gaopeijiaceae; genus CAYXGM01. The sequence continues at coordinate 3,242 of CAYXGM010000059.1, read as the reverse complement.
TCGGTGGAGGAGATCGAGGAGGCGCTTCGCCGTGAGGGAACCCGGATCGGAAAGGCCACCATCTACCGGACTCTGGACCTTTTGGTTCGTTGTCGCCTGGTGGTGGAGCATGACTTCGGTGAGGGGTTCAAGCGTTATGAGCACCGGCTCTCTCCCGATCCCATCCACGAGCACCTGATTTGCCTGGAATGCGGCAAGGTCATCGAGTTCCGGAGCTCGGAGGTGCAGCAGATCCAGGACCGCATCACGTCCAGGCACGGCTTTCAACCGGCCCACCACAAGCTGGAGATCTACGGCTTGTGCCGGGACTGCCTGGAGGCCGGCGTGGAGCTTCCCGACGAAGGACTGACCTGTCCCATCGAAAAGGCTTAGAAGGGTGTTGCGAAAGGGGGGTGCGGCCGTCGTCTTGCTTAGCTCCGCTCCCCCTGGCAGCCCGTCTCTACACCTTTTCAGGAGAACGTAGGTGTTTCAAGGCGAGCAGTTGATTCCCAGGACGATGTTCTTCACCACCGGTGTCGGCATGCACCGGGAGAAGCTTTCCAGCTTCGAGGAAGCCCTCCGGAGCGCCGGGATCGCCCGGTACAACCTGGTCCGGGTCTCCTCCATCTTCCCCCCCCATTGCGAGATCGCGAGCCGGGAGGAGGGCGCGGCCCTACTCCGACCCGGCCAGGTGGTCTTCTGCGTGTTGAGCGAAGCGGCCACCAATGAGCCCAGCCGGCGAGTGGGAGCTTCGGTGGGTCTGGCCATGCCCGCCGACCGGTCCCGTTACGGCTACATTTCCGAGCATCACGCCTTCGGCCAGGGCGAGAAGGCCATGGGGGACTACGCGGAAGACCTGGCGGCCAGCATGCTCGCCACCACCCTGGGCGTTCCCTTCGATGCCGATGAAGCCTGGGATGCCCGGAGGGAGCAGTGGCGGCTCTCGGGCCACATCGTGAATTCGGAGAATCACACCATCGTGGCCGAGGCTCCGGAAGAGGGAACCTGGGTCACCACTCTGGCCGCCGCCGTCTTCTGCGGTTGACCCGAAAGGAAAGGGCCGCCATGCCGAATCGACGCTCCCACCATGCCCCGGGTCGGGGCGCTCCCCGGGATGCCGACGCCGAGGACAGGGGCAGGAAGCCGGGAACGGAGCGGTCCGGGAAGGGAAGGGGGGCACCACCCCTCGATCCGCACCTTCCGTGGGAACTGCCGCATACCTTCCTGGGGCTGGACGAGGAGGCCTCGTCCCTGGAGGGGGCCTCCGCCGTGATCCTGCCCGTTCCCTACGAGGCCACCACGAGCTGGGGCGGGGGAACGGCCGGTGGGCCTGCGGGGATCCTGGAAGCGTCCCGCTACGTCGAGCTCTGGGACCAGGAGCTCGAGGCCGACGTGTCCGTCCGGGGAATTCACACCCTTCCGGCCCTGGAGCTCACCCGGGAGGGTCCGGGCCCCGCCATGGAAGAGCTGGAGGAGGCCTACGGGCAGATCCTGGGTACACTCCACGGTAGGATCCCGGTCATGTTGGGAGGTGAGCACTCCATCTCGGCTCCCGCCATCCGGGCCGTGGCCGCCGCTGCCGACGGTCGGCTGAACGTTCTTCAGATGGATGCCCATGCCGACCTCAGGGACCGCTACGAGGGCACGTCCCATTCCCACGCCTCGGCCATGCGGAGGGTCCTGGACGTGGCCGACGTAGTGGGCGTGGGGATCAGGGGCATCAGCCAGGAGGAGGTGGAGGTGGCGGAGGGCGAGGACGGCGTCAGCCTCATCTACGCCGACGAGATGTGGGAGGACGACCGCTGGATGGATCGGGCGCTGGAGCGCCTGGGCGGTCCCGTCTACCTCACTTTCGACGTGGACTACTTCGACCCGTCCCTGGTGCCTTCCACGGGGACCCCCGAGCCGGGAGGCGGGGATTGGTACAGGACTCTCCGCTTCCTGCGAAGGGTGTTCCAGGAACGGGAGGTCCTGGCCCTGGACGTGGTGGAGCTGGCGCCGGTTCCGGGGCTTCTTGCCCCCGACTTCCTGGTGGCCAAGCTCGTGTACAAGCTTCTGGGGTATCGGTTCGAGTTGTGAGCGACTCGGATCTCCCCCCGGAAGCCTACCCGTCCTCGGACCCCTCCTCGGCGTTCTCCAGGCGGATTCCCGAGTGGGTCCTCAAGCGGGCCACGGGAGCCTCCCGGCTGGACGGGAATGCCATCCGCCTTCAATTCGACGGTCCCTACACCTTCGATGCCTGGATCGAGGCCATCGACGCGGCGGAGACCTTCATCCACTTCGAGAACTACATCATCCGGGACGACCAGGTCGGCAGGGTCTTCCAGGACGCGCTGGTGCGAAAGGCCCAGGAGGGTGTGGAGGTTCGCCTCCTCTACGACTGGATGGGCTCCTGGGCCACGGGCCGTCGCTTCTGGAAGACTTTCCGGGGGGGCGGGGTGGAGGTACGGGCCTTCAACCGGCCGTCCATACGGGACCCTTTCGGCGTCCTCCAGAGGGATCATCGGAAGATGGTCTGCGTGGACGGGCGGGTGGCCTTCATCGGTGGATTCTGCGTTGGGAAGGAATGGGCCGGAGATGGGAGCCATGCTCCGTGGCGGGACACGGGCATCGAGATCAGGGGCCCGGCCGCGGCGGCCTGCGCCCAGGCCTTCGAGAAGATCTGGGCGAACATCGGTGACCCGGTGCCCGGGACCCTGGGGCCCGATCCGTCGGAGGTGGAGTCCCGGGGGAACATCCCGGTCTGGATCATCGAGGGGGAGCCCTGGCGGTCCCGGGTCTACCGGGAAACCCAGCTCCTGGCCGCCGGCGCACGGGAGAGGATCTGGATCACCGACCCCTACTTCGTGGCCCCCTTTCCGGTGGCCGAGGCCCTCACCGCGGCGGCCCGGGACGGCGTGGACGTCCGCATCGTTCTTCCCGCCCACAACAACTGGCCCTGGGTGGGGAGCCTCTCCCGGGGAGGGTACCGGGGGCTCCTGGAGGCGGGCGTGAGGCTCTTCGAGTGGCAGGGGCCCATGATCCACGCCAAGACCATGGTGGTGGACGGCCAGTGGTCCCGCATCGGGTCCAGCAACATGAACTCGGCCAGCCTCCTCGGGAACTGGGAGATCGACGCGGGGGTTCTGGATGGGGACCTGGCGGCCCAGATGGAAGGGCTCTTCCTGGCGGATCTCACTTCCTCGGTGGAGATCGTTCTCCCCCGGGCGCTGAGCGCCGGCGGGGAAGCCGCCGCCACCCCGGCTCCGGCGATGCAGCGGCTG
>CAYXGM010000058.1:23418-25038 GCA_964464555.1 uncultured Gemmatimonadaceae bacterium | reverse complement strand
ATTTCGGGAGAGAGGCGGAATAGATAGCGGCCTGCCAGCGGCGCGTGGGGCCATAGCTCAGTTGGGAGAGCGCTTGAATGGCATTCAAGAGGTCAGGGGTTCGACTCCCCTCGGCTCCACTGAAGGCTCGGGTGGCGGAATTGGCAGACGCGCAGGATTCAGGATCCTGTGGGGGCAACCCCGTGAGGGTTCGAATCCCTCCCCGAGCACTCAATATTCGTGCGATCCGCTCCGGCCGACCTGATCAACCTCAGGTTCGGCCGGTTCTGGTCTAAAGGTTGCCCACGTGCTGGAATTGGTAGACAGGCTGGTTTGAGGGACCAGTGCCGGAAACGGCGTACAGGTTCGAGTCCTGTCGTGGGCACTTCTGGCGGCGCCTTCCGGCCCCTGCCTTCGTTGGGCTGCGGTCGGCCCGGGCTGCGGCGTACTTGATGTACGCCTCACGCGGGCCGCCTCGCCCGCCTTGGCAAGCAACCAGAATTCGCTCGCCAGAGGAAGGATGTGAGTCGAGAGGGCGCCCGTAGCTCAATTGGATAGAGTACTTGACTACGGATCAAGGGGTTGGGGGTTCGAGTCCTCCCGGGCGCGTGAGCAACCCTCCAACCGTTCGAGGGTGAACGGATGGGACCGGGCGCGTAGCTCAGCTGGTTAGAGCGCTACGTTGACATCGTAGAGGCCAGAGGTTCGAGTCCTCTCGCGCCCATGGAAATGGGGCCGTAGCTCAGTTGGGAGAGCGCTAGAATCGCACTCTAGAGGTCAGGGGTTCGACTCCCCTCGGCTCCACTTTTCCGCCACCGTAGCTCAGCTGGTAGAGCACGTCACTCGTAATGACGGGGTCGTCGGTTCGAGTCCGACCGGTGGCTCTCGATCGGGCGAAACGCCCCACGACTAAAGAAAGGTGCAGCTTCGTCCGAGATTTGTTATAGTCTCATTGGATGCCCCGTGGTGTAACTGGCAACACGTCTGACTCTGGATCAGAAGAGTCCAGGTTCGAGCCCTGGCGGGGCAACTGCAGGAAACGGTCCCGGGATGGGACCTGGGCCGAACTACTTGGAGGGGTGGCCGAGTGGCTTAAGGCGGCGCCCTGCTAAGGCGTTGACCCGAGAGGGTCTCGTGGGTTCGAATCCCACCCCCTCCGCTTGAAGGCTGGGCGGTATCGTGCCGCAGAAGGACAGGTGGCCGAGTGGCTTAAGGCGCACGCCTGGAGAGCGTGTGGGCAGCGAATACTGCCTCGTGGGTTCGAATCCCACCCTGTCCGTGTTTCAGGCGCCCGAGGTGAAGGCGCCTTTTTTGTTCGGGGCGTGGCTCAGTCCGGTAGAGCGCTGCGTTCGGGACGCAGAGGTCCCCGGTTCAAATCCGGGCGCCCCGATTGGGAAGTCGAAGAGCTACCGGGTTTTACGCCAGGTTTGAACCGGAGGTTCAGGCCGAGCTTTTTCTCACACGGTAGGACCACGCTCCGGCGGATGCCCACCGAGCTGCGCCGGGGCGGACCCGTTCTGGAGCGCTGGCAGAATGGTATTGCACTCGCCTCGAAAGCGAGCGCCCGAAAGGGCTTGGGGGTTCGAATCCCTCGCGCTCCGTTGAGGTAATGGAAACCCTCGAGGTCAAACGACCTTGGGG
>CAYXGM010000058.1:0-23318 GCA_964464555.1 uncultured Gemmatimonadaceae bacterium | reverse complement strand
GGGATGGTGTTCCCCGAGACGAGCGAGGATCGCGAAGCGACCGGAGCTCCATCCCTCGCGCTCCGTTGAGGTAATGGAAACCCTCGAGGTCAAACGACCTTGGGGGTTTTTCGTGTCCCGGGGGTGGGGGCGAGGGATGAGAACCCCCGGGTTCGAGCCGAGGGGCCTTCGGGGTGCGGGTTTTTGCGGGATGGTGTTCCCCGAGACGAGCGAGGATCGCGAAGCGACCGGAGCTCCATCCCACTAGATTTCAGGGAAAAGCGGGTCCCGATGCTACAGGCTGCCCTCGGGCCGGCGGGACCCCTGGGGGAAAGGGAACGACCGTCCATGATTCGACGCACCGAACGGCTGGAGGCCTTCGAGCGCCAGTATGTCAAGGAGCGGTGGAATGCCACGGACTTCCAGGAGGCCCTGGGCGTCTTCGAGGCCATGTGGGTTGAGGCCCGTCGGCCGTTCAGGAGAGGCGACAACTATTCTGACACAGGGGGCATGAGTTTCATCTCGCCTCCTCGTCTTGCCGACGGAAGCCGCCGCCACCCCCTTGCCGGTCCGCTTTCATCATCGGACGACAACAGATCTCAGCTCAACCCTTACCGGGAAGACGACATGAAAACGCACCTGACGGGCCTCCCCCTTTTACTGATCTTCGTCTCTGGCCTGGCTGGAGCGCAGGGGGGCGCCCAGGACGCTCGCCCCGAGGACGTCTCATCCATCGACGGCATCATCAATGCCTACTACGAAGTGGTCTCGGGCCCTGCGGGAGAGGCCCCGGATGCTGCCCGGGACAGGAGCCTCCACCACCCGGACGCCTGGGTGGCCATCGCCGGGGCAGACGATGCGGGCAATCCGGCGGTGACCGTCATGAGCCTGGACGACTACTACGGGGACAACGAGCCCCGGGCCGAGGGGTTCTGGGAGTGGGAGACCGACCGGGTGATCCAGCGCTCCGGGAACATGGTCCACGTCTGGAGCAGCTACGCCACGGCCCGGACGGAGGGGGGCGAGCCCTACGGCCACGGCGTGAACAGCATCACCCTTTTCCATGACGGGACACGCTGGTGGATCATGGGCTGGATGTATGATGACACGGCGGGGTGAGGGGTGAGTCCGAGCCGGTCGTGATGATGCCGGTCGTGATGGGACCGGCCGCGTCAGACCCGGGCGTGAGTCGGCCGCGAGAGAACGGCACGCCATCCGGCCGTGACTCGCGCATCGGCCCTTCGGGACCCAACTTCCCAGAGCCGCACTCGTTACGGACGCCAGATGCCCGGGAGTCCTGCCATGAACGACAGTTCTGAAGGAGGGCCTTCCTCTACCCTGATCCGCGGGGGAGAGCTCGTCATCGGAGAGACCGTGTCCCAGCTCGACCTCCTCATTCGAGGGGAGGAGATCGCCGCCGTCGGAGAGCTGTCCGACGTCGAAGCCGATTCGGTGGTGGATGCGGGGGGGCTCCTGGTCATGCCCGGGGGCGTGGACACCCACGTCCACTTCAACGACGTCTTCATGGGCACGGTGAGCGTCCACGATTACCTCACCGGAACCCGGGCTGCAGCCTTCGGGGGCACCACCAGCGTCATCGACTTCTCGAACCAGGTTCCCGAGGGATCTCTTGAAAAGACCCTCCGGGACAAGCATGAGGAGGCGGAGGGGAAGGCCCTCATCGACTGGGGCGTGCATCCCGTCATCACCCGGCCCGACGAAGAGACGCTGGCTGAGATCCCGGTGGTGGTAGCCGCCGGAGCTCCCACCATCAAGTGCTACATGACGTACCGGGACGACGGGCTCCTCATCGAGGACGAGGATCTGGCCCGCATCGCGATCCGCCTCAGCGAGGCCGGGGGCATGCTCATGCTCCACGCAGAGGACAACGACGCCATCGAGGCCAACGTGCCCCGCCTGGTTTCAGAGGGGAAGACGGCGCCCATCTACCACGCCCGGAGCAAGCCTCCGAAGGTGGAGACGGAAGCCATCCGGCGCATCATCGAGATCGCCCGTGACACCGGTGGGAAGTTCTTCATCGTGCACCTGGCCAGCCCCGGGGGGCTCGAGCTCCTTACCGAGGCCATGGAGACGGGGGTGGACATCCGCCCCGAGACCTGCTGCCACTACCTGGTCTTCACCGAGGCCATGTTGGAGCGAGACGACGGGATCAAGTGGATCTGTTCCCCGCCCCTCAGGGATCGGGAGGCCCAGGATGTCCTGTGGAAGGGGGTCCGGGACGGCCGGATCCGCATGGTGACCTCCGATGATGCGGCCTACTCCTGGGAGGCGAAGCTCTACGGCAAGGACCGTTTCGACCTCTGCCCCAACGGCATTCCCGGCATCGAGGCCAGGTTCCAGGTCCTCTATTCCGAGGGTGTGGCCAGGGGCCGGATCAGCCTGCCCCGGTTCGTCCAGATCGTGGCTTCGGAGCCGGCACGGCTCTTCGGCATGGCGCCGAAGAAGGGTAGTCTCACCATCGGGGCCGATGCCGACATCGTCCTCCTGGACCCGGAGGTCCGGTGGACCATGGGGCAGGATACCCTGCACATGGCCACGGACTGGTCCGCCTACGAGGGCTTCGAGGTGACGGGGAAGGTCCGGAAGGTGTTTTCCAGGGGGGAGCTCATCATCGACGGGGAGGAGTGGATGGGCACCCCCGGGAGGGGCCGATACCTGCGCCGCAGGCTCCACGGATGACGTCGGCTACGCCGCCAAGGTCCACCGGACCGGCTCCGTCCGGGAGGGCGGATGACTGACGACGGGACGGGGTCCGGGCCCGAGCGTCTCTACTCCGGGGCCGCACCCGACGAGGTCTTCGCTGAACTCGCTCCCCTGGTGGAGTTCCAGGAAAGCGGCATGCCCATGGACGAGTTGGAAGCCATGGTCCGGGAGCGCCTCCTGCCCCACCTCATGCGCTACGACCTCCCCACCTTCCATGCTCTCTTCAACGCACCGCTGGAGGAGGGGGCCGCCTTCGGAGCCCACCTGGCCCTGGACTGGAACCAGGGGGTGACGAACTGGCAGGTCTCCCCGGGAGGGGCGGTGTTGGAGGAGCTCTGTTGCCGCGCTCTCTGCCGGCTCTTCGGGCTGGCTCCCGCGGCCGATGCCACCGTCCTCTACTCCGGGACGTATGCCAACCAGCAGGGCCTCTACATGGCCCTTCACCGCCGCGCCGAACAGGAGGGCTTCGACTTCTCCCGGGAGGGCATCCAGGGCTTCGACGACCCCTCTCGTCTGGCCGTCGTCACCTCCGCCGAGGCCCACTTCAGCCTCAAGCACGCCGTGCGGGTCCTGGGGCTGGGGGAGCGGGCGCTGGTGACGGTGGGCGTAGATGAGCGTCGCCGCATGGACATGGCGGAGCTGCGAACGACGCTGGCTGACCTGGAGGGAGGACGGGACGTCTTCTGCGTCGTGCCCACCGCGGGAACCACGTCAGCGGGGGCCGTGGACCCCATCCGTGAGGCGGCCGACCTCGTGGAGGCCGTCGCACCCGGGGAGGGCCGGCCGTGGCTGCACGTGGACGGCGCCTACGGGCTCGCCTACGCCCTGGTACCCGAGTGGGCGCCCCTCTTCGAGGGACTCGACCGCGCCGATTCCATCGCCTGGGATCCCCACAAGCAGATGGCCGTGCCCATTCCCAACTCCGTCCTTTTCGTGAAGGATGGGGACGAGTTCCGCCGCATGGCCCTGTTCAGCCACTACTGGAACCGTCCGGAGAGTGAGGGGCCGAACCCGGGCGTCAAGTCCATGCCCTCCACGCGGCCCCTGGCCTCTCTCCCCCTGGTCACGAGCATCCGCCACCAGGGCATGAGGGGAGTGGTGGCGCGCCTGCGGCACCACCTGGACGCCATCCGGGAGCTGGCCGTCCGGCTTCGGGACGAGCCCGACATCGAGCTCATGCACGAGCCCGACACGGGCATCCTCTGCTTCCGGATCCATTACCCGGCCCTGCCCGGAGATCGGCACGACGAGCTCCAGGAAGCCCTTTACCGGACCATTCTCGATAGGGGAGAGCGGATGATCTCCATCACCGAGATGGACGGCCGGAAGGCCCTCCGGCTCGTGGCCGTTTCCTCCGCCGTGACCACCGAGTCCATGCTGGAAGCGGTGGCGGAGGGCCGGCGCATCGCCGGCGGGATGGTGGGCGACCTCGCCGGGGAAGGGACGCCCTCCTCACCGCGGTCCGGCGAGGATCCGAGTGCGGGTGAGGGCCCATGAACGGCGACCTCATGGATGCGATCCTCAACGTTGCGGCCCGGGTGGATCAGGCGCTCTGGGGCCCCTGGACCATCATCTTCATCGCCTGTGTCTCCACCTACCTGACGGTCCGGACCCGGGTCTTCCAGCTCCGGGGTCTGGGGGTGATCGTCCGGGCCACCATCGGGAGCCTCCTCCGGGGCCGGCCGGGGACGGCCTCCAGGGGGAGCATGACGCCCTTTCAGGCCACTTCCACGGCTCTGGCCAGCACCGTGGGCATGGGGAGTATCGCGGGGATTGCCGCCGCTCTTTCCATCGGGGGACCGGGAGCGATCTTCTGGATGTGGCTCCTGGCCCTCATCAGCACCATCACCAAGACGGCGGAGATCTCCCTGGCCGTTCACTACCGGGACATCGACGAGACGGGCCGGATCCGGGGCGGCCCCATGTACTACATCCGCAGGGGTTTGGGATGGCCGGTCCTGGGGGGGCTCTTCAGCCTGGGGATCGTGGTCAACGCGCTGTGTAGCGCCAGCCTCCTCCAAGCCCACACCGTCGGGCGGTCGTTTCTGGCGTCTTACGGAATCAATCCCTACCTGGTGGCCGGGGCCATGACGGTGGTGACGGCCATGGTCGTCATCGGCGGCGTGCGCCGCATCGGGCGCGTGAGCGAGAGCCTGGTCCCCCTCATGTCCGTGGTCTACATCCTGGGGGGCTTGACCCTCTTCGTGGTGAACTGGGAGCGGATCCCCGACGTGTTCTCCTCCATCCTCCGCTATGCCTTCGCGCCCATCCCCGCGGCCGGAGGGTTCGCAGGGGCGGCGGTCATGCAGGCCCTTCAGGCCGGGGTGGCCCGGGGCATGTTCTCCAACGAAGCTGGCCTGGGCACCGCGCCCATGGCCCACGCCACGGCAGAGACACGGCACCCCTTCGAGCAGGGGATGTGGGGAGCCTTCGAGGTCTTCCTGGTGACCTTCGTCATCTGCACCATCACCGCCTTCGCCATCCTGTCCACGGGCGTGCTTGCCAGCGGGGAGTCGGGCATCGAGCTGGTCATCCTGGCCTTCGCCTCCGTCTTTCCGGATGTGGTGGCGGGCAATCTCATCTCCTTTTGCATCCTCACCTTCTGTCTGACCACCCAGATCGGGTTCTTCCTCTACTTCGAGACCGCGGCGACGGACGTGTTCGGCCGCGGACCCACCCGGTGGATCCGGTGGCTCTACTTCATCCCGCCCATGGCCTTCGCGGGAGTCGCCGAGGTGGATCGGGTCTGGGTCTTCGCCAACATCGCCGTGGGCGTGTGCGCCATCCCGAACCTGGTGGCGGTGCTGGCCCTCAGCGGGCCCTTCATGCGCCTGATGAACGACTACCTTTCCGGTGCCAACGAATTCGCCACCGAGGTTATCGACCGATCGAAGGCCTACGTGGCACGACGAGGCTAAAGACATGGACCGAGGCTCCTTTCACCTGGGGATGATCAACTGCTTTGCCGAGATGGTGGCGGTAGGGATGAAGCGCCTGGCCATCAGCCCTCCCCTGACGCCGGAGGAGTACGAGGCTCTACGCGAGGCGTCCGAGGCCATCGTGGAGGGGAGCGGGATCCGGTCGCATCTGGAGACCTCCCTCCTGGTCACCCATCTCCAGTCCGCCGAGTTCACACGGGGCAAGTACTCCATCCTCTACTACAAGGATGAGGCGACGCTGGAGGAGTACCTCGCCCTGAAGGAGCGGAGCGAGATCGCCGAGACGGAGGAGGAACGGGCAGAGATCTCCCGGGCCTTCATGCGTCTTCTGAGTTACCCGGAGGAGGCCATCGACGACAAGATCCGCGGCGGCGGTGAGGAGGACCCCTTCGTCCTGGAGCGTCCCATCCATTAACCTGCCGGGATCCGACCACCGTGAGACAGCCATGAATATCCTCATCATCAATCCCAACAGCGATCCGGTCATGACGGCGGCCATCCAGGCCTGCGCCGAAATCCATGCCGACGGGAGATTCCAGGTCCAGACTCTCCCGACTCCGGGAGCGCCGAAGTTTATCGAGACCTACGCCGACGAGGTCCAGGCGGGGCCCGGGATGATGAAGCTCCTGGAGGAGAACGAGGAGGCATTCGACGCCTTCGTCATCGCCTGCCACAGCGACACGAATCTCTCGGCGGCGAAGGAAGCCACCCGCAAACCGGTCATCGGCATCGGGGAGGCCTCCATGAAGCTGGCTTCCTTCCTGGGACCCACCTTTTCTGTGGTCACCACCCACCAGCATTCGGTTCCGGGGAAGCTGGAGCAGGTGAGGAAATACCACCTGGAGGGACTTCTGGCATCGGTCCGGGCCCCCCGGGCCGGGGAGGAGGATCTCACCGACTTCGACCTCTACCTCACCCTGTCCCGCCAGGCCATGGAGGAGGACGGTGCCGAGGTCGTCGTGTTGGGTTGCGCCGGCCTCAGCGGGATGGACCACCGGCTCCAGGAGGCCCTGGACATTCCGGTCCTGGACGGCGTGGTGTCGGCTCTGATTCTGGCCACCGGGTTCGCACGCCACGGCCTGGGGACCAGCAAGGTCATGGCGTACAACCCGGAGTACTGAGCCTGCCGGGGGGGACGGGAATCAGAGAGGCTCATGAGCACCAAGACATAATGCACCGCGTAATTTCACGGGGGTTGGGCGCCCTGAGCTCCAACGCGATCCGGTCCTTACCCCACTCGGGATGATCGGACGAGATGTGGCGCATGAGGTGTTCGCCGAGCACGGCCGTGTTCAGGACCTGGAGCTTGGGGCTGAAGGCCTCACGGTGGCGGGCTTACCCCCGCGGCGGAGCCAGGAACGCGCCCAGTCCGTTCTGCAGGACAGCCTCAAGCGTTGGGACGTTTTCCATGGCGATGGCACGGTCGGGATTGTAGGAGGAGAAGACCTCCAGGAGCATGGACACACTCTGAATGTGTCGGCCGACCCGTTCGTCCAGGGATGAGCCGTCTTCCCCAAAGGGCACGTAGAGGAGCCCCAGCTCGCCGGCCCGGAGGTAGTAGCGGTCCATGCCGTCCACGATGAGGGCTTCGTTCGTGGCTCCCCTCAGCCGCCCCTGGATGGGATTGGCCGATTCCATCAGGACGGCCTTCGTATCAGTGGCGTCTCCCCATTCCCGATGGCTCAGACCCCGGAGGTTGCCGGGGGATGGCTCCACAGCGATCTGCATACCTTCGAACTCGAGCAACATCGCGGCTTCCACCGCCAGATCCATGGCGTCCTCGTGGGCCACCATGGCGTTGATCACCGGATATTCCGGCGAGGCCTCGTGGAGATCGACGGAGATGTCGATCTCTTCCTGGCGGATCATCTCTACGATGGCGTAGGCGAGGCGCTCCGTCAGGTAGCCCTCAGGGTCCCCGGGATAGGAGCGGTTCAGGTTCCGCACCTCGGGCCCGGCCAGGTGCTGGCCCGATCCGTTGACGTAGATGACGGGGTCCGGCCACTGGTGGATGGGGTTGATGCCCCGGCCACCGTAGCGGAACCGCCGCGTTCCCGTGGGCGTTTCGATGTGGTAGAACTGGGGATATCCCTCCTGGGGGTCGGTGGCCGTGAACCCGCTGTGGGCAGCCCGGGGAATCACGATCAACCGCCCCCGGGTCACCACGGTGTTCTCCAGCATGGTGATGGCGGTGAGGGAGGATGCCGGCTCGTTGGGGTGGGTCCCTCCCAGGACCAGGGCCGTCCCGCCCGCCTCTTCTCCCTCCAGGATGTAGACGTCGGTGTCGGCAGCCGTGCCCTCGATGTCGGGGAAGTAGTCGCTGAGCCGGGCCTGACCCGTCACGCCGGGGCCGGGGTAGATGGGCGGGTCATTCCACATCTCCCGGAACTCCAGGGACACCAGGAAGACCACCACCGCCACCGCCGCCAGGAGGCTCAGGGCCGTCCACCGGTTGCCGTAGGTGCGGGCCTTCCCCATCGCGTTCATCGCCGGATCCGGGCTCATTTGATCATCAGCAGCCTGAGGATCAGCGGGAGGAGGACCAGGGCCGCCTCCATCTGTTCGGTCAACCGCCGATCCCGCAGCATGTGCCACACGATGAGCAGCACGACGGCGAGGGTGATCCCTTGATAGATCAACGTCACGTGACAACCTCCGTTTCGGGCTTCCGTCGCGTGAGATCCAGGAGGAGCACCAGTCCGGCCACGACGATGGTGGCGCCGGCCAGGATCCCGAACACGCCCAGCCGGTTGTCCCAGAACAGGAAGCGGTCCCAGAAACCGGCGGTGGCGATGAACCCCAGGGCTGCCAGGATGGTCAGGCCTGCGGGAGCGAGACAGTGCTTCAGGATTTTGGTGTAGTTTGGCTGCTCCACCACCTTGGCGGCGAAGAGGCCGGCCAGGGCCGTGGGCGGCATGAGGTCTCCCATAGACGCGGTCATGGACAGGGCCGAAGCCACCAGGACCTCGTTGGATCCCAGGAGGGCCAGGACGAAGGGGACCCCCAGGATGGATGCAGAGCCGTACGCCGACACGGCCCCGAAGAGGGGCATGCTGACGCCGATGCTGATGTACAGAAGGGCCAGGGGAAGTCCCACCAGCATGGAGACCAGGAACCCCCGGCCGCCGGTGAGGGCCATGATCTGGAGGAACATACCCACGCCGGCCAGGATGGCCATGACCGGAAGGGCCGCGGCGATGGCTTCTCGGGACGCGGCGAAAGCCGGAAAGCGCCGGCCCGTGAAGGGGGTGACGACGGCGCAGATTGTGAAGATCAGGGGCATTCCCAGGGGCGGCACGACCTGGGGCAGCGCCTGCTCGCCGACGATGAGGACCACCAGGAGGATCAGGGGCAGATAGAGCTTCAGTCCGTACTGGTCATGGTAGGACGTCGGCAGCATGTGGGGCTCGATGTCTGCTACCCTGGCCGAGGGCAGGCCCAGGAAGAGGACGATGACCACCGCCAACGGGAGGGTGAGGACCAGGAGAGGCAGGGTAAAGCCGATGTAGGGCATGTCCACGCCGCCTCCGATGATCATGACGGGGATGTTCACCGGGGGGGCGATCATTCCCAGGATCCCCGCCATGGCGATGATGGCCCCGGTCTTGTCCCGGGAGATGCCCAGGGCCATGAAGACCGGCGCCACGATGGCTCCCGTGGTCAACACGGCTGCGGTGGACGATCCGGTGATCATCCCGGCGGACATGGCGAACAGCATCATCAGGACCAGGAGCGAGGCGGGCCGCCGATGGAGCCGAACCGTCATGCCGTGAGCCACGGTGTCCAACAACCCCGAGGCCTGGATCATTCGCATGAAGACCATGGCGCTGGCGATGATCAACAGCGGATCCAGGTAGCCCAGGGTGCCTTCCACCAGGTGTCGCAGGGGGAAACCGTGGCCACCGATGGCCGCTCCCGCGACCGAGGCGATGACGAGGGATAGGGAGACGGGCAGCTTGAAGCCGAATGTGCCGATGACGAAGGCCCCCACCATGACCAGGACGGGCCATAACTCCGGGAGGTATTCAGTCACCGTAGAAACGTCCCCAGATCGCTCCCTTCGAGGGCGTCCAGCGAGAAGGGGTACCCCATTTCGATCGCCCCATCCGGGCCTACCGTGAACCCGTAGTTGCGGAGGATGGCGTCCACCGTACGCAGTTGCGTGTGGACCCGGCCGGAGAGGGGCGCCTGGGGATCATTGACCACATCGGGGTTCTCGATGGCGTCTTCCTGCCCCGGGTTGGGCGTCTCGATGAGGAAGGCCAGGGCGTCGGTGTGGTCGCCGAACTCCCGGTGGCTCAGGCCCCGGAACTCCTCCTGGGACACCTCCTGCTTAAGGGCGATCCCCTCCATTTCCAGGTCCAGGACTGCCATGGCCCCGATATCCATGGCACGGGGGTGACAGACCAGCATGTAGGCCAGCCGTGAGCTCATGGAGGACTCGTGCATGTCGATGACGACGTCCACACCCTCCCGTTCCACCAGTTGGAAGAGGGCATAGCTCATCTGCTCCGTCGGCGTGCCGTCGGCCTTGCCCGGATGGTTTCGATTCAGGTTCCGGGCTTCCTCTCCCTCTATCTCGCCCCCCAGGGGGTGCACGAAGACCTCGGGATCCGGAGCCTGATCCTCGACGGCGGTCCGTCTGCTCCCGTAGCGAAACCGGCGGGTTTCACCGGAGGAGGTGGTCAGCTCGATCCAATCCGGGCTCCCCGAGTGACGGGTT
This sequence comes from uncultured Gemmatimonadaceae bacterium, assembly GCA_964464555.1. GTDB lineage: Bacteria > Gemmatimonadota > Gemmatimonadetes > Longimicrobiales > Gaopeijiaceae > CAYXGM01. The sequence goes on along the minus strand of CAYXGM010000058.1, from coordinate 12,953 downwards.
CCGTCGTTGTACTGGGCGGCGCTGTTGTTGGCGTGGGGAACGACGATGACGGTGCCCTGAGAGACCCTTCCTCGCTCCACCATCAGAGTGGCGGCCATGACCCCGGCGATTTCGTTGGCGTGGGTTCCGCCGAGCAGCAAAAGGGTGCCGCCTTCCCTGTCGCCCTCCATCACGTAGATGGGCGTGTCCCCGGACGTGTTGGTCAGGGCAGGGAGGTAGTCGCTGAGCCAGCGGGTCTCGGTGACGCCGTAGCCTGGCCGGATGTCGTGGGACGCCGGGTCAAGGGAGAACGCCGCCGACACGCTCACGATGCACAGGACGGCCGTCAGCCCGAGCACCCTGCGGCCGGGCCTGGATTTCCTTCTTTGTACGTTCATAGGGGCTATTGGCTGGCTTCGACGCCGAAGAGCTGCTGCAGTGCACCGACGGCTTCCAGCGTCCTGGCGATGTAGGTGACGGGAATCCCGTGCTCGGCGCCGATGTCCGTGAACAGTCCATCGGCGTTGCCATTGGCCTCTTCCGCTTCCGTCCATTCCTGGCCGGGAGCAGCGCCCTTCACGATGAGATGGTCCGCCATGGGAGCGAAGGTTGTGTTGACGCGGTCGCTGGAGGGGCCCCGGCGAGTACCTCCCTCGATATGCATGGCAACGATGGACATCCCCAGGTCCCGGGCCTTCTCGAGCAACCCGGTGGCCCAGGCGATCTCGGCTTCCATATCGACTCCGGCCGCGCCGAGCCCTTTGGTGCTGGCGCCCAGGACCACGATGAGGGTCTCGTGCCCCTCCAGCATCTCCGGGCCGGGCCGGGCCTCGAAGGTGAACTCCAGGCCGGCTCTCATGGCCAGCACCCTGGCTTGCTGGGCTCCGGCGCTCTGGCCGATGGAGGCTATGAAGGCCGGGGATTCGAACGTCGATGACTGTGCGCCGACGCCGGGCTCCTGCGAAAGTGCGGGGCCAACCATGATCATCAGCGCCAGGGCGAAGATCCATCCGTGGCGTGTATGCATCTCTTCTCCTTGTTGTAATCGGTGCACCCGGAACGGAAACCCCACCGGGCGGCACATCCAATCTACCGTCTCCCGGCCGCTCCTCCAGCCCGCCGGAACGATCCCACGCCCGTCATCAGGCTGTCGTCCACGATGATGGCGTTGATGCCTCCGAAGAAGTAGTCCAACTCACCGTGGGATGCATCCACCGGGTGTCCCAGGGCTTCCAGGGCCGCAATCGTTTCGTCCGGGTAGCCGCCCTCCATGTGGAGCACGGAGTAGCCGACCCGACTCGTGAACTTCGGCGCCCTGACGGCATCCTCCAGTGACATTCCGAAGTCGATGACGTTGACGATGGTCTCGACGACGGTGGAGGGAATACGTCCTGCCCCGGGTGTTCCGATCACAAGGATGACCTTCCCGTCCGGGTTCCGAACGATGGTGGGTGCCAGCACCGTTCGCGGTCGCTTGTAGGGAGCCAGGACGTTCACGTCGTCAGGACGGTCCGGGTTGAAGGCGTTGAAGTTGTGGAGCTCATTGTTCATGAAGAACCCGTAGCCGGGGATCATGTCCTGCGACCCCCAGAAATTGGAGATGGTCTGCGTGATGGCCACCGCATTCCCAGCTTCGTCCATCACGCTGATGTGCGTCGTGGACGGGGATTCTGCTCCGTCGCCAACGCCGACGGGAGCGGCCATGAAGGGATGGGGATTGCCGGCCGGCGTTGCCCTCGTCGGTACCATGGCCGCACCGGGATCGATGAGAGCCGCTCGTTCCATGGCGTATTCCTCGGAGAGCAACCCGGCCAACGGTACGTCGTAGAAGTCGGGATCTCCCACGTAGGGTCCTCGGTCGGCCGACGCCAACTTCAAGGCTTCGGCGATGAGGTGGATGGCCTTCGGGTCGTCCCAGCCACCGGTTCGGGAGAGGTCGAAATTGTCGAGGATGTTCAGCGCCTCGGCGACGACGACACCGGCCACATTCGGGGGCGTGCCGATGACGGTGTACCCCCGGTACTCACTCACGATGGCGTCCCGTACAACCGCTTGATAGCGCTGGAGGTCGGCGCTGGTGAACCAGCCGTCCATGGCCTGGACGATGGTGCCGGCGAGCTCACCGCGATAGAAGGCATACGCACCCTGGTCGGCAATCAATTCCAACGCCCGGGCGAGATCCTCGTTGACCATCGGAGAGCCGATTTCCGGGACGAGCCCGTCGGGAAAGTAGATGGGTCCGATAACCGGATCCATTCCGTAATCGGTAAAGCCGTAGAGCTCGGTCAGCCGATCGTACAGGACCGCATCCAGGGGGAATCCGTCCCGGGCCAGGCGGATGGCCGGAGCCATCACTTCTTGGAGGGGTTTGGTTCCGTGTTCCTGGAGGGCCAGGGTAAGCCCGGCCACAAGGCCGGGAATACAGGTGGATTCCGGGCCGGTCAAGACGCTGACGTCGGTGGCCGGGGTCACCCGGCCCGGGGCCCAGGAACGAAAATCGATGGCCAGATCCCGGCCCTCGGCGAGGCTCAGCACCATGTACCCCTCTCCCCCGAGCCCCGACGCATTCGGTTCGACGACGGTGATGGCGAAGGCCGTGGCCACCGCCGCGTCCACGGCGTTGCCACCTGCTGCCAGAATCTCGGCGCCGGCCTGGGAGGCGAGTTCGTGGGCCGACGCAACCATCCCCTTCGTTCCCGTCTCCACATCCTGGGCAGAGGCGGCAACGGGAAGTATGGCGACGACCGAGATCAGCAGTAGGGTCAGGAGCCTGTCATACGAGCCTTTACGCATCTCTATCTCCTTCTTCCGTGACCGGACTTTGAACCGTCACTATCGCGCGGCTTGACCCGGAGGCCGTGGATCGATGGCTCCGAGGTAGGAAGACCTTCCCGCTCCATCGAGGGTGGGGGAATGTTGTGTCGTGGCCGGGGATGTTACCACCGGGAGACAAGCGCGGCAACGTAAAATGGGGCTGGTTGAAGCCCCCCTCCGGAAGGCCTCGGGAACCCCTGACCCGCCCTACCCGATGGTGTCGGAAGCCATCTCCCCGATCTGGTTCACGGCCTGCTGAAGGAGCCGGATGGCTTCCTGGAGCGTACTCCGCAGGGCCTCCATGGCCTCGGAGGTGGCCGGGGCCCGGACGGTTTCAGCCTCCATGCCGGGCTCTTCGCCCTCCACCAGGGGCGCCACCGCCGGCAACTCTCCCACCAGGGCCGCCACCGAGGCATTTAGGGTGGGGTGCATCACCACCTTGGAGGCATCGGCCAGGATGATTCGCCGCAGCTCGGGAAAGTCCAGGGTTTCGGGCTTCAGGAACACGGGCTCGGCGTATAGCAAGGCGTCGCCCAGGGGGATGACCAGGAGGATGCCCCGCATGACCTCCGATCCCACCTGCCCCCAGAGGGTGAACTGCTCCGAGATGACGGCGTCGTTGTCGATACGGGCCTCCACCTGGCTGGGGCCGTCCACGTGCCGCCCCGAGGGGAAGCGGAAGAGGACCAACTCGCCGTAGTTCTCCCCGTCGCTTCGAGCGGCCATCCAGCCCACCAGGTTGTGGCGGTTGGCGGGGGTGAAGGGCTGGATGAGGAGGAACTCCTCCTTCTCCTCCCCTGGAAGCCGGGCCACGATGTAGTAGGGGTCCAGGGACTGGGATCGACCGAAGGAGGTCTGCACCGGCACGGACCACTGGTCTTCCTTGTTGTAGAAGACCACCGGGTCCTGCATGTGGTACTGAAGCAGCATCTGGGTCTGGACCCTGAACTGGTCCAGGGGGGTGCGGATGTGGGCCCGAAGGTAGTCCGGAAGCTCCTCCGACGGGCGGAAGAGCCCGGGAAAGATTCGCTGGTAGGCCTGGATGAGGGGATCGTCAGGCTCGAACACATAGAAGTCCACATCCCCATGGTAGGCGTCCACCACGGCCTTGACGCTGTTGCGGATATAGTTGAACTGCCCCTGCCAGGCGGTGGAGTAGGGATAGCGGTTGGTGACGGTGTAGGCGTCCTGGATCCAGAAGAGCCGGTCATCGGCCACCACGCTGTAGGCTTCCCGGTCCTGGAGAAGGAAGGGCGCGATGGTGGAGAACCGCTCCTGGACCACCCGCCGGTACTGGATCCGGCTCTCGGGCTGGATCTCTCCGGAGATGAGGATGTTCAGATCCTTGAACTCCCAGGCGTAGATGAGGCGCCGGAAGAGGCCGGAGAGGGGGACTCCCCCGTCTCCCTGGTAGTGGGTGTAGGCCGGGCCGTCCTGGCCCGGATAGTTGAACTCCTCCATCTCGCTGTTGACGATGAGGTGGTTCAGGCTCTTCAGCCCGTAGTACACCTCGGGCCGCTCCAGGGGAATGACCCCTTCCGGGGGCACGTCGCTGACGAAGAAGGTGGGCCGGCCCCCGGCCTCCACCTCCGTCACGGGGCTCATGGCCACACCGTATCCGTGGGTGAACTGGAGATGCCGGTTCACCCAGCGCTGGGCCTCCTGGGGGAGCTTCTCCGCCGAGAGCTCCCGGGTGGCCAGCATGACCTGCCTCAGCTCATCGTCCACCATGTACCGGTCGGTGTGGACGGCCCGGAAGTCGTAATACAAGCGGAAGAACTGGATCTGGTTGTAGCTCTGGAGCAGGGGGCTCTCGTCCCAGAGCCGGACGTTCTGGATGGTGCCCTGATTCTCGTCCACGGTGACCGCGTCCACGGTGCCCAGGGCCGGATGGCTTTTGGACTGGAGGCGATCCAGGCCGAAAGCCTGCCGGGTGTACTGGATGTTGTTGGCCAGGAATTCCCGCTCCCGTGCCAGCTCGCTGGGCTCCACGCTGAGGCGCTGGACCACGCTGGGGGCCAATCCCCCCACCAGCAGGGTGCCGGCAAACCACACGCCCACGGGCCAGATCAGGAGCCGGCTGGGCCTGGACCACACCTGCTTCTTTCTCGAAGCGAAGGCGTCGGCGACCAGGAACCCGGCAACGGCCAGGGCCAGCACCGTGAGGAGGGCCCGGCCCGGGAGGTTCACATAGTTGTCGGTGTAGCCCACCCCGTAGACGGCGCCGGTGGGGGAGTAGAGGAGCTCATAGCGCCCCAACCAGTGCCCTGCGGCGATGATCACGAAGAGAGCCGCTCCCAAAAAGGTGAGTTGGGTCCGGGCCCTGGGCAGAAAGCTGGAGAGGTCGCTCCGCATTCTGCTGGTGGCGTAGTAGAACCCGGCCACCAGGAGAGCCACCGTGACGAGGACGGACATGAGCCAGGCCCGGGCCAGCTCCAGGGCCGGAAGGGTGAAGATGAAGAAGCCGAAGTCCCGGTTGAAGATGGGATCCACTTCCCCGAAGGGCACGCGATTGAGAAAGAGGAGGACCGTCTCCCACTCCAGGGCGGGCTGGCCGGCCAGGACCAGGGAGAAGAGGGCGGTGATTCCCAGAAAGGCCCGGACCAGGAGCTTCCGGACGATGTCGTGGTCTTCCAGGGATAGCCCGCCCTTCCGCAGAGTGGGCACCCCGCCGGTGGACCGGTGGGCAAGGAGGATGTTGGGGATGGCCAGTGCCAGGAAGACCAGAATGGCCACGATGAAGAGAACGGCCCTGGCCACCGCCATGGTCACCAGTACCTTTTCCTGACCCACGCCCTGGAACCAGAGCCAGTCGGTGTAGAAGGAGCGGGCCCAGTTCAGGGCGAAGAGGAAGACCAGGAAGGCCCCCACCTTGATCCCCAGGCCCAGAATCCTGTTGAAGCCGGCGAAGTCGATATCCTTCAAGCTGATGGGCTGCCGCTGGCCCTGAGGCTGCTCCTGATCCTGCCCGTTGCCCGGGAAGTCCGCCATCTGTTACCACCTTTGGAAGAGTTGAGCCGATGGCTCAAGATAGGGACCGGCACAGGCCCGGGCGAGGGTTCACGGGCCCGGAGTGAGCTGCGGCGGACTTCGACGGTCGCAGGCTGAGAGGCGGCGGACTCCCTGCGGCTCAGGCCAGCCCGGACCAGGCGAAAAGGACGAACCAGAACACCAGGCGGGCCTCGGCCAGCGCCAGGGGGATCGCGGCCCCGCCGATGGCCACGGTGGTGAGCTTGCCGAGGAGGGAGAGGCGCCTCTCGGTCCAGTCCGGCTCGAGGACCTGCTGCACGATGTCCCGGGTCACGGCGGAGGAGGCCAGGATGAGGAGGGAGTCCACGGTGCTCATGATGGCGGCCAGGACCACCACCAGGACGATTCCGGTGAAGATGGCCGGAAAGAGCGACGCGCTCATCTCCGGCAGCACCCTTCTAGCACTCATCACAGCAGGCTTCCTGGAAGTGGTCTTGCATCGGTTCCTCCCGGACTTCCGGCCTTAACGGGTACTCCTTTCTTGTTCCACATCAATGCCTTAGAGCGGCGGCCTCTGTTAGAGTCAGGTCGTTGACTCTAGCATCCGGAGGTGGTATCCTCCACTAGGATCAGTCCGCTCACCTCAGGCGGGGTGGGACAGATGCGAGAGATCTCGAAAGAGCAGCTCCAGGCCAGGATGCAGGCAGAGAATCCCTGGTGGCAGGGGGAGGGCATTGGAAAGGCGTTGGAGGCCCTCACGCCTCGCGCCTACTTCAATCTCTTCTTCCCGCTTGTCACGGAACTCAGCGTGCGACGTGCGATCGTTCTCATGGGACCGAGGCGCGTGGGTAAGACGGTCTTGATCCACCATGCGATCCAGGAACTCTTGGCCCAACAGGTGGCCCCAGAACAGATCGCCTACATCTCCGTGGACCATCCCCTATATAATGATCTGGGACTCGAGGATCTCGTCGAACTCTACCACGCTGCTTCAAGGGCTGATCGCACCTCGACTGCCTATGTCTTCTTTGACGAGGTCCAGTACCTGAGGGACTGGGAAGTACATCTGAAAGCTCTTGTTGACCAGGATCGCAATCTTCGGATCACGGTTTCCGGATCCGCCGCCGCGGCCCTCAGCCTCAAGAGTCAAGAGTCAGGAGCAGGCAGATTCACTGACTTTCTTTTGCCTCCTCTGACCTTCTATGAGTACCTGGAGTTGATTCGCGCCGGAGGCTTGGTACGAGAGGTGGAGGTTGGTGAAAGGCCCCTGTTTAAGGCCACCGACCTTCCCGCTTTGAACGACCACTTCCTACACTTCTTGAATTTCGGGGGGTATCCAGAGGTCGTCTTTTCCGAAACCATTCAAGCGAACCCCTCCCGTTTCATCAAAGGGGATATCATCGATAAGGTCCTCCTCCGGGATCTCCCAAGTCTCTACGGGATCAGCGATGTCCAAGAGTTGAACAAACTCTTCACCACCCTGGCCTTCAACACTGCCGGCGAACTCTCGCTGCAGGATCTTTCCGCCAATTCCGGCGTCGCGAAGAACACCATCAAGCGATACATCGAGTACCTCGAGGCGGCCTTCCTCATCCGAATCGTCCACCGGATCGATGAGTCAGCTCGGCGTTTCCGCCGGGCCCGGTCCTTCAAAGTCTATTTGACGAACCCCTCGATGCGGGCTGCTCTCTTCGCTCCGGTCAGCGCCGATGCACCGGAGTTGGGAGCACTGGCGGAGACCGCTGTCCTTTCCCAGTACTTCCATGACGAAGGTGCAGACCTCTTCTATAGCAGGTGGAAGAAAGGCGAGGTGGATCTCGTTCGCCTGAACGCAGCCCAGAAGCCGATCTGGGCCGTGGAGGTGAAATGGTCCGATCGGTTCGTGACTCGCCCGGGTGATCTCCATGCGTTGCTCGACTTCTGTCGCCGCAACAATCTATCCCGGGGCTGGGCAACGACCCGGACCATTCGTCGCACCGCAGCCCACGGAGATGTGGAAATCCAGTTCATCCCCACCGCCGAGCTGTGCTACACGGTCGGCCACAACATCATCCATGGAAAACGCCTGCTGGGTAGTGATTCGTTCTAACACGCGTTTGCTACTGTCCGGGCCCATACCCGATTTCTCGTCTTCCTTCTCTGGCTCGAATCTCCTCTTGGTTCATCTTGACTTGTACAATTGTACATCTCTATGACGGAGAGGAGGAAAAAGAAGGGCCCTTCGAACTCCTGAGGGTATTGGGAAAAATGGGGTACGAGGTGGGCGGGACCGGGGACTGGGCAGGTCAAGCCCCCCGGTCTGGTCGAAGTCGACTTCGGGGATTGGGTCGGGCTCGGTGGGATCGAACTCGGGAGTTTGGTCGAAGTCGTCGGGGAAGGAATCCTGGGCGGCCTCTCCTGCTTCCCCACCGCCGGCCCCATGTCGAGCTCGGTCTGGGGTGGCCCCCTGGCGCCCCTGAACACCGCCCCCTAAAACACCGGTCCCACCTCCCCCTTCACCACGGCCATCTCTTCTTCTGCCCCCTCCGGCGGCCGGGTGACCAGGCTCACGACGATGGTGGTCATTCGTCGTCCCGGTGGGCCAGGTAGAACCGCAGGCTGATGCCGAAACCCAGCCCCACCCCCAACAAGAGGAGGAGCCAGGAGGTCCAGGGGAGTCCCAGGATCACGGGGCTGGGGCGCCTGCGGACGAGGCGGCGCGGCCGGTCCCGGCGGGGCGCGTTGTGTGGCTCATGACGCCGGAGCCACCGCCTCCAGGGCCCTGCCCGTCCGGACCAGGCACTCGTCCACCTCCGCTTCGGTCACCAGGAGGCTTGGCCCGAAGCGGATGACGTTGTCCCTGAGGCCGGCCTTGCCCAGGAGTCGGCGATCTCCTCGGTGGTGATGGTGGCTCCCACCGGGTATCCCCCGGCGATGCCCTTGGCCATGACCATGATGTCCGGGACCACGTCCCAGTGTTCGATGCCGAACCAGGCGCCGGTGCGCCCGAAGCCGGCCTGGACCTCGTCGATGATCAGGATCCCCCCGTAGCTCCGGATGATCTCGGCGGCCCGCTGGAAGTAGCCCCTGGGAGGCGAGATGAACCCTCCGGCTCCCTGGATGGTCTCGGCCAGGAAGGCCGCCGGCTGCCCGTTGGTGGTGGTGAGGATCACCTCCTCCAGGTCCTGGGCGTACTTTTCGGCCATGGTCTCCTCGTCCACGTCGCCGAAGTGGCACCGGTACGGGTAGGGGGCCATGGTGTGCTTGATGTTGGCCAGGAAGGAGGGGAGGGGACGCCAGGAGCTCAGCCCCGTGAGGTTCGTGGCCAGGGTGGAGCGTCCGTGGTACGCGCTCCGGAGGGCGATGACCTCGTTCCTGCCCGTGTAGATGCAGGCCAGGTTGATGGCCGTCTCGATGGCTTCGGTACCCGAGTTGCTGAAGAAGGTCTTTTTCAGATTGCCCGGGGCGATCTCGGCCAGGCGGCGTCCCGCCTCCACCTGGGGCTCGGTGACGTAGAGGGTGGAGGTGTGGCCGAGCTTCGCGGCCTGCTCCGTCACCGCCGCAACCAGTCGGGGGTGACAGTGCCCCACCGAGGTGGAGAGGATGCCTTGTCATTTCTGTCACATTGTCAACATCTTCAGCAAGACGTGCCGGATGTGGGACCAACGCGAACTCCAAAGGGTTGGTCACTCTGGACGGCAGCGCCGAGCTTAACCCCGGAGGGAAAGAGAAAGAAGCGAAAAGGAGATTACGACGAGGCGAGCCTGATCTCCTCAACCCGGTGTGGGAGTGTCACCCGCCACCATTTCCACTACACTGATCGGCGTCTACATGTGATCCCGAGATTCGATGAGAAACCGAATATCCAGGGAGGGTGGGCTGCCGAGAGAATAGCTGAGGGTGTCTCTGCGGGGGGGGTGTGCATGGGCTTTCATCCAGGGAAGAACCTAAGGTGGCGGTGTCTCGTTCTCATCGTCATCGGCGTCTGTTGCACCGACCGACCGAATCCCCCTATCAGTGGGTTCGTGGAAAGAGACAGTGCAGGGGTATCCATCGTGGAAGTCAGTTCCACGGGCGAGATCGGGGGGCGGGTGTGGACAGTCTCATCTCAACCCCTCGTGACTATTTCAACCGATCCGTTTGATTCTGAGCATGTGGTTCACCGGATCAGGGGCGCGGTGCGGCTCACAGACGGGAGAATCGCCTCGATAAGCGAAAGTGAAAAGGAGCTCAGGCTCTATAGTCCTTCGGGGAACCTCGAGAGCGTGGTCGGGGGGCCCGGTGACGGTCCAGGCGAGTTCCGCGCCCCCTTCGAGCTGATCCGACGACCAGGGGACACGCTCGTGGTAACGGAGCGAGGCAGCAACCGAAGAAGTTGGTTCTCTCCCGAAGGGGAGTTTGTGCGCAGGACACTTCCAGACAGGCTTCGAGTCCAGCCCCGTATCCCGGAGGGTTTCATCCTTGAATTCGGGTATTTCGTGCCTCCAGATCTCAACCTCTGGGAGGTAGAGGAGGGCGGATTTGGACCTGTTGGTCAGCGGTTTAGAAAGCCGAGAGGTTATCTATTGGCGGACGCCTTTGGCACCCATGCCAGGATGCTTGGGTGGTTCGGGGGATGGGAGCACTTCTACCTGGAAAAGGGCCTGGGGGGTCTCGCATTCTTCCCCGAGACCAGCGTTGCCACGGTCGGGGGCGCGCCTCCGATGATTCTCATCGGTGATTCCGAGGAAATCAATCTCCGTATCTTCGACCTTGAAGGGAGGATGAGGAGGATCATCCGAGATGAAAGGCCAGGTCGTCCAATCGAAAAGGCCGACATCGAATGGGAACGGTGGGCCCTCCTGAGTCTGCAGGAGAATCATGGTGACCTTCAGGAGTGGAATCGGTTGGCAAACGCAATGCCAATGCCCGAATCTCGACCTGCCTTCGAAGATCTGAATGTCGATTCAGAGGGGTTTGTCTGGCTAAAGGAATACTCAGGGCCGCGCCCGGGGCCGGTTAGGTATAGAATCTACTCGCCTGAAGGCAGGCCGGTCGCCTGGGTCGAGCTGCCGGGACGCTTGCATGTCACTGACATTGGATCGGGTTTTGTCCTTGGGATCTACATCGATCTGAACGGTGAGGAGTCGATACGCCTGTATTCTCTTTCCCGCTCCTTTTGAGTTTTCGGGGACCCTGCCACGCCGTTCCCACCATCTTATTCGCGGATTCGGCGAATCCTCTTGCGTGAACGCTGCGGATGACTTAAAGCGATGATAAGCTCAAACTTGTTCGCGTCCTCGTCTACGCGGCCAGGTGATGTGTCGTGTCAAGTTCTTTCTGTAAAAGGCATCTGAGGTTTTCGGTTTGAAGGCTTGTGTTGTTCTGTTCTCCTTACCCCCGAGGGTGAGGTGGACTCGCCGATGTGGGCGAGGATCTGCGTGATCGGCTCGGGGTCGGAAATGGGGATTGAGGCTGGAGCCAAAGCGGTGGAGGAGGCTCACGGCCCCGCGACAGCGCGTCGCGCTGTTGACCGGCATCCGCTGGTGCGTTGGGGCGGAGGTCATGCGGCACTTCAGATAACTCCTGAGTTCTTTCTCCACGTAGTCCGGCACGCCACCGCCCATGGGATCGGACTCGTTGGCCAGGGCGAGGTAGGTCTGGAGGTGTCCCTGCCGCCTCTGAACACCGCCCCCTAAAACACCGGCCCCACCTTCCCCTTCACCACGGCCATCTCTTCTTCTGCCCCCTCCGGCGGCCGGGTGACCAGGCTCACGACGATGGTGATGAGGAACCCGGCGGCGAACCCCGGGAGCATCTCGTAGAGGTCGTAGAACCCCTCCTTGAACCAGATCACCCAGGCCACGCAGGTCACGAACCCGCCGATCATCCCGGCGATGGCCCCGGCCCGGGTCGTCCCCTTCCAGAACAGGGAGCAGAGGATCACGGGTGTGAAGGCGCAGGCCAGCCCGGACCAGGCGAAGAGGACGAACCGGAACACCAGGCGGACCTCGGCCAGCGCCAGGGGGATCGCGGCCCCGCCGATGGCCACGGTAGTGAGCTTGCCGAGGAGGGAGAGGCGCCTCTCGGTCCAGTCCGGCTCGAGGACCTGCTGCACGATGTCCCGGGTCACGGCGGAGGAGGCCAGGATGAGGAGGGAGTCCACGGTGCTCATGATGGCGGCCAGGACCACCACCAGGACGATTCCGGTGAAGATGGCCGGAAAGAGCGACGCGCTCATCTCCGGCAGCACCATCTCCGGGTCCAGGAGGCCCGGGAAGAGGATGCGCCCCGCCATGCCGCTGAACACGGCTCCCATGTCGAAGCCGATGACGCAGAGCACGGCGATGAACCCGCCCTCCACGATCTGCTTCTGGTCCCGGGCGCTGATGAACCGGGTCAGGAGCTGGGGGGATCCCAGGAAGGCCAGCCCGATCCCGACGAAGCCCATGGCGCTGACGATGCCCGGGAGGGTAAGCCCGTAGCTCCCCATGGGCCTGAGGAGCGCCGGGTCTTCGGCGTGCAGCGCCCCCATGACCTCGGTCCAGCCCCCGGCTGCCGGGATGGCCACGATGGGTAGCGTCACCAGGCAGCCGAACATGAGGACCCCCTGGAGGAGGTCCGAGTAGGCCACGGCCTTGAACCCTCCCACCGTCGTGTAGTAGAGGATCACCGCCGCCCCGATGAGGACTCCCGCCTCGTAGCTGGTCCCCAGGAAGGAGCCGAAGGCCTTGCCCGAGGCCGTGAGCTGGGCCGCCGTGTACGCCGCCACCATGCTGAAGATGATGACGACGCTGATCCAGCGGAGAACGTGCCCCGTGTCCCGGAAGCGGCTTTCCAGGTAGTCCGGGACCGTGATGGACCCGTAGCGGTCGGTGTACGCCTTGAAGGGCCGGGCCACGAAGGTCCAGGCCAGGGCGATTCCCAGCACTTCCCCCAGGATGATCCAGAAGGCGTGGGCCCCCACGGCGTAGCCCATCCCCGTGAGGCCAAGGAGGAGCCAGGCGCTCTCCCCGGTGGTGTTGGAGGAGAAGGCGATGACCCAGGAGGGAAGCTTCTTTCCCGCCACGAAGTAGCCGGCCACCGTCCCGGACTCCCGTCCCCCCCAGAGCCCGATGGCCAGGAGGATGAGGAGGTAGACGACCAGGACCGCGCCGATGGTGGTCATTCGTCGTCCCGGTGGGCCAGGTAGAACCGCAGGCTGATGCCGAAACCCAGCCCCACCCCCAACA
>CAYXGM010000057.1:0-25256 GCA_964464555.1 uncultured Gemmatimonadaceae bacterium | reverse complement strand
CCCCCCGAAGTCACCCTCGGGAGGCTCTAAGTTGTTGTGGTTATTGGAGTGGGCCCAGCAGGACTTGAACCTGCGACCGTCGGATTATGAGTCCGCCGCTCTAACCAACTGAGCTATGGGCCCGGGTCCGGACGCGTGTCCGGACTGAGTCGAAGGTAGCGTCCCGGCTCGGGCCGGGCCAAGAGGTGGGAAGGGGTTCCGCGAGGTCTACTCCCCTCCCCCGTCCAGACGGTACCGGAGCCGGGCCCCGAGCCCACCTCCTTCCTTGTCCAGCCGGTCCCCGGGGGCCGCTGAGAGCACCCGGACCTCCGCAGACTGCTGGAACGCCTTGCCCACGCACTGGTCCGCGAAGTCGGCGTTGGCCTCCACGAAGGACCGGGAAAGAATAAGAATGTCCACCCGGCCCTCGTCCAGAGCCCGGACCGTGTCCTCCCCTCCCAGGCATCCCCTTCCCCCGGCCCGGGTCTGCTCCAACACCTGATCCAGGAGGGCCTCCTGCCGCCGCTTGGCCAGGGCCGACGCTCCCTCCGCCGTGGCGGCCCTGACGTCGGGAAGAGACATATCCACAAACAGAGACGAATTCTCCAGGATCCGCTCCTCCATACCACCGGGTAGATGGCTGAGAAGAGCGGCCACGACCTCCCGGTCACCGCCCAGGAGGACGAATCCCTCCGTGCCCGCGCGTTGCAGGATGATCTCTTTCGCCTCCTTGAGCATCCGGTCGGTACCCACTTCCAGGTACTTTTGGGCCGCATCGGTGGCCGTTTCCCCCCGGGTTCCCGAATGGTGGGACGCCCGCTGGGGTGCGGCGGGGTCCGTCAGGTCGCCGAGGAAGGTGTCCGCTCTCAGGTCCGACACTTCATCCAGCGTCCCTTCCTTGTACACGAAGACCCGGCTCCTCCTCCCGTCCACCAGGGCCGTGACCATGGGCCGCAGTTGCTTGAGCCCCCGGATGTACGGCGCCAATCTCGGTCCGGCCTCCCAGCGAACCAGGTTCGGAACCTGAACGGGGAGGGATTCCTGGTGCCGGATTCCCCCGGGGGTCACGAAGGCCACGAACCCCTTTCCGGGCAGAAAGGCCTGATAGGTATCGAGCTCCTTGAGAATCGTAGCCTGGGCCTTTTTGAATGCCTCCATCTCCTCGGGATCGGCGAGTCCGAGTCGATCCTCTTCCCGCTCCATTTCATGCTCCAGCCGACGCCGCCAGACCCGGCGGGCCGCCGGATCCTTCCCCACCCCGTCTACGTAGACGCTCAGCACTTTTTCGGTTTGAAGTCCCCGGTAGAGGTCGGCCAGTTGATCCCTGTTGAGCATGGGCAATCCTCCCGTCGCATTGGCGTGGGATGGGTGAGTACGAATGTACGGTAATCGCCGAATCTTCCCATATATAACAAAACTGCGTGAAAAAGGCGCGTGTATCCATTACCGAAACCGGATTCTGGCCGTCGGCGGCCCCCGGCGAGGCGAGGCCCTTTTGACACTCCGCCGAGGGCTTGGCTAGCTTTTCGTCCTCTCTTGCAGGCACGTCGGTTCCCTTCGGAAAGGCCCAGGGCTGCCATATCATGCGGGTCATCATCGTCGGCGCCGGAGAAGTGGGCTACCACCTGGCCGAGCGCCTCTCACAGGAAAACCAGGACGTCGTCATCATCGAGGCCGATCCGGAACGGGCCGAACGGGCTTCGGACCTCCTCGATGTCCTCACGGTGGTGGGCAACGGAGCATCCATCCCGGTTCTGGAGGAGGCGGGAATCCGGGATGCTCGCCTTCTCATGGCGGTGACGAGCCTCGATGAGGTCAACCTGATCTCCTGCCTCGCAGCGACCCGTCTCGGGGTAGACTACACCATCGCCCGCATCAGCAACCCCGAATACTACGCCCGGGGGAGCGTCCTCTCCCGTGAGAGGCTGGGCATCGATCTCATGATCAATCCCGAGCGGGAGGCGGCCACCGAGACCTTCCAACTCCTTCAAAGCGCCGCCGCCACCGACGTGGCCAACTTCGCCGACGGCCGGGTTCAGCTCCTGGGCCTCAAGGTCCGGGAGGGCGCCCGGGTCGCGGGGAAGACGGTGGCCGAGCTGGGAGTGGAGCTGAAGGACTACCACTACGTCCTGGCCGCCATCGTTCGGGGGGAGGAGACCATCATTCCCAAGGGCTCCTCGTCCGTGGAGGCCGGGGACCAGATCTACGTCCTCTCCCCCACCCCGGAGGTGCGGGCCATCCCCCCACTGGTGGGCTACGAGCCCTTCGACCTGAAGCGGGTCATGATCGCCGGGGGGAGCGCCGAGGGCCTGTACCTGGCCGAATACCTGGAGGAACACGGCGTCGAGTGCACCATCCTGGATTCGGATCGAAAGCGCTGCCTGGAGCTGGCCGAAGCCCTCCCCAAGTCCCTGGTCCTCCATGCCGACGCAACGGACCTGGAGCTCCTGGAGATGGAGGGGGTGAGCGGCATCGACGGCTTCGTGGCGTCCACGGGCCATGATGAGACCAATCTTCTTTCCTCCCTCCTGGCCAAGACCGTGGGCGCCCGGAAGGTGGTGAGCCTCATCGAAAAGTTCGACTACCTCCCACTGGTGACCAGGGTGGGGCTGGACGCCGCCGTGTCGCCCCGGATGTCCACCGTCAACGCCATCCTTCGCTACGTACGCCGGGGGAAGGTCATGACGGTAGCCACCCTCAAGGGAATCGAAGCCGAAGCCATCGAGTTCCGGGTCACCGAGAACTCACCCATCGCGAACCGGACCATCGTGGACCTGGACTTCCCCTCCCACGCCATCATCGGGACCATCATCCGGGGGGAGACCGTCGTCATTCCCCGGGGATTTCACCGGGTGCTCCCCGGAGACGAGGTCATCGTCTTCGCCCTCCCCGAGGCCATTCCCGACGTCGAGAGATTCTTCGAGTAATGTCCCTCCGGCGCGTCTTCAACGTCGTGGCCCTCCTGCAGGTCTTCGTGGGGCTCTCCATCTTCCTGGCCTGGGGCGTTTCCCTGGTCTACCGGGACGGGGACAGCACCGGGCTCTTCCTGTCCGCCGTCGTGACCCTGGTGGTGGGACTCCTGGTCTTCCGCTTCACCCGATTCGCGGGAGAAATCCGGTCCAGGGAGGGCTTCGCCATCGTCACCTTCGCCTGGACGGGAGCGGCCCTCTTCGGGGCCCTCCCCTTCCTCTTCACCGACACCATCCAGGGCGTGGTACCCGCGGTGTTCGAGTCCATGTCGGGCTTCACCACCACCGGAGCCACCATCTTCACCGACATCGAGGCCCTGCCCCACGGGATCCTCTTCTGGAGGTCCTTCACCCACTGGCTGGGAGGGATGGGAATCATCGTCCTGGCCATCGCCATCCTCCCCTACCTGGGCGTGGGAGGAATGCAGCTCTTCAAGGCCGAGGTGCCGGGACCCACGCCGGAGCGCCTCCGGCCCCGGATCACCCAGACCGCCAAGCTTCTGTGGTACGTCTACCTGGGGCTGACGGTCATGGAGACGGTGCTCCTCATGCTGGGAGGCATGGACCTCTTCGACGCCTCCACCCACACCTTCGCCACCCTGGCCACCGGGGGCTTCTCCACGAAGAACACCTCCATCGCCCATTTCCAGTCCCCCTACATCCACTACGTGATCATCTTCTTCATGTACCTGGCCGGAGTGAACTTCGCCCTCCACTTCAGGGCCGTGACCGGACGGCTGGACTACTTCCGGGATCACGAATGGAGGTTCTTCACGGGGCTCCTCCTGGGGGCCGCGGGGGTCCTGATGATCCTGAACCTCTCGGGGGGGAGCTATCCCCTCACCGGCGCGGGCGTGGAGGAAGCCCTCCGGGACGGGCTCTTTCAGGCCACGGCCATCGGGACCACCACGGGCTTCGTCACCGCAGATTACGAGACCTGGGCGCCCGCAGCCCAGATGGTCATCTTCATCCTCTTTTTCACCGGGGGCATGGCGGGGTCCACGGGCGGAAGCATGAAGTCGGTGCGGGTCCTCCTCCTCCTCAAGCAGACGGCCATGGAGCTGAGGAAGCACCTCCACCCCCGGGCCGTCCTCCTGGCCCGGGTGGGACGCCGGGCAGTGAAGGAGGAGGTCCTGGCCAACGTCCTGGGCTTCGTCATCCTCTACGCCATCCTCTTCCTGGCCGGGGCCATGGCCCTGGCCCTCCTGGACGTGGACTTCCTCACCTCTCTGGGGGCCAGTGCCGTCACCGTGGGAAACATCGGTCCCGGGCTGGGGGGGGTGGGTCCCACCGACAACTACGGCTGGATGACGGACCCGGCGCTGGTGGTCATGAGCTTTCTCATGCTGGTGGGGCGGCTGGAGATCTACACCGTCCTCCTCCTCTTCCACCCGGAGACCTGGAAAGGGGGGTCGTCATCCTAGAAGAGGCGCGGGCCCGCATGGTCGATGAGCATCTTCGGGCTCGGGGCATCCGGTCCGAGGACGTGCTCCGGGTCATGGGCCGAGTTCCCAGAGAGCGATTCCTGCCCCCTGAGCAACGGGCTGGGGCCTATGAGGACCGGGCGCTTCCCCTCTCCAGGGGACAGACCATCTCCCAGCCCTACATGGTGGCGGTGATGACCGAGGCGCTGGAGGTGGACCCTGCCGACCGGGTCCTGGAGATCGGCACCGGGAGCGGGTATCAGACCACGGTGCTGGCCAGTCTGGCCCGGGAGGTCGTGACGGTGGAGACCATCCCCGAGCTGGCCGAAAAGGCCCGGCACACCCTCGAAGAGCTGGGCGTGGACAACGTGCGCTTCGAGGTGGGAGACGGCACACTCGGATGGCCCGAAGAGGCTCCGTATGACGCCATCCTCGTCACCGCGGGGGCTCCCCGGGCCCCGGATGCCCTCCTGGATCAGCTCCATGCGGACGGGGGGCGCCTGGTGGTGCCCGTGGGAGACCGCTTCACCCAGGATCTGATGAAGATCGTCCGCAGGGGAGACGACTACGCCTCCGAAAAGCTCCTGGCCTGCCGGTTCGTACCCCTCCTGGGAAAAGAAGGCTGGAGAGACCCTACCACTTGATCCGGTCGCCCTCGTCCTCGACCCTGAAGACCCACGCGGCCAGGCGGCCGGGCCGGAGAGTGTCGGCCGAGTCTCCGTAGTCGAAATCGGTCCGGGAACCCTTCTCCACACCGGGCTGCTCCCGGAGCTCTCTCCTCACGGCCGTCACCCGATCCTTCCAGGTGCTCCAGTTCTCCGGCCGCAGGTCCACCCAACCCGAATCGATGACCTTGTCCTCCAGCTCCCGCCCTTCCGGCGGGAGAACCTTCACCACGGGGCCTCGAAGGAGGGCGCCCCCGTCCCTCACCAGAATGGGAACACCGGTGGACACGATGCGCTGCCGCAGGTCCGCGTCCTCATCCACCAGGGCCTGGGCCCGGTGGGACGTCTCCTCGGGATCCAGCTCCATGGCCGCGTCGTAGCTGCCGAAGAGGCGCTTGAGGATGGCTCCCTCGAACAGAAGCTTGGTGAGGCGGGGCGGTCCGAGCATCTCGTAGGCCACGGCCTCCACCCCGTGCTCCTCCTCCATCTCTTCCATTCGCTCGATGGCGGCGCTCCTGAGCACTCCGGCCCGGTAGGTGGGGCCCATGGTGGCTGCATCCATGGAGCCAATGACGTCCCGTCCCGTGGGGTGGGCCAGGATCTCCTGGAGGACGTTGGCGGCGATCTCTTCGGGGGTCACGAATTCCATGAGACCCAGGGCCGTGAGGGTCTCGAACTCCCCGAGGCTGAAGAGCCCGTTCTCGCCGGAATGGAGGTAGACGCCCTTGATGGGCTCGTCCAGGGACGTGGTGGCCCGAACAGCCTCCGGGAGGAAGGCCTCGTCCAGGGGGAGTGCCTCGAGGGCATCACACCGCTCCAGGGTGCGGTGCCTGAACTTGATGGGCCCGTGGCCCAGCCCCTTCCAACTGATGGCCGCAGTGGGCTTGATCTCCTTCACCGAGGGGCCACCCGGCGTCCGGGCCATGAGGTAGAGAAGGAGGGTGTGGGCCCCGGCCAGGCTCGACTTGGCCATGAGCATTCGGGAGGGACGCTCCTCGGAGTGGGTGAAGGGGATGTTCATGCCCATGCCCCCCGTGCCCACGGTCCCGATCTTGAGGTAGATGCGGGTGCCCACCTCCGTCATCCCCCTGAGGGAAATCTGGGTGTGGCGAATGAGCTGGGGCAGGTAGCTGGTCGCCAGGTGCTTTTCCACCTCTCCCGGGTCGGCCGCGCCGCGCCGGGCATTGTCCAGGAGGTCCATGGCGGAGTTGAAGAAGTTCTGATAGGCCAGGGCCCCCGCCGTGTTGATGGAGTCCACGACGATGTCCGGCTTCACGTCCAGGAGGAGGCGGCCCAGCGCCGACCGATGGTACACCTCGTCGGTGAGCTCCCCGTAGAGGTCGTTGACCAGGAGCTCTCGGGACTCGGAGTCGGCCAGGATCTCACCCCGGGGACGATCCTTCATCTCCCAGGGCACGAAGAGGTCGCCCCAGAAGGCCTCGATGACCGAATCGGTCCCGGGAAAGTCGGCCCGGAGCTCCTCCACCGCCTCTTCGGCTTCTTCCCGGGTGAGGCCCGCAATGACCACCTTTCGCGGTCCCTGGGTCAGGACGCTTCTGGCTACCGCCTCTCCCACCAGTCCCGCGCCGCCCAGAATGAGGACCGTGCTCCCTTTCAACTCCATGCCGCCCATCTTCCAGGTCATGTGTCTCCCTCCGACGGGACCTCATCCCTGAGGGCCCTGATCTCTTCAGGTGTCAGTTCTCGCCATTGCCCGGCCTTCAGGTCGCCCAGGCAAATCGGCCCGAAACGCACTCGTTTCAAACGCTGCACGGTGTGGCCGACGGCCTCGAGGAGCCGCCGCACCTCCCGCTTTCGTCCTTCCCTCAGGACCAGCTCCACCACCGCCCCCCCCCGGGTCTTTCGCGAGACCCGGGCCCGGACCGCCCGGGCCGGGCCATCCTCCAGCTCCACGCCCCCTTCCAGGGCCCCGAGGGTTTCCGCCGAGGGGGTCCCGTCCACCCAGGCCTCGTACTCCCGGTCCACTTCCCCGGAGGGATGGGTCAGCCCATGGAGGAGATCTCCCTCGTTGGTGAAGAGAAGGAGACCCTCCGTGTCCTGATCCAGCCGCCCCACATACCGAAGCCCGTGCAGCCTGCGGGGAAGCAGATCATACACGGTTCGCCGCCCCCTCGCATCGGCCCGGGTGGTCAGGTGGTCGGGAGGCTTGTGGAGGAGGACCCATCGGGTCCTGGCCACCCTCACCTCCTGCCCGTCCAGCTCCACCCGGTCCCGTTCCGGCACCACCTTGGAGCCCAGGGTCCGGACGACCTCTCCGTTCACCCTCACGCGCCCCTGGACGATGAGGTCCTCGGCGGTGCGCCGGGACGCGGCGCCGGCCTGAGAAAGGTACTTCTGAATCCGGATGGGGTCACCCTCGGACGTGGGAATCTTCCTCCTCCGCGGAACGGTCCCCGTTCTCCCCTTCCGCCTCCGCCGCGAGGAGCTCGTCCAGGGGCGTCCGCTCGCTCAGGACCACCGGGAGATCCTCGGGACGAGGCAGCTCGTCCAGGGAGGCGAAGCCGAAATGCTCCAGGAAGCGCCGGGTCGTCCCGTAGAGGAGAGGCCTGCCCAACCCTTCCCCTCGGCCCACTACCTCCACCAGATCCCGATCCTGGAGCGTCCGGATCACCCCCGCCGCCCCCACACCCCGGATGTATTCGATCTCGATACGGCCGATTGGCTGCCGGTAGGCGATGATGGCCAGCGTCTCCAGCCCGGGCCCCGAGAGCCTGGACGGCCGGGGGACGGTGTCGAAACGCTCCAGGTACGGGGCCAGCTCCGGACGGGTGAGGATCTGGTAGCCTTCGCCCAGCTCCACGACCTGGAAGGACCGCTCCGACTCGTCGTAGAGGGTACGGAGCTCCCGGATGGCCTCCTCGACCCGGTCCTCGTCCAGGGATCCGTCGGCCCGGGCGATCTCCTCGGCCTTCAGGGGAGCATCGCTGGCGAAGAGGACCCCTTCCACGATCTGCGAAGCCTTCACGAGCCTTCCTCCGGTTCTGGTTCTGCGTCCAAAGAGGGGCTCTCACCGCTCCCGAGCCCAACGCCCCCCCCCTCCCGCCCCCGGGCCTCGGGATCCGGGAGCCGGCCCACCCAGGCCTCCATGTCCCTGCGGAGGATCCAGAGCTCCGAGAAGAGATCGGCCTGGCGGAGGCTGACGGCCCGCTGCCGGGAGAGCTCCAGGCTGGCCAGGAGGGTCATGACGCCGTGGATCCGGTCCTTCCACGGCTCCAGGAGCTTGCTGAACTCCACCCTCGCGCGCCCGTCCAGGGCGTCCATGATGAGCTGAATCTTCTCTTCCAGGGCCACCAGCCCCGTGGCGACGCGGTGAGTCCCGGTCAAGGGATGGGGCAGTTCCACCGCAAGGGCCGCCTCCATCACCTCGTCCCAGGTCGTCTCCAGAGGGGTGTCCTCCCTGAGCCCCTCGGGACGAGCCGCCACGAAACCCTTCCCGAACTGCCTCGCCCGGAGGCTCTCGGCCGTGGTCAGCCGCCCCGAGAGCTCCCGGATCTGCTCGTACTCCAGGAGCCTGCGCACCAGCTCGGCACGGGGATCCTCGTCCTCCTCGTCCTCGGGGCGGGGGAGGAGCATCTGGGCCTTGATGCGGATGAGGGTGGCGGCCATCTCCAGGAACTCCCCCGCTCCGTCCAGGTCCCCGGCCTCGATCCCCTCGATGGCCGCCAGAAACTGGTCGGTGATGGTGGCGATGGGGATGTCGAAGATGTCGATGTCCTGCTGACGGATGAGATGGAGGAGGAGGTCCAGGGGCCCCTGGAAACGGTCCAGCTCCACGAGGAGGAACTCCCCCTTCTCGAAGAGACTTCCCAGGCGCTTCACGTCAAAAGCCCATGGACCGGTAGACCAGGCCCACCAGGGCCTGAACGGGCCAGAGGAGGAAGCTCAGGGCCCCGGGGAAGACGAAGATCAGGAGCATCAGGATCCCGATGCCGTACTTCCCCACCTCCCGGTACCTGGCCCCCAGCTCGGGAGGAAGGAGGTGGTAGACCACATGAGAGCCATCCAGGGGCGGAAGGGGGATGAGGTTGAAGAAGGCCAGGATCAGGTTGATGAAGAGGCCGAAGAAGGCCATCTGCTGGAGGACCGGATAGACACCCGAGAGCCCGCCGCCCATGGATTCCAGGGCCAGGAAGACCCAGAGGAGCCCCGTACACAGGATGGCCAGGACCAGATTCGAGGCGACCCCGGCCAGAGAAACCCGGATGTCTCCCCACTTGTAGTCCCGGTAGTTCCGGGGGTTCACGGGAACGGGCTTCGCCCAGCCGAAGAGAAACTGCCCCGGAAGGAAGAAGAGGAGGAGGGGCACGATGAAGGACCCCATCAGATCCAGATGGGGAATGGGATTCAGCGTGATCCGTCCCAGCCGCTCCGCCGTGTCGTCCCCTTCCCTCTTGGCGACCCAGGCATGAGCCACCTCGTGGACCACCACCGAGAAGAGGAGGACGGGGAGGAAGATGAGGACATCCATAGACCTGGAAAGTTATCCCCCTTCGCCGGTCTTGTGGAAGGCCCTCCAGCCCTGCACGTCCACTTCCTCCACCTCCCCCTTCCGGTTCAGACGGAACTGGACCCATGCCAGGCCCAACGGCTCGTCCCGCCAGCGGGCCCGGAAGGTGTCGAAGTGCCAGTGCTCCAGGTCGCCCACGAACGAGGGTCCCACCTCCAGCACCAGCCCTCCCTCTTCCAGCCTCACCTCGGCCGTCCCGTAGAGGATGTCCTCGTAGGTCCCGGTGTAGGCCTCCAGAGGAAGAGATGGGGTCGTCCCCTCCACCCGGGCCCCTTCCTCCTCCCTGCGTCTCTCCTCGGCCTCCTCCCGACCCTCCAGCCATACCTCTCGCATGAGCTGGTTCCAGTCCTTGTCCCGGGGACCGAGAAAGGCATCGAATACGTGGTACAGGATCACCTGGGGAATCCAGGAATTGTTCAGGTTCGTGATGACCACGACGCCCAGGTCCTCTTCCGGGATCATCCCCACCTGGGTTCGCATACCGTCCAGGGCACCCCCGTGGCGAACCATCTTGCGGCCCCGGTAGTCCTGCAGGCTCCAGCCCAGGCCGTACGCCTGGAAGTGGATCTCCGGGAAGAGCCGCCGGGTGGTCTCGCTCCGCCGGATGACGGTCTGGGGGGTCTGCATTTCCCGGATCACCTCCTCGCTCACCAGACGCTTCCCTTCGTACGCCCCGGCCCCCAGATGAAGGCGAATCCACCGGGCCATATCCAGGGCGCTGGAGTTGACGGCTCCGGCCCCGCCCACATTGTCGAAGTCCCGCCAGGGAACGGCGATGACCTCGTCCTGGAGGAGCACGTGGGGCGTAGCCACATTCTCCAGGGCATGGATGCCCCGGGTGGTGGTGGTGGTCCTCTCCATGCCCAGGGTCGAGAAGATGTGGTCCCGCAGGTACTCGTCCCAGGTCTCCCCCGTCACGGCTTCCAACACCTCACCGGCGGTGAGGAACATGATGTTCTGGTAGCCGTACCGGGAGCGGAAGCTCCAGGCCGGCTCCAGGTACCGGACCTGCTCCACCACCTCGTCCCGGTCGAAGGGGGATCCGTACCAGAGCCGATCTCCCCGGGGCAGTCCCCCCCGGTGGGAGAGGAGGTCCCGGACGGTGAGCTCCCGCGTGACCCAGGGATCCATGAGCTGGAAGCCCGGAAGATGGTCCGTGACCCGGTCGTCCCAGGACAGCTCCTCCTCGTCCACGAGCATCCCCAGTGCCGTCACGGTAAAGGCCTTGCTGGTGGACGCCACGGCGAAAAGAGTGTTTTCGTCCACCGGATCCGACGTCCCCAGCTCCCGGACGCCGTAGCCCCGGGCATGGATCACCGAATCCCCCTTCACCACCGCCAGGGCCAACCCGGGAGCTTCCCAGGTGCGGAGCACCTCGGTCACGAAGGCGTCGAGGCCGGCCAGGGGGTCCTCCGGGGGTATCTGGGCGCCAAGGGGGGACGCTCCACCGCCCCGCAGGCCCAGGAGGACGACGGTGAGGACCAGAAACGAAAAGGGGCGACGTCTCCGGGGATCCACACTTCGGGGACGTCCACGTATCGAGAACGGACAGTATGTCATTTCCAGCTCTCCCTTGAGGTCGGGGGGGACCGTTGAATGTTCTCCCCGCCGGGCCGAATCGCCAGGGTTTCTTCCACCCGTTGATCGGACTTTTGGTTTCGGCTATTATTTTTGGCTAGATCGCTCAGGATTTCTTTGTTTTTGGGGATACGATGCCGAACATCAAGAGCGCCAAAAAGCGCATGGAGCTCAGCCGGGTCGCCAACGCCCGGAACCGTGCCGCCAGGGCGAAGCTCAACACGGCCATTCGCAGGGTTCAGGAGGCCGAAGACGCCGAGACGGCCCGGGCCCATCTGCCGGACGCCGTGGCCCTCCTGGACAGGGCTGCCACCAAGAACCTCCTTCCGCCGAACCGGGCGGCTCGCCTCAAAAGCCAGTTGGTGCGAAAGGTGAACGAGCTGGCGGCGTCGTGATGCTCGCCTGAGGACGCCCGTTCCCCGGCGGCCTCCGCGAACGGCAAGAGGGCCCGGATGCACGAAGCATCCGGGCCCTCTTGCATCGACCTGGGGGATCCCTGCCGACGGACAGCCCCCCACCGTCTCTACTCCCCTTCCCAGACCACCTCTCCTCCCACCACTGTGAACCGGGGCTTCCCGGTGAGCTCCCAGCCCGAGAAGGGCGTGTTCCTGCTCTTCGACACGAAACTGGCGGGGTCCACCGTCCAGCTTTCCCGGGGGTCAAAGACGGTAACGTCGGCCACGGTGCCGGCTTCGAGGCTTCCACCGGGCAGCTTGAAGACCCGAGCCGGCGTCACACTCATCCGCTCCACCATGGTCGGCAGGTCGAAGAGGCCCTGCTCCACCAGGTGGCCGTAGACCAGGCCCAGGGCCGTCTCCAGGCCCACCACCCCGTTCGGCGCGCCGTCGAAGGCCACCTCCTTCTCGTCGTAGTGGTGGGGGGCATGGTCGGTGGCCACCATGTCCAGGGTGCCGTCGCAAAGCCCCTCACGCACGGCATCCCGGTCTTCCGGCGAGCGGAGGGGTGGATTCATCTTGGCTTCGGTCCGGTATCCGTCCACCGCCTCGTCGGTGAGGAGGAGGTGGTGGGGGGATGCCTCCGCCGTCACCCGTACCCCCCGAGCCTTCCCTTGCCGGATGGCCTCCACGCCCCCTCGGGTGGAGACGTGCTGGATGTGTATGTGGCCCCCGGTGAGCTCCGCCAGGAGGATGTCCCGGATGATGTGGATGTCCTCGGCGGCGTTGGGCTTGCCCCGAAGCCCCAGGCGGGAGGACACCAACCCCTCGTTCATGGTCCCTTCCCTGGAGAGGGTCAGGTCCTCGGGGTGATCCACCACGGGGATCCCGAAGGCCTGGGTGTACTCCAGGGCAAGGCGCATGAGGCCCGAGTCCATGACCGGGAGCCCGTCGTCGGTGACGGCTACCGCTCCGGCTTCCACCATCTCGCCGATGTCGGATAGGGACTTCCCTTCCATGTTCTCGCTGATGGCGCCCATGGGGTGGACCCGTGCCGCTCCGGCCTTCCGGCCTGCCGCCACCACGAAGCCCACTGCCGCGGGATCGTCGATGGGCGGATCGGTGTTGGGCATGGAGCACACCGCCGTGAAGCCCCCGGCAACAGCGGCCCGGGCCCCGGATTCAATGGTCTCCTTGTGCTCCTGTCCCGGTTCCCGGAGGTGGACGTGGACATCGATGAGGCCCGGGGTCACCACCATGCCCTCGGCAACGATCTCCCGGGCGCCCTCCGGCACGTCCAGCTCCCTGCCCACGGCAGCCACGAAGCCGTCCACGAGAAGCACGTCCAGGGTGTCGTCCAGGGACTGGGACGGATCCACGATCCTGCCCCCTCGAATGAGAAGCGGTCTCGGAGTCATGCCTCTGCCACCTCCCCCACGGTCCGGGCCTTCTCGGGGGTTCCACCCGCCAGCAGGTAGAGGACGGCCATCCGGATGGCCACACCGTTGGTGACCTGTTTCAGGATGACCTGCTGGGGCCCGTCGGCCACGTCGCTGTCGATCTCCACACCCCGGTTCATGGGGCCGGGGTGGAGGATGAGGATGTCCCTGCCTGCTTCGTCCAGGCGGGCCTGGGTGATGCCGAAGAAGCGGTTGTACTCGTGGAGGCTGGGCACGTATCCCCCCTGCATCCGCTCCAACTGGAGCCGGAGGACGTTGATGACGTCCGCCCACCCCAGGGCTTCCTCCACCCGGGTGAACACCTTCACACCCAGCTCGTCGAGTCGAACCGGTATGAGGGTCTTGGGTCCGCAGACCGCCACCTCGGCCCCCACCTTCAGGAGCCCGTAGATATTGGAGCGGGCCACACGGGAGTGGAGAACGTCACCCACGATGCAGACCTTCAACCCCTCCAGCCTCTCCCGGTGGTCCCGGATGGTGAGCATGTCCAGGAGTCCCTGGGTGGGATGCTCGTGCCGTCCGTCACCGGCGTTGATGACGTTGGAGGGAATCCGGTCGCCCAGAAAGCCGGCGGCCCCGGAGGCCGGGTGGCGCATGACCACCATGTCGATGCGCATGGCCTCCAGGTTCCGGGCCGTGTCCACCAGCGTCTCTCCCTTGGCCACGCTCGAGCCTGCGGCGGAGATGTTCACCGTGTCGGCGCTGAGTCGCTTCTCGGCGAACTCGAAGGAGACCCGGGTGCGGGTGGAGGCCTCGAAGAAGAGGTTCACGATGGTCTTGCCCCGAAGGACCGGGACCTTCGCCACCTTCCTTTTCGACACGTCCTTGAACAGCTCGGCCGTATCCAGGATGGTCAGGATCTGTTCCCGGGAGAGGGGCTCGAGCCCCACCAGGTCCTTTCCCAGGAGGGATGGCGCTTCGCTCACGGGGAACCCTCCGGATTCTTGATCAGATAAGCGGCCAGCTCACCGTCCAACTCCGGGACCAGCACCTCCACGTGGGCATCCGGTAGGTCTTCCTGCACCTTCCCCACCACGTCGGGCTGGATGGGGACCTCCCGCCCCCCCCGGTCCACCAGAACACAGAGGGAGATCCGGGAGGGCCGGCCCCAGTCCATGAGCTCGTTCATGGCGGCCCGGGCCGTGCGCCCGGTATGGAGGACGTCGTCCACGATGACCACGTCCCTGGAGTCGATCCCATCGGCGGGGAGCTCGGACTCCCCCACCACCGGCCGGGGGCCGATGGTCATGAGGTCGTCCCGGTAGAAAGTGATGTCCAGACTGCCCGAGGGCACCGTGGTCCCCTCGGCCTTTTCGATTTCTTCTTTCAACAGCGCCGCGAGCTGGACGCCCCGGCGGTGGATTCCCATGAGCACCGAGTTCTCGGTGCCGCCGTGTTTCTCGACCAACTCCCGAGCCATGCGGGAGAGGGCTCGCTCCACGGCCTGACGGTCCATGAGAAGACTGCGTTGGGTTTCGGTCATGATGGGTTCTCGTGCAGGTGAACGGGGTCGGCCGAGGGCCTCCTGTCGGGCCTCGGGCCGGCGGAAAGTAGGCATCCGTCACGGCACCTGTCAAAACGCTCACGTCTTTACAGGGGAGGGGCGACCGCCCATGATGACCCCCGTCGTTTTTCAGGGAAACCACCCTCAGGAGGCCCAGCTTGTCCGATGAGATGAAGCCTACCCCGAGTCTGGGGCTGAGCCTGATCCCCGTCGTCGTCCTCATCGCCTCGCTTTTCTATACCATCGTGGTCCTGCACGGCTCGGGGCACATCCCCCTCATCTTCGGGACCATCGTGGCCGGGAGCCTGGCGGCCTGGAAGCTTCGGATGAGGTGGGAAGCGATTCTGGAGGGGATGACCAAGGGCATCGTCGCCGCTCTTCCCGCCATCCTCATCCTCATGATCGTGGGTCTTCTCATCGGGGTCTGGATTGCCAGCGGCGTGGTCCCCGTCATGATCTTCTACGGGTTGAAGATCCTGGCTCCGGGGTACTTCCTGGTGGCCACGGCCCTCATCTGCGCCCTCATCTCCCTGGCCACCGGATCGTCCTGGTCCACGGCGGCCACGGTGGGGCTGGCCATGATGGGGGTGGGGCAGGCCCTGGGAATCCCCGCGGGCATGACAGCGGGCTCGGTGATCTCCGGTGCCTACTTCGGCGACAAGATGTCTCCCCTCTCCGACACCACGAACCTGGCCCCGGCGGTGGCGGGGACGGAGCTCTTCGCCCACATCCGGCACATGATGTACACCACCGTGCCGGCCCTCATCATCGCCCTCATCATCTTCACCATCATCGGGATCGTTCGCCCGGCCACCGGCTCCGTGGAAACGGAGGGCTACCTCCTCATGCTCTCCACCCTCGAAGCGTCCTTCAACCTGAGCCCCTTCCTCCTCATCGCACCCGGGGCGGTCCTCTTTCTGGTGTGGCGAAAGACCCCGGCCCTCCCGGCGCTGGTCGTGGGTGTTCTGGTGGGGGCGGTTCTCCTCCTCGTGTTCCAGCGAGCCCCGGGGGAGGGGCTGGACTCCCTCCTGGGACGGATGCTGGAGTCCCTCTACACGGGGTACGTGAGCGACACGGGAGTGGGGAGCATCGACGAGCTCCTCACCCGGGGCGGGCTCTCCTACATGATGGACACCATCGCCCTCATCATCTCGGCCCTGGCCTTCGGCGGGATCATGGAGGCGTCGAAGATGCTGGAGCGTCTGGCCGCAGCGGTCCTGACCCTCGCCAGGTCCACCGGCTCCCTCATCGCCGTGACCGTCTTCAGTTGCACCGGGATGAACGCCCTGGCCTCGGATCAGTACCTGGCCATCATCGTACCGGGCCGCATGTACCGGGGAGCCTTCCTCAAGCGGGGACTGCACCCCAAGAACCTCTCCCGGGCCCTCGAGGACTCGGCCACACTGACCTCGCCCCTGATCCCCTGGAACACGTGCGGGGCGTACATGTCCGGCGTCCTGGGCGTGAGCAGCTTCGTCTACCTTCCCTTCGCCTTCCTGAACCTCTTCTCCCCCCTCATCTCCATGTTCTACGGCTTCACGGGGATCACCATCCAGAAGATCGAGGACGATCCGGAGACGCTGGTGGGGGTGACGGAGGAGGAGCTGGGCGGGGACGAGTAGCCGGCCCTACTACCGAAACCGGAAGGCGTCGGCGCCCACCCGGTCCAGGAACGATCGGGCGCCGTCGGACTCTCCCTGGCTCACGGCCCAATCGTAGGAGAAGAGGACCACCCCCCGGGCGCCCAGGCGCCGGGCGATGTCGATCTTGTTCACCGTCCCCCGGTAGGTGTTGGTGTAGACACCGATCCCGGCCCACACCCGCCCCCCTCCCGCCACCTCCACGGCATTCCGGATCTGGGCGGTGAAGGTGTCGTCGCTGGAGGTGTAGGCCATGGGGGCCACGGCGTCCAGTATCCCCCTCCGGACCCATCCCTCCCAGTCCTGAAAGCGGGTCCGGGAAGCGTCCCCCCCGTCGGGGAAGACCGCGGCCGAGACCACCACGTCGGGCCGCCGCTTCTTGACCCCGTGGTAGATCCGCTCCACCAGCTCGGTGATCTGGGCCCGGCGGAACTCGTCCCAGGGACCGGGGAGCTCCTCCACATAGGCCAGGGGATCCGAGGGCCAGGGTCGCTCCAACTCGGCCCGGCGGACCGGGGAGAGCCGGGGGGTCACCCACTCCCTGAAGCGCTCCAGTGCGCCCCGGGAATAGTCGAACTGGGGACCCGGGTAGCGGACGTAGTCGAAGTGGAGACCGTCCAGGTCGTAGGACTCGGCCAGATCCATCCACACCGAGTAGATGTGCTCCTTCACCTCGGGGTGGGACGGAGAGGTGTAGATCCCCTCCACCCGCTCCCGGTTTCGCTGGGCGTAGCGCAACAGGGCATCGGCGTAGCGGGGGCTTTCGGGGCTCACGTTGAAGAGATCCCGGGCCAGGGACCGGGGCACGGCCAGGAGATCCGGACGGCTGCGGACGAGGTGGAGGGGATCGGTGGGAAGGGAGCCCATCCCGCCAACCAGGTGAGCGTTCACCCAGGCGTGCACCCCGAGGCCCCGGGCGTGGGCCTCCCGGATGACCAGAGCCAGGGGATCGAAGCCCACACCGTGGCTCATCACCGACGACGGCCTGGGCTCCCACCGGCTGGTGTAGTAGGCGTCCCCACGCCCTCGAACCTGGACGATGAGGGTGTTGAACCCGGCCCGGACCGCGCGTTCCACCATGGCCCGGATGGAGTCGGGGTGGGTGAGGGTCGTCCGCACCACCCAGAGGGCCCGGACCTCCTCGGGGAGGGACACGGCGCTGTGAGGCCGTTGGGGCCGGGGCCGGGTTCGGGGCTGGGACTCCGCAACGGCCGGTGGCCTCTCCGGCTCGAGGGCGGGTTCGGCGGCAGAGGACGGAGCCTCCGGTCCGGGGGTCGGCTCCACCGTTCTCACCACGGTGCAGCCCGCCAGGAGGGCGGTGAGGATCAGAAGAGAAATCCGCGTCATCGCCGGACCCGAAAAAAGGTTCTCAGGAGCTCGGCCGAGGCCTCGTGCAGGACGCCGGAAGTGACGGCGGCCCTGTGGTTCAACCGGGAATCCTGAAGGAGGTTCCCCAGGCTCGCCGCCATGCCGGCCTTGGGATCGAAGGCGCCGAAGACCACCCGTGGAATCCGGGCCAGGACGATGGCGCCGCAACAGAGGGTGCAGGGCTCCAGCGTGCAGTAGATCGTGGTCCCTTCCAGCCGCCAATCCCCCTGGCCGGCGGCGGCTTTTCGGATGGCCACCACCTCCGCGTGGGCCGTAGGGTCGGAGGCGGTGACGGTGAGGTTGTACCCTTGGGCGATGATGGTCCCATGGCGTACGAGAATCGCTCCTACCGGCACTTCACCACGGGACGACGCCAGGCGGGCCATCTCCAAAGCCCTGGCCATCCAGAGCCGATCCTCAGGCTCCGGGGGGGTCAGATTCACGTCCATGGGTCAGTGTGGACCGGGAGGGTGTGCTGGGAAGGGAGTCACCGGAGCAGGCGCCCGAATGTGGCTCCCGGAACCCCCTGCTCTCAGTGGGCGAAAGCCGTGGCGGAAACGGGTAGATGGTCCATCCTCCTGTACATGCCGGTGATCCGGCCCAGGAGAACGAGGGAGGATGGATCGTCGATCCTGGTGGGCTTTCCCTTGCCGCCCAGGGGATGGAGCTCGGTGGACTGGCCGTTGCGAACGAACCGGTAGTACGCCGGCGTATCGGTCACCCGGGCGGCAACCAGAGCCCCGTCGGACAGCTCCCCCACCAGGGCCGGCTCCAGGAGCACGTAGTCCCCCTCCACACAGCCCAGGGGAGCCAGGTCCCCGGCCCGGGCCTGAACGAAAAAAGCCTCCTTCTCCCCGGCCAGGCGGCGATCGATGGTGAGGAACATCTCCGCCCTGCCGCTCCGGGAGCCGCTCCGGTCTGCGGGGAGCCTGGAGAAGCAGGGGAGGGTCACAGCCTGATCGTTCAGGTCCACGCCCAGGATCCTCACCCCCCGGGAACGGGAGGGGTCCCGTTCCAGAAAACCCTTGTCGGCCAGGGCCTGGAGGTGCTCGGAGACCGTCTTGGTGCTCTTGATCCCGAACTGCTCCCCGATCTCACGGATGGAGGGCTGGTAGGTGTTCGACCGGAGGTACGACACCATGTAGTCCAGGATCTTCTGCTCGATCTCCGTGAGGTTGGGCGGCATCACCTCTCCAATGACTGAAACCAGCGCCCGCGTAGACAGCCGGAAACAAACAGCAGGTCGCTATCCTAATGTGCCCCGATCAGGGGTGTCAAGAAAGGTTTTTTTCCCTACACATCGGGAAATGTCCCCTTTTCGAGGTATTCCAGGGCCCGCTCGATGCGACGAAGGGTCCGGTCCTTACCGAGGAGGACCAGGACATCGAAGATCCCCGGGCTCCCCTTGAGACCCGTGACCGCCACCCGCAGGGGATGGATGACCTTGCCGGCGCCCACGCCCTCCTCCTCGGCCAGCCCCCGGATCCCGGCCTCCACGGCCTCGGAGGTCCAGGGCGTGTCTCTCAGGATGTCCCTCAGCCGCTGCAGGCGGGCGGCGGCCGTTCCCGGGTCCTTGGCCCAGTGCTTGTTCACGGCTCCGGGCTCGTAGCCGACCTCTTCCCGGAGATAGGTCGATCCCTGAGCAACGATCTCCTCGATGGAGCCGGACCGGGGGAGGAGGAGCTCCACCATGAATGACAGGTCCACCGGCGGATCCTGGTCGGGGGCCAGGAGATTACCCTTGACCAGAGCCTCCTTCACCCTTCCGAGGAGCTCCTTCTCGGGCAGCCGCGCCAGGTGCTGGGTGTTCATCCAGGCCAGCTTCTTCGGGTCGAAGACACCGCTCTTCTTCAGGACCCGATCCAGGCTGAAGGCCTGGATGAGCTCTGCCCGGGTGAAGATCTCCCGGTCGTCCCCCGGAGACCAACCCAGGAGGGCGAGGAAGTTGACCATGGCCTCGGGAAGAATCCCCTCCTTCTCGTACTCCCCTACGGCCGTGGCGCCGTGGCGCTTGGAAAGCCGTTTCCCGTCGGTTCCCAGGATGAGGGGAACGTGGGCGAACTCGGGCACCGGGCGTTCCAACGCCTGGTAGAGGAGAATCTGCTTGGGGGTGTTGGAGAGGTGGTCGTCTCCCCTCAGGACCAGGTTGATCTTCATGTGACTGTCGTCGGAAACCACGGCCAGGTTGTAGGTGGGCGTACCGTCGCTACGCAGGATGACCAGGTCGTCGATCTCGTCGTTCCGGAAGCGGGTCTCCCCGTGAACCCGGTCCTTCCAGACGGTCTTCCCCCCGGGAACCCGGAACCGGATGGCGAAGGGCCGCCCCTCGGCCAGGAGGGCCTCCTCCTCCACGGGTGTGCGGATCGCAGCCCGCTTCCGAGGCCTCCGGGTCCTCTTCCCCGTCCGCTGCTCCTCCTCCCGGTCGGCCGCCGCCTCCTCGGAAGTGGAAAAATCCCGGTAGGCCAGCCCCCTGTCCAGGAGCTTCAGGGCGTCGGACCGGTGCCGTTCCACCCCCTGGCTCTGGAAGACCGGGCCCTCGTCCCAGTCCATCCCCAGCCACTCCAGGCCGTCCAGAATGGCCCGGGTGTGTTCCTCGGTGGAACGCTCCCGGTCCGTGTCCTCGATGCGGAGGACCAGGACGCCCCCTTCCTTTCTGGCCAGTAGCCAGTTGAAGATGGCGGTCCGGGCTCCCCCGACGTGGAGAAAGCCCGTGGGGGATGGAGCAAATCGAAGTCTCAGACTCATGCCGTGTTCCTCATCCTTCCTTAAAGGGGTGTTGCGAAAGGGGGGCGAGCCTTCCGGGTCCCTCACTCTTCCAGACGCTCCCGGAGAAGCTCTTGCACGAGCTGGGGGTCGGCCTTCCCCCGGGTCTCCTTCATGATCCGGCCGGTGAAGAACCCCAGGAGCCCCGTCTTTCCGTCCCGGTACTCCCGTACCTTCTCGGGAAAGGCCTCCAGCACCTCGTCGGCCATGGAACCCAGGACCTCGGGATCGGCTACCTTCTCCAGCCCCTTCGACCGCACCACCGCCCGGGGATCCACCCCCTCTTCCACCATCTGGGCGAAGATCTCCTTGGCCACGGGCTGGCTTATCGTACCCTCCTCCAGGAGGTTCACCAGGGACGCCAGGTCCTCGGGGGCCAGGGGCAGCTCGTCCAGATCCCGGTTCTTCAGCTCTCTCAGGAGCTCGTTGACCACCCACCGGGCCAGGGCCGCCTCGTTCTTCGGCGCCGCCCGGACGGCCGTCTCGAAAAAGGACGAGAGCTCCGGAGAGCCGGTGAGGATGTCGGCGTCCACCTCGTCCAGACCCAGCTCCGTCCGGAACCGGCGAAAGCTCGCCTCCAGCGCCGGATCCGCGGCCCGGGCCCGGTCCCTGTTCATGCGTCCCGTGTCCTCCCCCTGCACCGAGGGAGCTTCCTCCAAGGCCCCCTTCCCTTTTCCGGAGCCTCCCGACGCCCCCGGCCCGGCCTTCTCCGCCCTCGCTGAATCTCCGTCAACCTCGCCCGATCTCACCGATTCTGCGGCAACCTCGGCGGATTTCCCCCAGGTGTCGCGGAGGGTGACGATCCGGTTGAAGACCGGCCGCTCCTCCCGGGAGTCCTCCGGGTCGGCCATGAAGTAGCCCAACCGCTCGAACTGGTAGCGGGTCCCCGGAACATCGGCGGCCAGGGAAGGCTCCACGAGCGCGTCGGGAATCACCACTCTGGAGTCGGGATTCAGGTGGACGGTGAGCTCCTGCCCCTCCTCCACGTCTTCCGGGTCCGGCACGGCGAAGAGGCGGTCGTAGAGACGCACCTCGGCCTTCAACCCGTGGGGAGCCGACACCCAGTGGAGCGTCCCCCGAACCTTGCGGCCGTCGGGTGCGTTTCCCCCCCGGGTCCCGGGGTCGTACCTGCAGCGGAGCTCAACGACCTCGCCGGTCTCCGGGTCCTTCACCACCTCGTCGCAGGTGATGAAGTAGGCGTAGCGGAGACGGACCTCCCTCCCCGGAGCCAGCCGGTAGAAACCCTCCGGGGGATCCTCCATGAAGTCGTCGGCCTCGATGAAGATCTCCCGGGAAAAGGGGACTTTCCGGGAGCCCTTCAGGGGAACGTCGTGGGGATAGGAGGGGATCTCCAGCTCCTCCCCTTCCCCTTCCGGGTAGTTGGTGATGACCACCTTCAGGGGCCGGAGGACCCCCATGACCCGGGGCACCGTCCGGTTCAGGTGATCCCGGATGGCGTACTCCAGCTTCCCCATGTCCACCCGGTTGTCGGCCTTGGCCACCCCGATCATCTCGCAGAAGGTCCGGATGGCCTCGGGGGTGATGCCCCGGCGCCGCATCCCGGCCAGGGTGGGCATCCGGGGATCGTCCCACCCCTCCACGTGCCCCTGGTCCACCAGCTTCAGGAGCTTCCGTTTGCTCATGACCGTGAAGTCCAGGTTCAGCCGGGCGAACTCGTACTGGTGGGTCCGGGGCTCTTCGAACCCCACCTCGTCCAGGAT
The DNA here is from genome assembly GCA_964464555.1 of uncultured Gemmatimonadaceae bacterium. Taxonomy (GTDB): domain Bacteria; phylum Gemmatimonadota; class Gemmatimonadetes; order Longimicrobiales; family Gaopeijiaceae; genus CAYXGM01. The sequence continues at coordinate 3,262 of CAYXGM010000057.1, read as the reverse complement.
CCAGTCGTAGATCTCCCGGTTGTTGTCGAACTCCAGGGTGCACAGCGAGTGGGTGATGTCCTCGAAGGCGTCGGAGAGGCAGTGGGTGAAGTCGTAGAGGGGGTAGATGCACCACTCGTCCCCCCGCCGGTAGTGGGTGGCGTGGCGAATACGATAGAGAACCGGGTCCCGCATGATCATGTTGGGGTGGGCCATGTCGATCCTGGCCCGCAGCACGTGCTCCCCCTCGTCGAATTCCCCTTCCTTCATGCGCCTGAAGAGGTCCAGGTTCTCCTCCACGGTCCGGTCCCGGTGCGGGCTCTCACGGCCCGGCTCCTTCACCGTTCCCCTGTACTCCCGGATCTTCTCTTCGGACAGGGAATCCACGTACGCCTTCCCCTTCTCGATGAGGATCAGGGCGCACTCGTGAAGGCGCTCGAAGTAGTCCGAGGCGAAGTAGAGGTGCTTCCCCCAGTCGTAGCCCAGCCAGCGCACGTCCTCCTGGATGGAGCGGACGTACTTCATGTCTTCGGTGAGGGGGTTGGTGTCGTCGAAGCGGAGGTGGCAGACGCCGTCGTTCTCCTCGGCCAGCCCGAAGTTCAGCACCATGGACTTGGCGTGGCCGATGTGGAGGTAGCCGTTGGGCTCCGGGGGGAAGCGGGTCTCCACCCGTCCCCCGTAGGTCCCCCGGGCGTTGTGCCTGGCGACAATGGCCCGAATGAAGTCGGTGCCTTCGGACCGGCTCCTGGCGCGGCCTTCCCGTGCCATGGTCTTCCCTTTCAAAACGATGGAGTAGCTCGGGATGGGCCCCGGGGGCCCCCGGAGTTCCCTTCAGGACCGGGCCCATCGCCCGCGCCCGGAACGCTCCACCGGGCGGCGGATAAATGAAGGTACCAAATGGCGTCGGGTTTTGGAGGGGGGGACCGTCGCGCCAGAATCAGGACACCTGGCGGCCGCCTCAGCCGCCCGGTGCTCATCCACCGCCCGCCGGGCCTCGGTGGACCCGTCCAACCAGAAAGAAGGAATGGACCCCTGGCGCATCCCGGCAGGGAAAGAGGGGTTGAAGGCACGCGGGTGCAGGGTCAGCTTTCAGGCTCGAATCGTGTCGTGCCGGGGTTTACCCCACGACACCCGCTCTCTGTCGAATCACGCGGCCGAAAGGGCCCTTCGAAACACAACGAGACTCCATGAACGCTACTGCTTCCTCGAGCCTCCTTCGACGCCCAGTGGGCCTCCGGGGCCTCCTCTTCCTCCTCCCGACCCTCCTTCTCTCCGGTTCCTGTGCCGGCGAGGCCGACCCCACCCTCATGACCCAGGACGAGCTCCTGGAGCGCCTGGACAGCGAGGACGCCCCCATCGTCCTGGACGTCCGCACCGCCGCCGAATACCAGAGGGGCCACGTCCCCGGGGCCTATCACCTGGAGGATCGCCAGGTCCCGGCCCGGATCCAGGAGCTCATGCAGCTCAAGGACCGGGAGATCGTCGTCTACTGCGAGGTGGGACCCCGGTCCCGTTGGGTGGAGTCGTTCCTGCGGGAGCGGGGTTTCACCAACGTGAAGCACCTCAAGGGAGACATGTCAGGCTGGAGGAACGCGGGCCATCCCGTCGAGTAGGGGGTCCGGGAGCACCCTTCTTTCGACCCTCTGTACCCGCCGCTCGAAGAGGTAGTACAGGGCCGGCGTGGTCGTGAGCACGAAGATCGTGGAGGAAAGCAACCCCCCGATGAGGGCGTAGGCCAGGGCGTTCCAGATGTTGGCGTCGGCCCCCTGGCTGAAGAGAACCAGGGGCAGGAGCCCCAGGACCGTGGTGGTGGTGGTCATGAGGATGGGACGGACCCGCTCCAGCGTCCCCCGGGTCACGGCCTCCTGCAGGGGGAGGCCCGTCTCGGCCCGGATCTGGTTGATGTGATCCACCAGGAGGATGGCGTTGTTCACCACGATCCCCCCCATCATGATCACGCCGATGTACGCCTCCCGGGTGAAGGTGGCATTGGCGTAGAAGAACATGAGGAAGACCCCGATAAGGGCCATGGGCACGGTGAGGAGCACGCAGAGGGGCAACGTCAGGGACTCGAAGAGGGCCGCGGTCACCATGTAGATGAGCATGACGGAGACGGCCAGGACGAAGTAGATCTGCTCCCTCTGCTCGTCGCTCCAGCGCCAGGGATCCCGCTCCTCGATGGTGTAACCCGGGGGAAGGACGGTGGCATCAATGACCGCGTCCCGGACCAGGTCCCCGAGCTTCCTCGGGCCCCGGAACTCGTAGGCAACGGTGCGCTCGTACTGCTGGTCCTCCCGGCGAATCCGGGCCAGGATCTCCTCCGGCGTGATGGCGACCACGTCGCCGATGCGGATGCCCCTGCCCGCCGGCCCCGTCACGATGGTCTCTTCCAGCTCCCTGAGGTCCACCGTCTCGAACCCTTCGATCTTCACGTCGAAGCGGATTTCCTCCCCCCCGAGCTTGAGCATCGACTGGCCCGTCTGGCCCCGGATGACCGAATTCATCCGGCTCACGAACTCCTGCACACTCATGTCGTAGCGGTTCAGGGCGTCCCGGTCGATCTCCACCACGAACTCGGTGGCCCGGTCCGACTGGTACCAGGAGCCCGAGGCGTTGGTGTCCACGTCCCGGATCCTGGACATGCGGGTGAGGCGGCGGCCCAGGTCCTCGGCGATGTCCCGGACCCTCTCGTAGTTGTAGCCCAGGATCTTGATGGAGTAGTTGGGAGGCGACCCCCCTCCCCCGTAGAAGGAGGGGCCGAAACCATAGACCCGGACCTCTGCTCCGGAGAACTGGAGGGAGTAGGCCACCATCTGCTCCTTGATGGCCGGGGGCACGGAGGTGTTCTCCAACTCCTCGGGGAAGGTGACCCGGATGTTGGCCCAGGTCCCGTTCACGTTGGTCGTGTACTGCTCCACCTCGGGGAGGGCGGCGAGCCTCTCCTCGAAGAACACGGCGAGCTGGTCCGTGCGCTCCAGGTCCGAGCCCCTGGGAAGGGAGATGCGGATGTCGATGTAGGTCTGCTGCCCCCACCCCCCACCCCAGACCATTCCCCGGGTCACGTACTTGTCGAAGAGGTAGTAGGAGCCCCCCAGGCATCCCGCGGCCACGGCCACGGCCCACCAGGGGTGGCGTAGCGTGAGTCTCACCAGCCAGCTATAGACCCTGACGTACAGGGGGGCCCGCGCCATACCCTCCTCCTCACCCTCCCCTGCCCCATACCCTGGAACGATGATCCCTGGGCGGCCGACCGCGTCCGCCTCTTCCCCGCCCCCGGGGACGG
>CAYXGM010000056.1:0-26570 GCA_964464555.1 uncultured Gemmatimonadaceae bacterium | reverse complement strand
CCGAAGGTCGGGGGCGTAACCGCCGCAAGCACTCACGGTGAAACAAGGAACCTGGCAATGACCACTGCAATGCAAGAGGAAGCCACGGCCACGGCAACCCGCGATCGAGGTGGAAAGTTCCTCACATTCTTCCTGGGGCGCGAGGAGTACGGAATCGAGATCCTCACCGTCCGGGAGATCATCGGCCTGATGCCGGTGACGACGGTGCCTCAGACCCCGTACTACGTCCGGGGCGTCATCAACCTGAGGGGACAGGTGATCCCCGTGGTGGATCTCCGTCTGAAGTTCGACATGGAGGCCATCGACGACACCGAGGAGAGCTGCATCATCGTGGTCCAGACGGGCGGCGTGATGCTGGGCGTGGTCGTCGACAAGGTCTCCGAGGTCCTGGACATCGCCGAAAGCGACATCGTCGATGCACCGTCCCTGGGCTCGGAGATCAACACCGACTACATCCTGGGCATCGGCAAGTCCGAAGGCAGGGTGAGCCTTCTCCTGGACATCGATCAGGTCTTCCCGTCCGACGAGGTCTCCACGTTCGCCTGAAAACACGAACGGGGGCACCGCCCCCCGGGAAAGGCCTCGTTCCATGCCACCGACCCTCCTGCACCCTCCCCTTCCGCCCATGGGGAACCGTCGGAGCCCGGCTCCGACGGGCCGGGAGAACGGGACGGGGCTTGAGGGGGTCCGCACCCTGCCCGAGAGGATACCCGAGTGATGGCCGCGGCATCCGCGATCCCCGGCGTGAAGGAACCCGGAGCACCGGCTGCCCCTTCACCGAAGGTTGCGGCGGGGGGGGCTTCCATCGGCCTCATCAATCTGGAAGGCCAGTTCGACGCCATCAGCCGCCTCATGTATTCCATCTCGGGCGTGAACCTCACCGAGGGGAAGCGAGAGCTGGTCAAGGCCAGGCTTTCCAAACGGATGCGCCTCACCGGCTTCTCCAGCGTGAAAGCCTACATGGAGTTCGTCCAAAGCGACGCGGGTCGGCAGGAGCTGGCTCAGATGGTGGATGCACTGACCACCAACAAGACGAGCTTCTTTCGCGAGGCGATGCACTTCCAGTTCATCAGGGAATCCATTCTTCCGGAGTACTCGAGCTCATCCAGGCCACTCAGGATCTGGAGCGCCGGATGCTCCTCCGGAGAGGAGCCCTACACCCTCGCCATGGTCCTGGCCGAGGCCCTCGGGGACCTGTCCCGGAGGGACGTCCGCATCCTGGCCACGGACATCTCGTCGCCGGTCCTGGGCAGGGCCCGGGCCGGCCGGTACGAAGAAGAGCGGATGGAGGGGGTGCCGGAGGGGTACCGCAGGAAGTACTTCACCCGGGAGAGGGACCCGGCCACGGGCCTGGTTCAGTACCGGGTTCGGGACGAGCTGCGCACCCCGATCCGCATCGCCCGCCTGAACCTCATGGAATCCTGGCCCATGAAGGGACCCCTCGATTTCATCCTCTGTCGAAACGTCATGATCTATTTCGATCGAGAGACCCGGGGGCGTCTTCTGCAACGGTTCTCGGACCTGCTTCCCCGGGGCGGACACCTCTTCGTGGGACATTCCGAGAGCCTGAATTCCATGAAGCACCAGCTCCAGTACGTCCAACCGGCGGTATACCGCAAATGAGAGCCGCCACGGTGTCCGCCGGGGCGGCCTTGGGGATGCGCAGGATCGTGGGGATCGCCGATCTCACCGTTTCGGACCGGCCCGAAGACCTTCTCATCACCTATGCCCTCGGTAGCTGCCTGGGTGTGTGCATCCATGATCCCCAGGCCCGGGTGGGGGGGCTCCTTCACGTCATGCTCCCCTCGGGACGGGTGGATGGAGAAAAAGCCGAGAAGAACCCGGCCCGTTTCGTGGACACGGGCCTCCCCATGCTCTTCAAGGAGGCTTATCGGCTGGGCGCCAGGAAGGAGAGGATCATCGTCAAGGTGGCCGGCGGGTCCAGCGTCACCAACCGGGGCAGCGGAGACAGCTTCCAGATCGGGAAGCGGAACTTCATCGCCCTCAAGAAGCTCCTCTGGAAGAACGGCGTGCTTCTCAAGGCCGAGGATGTAGGTGGAAATCACTCCCGTACGGTCTCCCTGTCGGTCCGTACCGGCGAAGTGCTCGTGAAGGCGCAGGGAAAGGAAACGGCGCTTTGAGCCCCCGTGTGCGGGGGCCCAGCTCGGAGGGAGAACCATCATGATGTTCAACGTCCTGGTCGTGGACGACAGCGCAGTGATGCGGTCCATGATCATCAAGACGCTTCGACTCAGCGGCATTCCGCTGGGTGAGATCTACGAAGCGGGACACGGGGGTGAAGCCCTGAAGGTCCTCGATGATAACTGGGTGGATCTCGCCCTCGTTGACATCAACATGCCTGTGATGAACGGGGAAGAGCTCATCGACCGGGTCCGGAACAAGGATGAGACCCGGGATCTCGCCATCATCGTGGTCTCCACGGAGAGCAGCGAGACCCGTATCCAGAAGATCCTGGGGAAGGGGGCGAAGTTCGTTCACAAGCCCTTCACCCCTGAAATCCTCTACGAAACCATCACCGATGTGACTGGAGTGGATCATGAGTGGGGATCTGGCGCCCAGACTGCAGCAAGCGGCGGCCTCGACTTTTGAGCAACTCGGGTTCCTTTTTGCGGACCCGTCGTTGACGGAGGACCAGGCCGATCTCACCACCGAGGCCGTGGCCAGGGTCCGGTTCTCCGGGCCGTACGAGGGCACGTTGGAGGTCCGCCTCGCCGGCGGCCTGCTCCCGGTCCTGGCCACCAACATGCTGGGGACCCACGGTACCCCGGAGCCCGATGTGGCCATGGACGCCCTCGGAGAGGTTTCGAACGTCATCTGCGGAAACGTCCTGCCCCTTCTGGCCGGGGCCGAGGCCATCTTCGATCTCCAGGCGCCGGAGGTGACCGGAGGGGCGGAGGGCGCCCCACCCCCCCTCCCGGAAGCCGCCGTCGAGGTGAGCTTGGGGTTGGAGGGGGGCCGGGCCGACATCGCCCTGGTCTACGACGAAAAAGGCACGGCGTAGGGGGATTCCATGATCCGGGTTCTCGTGGTCGACGATTCAGCCGTGGTGCGAAAGGTCCTGAGCGAGGAGCTCTCCAGGTTCAGCGACATCGAGGTGGTGGGAACCGCCATCGATCCCTACATGGCCCGGGACAAGATCGTCAAGTCCCAGCCGGACGTGCTGACCCTGGACCTGGAAATGCCACGGATGGACGGGCTCTCCTTTCTGGCCAAGCTCATGAAGCACCATCCCCTCCCCGTGGTCATCGTCAGCTCCCTGGCCCCGGAGAACAGCCAGAATGCGCTCAAGGCTCTGGAGTTGGGAGCCGTGGAGGTCATTCCGAAGCCCAGCTCCCAGTTCTCGGTTCCCGACGTGGGAAGGCAGTTGATTCGGGCCATCCGGGCGGCCGCGAAGGCCAGGATCCGGAAAACTCCGAAGGGCCCGGATGGACACGGGCCCGAAGGGGTCGTGGCACCTGCGGTCCAGGGGCTCGATACCACCCACAAGGTCATCGCCCTCGGGGCCTCCACCGGGGGCACGCAGGCCATTGAGCGAACGCTCAAGAACTTTCCTCCCCAGGTTCCCGGAATCGTCATCGTCCAGCATATGCCACCGGGGTTCACCGCCTCCTTCGCCGATCGGCTGGATCAGATCTGTCCCGTGCATGTGCGGGAAGCCAGGGACAAGGACATCATCGTTCCGGGTCTGGCCCTCCTGGCTCCCGGAGGAAAGCACATGCTGGTGCGCCGCAGCGGAACCCGATACACGGTTCAGGTCAAGAACGGGCCAGCCGTCAATCGCCACAAACCCTCCGTGGACGTCCTCTTCCATTCGGTGGCCGAGAGCGCCGGGCAGAACGCCGTGGGGGTCATCCTCACCGGCATGGGCGCCGACGGCGCCAAGGGGCTCCTCGAGCTCCGACGGACCGGTGGGCGTACCTTTGCCCAGGACGAAGCCTCGTCCGTCGTCTTCGGAATGCCCAAAGCAGCCATCGACCTCGGGGCCGTGGAGGAGGTTGTCTCTTTGGCTGAGGTGCCCCACCGCGTCATCCGGGCTCTGGACCGTAAGGCCACCGAGGCCGCAGCGGCAGGTTGATCCTCCCGGATCCGCCCAGGAACTCCTCAAGATCAACGACTTTCAGCCGATACTAATGCCGAGGTCCGGAGGGATCTCGATCCCCGGCTTCGAGCCGGGAAGTCTCCTCCGGACCGGCCTGGGTCGAAATCAGGAACCCCAACAGCTTGCGAGGCACTCTTGGACTCCTATCAGATCGACATGGAGCTGCTCCGAAGGCTCGGAGACGTCCGAAATGCCATTCAGGGCCTCGACGAAGACGTCGAGAGCGGCAGGACAGCCATTCAGGATGCGGTTGCCTCCGTAAGGGCGCAGGCCGGGGACGAGAGCAGCGGACTGGCCGAGCTTCTCGATACCTTCCACTCGGGAATCGATGAGCTGGATTCCGACGAGCTCACCCCTACCTCCAGGTTCTCCACCGGGGCCATGAGCGTCTGTGAGGCCCTGGAAGAGTACCTGATCTCCCTGGATGCGCCGAATGCACCCCAGCTCCTGGAGCAGGCGGAGTTCACCCTCCTCCTGTCTCTGGGCCGCGGTCCGCAATCCGGAAGCTCGAGCACGGCCGGTGAGACATCGGAGGAGACGACGGCCGAACCTGCTCCCGGCAGGGAGGCCGTCCCCCGGACTGATCCGGGGGAATTGAACGATATGGCGGGGTACCTGGTTCGCATGGATCCGAGAAAGAAGGACCACGCCAGGAAGCTCTTCGAAATGAACCGGGCAATCCTCGAACAGGGTGGTCTTCCAACGGAGGTGGAAGGGATCCTGACCGAGGCCCATGAGCTTCTCGAGAAGGTGACGGCCCCGCCCCGGGTGCGAAAAGCCACCCGTGAGGAGGCCGTGATCAAGGTAGGGGACCTGGTCGAGGAAGCCCTCGTGAAGTGGGAGATCTTCCTGGAAGGGAGCCCGGCCGAGGATCCATCCCCTTCCGCGTCCGGTCAGGACGAGGAGGAGGTTGAAGACGTCGAGTTGGAGTTGGAGGACCGGACTCCGGAGGAGGAGGAAGAGGAGGAGGAGGAGGAGGAGACCGCCCACCCCGAGCCGGCGGGCCAGGAGGATTCCCGGCCAGAACCGGAGGCGGAAGCCGCCGCCGAGGCGGAAGATGAGGGGGAGGGCAACGACGGGCTCCCCGAGGAGGAGCCCCTCCCCGAAACGGCGGATCCGGACCTCCTGGCCGACTTCATCACCGAGGGCCTGGAGTATCTGGCAAGCGCCGAGGAAGCCCTCCTGGACCTTGAGGCGGATCCCAGCGATGAAGAATCCGTCAATGTGGTCTTCCGCGCGTTCCATACCATCAAGGGTGTCTCGGGCTTCCTGGAGCTCACCCGGGTCTCGGATCTGGCCCATCATGCCGAGACCCTCCTGAGCCGGGTCCGGGACGGGGACCTCCGATTCACGGGGTCCGTGGCCGACCTGTCTCTTCGCTCCGCCGACCTCCTGAAGGAGCTTCTCAGTAACATCCAGAACGCCATGGACGGCGGCCCCATCCGGATTCCGGCCTCCTACGGATCCCTGCTCGCCGTCCTGACGGACCCCAAACTCTTCGACCAGCTCTCTTCCGGAGAGGGCAGTCTGGAGCTGGCGGCGCCGGAGGAGGGTGACGAAGACGAGGAGGCAGTTAACGACCAACCGGGCTCCAAGGTCAAACGGGCCAAGACCGCCGAGGCCTCGGTCCGAGTTCGAACCGATCGCCTCGATGATCTGGTTGACATGGTGGGCGAGCTGGTCATAGCCCATTCCATGCTGGCCCAGGACCAGGTCATCCTGCGGGACGGCGCGAATCTGGCCAAGAAGGTGGACCACGCCGCCAAGATCCTCCGTGAGCTGCAGGACCTGAGCACGGGGCTCCGCATGGTCCCCCTCAAACCCGCCTTCCGAAAGGTCGCCCGGGTGGTGAGGGACCTGAGCAGGAAGAGCGGAAAGCTGGTCCACTTCGTCACCGAGGGAGAAGAAACCGAGATCGATCGGACCATGGTCGACGTCATCGCCGACCCGCTGGTCCACATGGTCCGGAACTCCATCGACCATGGACTGGAAAGCCCCCAGGAGCGGGAAGAAGCGGGCAAGGCCCGCCAGGGTACCGTGCGGGTGTCGGCCTACCAGGCCGGAGGGAACGTGGTCGTGGAGATCACCGACGACGGCAGGGGCCTGGATCGTGAGAAGATCCTGGCCAAGGCCATCGAGCGGGGCATCGTGGAGTCGGACCGGGGCCTTTCGGACAGTGACATCTTCAATCTCATCTTCGCCCCGGGATTCTCTACGGCCGAGGCCGTGACGGAGATCTCGGGCCGTGGGGTGGGGATGGACGTGGTCAGGAGAAGCGTCGAGTCCCTTCGGGGGCGGGTGGCCATCGCGTCCGAGGCCGGCAAGGGATCCACCTTCCAGATCCACCTTCCGCTGACCCTGGCCATCACCGACGGTATGCTGATCCAGGTGGGCAAGGAGTGCTACATCATCCCCACGGTAAAAATCCACAAGAGCTTCCGGCCCGACGAGGGTTCCCTCTCCACGGTGGCGAACCGGGGGGAAATGGTCCTCCTGCACGACGACCTCATCCCCGTGGTCCGGCTGCACCGGATCTTCGGCATCCCCGAAGCCGTGGAGGACCCCAAACGGGGCCTCCTGGTCATCATCGGGGAGGGGAGCCGCCGCTGCGCCCTCCTGGTGGACGAACTGGTCACCCAGCACCAGTTCGTCATCAAAGCGCTGAGCGGGATCGTCGCCGACACGGTGGGGATCGCCGGCGGTGCCATCCTGGGCAACGGCGATGTGGGCCTGATCCTCGACACCGAGGAGCTGATCAGCCTTGCCCGGGGAGAGGCCCGCTCCGCCGCCTGAGCATCGGATCCATCCCGAGAAAAGAGGAGATCGAGAGGGGAGCGGGCATCAGGGGCCGCTTTGGCGGGGCCTCAGGTCTGCAACGATACCTCGTCGATGGTATCGAGAAGGCGGGGGAGCTCGAAGGGTTTTCGGATGAGGGGGCAGCCCGTCTCCCGGGCCAGTTCGGTGGCCGCCTCGACCCGTGTGTCTCCCGTGATGATGATGGTTCTGGCCACCAGTTCCGGGAAGTCCTTCTTCAAGGCGTTCAGAAACCAGTATCCGCTTCCGTCATCCATGCGCAGATCGGTCAGGACCAACTCGGGGCGGCGGCCCGTGGTGAGCTGGGCCAGGGCACTCCGACCGCTCCAGGCTTCTCGCACCTCGAACCCGACCTTTTCCAGGAATGCCCTGAGCGTGGCCCGGATGGCTTCGTCATCGTCCACCACCAGGATGCTCCTGGACCGGGCCAGGGTGAGAGGTACCGGCCGGAAGGGTAAGCGGGTCTCCGGAGGCTCCAGGGGAATCTCCACCGACACCCCCAGGGTGCCCGGGCTCGGGGACTCGGCCCAGATGCGCCCCCCGTGGCTCTGGACGACCCCCCTGGCCACGGCCAGGCCCAGGCCGGTCCGTCCGGGCCGGGTGGTGAAAAAGGGATCGAAGATCCTCTGCATCCACTCCGGCTTCACCGCCGATCCGGCGTTCACCATCTTCAGAAGCAGGGCATTGGACCGTCGGGTCACGGAGAGGTCCAACTCCCCACCCTCCCCTTCCTCCTCCAGGGCATCCAGGGCGTTTTCCAGGAGGGCATCCAGCACGCGCGTCAGTCCTTCGGCATCCGCCCACGCGTCCGGCAGTCCCGGCGACACGGCCGTCTCGATGATCACTCCCGACTCCCGGGCCCGGTCCTGTACGGCTTCGAGGGACCGCTGGAGGATACCGGACAGGGACACCTTCTTTCGTTCGATCCCAGGCTTCCCGGCAAAGGTCTCCAGGTGCCCGAGAAAACGTTCCATGGAGCGGATCTCCTCCCGCACTTCCTCGATTCCGCTCTCTTCCCATCCTTCGTCCTCCCGTCGGTCCAGCGAAGCCCCGACCCGATCCAGCGACTCTTTGAGCTCCCGCCCGATCGCCGCCACGAGCTTTCCGACGCTCGCCAGGGGCTCGGCGGTTTCGGCCCTTTCCCTCCAGCGATGAACCAGCGACGCGTCTCTGCCCACGACCAGGGCGCCCCGGGTCCGCCCCGTGCGGGGGTCCCGGTAGGGCGAAGCGAACACCTGCGCCGGAAAGGAGCTTCCGTCCTTTCGAGCATGCCACTGGGTGCCCGCCCAGTCCTCTCCCCCGGAGACCGCTTCGAGCATGCTCTCCAGTGCCCGGACAGACAGCTCGTCGTCATCCAGGAAGTCCCGGAAGGGGACCCCCAGGGATTCCAGGTCGTCAATGAAATGAGTCCGACTCAGGCCCGACGAGTATCGGATCCTCCCCTTCTGATCCAGAACCACCGAGAACTGCTCCGGAAGATTCTCCAGAAGGGTCTGGAGCTGAACCGCTTCGGGCTTCCCCTCCGTTCCCGCCTGGAGATCCCTGGCAAACAGGAGGATGCCCCGGGGGCCGGCTCCGTTCATGAGGGGAACAGCCCTGAGGGTCTGGACCCGCGGGACTCCGTCTCCCCGGTTGATGCGAGCGGTCCAGGTCTGCCCCCTCCCCATCAGGACCTTCTGAAAGAGATCCCGGGCCCGTCGCCGATCCTCCTTCTGCACGAACCCCAGGAGCGGCTCTCCCACCACACGTCTCCTGGACCGGGCCAGCGTCTTGAGCGCCATGGGGTTGGCATCGACGATGACCCCCTCCGGATCCACGAGGATCGTGGCGGTGGGAGATTCGACGAAGAGCGGTGTCCCCTGGTTCTCGTCAGCCATGATGGATGCAAAGACCCTCGCCGGCAGTTTCAGAAAAGACCGGAGCCCGCCCGTCACACTCCCGGGGCACGATGACTTCCATGCCGGAAAGGGAGCGGGCCAACTCCGCCGCCACGCCCCAGTATCGGCCGGTGCCTCGGCGGAGTTGAGCGGGCCGAGCACCAGGGGAGAGGAAGGCAGCGGACGGCGGGAGGGCCGCCGACGCCACGGGAGGAGCCACGGGAAGCTAAAGGTCACCCCCGCCCGGGCCGAAGCTGAGAAGTGCCCCCTTGCCGGACTCGAAACCTCCCCGGCGCGGGGCCGTCACTTCAGCACCGGAGGGAGAGAGAGAAGATGGGGGTCATTTCCCTCGACCATGCCGAGCCGTCCATGGTTCTGGCCAGTCCCGTGAAGGACAAGACAGGGCGCCTTCTCATCCCGGCCGGGAAGGTTCTCTCGGAACGCCACATCGAATCCCTTCGCATGTGGGGCATTTCCACCCTCGAGGTGGAGGGGGCCGATCAGAGGGAGGCTGACGATGCCCCCATCGACCCCGAGCTGATCATGGAGGCCGAGAAGCTCATGGCGGGCCATTTCGGCACCAACGATCTCACCCATCCCTTCATGAGAGCGCTTTCGAGCTTCTGCGTTCAGCGGAAAGCCCGCTCTCTGGAGGAGAGGGGTACTTCCTCGGTTTCCACGGGAGAATCCCCCCATGGCACGTAGCGCCCGGGAGTTGGTGGAAAGCGGCCCCAAGCTGGCGTCGCCGCCCCTCATCTACGGCCGCCTGGTGGCGGCCATCCAGGATCCCCGGAGCCGATCCTCGGACATCGCCCAGATCCTGCAGGAAGATCCGGGATTGGCCGCACGAATCCTGAGGGTTGTGAACAGCGCCTTCTACGCCTTTCCCAAGCGCATCGAGACCGTCTCCCAGGCGGTGACCGTGGTGGGAACGGCCCAGATCAGGGATCTGGCGCTGGCCACCTCCGTCATCTCCGTCTTCAGGAACGTGCCCCGGGACCTGGTGGACATGAAGGGGTTCTGGTCCCACAGCCTCGGCTGCGGCGTGGCGGCCCGTGTCCTGGCCAGCCACCTCCGGGAGTACAACATCGAGCGGTACTTCGTGGCGGGATTGATCCACGACGTGGGGCGCCTCGTCATCTTCATCCGGGAGGGCGACAAGGCCCGGAAGGCCATTGAGATGGCCCATGGCGAAGGTCTGCTCCTGCAAAAGGCCGAGCGGGAGGTCCTGGGATTCGACCACGCCCAGGTCGGCGGGTTCCTCATGGATGCATGGAACCTGCCCGCCTCCTTCCGGGAGGCCGTGGCCTATCACCACCAACCCGGAAGAGCCGAACATTTTCCCCGGGAAGCCGCGGCCGTCCACGTCTCCGACATCATCTCCAACGCCATGGAGATGGGCAGCGGGGGCCAGCACCGGGTCCCGGAGCTGGAGGCCGGCGCCTGGGACACGTTGGGTCTGGACCCGGCGCTCGTCCCTGTCATCCTGGAGGAGGTGGAGCGTCAGCATACCGGGGCCGTGCACACGATCATGGGCCTGGTTGCATGAAGACGCCGTCCGTATCGTATTCGGCGCCCCCCGCTCCCGACGGCAGGGGACCCCTGGACCAGGGGGAGTTCATCTCATGGGCCACCGGGGCACTGGAAAGCCTGGCAGACCTGGGGAGGATCTACCAGACCCAGCTCAAGGACCAGGCCGACACGGACCGGGTCCTCGCCGTCACCGTGCCGACGCTCAGGCGCCTCCTGGAGTGCGACACGGTAGCCTTTCTCGCCCTGGACTCCGAGGGGATCCACTTCCGCACCGCCGTGGTGGAGCCCCTCGGCCGCAGCGATGCCCTGGACGAGGAAGTCCGGCATCTCGTGGAGGACGGAACCTTCAGTTGGTGCCTGTACCAGGACCGGCCCGTGATCGTCCCCGGTCGGTGTCTGGGGTCCTGGGTGGTTCTCCATACCCTGGCGACCCCGTCCCGCATCATCGGGATGTTCGTGGCCTCCCTGCCCCAGGAGTACTCGTTCCTCCCCGAGCTGGCCCAGAAGGTCCTCACCATCGCCCTCACCAAGTGCGCCAGCGTCTTCGAAGCTCGTCTCCTGCACGAGGAGCTGAGACACCATAACCGGACCCTGGGAGCGACCATCGAGGAGAGGACCCGGGAGCTTCGCACCTCGGAACAGGCGGCCCTGGCCGCGAGCAGGGCCAAGAGCGAGTTCCTGGCCAACATGAGCCACGAGATCAGGACGCCCCTCAACGGGGTGATCGGGATGACCTCCCTCCTCCTCGATACGGAGCTGAGCCGGGAGCAGGAGCGGCAGGCCCTGACCATCAAGAGGTCGGCGGGAAGCCTCCTCACGGTCATCGAGGACATCCTGGATTTCTCGCGGGTGGAGGCCGGGCAGATCGTTCTGGAGGACTCGGACTTCGACCTGCAGGACACCATCGCGGACGTCCACGCCATTCTCGGGCACCGGGCTGCGGAAAAGGGCATCGAGCTTTTCACCCGGATCGCCCCCGGAGCTCCGAGGACCGTTCGTGGCGACCCGGCCCGGGTGCGGCAGATCCTCATCAACCTGGCGGGAAACGCCGTGAAATTCACGGACAGCGGCCGTGTGATCCTGAAGGTGGAGGAGGAGAGCCGACCCGGCGGGGAGCCCCGGCTCCGGATCACCGTCCAGGACACGGGACCGGGCATATCCGAAGCTAACCAGGGCCGGATCTTCGAGAAGTTCACCCAGGCCGAGGCCTCCACGACCCGGCGGTTCGGAGGCACGGGCCTCGGCCTGAGCATCTGCAGGGGGCTGGCCGAGCTGATGGAGGGGGAGGTGGGAATGGAAAGCGAGGAAGGGATGGGATCCACCTTCTGGGTCTCCCTCCCCCTCCGCCCCCTCCTCTCCCCGCCCGGCGCCAGTCCTCCTTCGGTGGACCTGGCCGGATCGTCCGCCCTCCTCGGGCTGCGAGACGAGGAGCTCCTCAGCGCCGTCGCCGAAATCGTCGAGAGGTGGGGTGCCGAAGCGGCCGGATTCATGGAAGGGGAGGGGTTCCGCCGGGCGTTGACCCATGGGCCCGAAACCGAGGACTCATGGAGCCTCGTGTTGGCAGAGCAGGGCTTCCTGGCCGACCCCGACGTTCGGGCCATCCTGGAGGGAGCCACGGAATCAGGAGCCGTCACCGGGGGAATCGTCCAGTTCGTGTCGGTCCTGGAGCAGCCTCTTGTCCTGGACGACGCCGAGGCGCCGGAGATCCGTTCCCTTTCCAAGCCTGTGGGGGAATGGGATCTGGCCGGGGTTCTGTCCGACCTCCTGAAAGAGGAAGATCATGCGCCCCCTCCGGGAAAAGCCGAAGGGGACGGAGGATCCGGGTCCGGCCCGGATCCGGCCCGTGCCGGGCCGCCTGCGAAGATTCTCCTGGCCGAAGACGACCCCATCAGCCAGGCTGTGGGTGAGGACCTGCTTCGCCGCCTCGGCCATGAGGTCACGGTGGTATCCGACGGGGCCGAGGCTGTCCGTTCCTGGCGGGACGGGGCCTTCGACCTGGTCCTCCTGGACGGGCAGATGCCGGAAATGAGCGGGATGGAGGCAGCCGGGGAAATCCGCCGGCTGGAGCAGGAGATGGGCACCCGGGTGCCCATCATCGCTCTTTCGGCGAGCGTCCTCCCCGAGGACCGGGAGGCCTTTCTCGAAGCCGGGATGGACGACCACCTGGCCAAACCCGTGGACCGGGAACTCTTGAGCGAGAAACTGCTGGCATGGCTTCCGAAGGCGGAGGGGGGGCGAGCGGCCCCAGCGGGATCCGACCGGAACATCTTCGACCAGGAAGCCATCATGGAGCGGGTGGGAGGAGACCGGAGGCTCATCCGGTCGCTCATGGACCGGTTCTTCGCGGACTGGCCCGCCCTGAACGACAGGCTCAGGGATGCCCTGCAGGAATGGGAACACCAGGACGTTGCGCTGGTGGCTCACCGGATCAAAGGGGCCGCAGCGTCCCTCGCCACCACCGGGGTGTTTCAAAGCGCCCGCGAGCTGGAGCAGTCAGCGAAGCTCGACGAGAAGAGGGAGGCATCTCAGGCCCTCCATCGCCTCGAGAGCGAAGTGGATCGACTCAGAGATCATGTAGCCCGAATGAGGTTGGAGGATTCCGATGTCCGTCGGTGAGAAGGTGGCCCTGGTGGTCAACGACGATCCCATCCAGATCGAGATGGTAACCGTCCTCCTCGAACGCGAGGGGATCCGTCCCATCACCTTCCTGAACGCCGAAAAGGCTCTGGAGGAGCTGGAAAACGTGGGGGAGGTGGACCTGGTGGTGGTGGACCTGCACATGCCCCGCATCGATGGATGGAGCTTCTGCTGGCTCCTCCGGTCCCCCGAGTTTCCCGCGTTCAACGAGGTCCCCGTCCTCATCACCTCGGCGACCTTCTCCGGCCTGGAGGTGGAGGCGGTGACGGCGGACCTGGGAGCAAACGCCTTTCTCTCCGTTCCCTTCTCTGCCGAGATCTTCCGCCGATACGTCACGGACCTCCTCAGCGGGAAGCATCCACAGGCGGAGCACAAGGTTCTCATCGTGGAAGACGACGAGAGCGTGCGCGAGTCCCTTTCCAAGACCTTCCGGCTTCAGGGGTACCAGGTCCGGACGGCGGAGACCGCCGGTGACGGGATCCGACAGTTGGCTGGGACCCCGCCGGACGTTCTCGTCCTCGACTACCACCTTCCGGACCGCCTGGGCAGCGTTCTCCTGGAGGAGGTGAGGGAGTCGAGCTACCCGACCCTCGTCCTCCTTATCACCGGAGATCACGACCCGGACCTCTCCATCAAGATGCTCAAGGCCGGGGCCCACGGGTACATCCGAAAGCCCTTCGAGCCCTCCTACCTGATGGACCTGGTCCACAAGCTGGAACGACAGCGTTCCCTCCTGAGGGTGGAGGATATCCTGGAGCGTAGGAACCGGGCCCTCAGGGCCTCCGAGTCCCGCTACCGGGCCCTCTTCTCCACCATCCTGGAGATGATCTTCGTCATCGATGAGACCGGTGCCATCCTCCAGGCCAACGAGGCCTCAGAAGACATGCTCCAGGCCACCGCGGCCGAGCTCAACGCAAAGCGTCTCCAGGATCTGGTACCTTTCGGGAGCCAGGGGAACCTCCTCAAGGCGCTGGCCGAAGCCCGGGAATTGGGCTCCGGGGTGTTCGAAACCTCCTTTCTCACCCGGGACGGGGACGTCCTGAACGTGGAGCTCAGCGCCCGTTCCATGTCCCTTGACGGAAGTCCGACCCTCCTGGTGGTGGGGAGAGACATCACGGAGCGAAAAGAGGAGGAAGCCGAAAGGGCCCGGCTGCGCTCCCGCATGCAGCATGCCCAGAAGCTCGAAAGCCTGGGGGTCATGGCCGGAGGGATGGCTCATGACTTCAACAACCTCCTGGTGGGGATCATGGGCAACGCCGGCCTGGCCATGATGGAGCTCACGCCGGATCACGCGGCGTGGGACAGCATCGTGGAGATCGAGCTGGCGGCCAGCCAGGCCGCCGAGCTCACGAGGCAGATTCTCACCTACGCTGGCGCTTGCTCCTTCTCGACACAGGAACTCGACCTGTCGAAGATCCTGAAGGAGATGGGGCAGCTCATGGCTCCCGGAGTTTCCAAGAAGGCCACCCTCAACTTCGAGCTGGCATCGGAGCTTCCCAATGTGCAGGGCGACACATCCCAGCTTCGCCAGGTCGTCATGAACCTGGTCATGAACGCTTCGGAGGCTTTGGAGGGAAAACCCGGTACCATCACCATCCGCACCGGGTTGGTGGAGGCGGACCGGAGCTACCTGACCGGGGGCATGCTGGGACCGGAGCGCCCCGTGGGGGACTACGTATTCCTGGAGGTGGAGGACGACGGATGCGGAATGGACGTCACCACCCGGGACCGGATCTTCGATCCCTTTTTCACCACGAAATTCACCGGCCGGGGGCTGGGGCTGGCCGCGGTCCTGGGTATCGTCCGGGGCCACAACGGCGACATCCAGGTGGAATCGGTCCCCAACCGCGGCACCCTCTTCCGGGTTCTCTTCCCGGCCTCCGAGGCGCCGGCCATGGAGTTTTCGGAGCCGGAGCACCATGATGAACAGGAAGAAAGGGTCCAACCCACCATCCTCGTCATCGACGACGAGGAGACGGTCAGAAAGGTGGCCAGGAGCGCGCTGGAGAGGGAGGGGTTCCACGTAGTATCGGCGCAGGACGGAAGCGAAGCCGTGGACATTCTCCAGGAGCGCCGGGCCGAGATCGACGGCGTTCTGCTGGATCTGAGCATGCCCAAGATGGATGGGGAGGAGGTTCTGGGGGCCATCCGGGAGATGGACACGGAGATGCCGGTGATCCTGTCCAGCGGCTACATGGACGACGCGGCGGAGCAGCGTTTGAGGCAGGTGGGGTTCACCGGCTTCCTCCCCAAGCCCTACGCTCCCATGGAGCTGGTGGAGAGCCTTCGCCTGGCCATCGCCTTCGGTTCTCGCATGGCACGAAGCTAGCAGTCATTTTCCCCGGTGGCGAAACTGCCGGGGCCGCTGTTCTCGTGCCATTTTGGAGGACTGGTTCACTTGACTCGTTTCCGATCCCGAGGCGAACGTTCATGCCTTCGCCTCCCGGCCAATCTCATTCCAGAAACCGGGCACCTCTTGCGGATGGTGTCCTCCTCGACCTCTCTGGCCCTTCTTCTCCTCTCGCCGGGGTGGGCCGAAGGGCGGTTGAGGCCCCAGACCCGACCCGAGGTCCCGGATTTCTCGGCCGAGTGGCGGTGGGCCGACTACGATCGCACCACGGGATTCCAGGGGCGCACGGTGGAGGAGATGGTGGAGGTGGGGGACACCATCTGGGTCCGTACCGACGCGGGGATCCAGTGGTGGGCCGGATTCGAGTGGTCGCGGATCGGGCCCGGGCAAGGAGTCCCCGAGGGGCGAGCCACCTCCCTGGCGCCGGACGGGCGGGGCGGGGTCATGATTGTGGTGGGCGGCCACGTGTACCAGGGAGGAACCGAGGCCTTTCGCTCGGCTCACCCCCCCGAGCTGGCCCGGATGGGGTGGAAACCGATCCGGGCCATTCCCTCTGAGCTCGGCCTCTTTCTCCTCGTCTCCCGGGGTACGGAAAGGGCCGTCATGGTTCGATCCGGCGGCACCCTCAGAGATGCCACTCCCCCGTCGGGCATCGACTCCGAAGACCGGCTGTTCACCACCCGGAGCGGCAAGGTCTGGCTCACCTCCCGCCAGGGCATTCTCAGAGCCACTACCTCAGGCTGGGAGCGGGCCCTTACCCGGGGTGACGGGAACCACAGGGTCCCGGCCATGGACGAGACTCCCGATGGGCGGGGCGTGGCCTTCCTCACCGCCTCCATCCCCCACGTCGGGCTCTGGACCTGGGGACCCGGCCGCCCCCCCCGGCGCGCGGCAGCCGAGGGCAAAAACGCGGCGGTCTCGGTCACCGTGGCGCCTCACGGTCTCCTCTACGCCGTCTACGAGACGGGAGACGTGAGGGTCCGGGTTGGAGGAGAGTGGAGGACCGTGGAGCTTCCCGCCACCCGGAATCACGGGATCCACAAGATCTTTGCCACCCCATCGGGGAATCTTTGGGTGGCCTCCGCCAGGGGGCTGCACCTCTATCGGAGCTCTCTGCGGCGTTGGGGCAGCTTCAGCCTGCCTTTTCCCGACCTGAGGAACCGGATCAGCGCCCTCCTCCTCACCCGCGAGGACGTGCTCTGGATCGGGACAGGGAACGGAATCCTGCGGCACGCCCCCCCGGGGCCACCGGCGTGGATCGAGAATGCTCGGGGTACACCGCTGGGGGTCGTGACCGGACTGGCCCGGGACGCCACCGGTACCGTATGGATCACCAGCGGATCGAGCTTCGAAGGGGCGTTCCTCTTTCGCCAGGGCGCCTGGGAAAGATTCGGCCCCCGGGAGGGCGCCGACGTGGGCCGGATCCACAGCGTCGAGGTGGACGACCAGGGCTCCGTCTGGCTCCTCTCCCTCGGTCGAGCATCCGACGGCTCGGGCTCCGGCGTGTTTCGTTACCGTGACGGAGACCTCGTCCGCTGGATGGATCCGGAAGGGTGGCTCCAATCCCGGGCCTACGCCTTCGCGGAGGGACCGGATGGAAGCCGGTGGTTCGGCACCGCTCGAGGACTGCTTCGTCAGAAGGGAGACGAGTGGTCCTCCTGGGGAACGGAGGAGGGTGTGGGCGCCGACGGGCCTCCCCGGGTGTTCACTCTCCTGCCCGACCCCGATGGCGGAGCCTGGTTCGGCTACGGCCCCGCATACGACATGGGTCTCGGACGCCTCGATCCTCAGGGAACGATCCGACACCTCACCGTAGCCGACGGGATCCCGGGCAACATCGTCAACGAGATCCGGCGGGACTCCCTGGGCGTTCTCTGGGTCACATCCGACGAAGGCGTTGGACGGATGAAGGATGGGGTCTGGGCGGTCCTGGACGGCTCTACGGGGCTGAACCCCGTGCGGATCTGGCCCATCACCTTCTCGGGACCGAGCGTGATCCTCGGTTCGGTGGGGGGCGGCGTCCAGGTACTGAACCGGGAGGAGGAGGACCAGCCGGCGCCGAAGGTGAGCATCCTGGGCCCGGTCAGTGTGGAGGGTAGGGTCATCCGGGTTCGGTGGCGAGCCGTGGCCTATGAGGGCGCCATTCCCCCCGAAAGGGTGATGACCCGTGACCGGCTGGACGGAGGGCCGTGGAGCGAGTGGGGCACGTACCGGGAGCTGTGGACCACAGGGGACCACCCCTTTTCCTGGGGAGGCCACCGGCTCGAGATCCAGGCGAAGGGGCTTCACGGACAGCTCTCCGAACCGGTGGTGGCCGAGTTCCACATCCCCTTTCCCCTCGTTCTCAGGCCGGTCTTCTTCCTCCCGGTGGGAGGGCTGACCCTGGCTCTGACCTCGGTTCTCCTGGTCGCCCGGCGGCGGCGGCGCGAGTCCGCCCTTGCGCTCCGGGCCAGCGAGCAACGCCTGCGGACCCTTGTGGACTCGGCGCCGGAGGCCATCGCCATCTACGACGTGGACGAGGACCACTTCGTGGACGCCAACGAGAAGGCCCTGGCCCTCACCGGCCTGACCCGTGAGGAAGCTTCCGGAGCTTCCCTGGCCGATCTCTTCCCCGAAGCCGAGCCCGACGGGAACGCCTTACCGCCGGAGCTCCTCGCCCTGGTCCGCCGGGCCCTGGATGGTGAGGAGATCAACCGGGAATGGACACTCCGTTCCCGGGGCGGGCCGGAAATACCGGCGGAGATCCACCTGGTGCGCCTTCCGGCGGACGGCAAGCGACTGGTTCGCTTCAGCCTTCTCGACATTCGAGACAGAAAAGAAGCCGAGCGACAGCAAAGCGAGCTGGAAGAACAGCTTCGGCAAGCTCAGAAGCTCGAGGCGGTAGGTCAGCTCACGGGAGGCGTCGCCCACGACTTCAACAACCTCCTCACCGTCATCATCGGAAACCTGGATCTCCTGCGATCCACCCGCGGATCCGACCCCGAGGTCCGGGATCGTGTCCGGGAGTCCCTGGATGCGGCCGAGAAGAGCGCTCTTCTAACCGAGCGACTCCTGGCCTTTTCCAGGCGACAGACCCTGGATCCCCGCCCCGTTCATCTTCCCGACCTGGTGAAGGACCTCCAGGGCCTCATTGCCCGCAGCCTGGGTGAAACGATCACGATCCGCACGACCTTCGAAGCCGGCCTCTGGCCGGCCAGAGCGGATCGTGGGCAGCTCGAGCACTCCCTCATCAACCTCTCGGTGAACGCCCGGGATGCCATGCCCCGGGGAGGGGTGCTCCACATCCGGACATCCAACATCGCCGTGGGCGGGGAGATGGCCGAGTCCGTGAATGCCGACCCCGGCGACTACGTGGTTCTCTCGGTATCGGACACGGGAGTGGGGATGGGGGAGGAGACCCTCTCCAGGGCCTTCGATCCCTTCTTCACCACGAAGGAAGTCGGCAGGGGAAGCGGGCTGGGCCTCTCCATGGTCTACGGCTTCGCCCGGCAACTCGGCGGGTTCGTGACCCTGGAAAGCGAGAAGGAGCACGGAACCACTGTCCGGCTCTTCCTGCCGCGATACCGAGAAGAGGAACTCTGAACGGTGGTGAAAGGGTGGATGGAGATCCTCCTAAAGACCGGTACGCCCCGATCCGATACTGTAAGGGTCGTCCCTTGCCCCAGGGGTGGGGCCCGGGGAAGAAGCCCACGGGGGGAACAGGATCGAGGGTTGTGGAAGCTATCATGCTCGAGACCCCGGAATCCCTGAGGGTGGTCATCGCCGAATCCGGCGAGGCCACCAGCAAGGAGATCATCCGGGCCGTTCAGGCCATCGGCTTCCACGTCGTGGGCGACGTGGGCACGGGACGGCAGGCGGCAGAGCTGACCCGGATCAGCGAACCCGACCTGGTCCTCATGGACACCGATCTTCCCGAGATGGATGGGATCACGGGCGCCCGGCTCATCCAGGAGTACCTGCCCACACCGGTCATCATCCTCACCGGGGACGGCGCGGAGGAGCCTCTGAGGAAGGCTCGGGACGCCGGGGTCGTGGCCTACCTCACCAAGCCCCCGGATCCGGACGAGATCCGGAGGGCTGCGTACATCGGTGTGGCGCGCTTCCGGGATCTCATGGAGATCCACCGGTTGAACGAGGAGCTGATCCGGAGCAATTGGAAGCTCAGGGAAGCCGCCACCCGCATCGAGACCCTGGAAGGGATCTTACCCCTTTGCTCTTCGTGCCGCCGCATCCCCGACGACGACGGGGAGTGGGTTCCTCTCGAAAGCTACGTGAGCCGGCACACGAGAGCCGACTTCTCTCATGGGTACTGCCCTACCTGTGAATCCCGTCTCCTGGAGGAGATCGACGCCATGCCCTTGCCCGAAGGACGGGGAGAAGGTGACCCGGGGTGTTGCCCATGACGGGATCGCTCCTCGCAAAACTTCCTCTCCCGTGGGTCGCGCTTCGTGTCGAACCGCAGAGGGACGACGAGCCGTCCGCGGCCGTGGTCCTGAGCCTGAATCCCGCCTTCGAGTCCATGGTCGGCAAGGACCGGGAGACCATGCTGGGGAGGCGGGCGGAAACAGTCTTTTCCCATTTCGGGGACGGCCGGCGGGATCTGATCCGGACCGTGCAGACGGTAGCCTCCACAGGAGAACAAGCCCGGACCACGGTCCGCCTCGAGTCCGACGACCGCTGGTACGCGGTGACGGCCTCGTCCCCGGAAGACGAGCACGTATTGGCCGTCTTCACGGACATCACCTCCCTCAAGGAGAGGGAGCTGGCCCTGAGGGAAGAGGAGGCTCGCTACCGCCTGGTCGTGGAAGACCAGACCGAGTTCATCGTCCGGTGGCTTCCGGACGGAAGCTGCACCTTCGTGAACGAGCCCTACTGCCGGATCTTCGGGGGCACGCCCGAGTCCAACCTGGGCTCGTCCTTCCCCGAAAAGCTCTCCGAAGATCACCGGAACCGGCTCAACACCGCCGTCCTGGGCTTCACCCCGGGGCAAGCCACCTTCGCGGGAGACGTTCTCCTGGCCCGCTCCGGAAGCGAGACGGTCTGGTGCCACCTCACCACCCGGGGTCACTTCGACGACGACGGTCGCCTGGAGGAGCTCCAGACCGTGGGCCGGGAAGTCACGAAACGGCGCAGAGCCGAGGAAGAGCTGAGAGCCAGCGAGGAGCGGTTCAGAACCCTATTCGAGTTCGCCCCGGACGCCTACTACCTGAACGACCTCAAGGGAACCCTCCTGGACGGCAACCGGGCTGCAGAAGCGCTCATCGGGCACTCCCGGAATGAGCTCGTGGGAAAATCCTTCCTCAAGCTCTGCCTGCTCAGGGCCCGGGACGCCCCCCGGGCCGCCAAGATCCTGGCCCGGAACGCTCTGGGCCATCCCACGGGGCCGGATGAGTTCGAGCTTCGGAGGAGAGACGGCTCCTCGGTCCACGTGGAGATCAGGGCGTATCCTCTGAGCATCCAGGGGAAGCGTGTGGTTCTGGGGCTGGCCAGGGACATCACGCCGCGGCGGGAGGCGGAAGAGGCCCTGCGAAAATCCGAAGAAGACCTTCGGGCGCTGGTGAACCACGCAACCTACGGCATCTTCCGGCTCAGCCCGGACGGGACGTTTCAGCTCGTGAATCCGGCCCTGGCAACCATGCTGGGAGTTCCCTCGCCCGACGACCTCCTGGGCACCCGCATCCAGGACGGGGCCCTGCCCTGCCCCGAGAAGGTCCAACAGCTCCTACAACGGCTACGAGAGGGGGAAAGGGTACAGGATCACCGGATCCGGTGGACCGGCAAGGACGGAAGAGAGGTGACCCTGAGGGTAAGAGGCCGGCCCGTTCGCGGCTCCGGCGGGAAAGACGATCGATTCGAGCTCATGGCGGAGGACGTGACCGAGCGGGAGAGCCTCCAGGCCCAACTCCGCCAGGCTCAGAAGATGGAGGAGATCGGACAGCTCACCGGGGGAATCGCCCATGATTTCAACAACCTCCTCAGCGTGATTCTCCTCCATACCGAGCTCCTCCACAACCGGCTGGAAAGCCCGGACCCGGTCGTCAACTCGGCGGTGGCGGGAATCGGAGAGGCCTCGGAGCGGGCGGCCTCCATGACCCGGAAGCTCCTGGGGTTCAGCCGCCAGGCCGACCTCCAGCGAATCCCCACGGAGCTGGGGTCCGTGGTGAAGGGCCTCCATTCCATGCTATCCCGGGTTCTGCCCGAGACCATCGAGATCCAGGTGTCGGCCGAAGAGGGGGGCAGGGTCGTGAGCGCCGATCCGGGCGCCATCGAACAGATGCTCCTGAACCTGGCCACCAACGCCCGGGACGCCATGCCCGATGGTGGCGTCCTGCAGGTGGGGGTCATCGACGAACCCCTTCCCGACGACTTCTGGGAAGATCGTCCCTGGGCCGAGCCGGGAGCCTACGTCGGCGTTTTCGTCCGGGACAACGGGATGGGGATGGACGAGAGTACCCGTAGACGCATCTTCGAGCCCTTCTTCACCACCAAATCGGTGATGGAGGGCACCGGGTTGGGGATGGCCATGGTGTACGGCCTGACCAAGCAGCACGGTGGCTTCGTGGACGTGGCGAGCGAGCCGGGGGAGGGCACCACCGTCACCCTGTTCTTCCCCGTTCTGGAGGAGGAACGGAGTCCCGACGTTCAGGAGAGGCATCCCGCCCACGCTCCCGTGGGGTCCGAGACCATCCTGTTCGTCGAGGACGAGGAAATGCTTCGAAGGGTGGGTGCCGGAGTCCTGGAGCAGCACGGCTACCGGGTCATCTGCGCCGCCGACGGCCTGGAAGCCCTTTCCATCCTCCGGGACGGGGATGAACCCGTCGATCTCATTCTCACCGATGTCGTCATGCCGAGGATGGGGGGAGCGGAGCTCATCGACACCCTCAAGGAGAGCGGAAATTGCCCCAGGGCCATGTACGTGAGCGGCTACCCGGGCCTGCAGAGAGAGGGGCGCCGGCCCCTGGATCCGGACATTCCCTTCTTGCAAAAACCCTGGAAGATGACCCAGCTTCTTTCGCGGGTGCGGCAGGTCCTGGACGACAATCCCTGAGGGAGGGCCCCCATCGAACCCCCTGAGCTCCAGAATTCGACGCCGGCCTCCGGATCCTCCCGGGACCCTCAGGAGGAGCTTCGGAGGCTACGGACCCGGGTGGCCGAGCTGGAAGCTCTCCTGGAGGGGGCCGGGTGGGACCCGGACGGAGGCCGGAAGGGTGATGGCTTCGGCCTCCTCGTGCGCCACGCCACCGAGGCCATCGTGGTGCTGGACGCCTCGGAGGAAACCCTCTTCGCCTTCAACGAGGCCGCCGCGGAGCTTTACCAGCATCCGGAAGCGGAGTTGTCGAAGCTCTGGCCCCCGGAGCTCAGCCCCACCCACCAGCCCGACGGCCGGTCTTCGGCCGATGCCTTCAGAGAGTATATCCGACAGGCCCTGGCCGGAGAGAAACCGAGGTTCGAGTGGGTCCACTTGAAAGGGGACGGAACGCCCTTTCCCTGCGAGGTGCAACTGACCCGACTCCCGGACCCCGAGAGGGAGCTGGTGAGGGCCGCAGTCACCGATGTCAGCGGCCGGAAACAAACCGAGGAGGATCTGAGGAAGAGCGAGGCCCGGTATCGGGCCGTCGTGGAGGATCAGTCGGAGCTCATTCTCCGCTTCCTTCCCGACGGCACGGGGACCTTCGTGAACGAGGCATGTTCCCAGTACTTCGGGGGCACGCCCGCACAATTCATCGGTGCGGACCTCCTGGCGGTGCTGGAGGAGGAACCGGCGAAGATCCTGGCCGATCTGGCCGCATTGACTCCGTCCTCGCCGGTGAGAACCGTCACTCGATCACACCGAAGGCCCGACGGTTCCCCGGCCTGGATCGAGTGGACCACCCGGGCCTTTTTCGACCGAAAGGGCCAGGCGGTGGAATATCAGTCCGTGGGCCGAGACATCACCGAGGCCCGCGAGGCGAGGGAGCGCCTCCGTCTCACGCAGTTCGCCGTGGACCATTCCCACGACACCGTGATCTGGGCCGACGCCCGTGGGGGGATCCTCTACGCCAATGACGCCGTCTGTGAGAATCTGGGCTACACACGGGAAGAGATTCTGGACCTCAGCGTGTCCGACATCGATCCGGATCACGCCCCCGAGGTCTGGGAGAGTTTCCTGAAGAACCTTCGGAGGCAGGGTCACCTGCGCTTTGATTCCAGCCACCGCAGGAAGGACGGCACCGTCTTTCCGGTGGACATCAGTGCCTCCCTCCTCTCCTATGAGGGTCAGGACTACGTGGTCGTGGTGGGACGTGATCTCACGGAGCGGCTGGAGCTGGAAGATCGCCTCCGGCAGTCCCAGAAGATGGAGGCCATCGGCCAGCTCACCGGGGGGATCGCCCACGATTTCAACAATCTCATGTCCGTCATCCTCCTTCATTCCGAGATCCTGGCCCACGATGCCACCGATACCCCACCCCTGGTCCGATCGGCTCTCAGGGGGATCGAGGCGGCGGCGGAAAAAGCCGCCGGAACCACCCGGAAGCTATTGGGATTCAGCCGACAAGCGACTCTGGAACGAGCACCCACCGATCTCTCGGAGGTGATCACCGGCGTGGCGTCGATGCTGGAAAGGGTCCTCCCCGAGACCATCCGCCTGCGCCTGGACCTCCCCGAGGGGCTTCCTGCGGCGCTCGTCGACCCCGGCGCCGTGGAACAGATGCTCCTGAACCTGGTCAACAACGCCCGGGACGCCCTTGCCCAGGGGGGCGAGCTGAAGATTTCCCTGGCGGCCCTGGAGGCCGATGACGCCTTCTGCGCGAAACACACCTGGGCCGAGCCGGGCCCCTATCTGCAAATCACGGTAACCGACGACGGTCGGGGGATGCCCGAGGAAGTCAGGCGCCGGATCTTCGAACCCTTTTTCACGACCAAACAGGTCGGGGAAGGGTCCGGGCTGGGGCTGGCCATGGTCTACGGCATGGTCGGCCAGCATGGCGGCATGGTGGAAGCAGAGAGCGAGCCCGGCCGGGGGACGAGCATTCACCTCTTTTTCCCCGCCCTTGCCAAAGCTCCTGAGAGGCGCTCTTCCCCCGTCCTCGGGGATCGGGGTGCAAGGGGCGAGGAAACCATCCTACTGGTCGAGGATGAGGCCATGCTGCGCCAGGTCGGGAAGGACGTCCTGGAGCAACAGGGCTACACCGTCCTCCTGGCCGAGGACGGGGAAGCGGCCCTGGACATCTACCTGGAACCGGATCGGCAGGTGGACCTGATCATCTCCGATGTCGTCATGCCCCGGATGGGAGGAATCGAGCTCTACCACTCCATCCGGCGAGGAGGGCGCCCCGTCCGGTTCCTCATGGCCAGCGGCTACCCGGGCCGCCAGGATGCAGCCGGGGCCGAGGTGGACCCCAGGGTGCCCTTCATCAAGAAGCCATGGCGTATGGGCAACCTCCTGGAGAAGGTCCGGGAGGTTCTGGACTCGCCGCCCCTTCCTCAAGTTCCCGGAGAATCCACCGATCCTAGGGACTGATGAGACCGCGTCCGATTTCGGACGGGAACCACGTCCCGTGACGCCTGTTTCCCGGAACATCGCATCCGACAGAGTAACCCCGGGAGAGGCGTCCGCAGCAGGTACGCCCCATGGGATCGAGCACACGCGAGGAGGAAGGCGACCCCGGACGGGGAACCGTGGGGAGCTGTAACCCCGCATCCGACTCCCAACACCTTCTCCGGGCCGTCCTGGAAGACCAGTCCGAGCTCATCCTGCGGTGGACCCCCGACGGAACCGTGATCTGGGCCAATGAGGCCTGCTGCCGCTGGTTGGACCGATCACGACAGGACATCGTGGGTCACCGTCGCCTGGAAGCCTTCCCCACCGAGACCCGGGATGTGCTCCTGGATGCTCTGGGTCGCATTTCCGTCCACGCGCCTTCCTGGACCGCCACGGCGCCCGGACTGGAAAACGGAAACCCCCGGTGGATCGAGTGGGTCATCCGGGGCGTGTTCGACGACGAGGGCTTTCTCACGACGGTCCAGTCCGTCGGCCGGGATATAACCCGGCGCCGGGCGAAAGAGGAATCCCTCAGGGAGAGCGAAGCATGGTTCCGGGTCCTCATCGAGAACGCACCCGAAGCCATTGCCCTCGTCGACGGGAAAACCGGGGCATTCCTCAGCTTCAATGACCGGACCGCCATCCTTCTCGGGCGATCCCGGGAAGAGTTGGCGGGAGCGGCCCCCGGAGACCTGAGTCCCCCCGTACAGCCCGACGGTCGCCCATCGAGTGAAGCGGCCCGGGAACAGATGGACCGGGCTCTGCAGGGTGAAACCTCGGTTTTCGAGTGGGTGCACACCCGTGGAGACGGAAGGGAAATACCCTGCGAAATCCGACTCACCCGGCTCCCGGTGCCCGGCCGGCAACTCATTCGGGCCAGCATCATCGATCTCACGGACTGGAGGGACGCCGAGGAGGCGCTCCGGGAGAGCCGGGAGCGCCTTCAGGTCTTCACCGGTGGCGGCTTCGAGGGAATCGGCGTCACCGAAGACGGGAAGATCCTCGACCTGAACGCCCAACTTGCCGAGATGCTGGGATGGGACCGTGAGGAACTGCTGGGCAGGTCCCTCATGGAAATCGTGGCCGAAGAGTCCCGGGATGAATTCGAGCGGCACGTGAAGGAAGACCCGGACGAACCGTGGGAGCACCTGGCCAGGCGGAGGGACGGGTCGGTCTTTCCGGTGGAGGTCCGGCGGCGGGCCATGAGGTACCGTAACCGGGAAGTCCGGGTCACGGCCATGAGGGACCTGACGCGCCGTAAGGAAATGGAGGCCGCCCTTCGGCAGTCGGAAGCGGCTTTCCGGGGGCTGGTGGAGCACGCCCCCTACGGCATCATGCGGGTCAGCATCGACGGGGAGTTGCTCTCGGCGAACCCCGCCCTGGCCCAGATGCTCGGGCATTCGTCGCCCGAGTCCGTCCTTGGAATGGACATCCCTGAATCGATGTGCCGGGACCTGAAGGCCGGCCGCAGCCTCCTGCGGGCCATGCGGGCGAACCGCCCCATCGAAGGAATGGAGCTGGAGTGGGTGCGCGCCGACGACCAGGAGATTACGGTGTGGGTCTCGGGCCGCCCCGTGCCGGATGCGGACGGGGCCGCCGCCTGCTTCGAGCTCATCGCCGAAAACGTCACGGAGAGGAGGAAGCTCCAGGCCCAGCTCCGGCAGGCCCAGAAGATGGAGGCGGTGGGCCAGCTCACCGGGGGCATCGCCCACGACT
>CAYXGM010000055.1:0-27968 GCA_964464555.1 uncultured Gemmatimonadaceae bacterium | reverse complement strand
GCGACGTTGGCGCTTCTCGACGTAGCTCAAGGCTATGCCTTCGAAGCGCCGCCTTGCATCTGACCCCGTGGCGCTCGTAACGCGGCTCGCCCCTCTTTGTCAACACCCTCTGAGGATATGCACCGTGCCGCCGAAGGTCTCCACCTCGATGCGGGCCGACCCAGTGCCGATCTCGAAGGAAAGCTCCTTCGCGCTGAGACCCGGAATTCCCGAATCTCGTGTGGGCTCCGGGGGGGCGCCGGGAAAATCCACCTCGATGTCACCGGCCAGGGTGATGGCGTCCACCCGGGCATTGATGTTCTCGGGGAGGTAGAGCCAGACCTGTCCTCCGTGGGAGCCGAAGGTGTAGGACCCACCGTCCTGGACACCTCCCTCGAAGCGGACCGTCCCGCCCACGGAGGCCGCCTCCACGTCCGAGGAGGTCACGTTTTCCAGGATGATGGACCCACCCACGCTCTCGGCAAAGATGTCTCCGGAACAGTTCCGGATGATCATGCCCCCGGCCATCCCCGTCACCGAGAGATTGCCCTGGGCCCCTTCCACCTCCACCCTGCCGTTCACGGATTCCAGGGTGATGTTGCCCCGCCCCCCCGTGACCCGGATGGGGCCGTTGACCGTCGTCACCTCCACCTCCCCCTCCGTCCCCTCGACGTCCACATCGATGGCCATGCCGCTCAACTCGAGGTCGAAGGCCCTGGGGACGGTGAGCCGGAAGTCCACGGAACCCGCCAGGCCCAGTCCCCGCTCCACATCCACGTCCACGTGGATGGTCCGTCCCGAGCGGTCGATGTCGATCCTCCGGGAGGACCTGTGATCCGCCTGCACCCGCACCGCATCCTGGTCCCAGACCCGCACCACCACCTCGCCCCGGAGGTTGTCCAGCTCGAGACGGGTAGCCCCGTCGATCTGCACGGTGGTGTCGGTCTGCTGAACCAGGGCCGAGGCGCTCAATACGCCGATGACGATTCCAGTCAACATGGGCTTCCTCTACCGCTTCAAGAGTTCGCGTAGACAGCGATGGCAGCCTGCCGGAGGAGATCCACCTTCCTCCGCAGGTTTCCGGTCAGGATCCTCTGTAGGACCCCGCTGGCCGGATCCAGGACCAGGGCTTCCTGGGCCTCCTGGATGGCCCCGTCGATGATGGCCAGGTTTTCCTCGAGAACCTGGATGGTCTCTTCATCCAGAACCTCACGCCCCTGCTCCAGGACCGACTCCAGATCCGCCACGGCGTCGTCGTAATCCGAAAGGACCTGGGAGAGCCCAACGGGCTGGGCCGCGCTGGGGATCCCCGCTCCCTCGTATCCTGAAGGAGCATCCGGTCCCGAGATCAGCGTCCAGACCAGCCCTCCCGAGAGGAAGGCCACGACGAGACTCGCCGCCAGGAGCTGCCAGGCCGACAGGTTGAAGCGCCGGCCGAGCCTCCTCCTCTCCTCCGTCCGGCCCTCGGCGGGGGTCTCTCCCCCGATCCGCCATCGGATGTGGGGCCAGAGGTCCCTGGACGGCCGGGCCTCCAGGGACAGGGATCCCAGCCCGTCCAGCAGTTCGGTAAGCTCGCGGAGCTCGTCCCTGCACGCAGAGCACGTCTCCAGGTGCCCCCGGACCCGCTCCTCCTCCTCCCGGGGGAGAAGCCCCTCCAGATGGTCGTGAAGCTGCGACTGGTCGGGGTGCCAGGTCATGAGCTCAGTCTCTCCTTCAGCATGTTTCTGGCCCGATGGATCTGGGCCTTCACGGTTCCCAGGGCGACGCCCTGCATGGTGGCGATCTCGTCGTACTTGTACCCGTAGATGTCTCTGAGAACGATCACCGTCCTGGCCCCCTCCGGGAGGGAGGCAATGGCCCGTTCCAGATCGATGCGGGTTCCGGGGAACTCCTCCTTCACCCTTCCCAGATACTCTTCGGGATCATCCGTCAATTCCTCCCGGGCTTCTCGCCGGCCCTTCGTTCTTCCGGCCTGAAGAACCACGTTCACGGCCAGCCGGTGGAGCCAAGTGGTGAACTTGGCCTCGCCCCTGAAGCTCCCCAGGCGCTCCCAGGCCCGGACGAAGACGTCCTGGGTCAGCTCCTCGGCCCGCTGGCCGTCCCTGGCCATCCGCAGGCAGAGGGCATAGATCCGTCCCACCAGCCGCCGGTAGAGGGCCTCGAAGGCTCCCGTGTCGCCGTCCTGCGCACGCTCCACGAGGCTCTCGAGGCTGATTCCGTCCCAGGGTCCGGCTTCTACCGTCTTCGCCAGGGGAGTGGCGCCCATTCCGTCTCCGGCTGAGGGTTCGTCCTCTTTCACACTCTTTGATCCCGGCAAGGGGTGGTTTGTTTGAATGGACGGCCCCGCAAAGGGCGGAGCGAGGGGATGCGGATCTATTGAAGGGAAGCCAGAAGCTCCTCGTAGCGCGGGTGGCCCCGGAGCGGATCGAAGATGGGATCCAGCTCCAACTCCACCCGGGTGAGGGGAGACGGCACCGATACGGCTGTCTCGAGCTGTTCCAGGGCCAGCTCCACCTCCCCGATGAGCGTATACGTGACGGCCAGGTCCCGGACATGATCGGCCCCCTCGTAGGCATCGACGGAAAGGGGAAGGTGGATGACGGCAGACGACCCCTCCACCGAGGCGTTGATGGCCTCCCCCAGCAGAGCATGGGCGATGCCGAGCTTGGCGTGGGCCCGGGCCACCACCCCGGTCTGGACCGGCCCGGGATCCTCCCGGGCGGCCCGGATGGTCTCTTCGCTGATGAGCTTCAGTGAATCGGCGTGACGGTCTCTGAGCTCATCGTTGCCCATGAGGTGGTAGAGGATGGCCGGGCGCTGGTGCGCCCGACCCCGGCTCCCTCCCGGAAGCGTGCCTCGCCCGAGGGCCGCCTCATAGTCCCTCCGGAAGTAGGCCAGCTCCGCCTCCAGCGCCCGCCGCACGGTGGGCAGGAGGGTGCCCGGAAGGTTTTCGATGTACTCCCGCCCCGCCACGGTATCTCCGGTGGCGGCCAGGCGAATCAGGAGGATTCCCCGGTGGGCCGCCGACACTTCCGGAGCCAGGGTGGCGGCCCACTGAAAGTAGCGCTCCGCCTCCTCCAGACGCCGCATCCGCAGGTAGGTGTCACCCAGGATATAGTTCAGGTTGTAGGATCGGGGGTCATAGGTTCGGGCCCGCTCGAAGGCCTGAATGGCCTCGTCCCATCGACCCTGGCCCCGGTAGATGAGCCCCGTGGCGCTGATGACGTCGGCGTCGCTGGGCTTGAGGGCCTCGGCAGCGGCGAAGTGCCGAAGGGCCTCCTCGGAATCGCCTCGCCCGTAGAAGAAGAAGTACCCCTGGGCCAGGCGGGTCTCCACCGCATTGGGGGCCAGCTCCCTGGCCCGATCCAGCGCCTCCCTGGCAAGCTGGGCCTGGCCCTGGTTGCCGGGGAAGTTCCAGAAGAGCCACATCCTGGCCTGTGAAAGAAAAGCGAAGGCCCTGGCGAAGTCCGGATCCAACTCCGTGGCTTCCTCGAAGAGCTCCACGGCCCAGAGGGCATTGGCCCGGGTCTCACGCCGGTCCCACTGGAAGATACCCTGGCTGTAGCGATCATACGCCTCCACGGAGACGGACGTCGGAGTCTCCAGGAGCTCCAACTCCTGGGGCGTCAGCTCGGCCTGGAGAGCCCGGGCCACATCCTGGGCGATGCTGCTCTGGATGTGGAAGACGTCCTCTCCTTCACGGTTGTAGGTCTCGGACCAGATGTGGGTCTGGGTGGTGGCATCGATGAGCTGGATGACCACCCGTACCCGTCCCTCCTGAGTGCGGACGGTCCCCTCCAGAATGGAGCCGGCACCCAGCTCCCTCCCGATCTGGCGGGCTGAGAGCCCCGAGTCCCTGTACTGCTTCACCGTGGTCCGGCTGATGACTTCGAGGCTCCCGATCTTGGCCAGGTAGTTCAGGATGTCTTCGTGGATTCCCTCAGCAAGGAAGACCCCCTCCTCCGAATCGTCGAAGGCCTCCAGGGGGAGGACGGCGATCCGCAGGGGGTCCAGTTCTGCATCGGTGCCGCCTTCCATTTCGGAAGCAGGACCCTCCTGAGACCACTGGAAAGTGAAGAGAGCCCCGGTGGCGATGAGGGCGCCGCTGGCCAGGAGGAGGAGAGCCGCCACCATGGGATGGCCTCCCTCGGCCCGGCGTGAACCCGCCGCCTCCTCATCCCGGGACCCGGTCCGGATCACTCCATGGGGAGTGAGATCGTAGATCCAGGCCAGGACGAGGGTCACGGGAAAGCCCAGGAAGGCGAGACCGATGACCCAGCGGATGGTCCAGCCGGGCAGCCCCAGGGCAGGGATCACGATATCGGAGGCCTCCAGGAAGGCGAAGGCCACGGCCGCATAGAGCACGGCGACCCTGGCCACGTGCCGGCGACCGGCTTCCTGGAGGAGGGACCGAAGATCGGGCAAGGAACGACCCCCTTGACCCGCCGACCCTCATGGATGCCGGATCGGACGGTAGGTGAGCGGAAAGAGGACCTCCGGTGAGGTCCGCATGTAACCACTACGGAAGCTACGGCCCTCCGGTTCCCTTCCACAATCGGAGCCGACCGATCCAGGGGAGCCGATTCCTCAGGCTGAGCCCGACCGACCTTCAGAGTCCTCGGGCACGAATTTTCGGGAAGGGACCCGGGAAGACCCGCAGAGGTCAAGGAGCGGAGGAGGGAACCTCGGGCAGGGGGAATCCGGTCTTTGCCGGACGAAGCTCGGCCGCCATCTTCCTGAGCACCTGGGCCAGGCGGTCGTTCCCCTCCCGTTCCGCCCTGGCGGCGGCCCGCAAGAGGTATTCGACCCGGCTTTCGGAGCTCATCGTCTTCTTCCTATCGGTTCTGGGACCCCATGGACCTCATTACACTTAATCAATACGATCCAACCCCGGTTCCCGTTTCACCCCCGTCCTACTATCGGCGCCGAGCCGGTTGGACTTGAGCCGGGCTTCGATGGAAAGAGGATCGGGACCTCATCACACCTGCTAGCAAAAAAGCAGGGAGAATCGGGAAGCCGTTACCCTTGCCCGGGACGAAGTAGAGGGTGAATGATTCGGCGTCGCTTCCTTGCGCCGCCTCACCCGGGCCCTTGAATTTCGCCCTGGCACGCGGCCGGCCTCCTTCAAAGAACCGGGCACTGGACGCCCGGCCTTCCGACCGCAGAGGAGTCGACTCTCGTGGCCAAAACGAAGAAAGGGCTGAAGAGTACCGGGAGCCCCATGAAGGTCCGTGGGCCCATGGCCGGACTCTGGCGCATCGCCGTCTACTACGCGGTGCTCCTGACCGTGGCCTACGTCATGGCCCGCTGGTCCGAGCTCTTCTACCAGGTGGTCTTCGGTGGGCTGGAACGCCTGGTGAGCCCCGAGTTCACCACCTCCAGGCCCTTCGACGACGTCATCGCAGGCACGCCCGGGGAGGAGATCGGGGTCGAGGGAGGACCGGGCTTCGCGGTCGCCACCGTCATTTCCCTCCTGGGTGCCCTGGCCCTCATGATCCCCGTGGCCTGGGTCTACCTCCTCACGAAGCAGCGCCGAGGGTACGACGAGTCCGTCGTTCAATCCATGCTCATCCTGCCGGTGGCCGTGGCCGGGATGGTCTTCATCGTCCAGTACAACTACGCCCTGGCCTTCGCCCTGGCCGGGATCGTGGCCTCGGTTCGGTTCAGGACCACCCTCCAGGACACCAAGGACGCCGTCTACATCTTCCTCGCCATCGGCGTGGGGCTGGCCTCGGGCGCCTTCTACCTGGCGGTGGCGGGCATCCTGTCCATCGTCTTCAACATCATCATCCTCTACCTGTTCTGGTCCAATTTCGGGAACATCTACGCGGACCAGCGAAGCCGGACCGGGGCCATGGGACTGGCCGACGTCCTGGCGGGGCCGGGATCGGCGGCATCGGCCATTTCCGTAGGCGATCCCCAGCTCCTGGAGGCCATGACCCAGGAGGAGATCCGGGATGTGGCCACCCGTGTAGCCCGGATGGAGCGGTACCTGAGGGCGGAGCTGAGCCGAAAGAAGAAAAAGCGTCTGAACGCCCTCCTCATGGTGCATGCCGAACAGCTCGTGGGGGCCCAGGCCCTGGTGGACGAGATCCTGGGGGAGATGGCGGTGCGCTGGGAGCTGGCCGAGATCCTCCCGGGCACCTCCACCACGTCGGTGCTGGAATACCTGGTCCGCCTCAAGAAGGAGGAGTCTCCGGCCCGGCTCCTCGAACTCCTCAAGAGCGCGCCCGGAGGTCAGGTGCTGGCTGCGGAATGGCGGTCCCTGGAGGGACTGGCCATCCTCCGGTGAAACGATGAAGAAGCGGCGTTCCCCGAAACGGGGCATTCAACCCCACGGCGGAGGAAGGCGACGGTGGACAGGGCTCCTCCTCCTGGGGCCTCTCGTGGCCTGGAGCCCGGGCATTCCCCTCCTTCCGCCTTCCACCGGGCCCCTGGACGATCCCGTGTTCTCCCTTCTGGCGGGTTACGACCTCTCCCGGGACGCGGGTCTGCGCCGGGACCTCCCCCGGGCACTGGAGGAGATCTCGGGGCTCGCGACCTCCCCCGACGGACGGCTCTTCGCCCACAACGATGAGAGGGCCGTGATCTTCGAGCTGGACCCGGCCTCCGGAGACGTCCTCAAGGCATTCTCCGCCGGGGTAGGCGGAGCCCCGGGGGACTTCGAGGGGCTTGCCATCCTCGGGGACAGGTTCTTCCTCCTGTCGTCCGGAGGGGATCTCCTGGAGGTGGGAGAGGGCCCACCGGGCTCGTCCCTCCGGTACCGCATCCATCGCACCGGCCTGGGAGCCTTCTGCGAGATGGAGGGGCTGGCCTTCGACCCGCGGGAGGAGGCCCTGCTCCTCCCGTGCAAGGAAGCCACTTCGCCCGGGTCTCGGGGCCACCTGGTGGTCTATACGGTGCCCGTCAACACCATGGAGCCTTACCTGGTGCCCCGGGTCTTCATTCCCTTTCATGATCTGGAGGCCCTGGGAATCGGTCCCGAATTCCATACCTCGGCCATCGAGGTCCATCCGGGGACAGGCTCGATTCTGCTTCTGGCGGCCCGGGAAGAGGTTATCCTGGAAATCGATGCCAATGGCCGACCCGTGGCCGCCACGGAGCTGAAAAGGAAGGATCACCCCCAGCCCGAGGGACTGGCTTTGCTTCTCGACGGGACCCTGGTCATCGCCGACGAGGGTCAGGGAAACCCGGGCCGTCTCACCCGGTATCCACCCCGCTCCGGAAATGGGAGAGTGGACGCGCCGGAAAATGAAAATGGGGACACGGCGGGGAACGGGGAGGGGCCATGATCCGCGAAACGGAGTTGAACCTCCTGGTTCCGTCCCCCGAGCTCCTCGTCCGCCTGGCCTCGGGCGACGAGCCCCTGGGACTCAGGGCGGGACCACCCCACATCCGGATGATCCGGGAGACCTATTTCGACACGCCGGACGATACCCTTCGCAGGAGAGGCATGACCTGCAAGCTTCGCCAGGAAGAGGGGGGCGAGACGTCGGTGGTGGTCACCCTGGGCGAGGGCACCGACGAAGAGGGGATCACGTCAAGGACCCGGCTCTCGGCCTCCGCCGTGGGTATGGGCTTCTTCGAGAGCCTCCGGGGAGAGTCGGAAGCCGCCGCCCAGATCCAGAAGTTCGTCAGGCCCGCCGAGCTTCGTCCCAGGCTCTCACTGGACATCCAGCGACTGGCCCGGGTTCACCGCCGGGGTCTGCTCCGCCGCCCCACGGTCCTCCTGAACTTCGACCGGATTACGGTCCAGGTAGGGGGTAAGTCGACGGTTTTCCATGAGATCCGCATCCGTCGGCGACGCAAGGGCCGGCCGCAGATACAGGAGCTGGCTCAACGGCTTCGAGACGAGCATCACCTCTTTCCCGACGGGCTCAGCACTCTCCAGCGAGCCAACCGGATTCACCATCTGGAGCAGAGAACCGGTGATTCCGAGATCTCTCCCTACACGGTGAACCTGGCCCTGGCCATCTTCCGGGACGGAAAGCTCGGTCTCCAGACCCGAAACGGGATCTACTGCATCCCCACCTTCCGGGGCTCGGGAGAGGACGCTGCCCGGGCCCTGTGTTCCGACCTCACCGACCAGGCCGAGTTGGGACTCCTCCGCCTCGGAACCACGGAGCCCCGGGAAGGGAGGCAGCTGGTGGAGGTCTGGGCGGTTCCCGATCCGGGGTTGGAGCCGGACTCGGCACAATGCGGGGCCCTGACCTGGTACCCCTGGCATCAGCTCCTGGAGCGGGTGGGTTCGACCCAACTTCGCCAGCCCCTTCTCATCTCCTCCCTCCTCCTCCTTACCCGAAGGCGCCTCCTGGGCCAGCTTCACTGGGTCCCGGATGTCTCTTCTCCGGAGGACGCTCCCAGCCCCTCTTCGGAACCGGAATGGGACGAACCGGCGGGAGAGCTGCCGGAACAGCTCGAAGCCGTACAACGACTCATGCCCCTCCTGCGTCGGGTCGAATCCGTCGATGAGCCCATACCGAGCAGACTCTCCGCAATATCGGAGCTCTCGGAGGGATTGAAGGAGATCTTCAGGAAGACGGTGAGCCGATCCAAAGAGCGCCTCCTCTCCCATGGTCCGGGCGAGGAGGATGAGGAGCACGGCCTGCTTCTCGACCTCCTCTCCATCCGAATCCGGGGGATCACGGATCGACTGTATCGATCCCTGGACGGGGATTTGCTTTCGAGGCTGGAGAAAGCCGGCGTCCACCTTCGATCCTGGTCCGGAGTCCCCCACGAGGACCGGCGGGCCTTCCTTACCCTCTTCGGCGCCGATCATCTTCCGAAGATGCGGGTCTCGGAGGAGTGGGGACCGGCCTTCATCCCGGACATGCCCCCGGAAGGATCCGCCGTGGGTCTCCTGTCGCCGAGTCCCGAGGGAGGCCGTACCCGGTTCTTCCACCTGGTATTGGCCCCGGACACCCCGTCCTTTCTTCAACTCCCCGGAAGCCCCGTGGTTCTCCCCCTGGAAGAGGTGGTGAGAGGCTATTTCTTCTCCGAGCACCCGGAGCTGGAGAAGAACGACACCTACCTCTTCCGTTTCACGACCGGAGAAGTGACGGTGAGGAGGCGTGCGGCCGCACCACCGCGGGACGAGCTGGCGGACACGGACGAGGACGACGACGATGAGTCAGGGGTGGTGCCGGAAGACGAAACGCCGGCTGTGGTGGTGAGGACACCGCCTGCAGGCGAAGAAGATCTCCTTCCCATCTTCCAGGAGACCAGGGAAACCATCGTGACCCGGGTACTGGCCCGAAAGAAGATGCCCGAGGGCTACCAGGCCCAGCTTCTCAGGGCGCTGGAGCGCCAGGTGAGCCGGCGGAACCCCCTCATCGGTTGGTCGGATCTCTATCCGGTGAAGGGCCCCCTGGACCTGACCGGCATCGACGCTCTCGCCGAAATCATGGAAGACTGAGCCGTCGGCGCCTGTCCGACCCAGGGGACGAGGCGCGTTACCCGGCCAGGCTCCCGACCTCTTTCAGAACTGCTGCGACAAGGGTGATGTTGTCCGGCGCCCCCCGCTGGTTTCCCTCATCGATCATGGCGTTCAAGGTCCTCTCCAGGGAACCGGGCTCCAGCTCCAGGAGCCAGGCCTGGATCTCATCGTCGTCCATGACCTTCATGAGACCGTCCGTGCAGAGGAGGAAGGCGTCCCCCGGGCGGGCCGGTCCCCGATAGACATCCACCTCGGCCTGATCCTCTGTCCCGAGGGCCCTGGAGAGAATATGGCCGTAGGGGTGCCCCCGCTCCAGCTCCGGGCTCAGCTTTCCGGCCTCCACCATGTCCCGGACCAGCGTGTGGTCCCGGGTGACCTGAGACATGAGCCCATCCCTCAGCCGGTAGGCCCGGGAGTCTCCCACGTGACCGATGACGAACTCGCCCTCCTGGGGCAGGAGCTGGAGGGCCGTCACCGTGGTGCCCATCCCCGCGAGGGCCGGTTGGGCCCGGGCCATGGCCAGAATCCTCCCATTGGCCTCCTCGATGGCGGCCTCCATCGCCGACCCGCCGTGGAGGGCCTTCGCCACATGCTGAACCGCCATGGCGCTGGCCACGTCCCCTGCAGGGGCTCCCCCCATCCCGTCGGCGACGATGACGAGGTTCCTGCCGGGCTCCACGCAGAGTGTGTCCTCGTTTCGGTCCCGGACCTGGCCTACGTGGGAGAGCCCGAAGGCTTCGATGCAAAGGGCCAAGGAAATCCTCCCTTGGAGGATGGTCGGTCGAGCCGGATCCGCCGAAAGCGGACAGCGCTCCAGTCAGCCGGAAGCTCCGAGGGGAGCATACGCGACCAGACACCACGCTAACATCCCCCCTCCCCGGTTGCCAGAATGCCGGGGGCGAGGCTTCTGAGAAAGTCGCCCCCCGCGACAGGTTTTTTTCACCCCCCCCCGCCCCTGGGCGCGGTGGCGAGGCTTGACAGGTTCCGGGGGGAATCGAAAATTAGACCAGTTGGTCGAACCACAGGGTCTAAACATTCCGAGCCCGGCATATCCACACGGGGCGCACCATGGCTCGCAACCGATTCGACAATCTGGAGCAGGATAAGCAGGAAGCCATCCTCCGGACCGCCGGCGAGGAGTTCGCGGAAAAGGGATTCGAATCGGCCTCCATCAACCGCATCATCCAGCGCTCGGGCATGAGCAAGGGCTCGGTCTACTACTACTTCGAGGACAAGGCCGATCTCTTCGCCACCGTCCTGGAACGCTCCACCGACAGGATCATGCAGGAGATCGGGTGGCCCAGCCTCGAGGTCCTGGGGCCCGACGAGTTCTGGGAAGGCGTCCTGGAACTGACCCGGCGATCGGTGGCTTTCGCCCGGCGGGACGAGTGGTGGATTCGCCTGGGAAGGGCCTTCCATCGGCTGAGGGGCATGGGACGGCGGGATCCGGCCCTGGAACGCCTGGTGGAGATGAGCCGGGAGTGGTGGAGGACCATCATCGGCAGGGGGCAGACCCTGGGCGTCATCCGAACCGACCTTCCCCTGGAACTCCTGGTGGAGATCGCCCTGGCCGCCGACGAGGGCGGGGACCGGTGGATGATGGATCACTGGGAGGAGTTCTCCGAAAGAGAGCTCCTGAAGATCATCGATGCCCGGGTGGATCTGCTGAGGGACATGTTGGACAAGGAAAACGAAGGATGGGAGCGATGAGAAGAGTCGGACCACGGCCTGAAGACCGAAGGCGGAACGCCCCATCGAACGCCCCGGAGAGCGCCGGAGCCCGGATCGCGCGCCTCACCTGTGGCCTCCTTCTAGCGGCCCTGGCCGCCCTTCCTTCCTCCGCCCGGGCCCAGACCCGGATTCCCGACGTGGAGGAGGTCATGGACTACATCGATGACCTCTACCGGTCCCGGTCCTCCCACTCCGTGATGCGCATGACGGTGGAGAGGGAGCGGGGGACCCGCACCCTGGAGATGGAGGCATGGACGAGGGGGGAGGACCAGGCTCTCATCGTCATCCGCTCCCCGGCCCGGGAGGCGGGGACGGCAACGCTCCGCACCGAGGACGGTCTCTGGAACTACGCGCCCCGGGCCGATCGCCTGATCCGCATTCCCACCGGTCTCCTCTCGGACAGCTGGATGGGGAGCCACTTCACCAACGACGATCTCATGCGGGAGACCAGCTACCTGGATGACTACGATGCCTCCCTCTCATGGGAGGTAGAGGATGGGAACCGGATACTGAAAGCGACCCTCACGCCCAAGCCCGATGCCCCCGTGGTCTACTCGAGGCTGGTCTTCTACATCACCCCCGGGGACTGGGTGCCCACCCGCGCCGACTACTACGACGGAAAGGAGATCGTCCGTTCCATGATCTTCGAGGACGTCCGGACCGTCGCCGGCAAGAAGATCCCCCTCCGGATGATCCTGAAGCCATCGGACTCTC
This sequence comes from uncultured Gemmatimonadaceae bacterium, assembly GCA_964464555.1. GTDB lineage: Bacteria > Gemmatimonadota > Gemmatimonadetes > Longimicrobiales > Gaopeijiaceae > CAYXGM01. The sequence continues at coordinate 16,108 of CAYXGM010000055.1, read as the reverse complement.
CCGAGGAGCGCACGGCGGTGGAGTACCTGGAGTTGGAGCTGAACATGCCGGTGGACGAGGATCTCTTCACCCGGCAGGGGCTTCGGCGGGTGGCCAGGGGCTGACCGGGCATGATCCCCGACGGAAGGGCTACGGAAGGATGATCTCAGCGAAAATCGGATTCCGGAACCTGGCCCGTAACCGCTGGAGGAGTGGGTTGACCCTGGGGGGCATCGCCGTCTCCGTGGCCTTCATGGTGTGGATCCTGGGATTCATGGAAGGGTGGATGGCCGAGATGGTCCGGGGAGCCACGGCGGTGGAGACGGGCCAGATCCAGATCCACACGGCGGCCTTCGCCGAAAGCCCCAGGGCCTACCGGAGCTTCCCGGCGGATTCGGCCTTACTGGATTCCATCCGGAGCGTGGCGGACGTGGAGGCGGTGAGCCCCAGGGTCCGGCTCTTCGGACTCGTGGGCCACGAGGAGAAGTCGCAGGTGGCCGGGGTCGTGGGGGTGGACCCAGCTCTGGAAACCGAAACCACTCCCGTGGCCGAGGGCATCACCGAAGGCCGGTGGCTGGCCGTGTCCCCCCCCGAGTATCCTGCGCCCCGGGAAGCCGTCCTGGGAGAAGGACTGGCGAGACAGCTCAGGGTGGGAGCCGGGGACGAACTGGTCGTCTTCTTCGAGGCCGCCGACGGGTCCCTGGGAAACGATCTCCTGGAAGTGGTGGGGGTCACCCGGACGGGAAACTCCATGGTGGACCGGACCAACGTGTACATGCACCTCCGGGACGTGCAGTTCCTCGGGGCCCTGGAAGGAGAGGTCCACGAAATCACCGTCAAGACCGGAAACCTGACCCGGGCCCGGGAGACGGCCGGCGAGCTCGCGGCCCATCTGGGTGCCCGGACGGTGATTCCCGAGGACGTGGAAGACGCCCCGGACCAGGTCAAGGAAACCCTCGTGGTTCGGCCCTGGCAGGAGATCCTTCCCTCGGTGAGCCAGATGCTGGCCATCAGCAAGCAGTCGTACTTCATGACCTACCTGCTCATCTACCTCGTGGCCGCCGTGGGCATCCTCAACACCCAGCGCATGAGCGCCCTGGAGCGGAAGCGGGAGTTCGGCGTGCTCATGGCCATCGGGATGCGCCCCCGGAAGATGTTCCGGATGATCGTCACCGAATCCCTGGTCCTGGGCACCGTGGGAGGGATCCTGGGCACCATCCTGGGCGTAGCGGTGACCTGGTACCACTCGGTGGCGGGGCTGGACCTGGGGATCTTCACCGACCAGGGGGGCTTCACCTGGATGGGAGTAGCCTTCACCGGGAAGATCTATGCCATCCTGACGCCCATGATCACCCTCCAGCCCGTGGTGGTCATGGTCCTGGTGGCCTTTCTGGCCGGTCTCTGGCCGGCGGTGAAGTCCGCCCGCATCGAGCCGGCCCCCACCATTGCCGGGAGGAACGGATGAGCAGCCGGCATATCGGGGGCCGAAGCGGTCTCGGGGGGCCCACGACATCGGTCTCCGATGCAAACCCCTTCAGCGGAAGGGAGAGGGGCTGATGCTCTGGCGAATGGCGTGGCGGAACCTCTGGAGGCACCGGACCCGTACGCTCATCATGACGTCGGCCGTCGCCTTCTCCTACGCCCTCTTCCTGGTGTCCATGGGGATGGGGGACGACGGGCACCAGCAGATGCTGGAGGCGGCGGCGGAGGGCGCCGGTGGGGACATCCTGGTCCATGCCGACGGATACTGGGACACCCGGTCCAGCGACCTGGTGATCCGGGATGGGGAAGCCATCCTCGACGCCGTGGCCTCGGCGCCGGGTGTGAAGGCGGCCATCCCCCGGGTCCTCATCAGCGGGCTGGTGAGCTCTCCGGTGGGGAACCGGCCCCTCATGCTCCAGGGGATCGTTCCGGAAAAGGAGGAGGCCCTGAGAGACTACTCCGAGGATCTGGCGAGGGGGGAGTGGCTCACCGAGAGCAGCCGGGACGACCCGGTCATCCTGGGCATCACCATCGTGGAGAAGCTGGAGTTGGAGCTGGGAGACCGGGTGGTCCTCACGGCCAGCGGACCCGATGGTGAGATCACCCGGGCCCTCTTTCACCTGACGGGCGTCCTGGAGTCGGGTCTGCCCGAAATGGACCAGAACCTGGGGCTCACCACCCTGGCGGCGGCACGGGAGGCCGTGGGAATGGAGGGAATGCTCACCCAGATCGGGGTCGTCCAGGAACCTGCCATGGAATCCGACGCGGTGGCGGAGGCCGTCCGGACCAGGACGGCGGCCGTCGGGGACGGACTGGAAGTACTGCCCTGGGAGGAGGCCATCCCCGAGATGGTGGGCTTTATCGAGATCGACGACGCGTTCCTCTACATCTATATCATGGTGATCTTCGTCGTGGTGGCTTTCGCCATCGCCAACACCTTCCTCATGGCCGTCATGGAGCGGGTCCGGGAGTTCGGCCTCCTGAATGCCCTGGGGCTGCGGGGAAGCGGGGTGGCCAGGCTCCTCCTGGCCGAGACGGTCCTCATGACCGTTCTGGCCATGGCCGTGGGGTTCGTCCTGGGCTACGCGGGGCACCTGGCCATCGACCATTTCGGAATCCCCGTGGCCCTGTGGGGGGTGGAAGAGATGGAGGTCTCCGGCGTGGACTTCGCCGACATGGTCATGAGGAGCACCATCACCCCCTTCAAGTGGGTGGCGGCCTCGGTCATGGTCGCCCTCATCACCCTGGGAAGCGCCGTCTATCCGGCCTGGAAGGCCTCCCGGTTGGCTCCTTCCGAGGCCATGCGGTTCTACGAATAGACAGGAGGCCGGGCCCGTGGGGCTCCGATGGAGGGAACCGGCACCGGCTCGGAACCTCCGACGACAAGAGCGGGCAGTGCCATGAACGACGACGACAAGACCAACGGATCTTCGGCATCCGAAGCCACCTGGGACAACGGCGCCCTCATCCGGGTCCGGGAGCTGACCCGGGTCTACGAGGAGGGCAATCTGAAGGTCCACGCTCTCCGGGGCGTGAACCTTGACGTGGCCCAGGGAGAGTTTACGGCCCTGGCGGGACCGTCCGGCTCGGGAAAGACCACCCTTCTGAACATCATCGGCGTCCTGGATCATCCCACCGAGGGCCGGGTGAGGGTGGACGACACCGACATCACCGAGATGGCCAAGGGGGACGCGGCGGATTTCCGGCTGGCCAAGGTGGGGTTCATTTTCCAGGCCTACAACCTGGTTCCCGTACTCACGGCCCTGGAGAACGCCGAGTTCACCCTCCTCCTCCGGGGCGTGGATGCACGGGAGCGGAGAGAACGGGTGAAACCCCTCCTGGAGAGAGTGGGGCTGGGAGACAAGATGGACCGGAAGCCCCACGAGCTGAGTGGTGGCCAGCAACAGCGGGTGGCCATCGTCAGGGCCCTGGCCACCGAGCCCAAGATCGTCCTCGCCGACGAGCCCACCGCAAACCTGGATTCGGCGACCTCCGCCGATCTCCTGGATTTGATGGTGGAGCTGAACGAGGACCTTGGAACCACCTTCCTCTTCTCCACCCACGACCCGGTGGTCATCGAGCGGGCCCGCCGGGTGGTCCGGCTCAAGGACGGACGGGTGGACGAGACCGAGGGAGCTTCCGGGGCCGCCGACTGAATGATGGAATTCGGACGAAGGGTGGCTCGAGCCATGACTCCACAGCGCCGAACCCCGGTTGTGGCACTACTGCTTCGAACGCTGACGGGGCTCTTCCTCCCGGGTCTCTGTACGGCCTCGGCCCCCCTGCCAGTGGCGGCTCAGCTCACCCTGATGGAGGGGGAGCGCACCTCGCTGGAGCTGGGGGGCTACATACGGACCCTTACCGGCCTCTACGACCTGGGCTACGATCTCCCCGGCACCGAGCGGACCTCGGGGTTCAACGCCGAGGTCGTTCGCCTGAAATGGAACGTCCGGCTGGGAGACCGGGCCATCCTGGAGGTCCATGACCGCATCCAGGCCCAGGTGTCCTCCTCGGCCACGGCGTTGGGGAGCTCGGTGGCGGGCTTCGGCGTGAGCGTGGTTCCGGATCGTTGGATCGACCTCACCACCGACCTCGTCGAGAAAGAGGGTCTGAGGGCCTGGCACGACGTGGACCGGCTCTCCCTGACCCTCTACTCGGGGTTCGGCGATCTCACCGTGGGACGGCAGGCCGTCACCTGGGGTATCTCCAACCTCTTCCCCGTCTCCGATCTCTGGGCCCGGTTCAGTCCCTTCGAGCTGGACACCGAGGAAAAGCCCGGCATCGACGCCGTGCGTCTCCTCTCCTATCCCGGAAGCGGGATGGAGCTGGACGTGGTCGTAGCGGACCGGGGGCGGCTCGAGGACATCTCGGCCGGCGCCCGTGCAGGATTCACCCGCTCCTGGGGAGATCTCTACCTGGGTGGGGGGAAGTTCTGGAATCAGGGCATGGTCCTGGGGGGCGTGGCCGCTCCACTGGGGAGCTGGAAGCTCCGGGCGGAGGCCGTTCTGCCCTACGACCTGGACGAAAACGAGATGCCCCCCCCCCGTCTAACGGCCGGAATGGACTGGTTCGGTGGAGAGACCATGGTCTCGGGGGAGTACCACTTCAACGGCATCGGAGCGGCGGATCCGGACGATTACGGGGAGGTGCTCCAAGACCCCCGCCTGGGCCGAGGTGAAAGCTACTTCCTGGGACGCCACTACCTGGGAGGCCTCTTTACCTGGACGCCCGGCAACGACCGCCTGACCCTGACTCTCAGTGCCCTGACCAACCTGCAGGACCCATCGGCGAACCTCACGCCGGCGATCACCTACGACTTCGGGCAGAACACCCGGGCCTCGGTGGGAGGCATGCTCTCCGTGGGGGACGCGCCGCAATCGGGCACACCGCCCAGGCTGAACAGCGAGTACGGCACCTACGGGGACCTCCTCTTCTCCCGCATCTCCATCTATTTCTGAAACAGGAAGCGCATCGAGGTGCTTTGGGAGATGCGCCCCGGGGATTGACGGCCGGGATCGGGGGGGCTCAGGATTCGGGGTGACGCGTTCCTCCCCCTGACCCGGGCCATACCATGCGTTCGACCAGAACCCTCTTCCTCCTCCTGGTTCTCCTGGCGGTGATCGTTCCGCCGGCAGAAGCCCAGGAGCCCACCGTCATCTTTCTGGTCCGGCACGCCGAGCGTGCCGACGACGGAGCCATGACCGGCTTCGAGGACCCCCACCTCTCGGAGGCCGGACGGCAGAGGGCGGAGGAGCTGGCCAGGGTCCTGGCCGACGCAGGGATCAACCGCATTCACTCCACCGACTACCACCGCACCCGGGAAACGGCGGCGCCTCTGGCCGAGGCCACGGGGCTGACGGCGGAGCTCTACGACGGCGGATCGCTGGAGGCTTTCGCCGAGAGGCTCCGGAACACTTCCGCCCGCCACCTGGTGGTGGGCCACAGCAACACCACGCCAGAGTTGGTGAAGATTTTGGGGGCAGATCCCGGGGAGCCCTTCGGCCATCTGGAGTACGACCGGCTGTACGTGGTGACGCTGGGGGCGGCAGAGGTGAGCACGATCCTTCTGCGCTTCGGGAAATAGGGAGGTCCGGGGTCAGCTCCAGCGGAGCCGGGCCATGTTGTCCAGGAAGAGGCGCTCCCCGGGAGAAAGAGCATCGGTCCCCTGCACGTCCACGACCTCCAGGAGTCGCTCCACTTCTTCCCGGTTGATGGGGTGGAGGTTGGAAGAGTCCACGCTCTGCCAGCGCTCCTGGTCCTCCTGGTTCTGCACGAGCTTCGACGAATAGTAGGAGTTGGGTTTCTCCACCACGCGCCGGGCTGCGATTCGCTTCGCCCTCCACCGCCGGTACCAGATCCGCAGTCCCATGGCCACGGCGATGAAAGCGACAAATGCATAGACCCAGATCAACGTGACTCGTCTCTGTCGTCCGGAAGCGAAACCGTCTACTGCGAAGGAGGGCCACCGGAGGCCCTCCCCATCTTTCTCTGCAGTCTAAGACGAGATTTCAGCCCTCAGGGTTGCGAATCCCGGATCTTCGCTCCGTCCTGCTCACCAGGACCAGGACCAGACCCGACAGGGCCACCGGTAGAATCCTACCGGTTCCGCCCATGAATGTGCCCCCGAAAAGCTCCACCACCAGCGCCGAGGTGCCGCCCATGACCACGGCCCAGAAGGCACCCCCTGAGGTGACGCCCAACCGGGTCCGCCAGAATCCGGCCAGAGTGGGAAGGGCTACACCGCCCACGAAGACGGTATAGGCCAGGAGGAGGGAGGCGATGATTCCCTCCTGGAAGGCGGCAACGGCCCAGGCCAGCGTTCCCACCAGGACCACGAAAACGCGGGTCGTCCGTAGCTGCTGTCCGGATCCGGCGTCCCGGGACCGGAGGGGAGTGACCACGTTGAGGGAAAAGATGGTCGAGGCGGAAAGGAGGGTGGTGTCCGCCGAAGACATGACGGCTCCCAGAAGCCCCACCACGATGAGGCCTCGAAGCCCCTCCGGGGCCAGGGAGCTGAGGGCGGTGGGGAGAGCAGCCTCGGGAGGGAGACCGGGAAAGCGGGCGGCGACCAGAAGGCCCAGAAGAGCCAGGAGGAGGGAGAGAGGAACCACCAGGAGAGCAGCAATCAGTGCGGCCCGCCGGGCCGAGCCCTCATCCCTGGCACAGAGGACCCTGGAGTAGATGTCCGGCCCCACCAGGTAGGGCATCCCCACGATGACCGGATAGACCACGAGGAGCTGGGTCCACCCGAAGGTCCCGGACACGGGAAAGCTCCAGTGCCCGGCCGGAACCGTCTTCCACCACCCCTCCCCCGCCGATCCGCTGAGCAGGACCAGAATCAAGCAGGCCAGAATGCCCCCCACGAAGAGGAAGATCTGCCAGGAGTCGGTGCGCATCACCGATGTCTGCCCGCCCCACAGGGTGTAGAGAATGAAGACCGCCGCCACCAGGGCCAGGGCCGGCTGCAAGGAAATGGAGAAGACGCCGCTGAGGAGAAGCCCCCCGGCGACCATCTGGGCCGCCACCACCCCGCACCAGGCCAACCCGATGATGAGGGCGGCAGCCACGGAGACACGACTCCCGTAGGCTCGTCCCAGGATGTCGGGGAGGGTGTAGACCTCCAGCCTGCGGATCCTGCCCGCCAGGAGGATGGCGAAGGGGATGAGGGCCAGACCTCCCATGAGGGACCACCAGGCACCGGTGAGCCCCCGGGAGTACCCCAGCCCGATGATACCCAGGGTTGCGGAAGCGCCGAAAATGGTGGCTACCAGGGAGGCCGCCACCGGAAAGGTCCGGTGACGGCGCTCGGCTACCCAGTAGGCCTCGGCCGAACCCCGTCGGGCCCGCCATCCCACCAGGAGCATGACGGTGAAATATCCTCCGATGACCAGCAGGTCCCCCACGCGTTCACCCTTCCTGCTGAAGAAAACGACCCAAGGCTGTGACAAAGAGCCCCAAGGTGGGTGCCCCGGTAGCTCCGTGTCTACCCCGGGGCGGTGCCTTCCGTACCGGGATCCTGGGCCGGCAGCCACCTCCGGCAGAGGTCACCCTCGTCCTTCGGTCCTCTACCATCCTCACCATGGCGCCCTCTCCGACCCTCTCCGGGACCTGCCCGAAACCCGTCCCGTGCCTCGGGTCATGCAGGGACCAAAGCCCATGAGGATAGTCCAGATTCCTCCTCCCGCACCCTGGTTGCTCCCCGCCCGGAGAGGGAGTAGTCTTAGGTCTTGTCGTTTTGAAAAACTCCCTGGGTGAGCCCCCATGGCCGTGTACACCGGCAGCCCCCGATTCGCAGCGAGCCTCCTTCCGCAGGAGACGGCAGGACGCCTCGCCCCGTTGAGGGCTGTGGAGGCCGGGACGGAAGAACTCCTGGACGAGCTCCTCGCCGGGGACGGGGAGCGGCTCACGGCACCGTTCACGGGGATCCCGTGGAACCACCTCTTTCTTCGGGAGTTCGCCCCGGAGTCCAATTACGATCAGCTCATCCAACTGGCCCGGCGCCCGGCAGCCCTCCCGGATCGGGTGGCCTCCATGGTGGGGTCCGGCCTGGGCTTCCACGGCTTCAAGGGGCGCTCCTGGGCGGCCATACCCGGAAATATCCACCTGGCCGTTCACCTGACCCCCAATCAACCCGTGGATCGCTCCGGGGTGGCCTTTACCGTCCTGGCCGTGGTGTCGGTGGTGGAGACCCTGGACGGGATCTCCGGCCTCGCCGGGCAGGCGGAGACCAAGTGGGTGAACGACATCCTCCTGGGTGAGGGGAAGGCGGCCGGAGTCCTTGCCTACACCCAGACCCAGGGGCAAGTGGTATCCGCCGCCGTCCTGGGGCTGGGGGTGAATGTGGAGGCGACCCCGGAAGTGGAGGCGACGCCCTTCGTTCCGGGTGTCACCTCCGTGGCCGACGCCCTTCCCTCCCCGCCACAGGATCTCGGTCGCCAGGTTTTTCTGAACCTCCTCCGGGCTCTGGACCGCAACTACCGAATCCTGCTGGAGGAGGGCCTGGACCCCCTTCTGGAGCGCTACCGGGATCGCTCCATGGTGGTGGGCCGGGAGGTCACCATCTGCACCGAGAGTTCGGACCGGTCCTTGCAGGCTGTGGCCCAAGGCCGAGTTGCCCGCATAGGAGACAACCTGGAACTCCTTCTGGAGGGGCGGTCCGCGCCGGTCACCGGCGGACGCCTGGCCCTGGGCCGGGTTTCCCCCACGCCCGGCGCGTGGGCACCGGAGACCGTCCACGGCACTCCGGAGGAGGATTGGACGACCGGGACCCGGGACGGGTCTTCGGACCACGATATTTCTTTGGAGGGGTCGTCGCTGAAATCGGCTCGCTCCCCTTCCTGGCACGATCCGCACTGGAGACGAGGATGAACCCACCGGACCTGCTGGTCATATGCACATCCGCATTCGTTGCGGTGTTTCTGCTCCTGAGCTTTCTGGCCGTGGTGATGCGCGTGCTCATCAGGGTGTTTCCGCAAAAAGCCATGGGCATTGATTCCGCGACCATCGCTGCCGTGACCGCGGCGGCGGCCTACGCCTTCCCTGGAACGAAAGTCACCAACGTCGAGGAGATACGATGATCTTCGCTGAAAAGCCCAAGACAATCCGGGTGATGTTCACCCCCTTCCGCGACGGGCTGCAGAGCAGCTTCGGCGGGAAGGTCCGCCTGAACGACTTCCTCCCGGCCATGGAACTCGCCGCCCAGTCCGGTATCGGCCACTTCGAGTTCGGAGGTGGCGCCCGCTTCCAGGCCCCCCTCTTCTACCTGGGGGAGAACCCCTTCGAGGACATGCGGAAGATCCGGGAGGCCGTGGGTCCCGAGGCGGAGCTTCAGATCCTCACTCGCTCGGTGTCCGGCGTGACGCTCACGACCCAGTCGCCGGAAGGCCTTGCCCTCCAGGGCAAGATGATGGCCGCCGCCGAAACCACCTGGGACCGGAACTTCGACTACATGAACGACGTCCGGAACCTGAAGAACACCGGTAAGCCCATCGTGGACGCGGGGATGCACCACCAGTGCGTCATCGCCCTCATGGGACTCCCCTTCCAGAGCGACAAGGTCCACACCCCCGAGTTCTACATCAACATCGGGAAGCAGATCCTGGAGTTCCACGAGAAGGGCGAGTGTCGGGTGGACTCCCTCTGCCTGAAGGACGCCAGCGGCACCACGGACCCCATGACCATCTACAAGACGGCCGTGGAGCTCAAGAAGATCATGCCGCCGGAAATGCCGCTGTGGATGCACACCCACGACACGGCCTCCACGGCGGTGGCCTGCTACCAGGCCGCCATCCACGGCGGCGCCGACGGGGTGGACCTCTCGGTCCGGCCCATGGCCTCCGGCACCGTGCAGCCCGATGCCCGTTCCCTGGCTCACGCTCTGAAGGGGACCGGCTACGAGCTGGACATGGACGTCTCGAAGATGCCCGAGATCGAGGCCCTGCTCACCGAAGGGATGAAAGAGTACGACTTCAACCCCACCACGACCTCCGCTGACGCCCGGGTGCTGGGCTTCCCCATGCCCGGGGGCGCCATCGGGCCCAATGTCCACATGATGGTGAAGGCGGGGATCCTGGATAAGTACTCCGACGTCCTGGCCGAATTCCCCGTGGTGGTGGAAGCCGGGGGCGCCTGGACCAGCGTGACGCCGGGAAGCCAGCAGTACTGGCTCCAGGCCTTCAACAACGTCATGTACGGCCGCTGGGAGAAGATCAACGACGGGTACGGAAAGGCCGTCCTGGGCTACTTCGGAAAGACCCCCCTGCCCTCGGATCCCGAGGTGGTGAAGAAGGCCTCCGAGCAACTGGGGATAGAGCCCTTCGACGGTAACCCCCTCGAAGCCGCACCCAACAACATCGAGAAGGCCAAGGAGGTCCTCCGGGACCACGACCTGGAGGTGAACGACGAGAACACCTTCCTGGTCCTGGCCTGCATGGTTCCCGGCGGAAAGGTCGAGACCAACCAGGGTCTCAGGCTCCTCCTGGGCAAGCCCAAGATCGACATTCCCCTCAAGAAGAAGGAAGAGCCGGCCCCGACGGCGGCTCCCGCCGAAGCTCCGGCGGCAGGGGCGGCCCCGGCGTTGACGGGACCCACCACGACCCAGGTAAAGGTCCAGGAGGGAGCACAGACCCGCACCTTCTCGGTGACCCTGGAGCCCGTGGGCGGCGCCGAAGCCCCGGCGGCCACGGCCACGGAGGAGAAGCCCGAAGCCCCCTCCGGCGGCACCCAGGTCTTCAGCACCTTCGCCGGTGCGGTGGAAGTGGTGGACATCCTGGTCAAGGATGGCGACAAGGTGAACGAAGGCGATGTCGTGGCGGCCATCGAGGCCATGAAAGCCAAACACGACATCAAGGCGCCGATGTCCGGCACCGTGAGCGGCATTCATGTGTCCATCGGGGACGAGATCGACAGCACCAAGCCCATCGTCACCATCGCCTGAGGCGCCCGTTCAATGGATATTTTCGTCCAGCTAGCGCGAGAATCGGGGCTTGCCAACCTGAGTTTCGGCAACCTCGTCATGTTCGTGGTAGCCGGGATCCTCATCTACCTGGCCATCACGAAGGAATACGAACCTTTACTCCTGATTCCCATCGGGTTCGGCGCCATCCTGGCCAATCTCCCCCTGGCTCACATGGCTTCGGAGGGAGAGGGCCTCATGGGCGTCATCTACGATGCCGGGATCAGGACGGAGCTCCTGCCGCCCCTCATCTTCCTGGGAGTGGGAGTCCTCACCGACTTCCGGCCCCTCCTGGGGAGACCCATCACCTTCCTGCTGGGGGCGGCGGCGCAGCTCGGCATCTTCGTGGCCGCCATCGGCGCATTCTACCTCCTGGGCTTCAACGCCCAGGAGGCCGGGGCCATCGGGATCATCGGCGGCGCCGACGGACCCACGTCCATCTTCCTCACCATCCAACTGGCTCCGCACCTTCTGGGGCCCGTGGCGGTAGCTGCCTACAGCTACATGTCCCTGGTGCCCATCATCCAGCCTCCCATCATACGGATGCTGACCACGAAGGGTCAGCGGGCCATCGACATGCCCCAGGCCAAGCCCGTGAGCCAGACGGCGGCCGTCCTCTTTCCTCTGGTCACGGGGATTCTGGCGAGCCTGGCCGTGCCCTCCTCGGCGCCCCTCATCGGCATGCTCATGTTCGGGAACCTGCTCAGGGAGTGCGGCGTCACGGACCGTCTGAAGAAGACGGCGGGCGGGGCCATGACCGACATCGTCACCCTGCTCCTGGGGCTGGTGGTGGGAGCCACCATGACCGCCGAGGCTTTCCTGGCCACCCAGACCATCTACATCCTGATCCTGGGGGCCGTCGCCTTCGCCTTCAGCACGGCGGGCGGCGTCGTCTTCGCCCACATCCTCAACTTGTTCCTTCCCGAAGGAAGCAAGATGAACCCCTGCATCGGGGCCGCGGGTGTGAGTGCGGTGCCCATGAGCGCCCGTGTGGTTCAGCAGTTCGTCAGCGACGAGACCAACGGGAAGGTGAATCCCCTCATGCCCGCCATGGGACCCAACGTGGCCGGCGTCATCGGCAGCGCCGTGGCGGCCGGTGTGTTCCTGAGCATGCTGGGGTAGGGTTTAGAAGGGCTCCGGCCCTGGACCGGAACGCCAAATGAAGTCCGGAAGGTGCATCGCCGGGTCGCCTTTGCGGCCCGGCGACTTCTTCGGGGGCCGCCCGAGGTCCAGGGTCATCGCCCCGGGTACGCGGATGCCCGCCTAGACGGGGGAGGATCTCTGGTCGGTGAGCCCGGCGGCCGTCCCGCAGCTTCCGTTGTTGGAAACCGAACCGAGGTTCCTTAAATATTCAAGGAACGAAAAAGCTCTTGACAAAGATGAGAACCGGTATCATCTTCATCGGCAACGATATTGAGAAGTTTTTCACGCATCGAAAAGGATGGGCCTGGATGCCGGTAGGGGGAAGAGGGTTGGCGGGATTGGGCAAGGGAGCGGCCCTACTCATCGTAGGCCTCCTCCCCGTCCTCTCCGGCGTCATCCCTGTCCTGGACATCTGGCCCGAGGACACCCGGACCGGAATCCAGGACCACCGCCACCCCGGCACCCACGGCCTCCCCCACAACCATCTCATCTGCATTCAGCAGGCCGCCAACCATTGGGCTCCGGACGCCTCGGCGCCCTCCCTTCCGTGTTTCCGCCGGCTTCTGACCGGAAGGGAGCACCAGGCCCCACGGGCCATCGACCTCGAGAGGCCGCTTCCCTCACCCAAACCCCGCAGCCCGCCTTCCCTCTGAGATCCGACGGCATTTCCCGACGGAGCCAGCAGAAACCTCGAAGCCGGTGAGTCCCTGGCGGTCAGGGCCCACCGCATCGATTCAATCAGAAAAGAGAAGGCGGCCTACGCATGCCTGCTACCCATAGCGTTGTTCTCGCAGTCCTCCTGTCCATCTCCGTGCCCCTTCCCGCGGAAGCGTCCGCCCCGGGCTCGGACCTCCACCCGTTCCTCGCCCTCACCGAGGCCACGGCCCCGCCGGATTCCACCTTCGGCGCTGCCATGGGCCAGATCCTGAGTGAGGGGGCGCCCGTCCCCTTCGCTCAACTGTCCATCAAGGGACGAACGCAGGTCCACGAAGCCGATGCCCGGGGACGCTTCTTTCTGGCCGAACTGGAGCCGGGCAGCCATGTGCTCCTGGTGACGGCCATGGGATTCGAGGCGGTGGAACATACGTTTCACGTCCGGCCCGGAGAACGCACACCGGTGAGCGTTGATCTGGCCGCCTCGGCCATCACCCTGAACCCCATCGTGGTCACAGGGACCATGAAGGAGACCTTCGTCTCCGAGTCCCCCGTCAAGGTGGACGTGGTCAACGTGGAGTTCCTGAAACGGAACACCACCAACAATCTCATGGAGTCCCTGGAGAGCGTGAACGGCCTTTACGTCCAGGTGGATTGTGCCGTCTGCTACACCAACAACATCCGCATCAACGGGATGGAGGGACCCTACACCGCCGTTCTCATCGATGGCATGCCCATCATGAGCTCACTGGCCACGGTGTACGGTCTGAACGGGATCAACCCCGCCATGATCGAGCAGATCGAGATCCTCAAGGGACCCTCCTCCACCCTCTACGGCTCCGAGGCCATGGGGGGGGTCATCAATGTCATCACCAAGGATCTTCGGTTCGCTCCGCGCTACACCGTGGATCTCCGGACCCGGAGCACCGGAGAGCGGATCGCCGACTTCGCCTTCACTCCGAAAGCCTCCACCTTCAGAGCTTCCCTGAGCGGCTCGGTCCAGCTCATGGACGAGTTCCTGGACGAGAACGGGGACAACTTCTCCGACATCCCCAAGAACAACACGGCAACCCTCTTCGGGAAGGTCTCCTACCAGCCCGAGGGCCAGCAGGTCTTCGGTCTGGCGGCCAAGTACTACTACGAGGACCGGTGGGGTGGGGTCAGTGAATGGCGAGAGCAGGACCGGGGGAGCGATGCGATCTATGGCGAGTCCATCTACACCAACCGGGTGGAGCTCATCGGAACCCTCAAACCCCGGATGGCCAGAGACTGGAAGCTGGACTTCTCCTACGCCTGGCACGACCAGGACGCCATGTACGCCGATACCCCCTACATCGGGGAGTTCCACACGTACTTCGGCAACCTCACCAGGACCGGGACGCTGGGGACCAAGCACAATTACCTTCTGGGGCTCACGGCTCGACACCTGGTTCACGACGACAACACCGTAGCGACGCTCCAGAGCTACGATCGGTTCATTCCCGGGGTGTTCGTGCAGGACGAATACTTCGCCTCACCCATGTGGACGCTACTGGGAGGGATGCGGCTGGACCATCACGAGAACCATGGGATCATCCCCTCTCCCAGGCTTTCCGTGAAGCTGAGCCCTTCGGCGTACGGAAACACCACCTTCCGTGTGAACTTCGGAACCGGATTCCGGGTGGTGAACACCTTCAGCGAGGACTTCGCCGGCATCGTCCACGGGAGCCGGGACCTGGTCGTCGGCGAGGAACTGGACCCGGAGCGGTCCTGGAGCGTCACCGGAAACGTGAACCAGATCCTGGAGTTCGGGGGCAACCCCATGATGGTGGACCTGGACATCTTCCATACCCGGTTCAGCAACCAGTTGGTGGCGGATTACGATGTGGATCCGAACCTCATCGTGTTCCGGAATCTGGCCGGGAAATCCATCTCCCGGGGCGTATCCTTCGCCTTCAACCAGAACTTCGCTGATCTGCCCCTCCTCTATTCCTTCGGCATCACCTACCAGGACGTGTTCACCGAGGAGAAGGGCTTCAAGGAGGATATGGAGTTCGCACCGGATTTCAAGGGCGTGTGGACGGTCGCCTATACCTTCCCCGTGGGTCTCACGCTGGACTACACCGGAAGAGTGATGGGTCCCAGGAAGATGCCGGAGTACGATTCACCCTTCCAGCGGGACACCCGTTCCCCCACGTACAGCATCCACAACCTGCAGGCGTCGCTGGATCTGGGTGAGGGACGGGAGATCTATGCCGGCGTGAAGAACCTCTTCGACTGGGCCCAGGAAAGCCCCCTGGTAGATCCTGCCAACCCCTTCGGAGACAGCTTCGATACGGCCTACGTCTACGGGCCCGTCTACGGCCGGTATTTCATGGCCGGGATCCGGCTCACCGGTGGCCGTTAGGAGAGGGTGTTGCATGACCTTTCGACGCAGTTCGGGAGCCGGCGGCCGGGGCATCCTCGCCCTGGCCGCCCTTCTTGCCCTTTCCCTTCCCGGCGCCCTCGAGAGTGCCGAAAGCCGGGCCGAGGTTTCCCGACGTGTAGCGGGTCCGCCAGCCTGTCCGCCGGGAATTCCGGGCTCGATGCCGGTCCCCGCCGACACGTCCCTTGTTCAGCATTCCCTGGAGGGGCTGGGCGAAGCCGACTACCAGTGGAGCATCCGGCCTCTGGGGGGATCCGCCACGACCCTGGAAGAGCACAGGGGCAAGGTTCTTTTCATTCACATGTGGGCCACCTGGTGCGAGCCCTGCGTCACTGAAATGGGTGGAATCCAGGCCCTTCGCGACTCCCTGGAGGAGGAGGAGGAGGAGGACATCGTCTTCCTCCTCGTCTCTCCGGAGGAGTCCAGGGCCGTGCACCAGTTCCGCCGCATGTACGGCTTCGATCTTCCCTTTTTCCTGGAGGTTCAGGAGATGCCCGATGCCTTCGGATTGGAGGCCCTGCCCACCACCTTCATCGTAGACCGGGCCGGGCGCATCGTCCTCAAGCGCAGGGGGGCAGCCAACTGGGACCAGGATGAAGTAAGGCGGTTTCTCCGGGGCCTGGCAGGTCGCTGAGCGGCTACCCCTCCACCGAACCCAGCCGAAGAGCGTTGAGGATCACGACCAGGGAAAGGCCCATGTCCCCTACCAGCACGGCCGTGACCAGGGAGACCATGCCGAAGGGGATCCCCAGGGCCAATACCGATTTCACGAGGATGGCCGCCGCCACGTTCTGGCGGATGACGGATCGTGCCCGCCGGGAGAGCCTGGCCAGATAGGGGAGCCTTGAGAGATCGTCCCCCATGAGGGCGATGTCGGCCGTCTCCAGCGCCGTGTCGCTTCCCGCCGCTCCCATGGCCACGCCCACGGTGGCCGCCGCCAGCGCCGGGGCGTCGTTGACGCCGTCACCCACCATGACCACGGGGCCCAGCTC
>CAYXGM010000054.1:0-29127 GCA_964464555.1 uncultured Gemmatimonadaceae bacterium | reverse complement strand
GGTCAACGAGATGGTCATGCTCGGATCCGGAACCGGGGGTCCGGCGGACGGGGGATACGGGAGCGGCTCCGGTGGCGGACCCTCAGACACCCAGGGCGGTGGATCGGCCCCTCCTATCTCGGAGCCGGATGACGACCTTCCCTTCTAGAGAAGGGTGTTGCGAAAGGGGGAGGCTCCCGGTACCGGGCGTCCGGAGCGTCAGTCGTCAGATGCTTCGGAAAGGTCGGACTTCCAGAGGCCCATGAGGTACTGATCGTAACGGTCGGGATTGGCTTGGTAATCCCGGGCCCAGACCTCGAAGGGGGGCAGGGCCAGCTTCTCTGAGACCCTTCCCGTGGCCAGCGCCACGATTCTGTCGTAGCCCAGCGCTCCCGTCTCCCCGGCGTCACGGGCCGCATCCTCCGCCAGCACATACATCTCGTCGGGGGTAAGCAGAAGGAGGATGTCCGCAACCTGGGCCGAGCAGTAATCCAGGTACTTGGCCCGGAGCACCTCCTCCGGGTCATCGACCCTCGATTCTGCCAGCGGACGCTGATCCTCCGACCTCACCCTCGACCTCCACTTCCGGGTCCCAGGGAATGACACAACATACGTTTATGCCATGTTGGCAGGAGCGTCAAGCTTTGTAAGAAAAAACGAGAGCGGGTCTGCCGGGACCCGCTCTCTCCGAAGGCTGCAGTCTGGATCGGCCGTCAGGCAGGGGGAGGGGGTGGAGAATCCGGAGAGGTGGCCGCCGTTTCATCCCGCTCCCGAAGATGCCGGTAGATGGATCGCCGCGTCAGTCCGTAGAGGACCACCCGGCTCAAGAAGTCAGGATCGGTCTGCTGGACCTCCTCGGCCTGAGCAGCGATGTCCCGGGGGAGCCGAACGGTGATCTGGACGGAGCGGGTCTCCCACATCGAGTCTACCTCGTTACGGTTGTTGGGTAAAAATATTCCGGAATTCACAGGCGGGCTTCTGGCGCAGCCGACGGCGTCAGGGAGTGCCGGAGAACCGAAAATCATCGACCGCTTCGAAATTAAAGGGAGATTCTGGGGCACGCAACCCTTTCCTGAAGTATGCCCCGAAAGGTCCGGAACGAGTTAAGTCTTTTAGCCACAAAGACTTAAAGAGTTGGCGGTTTTTGAAAAATCAGTTGTTCCTGAGATCCCAGTGAAATGGAATTTTTGAAATCTTTAAATCGTAAGTGCAATAGCGAAGGGGGCTTTGCGAGACCGGGGAGTGTGAAAGGGGGAGGGCGTCGTGACGGGTTTTTTACAAAAACCAGCGATTACGGAAGCACGGACCGCAGGAAGGCTCGCAGCGTCCGAACATGGTAGCCCCTGAACCGTTCCCTGATCTCCTCCGGGTCGTCCTCACGGAAAATCTCACCGGTCTTCACAGGGTCGTTTCCCTCCAGTGGCG
The DNA here is from genome assembly GCA_964464555.1 of uncultured Gemmatimonadaceae bacterium. Classification (GTDB taxonomy): domain Bacteria; phylum Gemmatimonadota; class Gemmatimonadetes; order Longimicrobiales; family Gaopeijiaceae; genus CAYXGM01. The sequence goes on along the minus strand of CAYXGM010000054.1, from coordinate 27,723 downwards.
TGAAGGCAATGAACCCGCGCCAGGCTTCCTCCCTCCGGGAAACGTTGAGGGTTGCCCGCCACCTCCGTCCTCCCATCTCCACCCCCCTGGATTCCACGGTCACAGGCGGAGTGCCGGGCGTGGGAATGCGAGGAGGCCCGAATTCCTCCTGGAGATGGGCTGCCAGATGCACGGCCCTGTCATGGGCCCAGACGTCGAAGGGTGGCAGGGGGAGAATAGTCTCCAGGAAGAGGGTGAAGGTGGCCAGAGGATCCCCTCCGGCCCTCAAACCGATCTCCGACGCCCAGCGGCGAGCCTTCGCGTGAAGAGGGCGAATGGCTTCTCGGGGGAGTGCGGATGCGAGGTCCCTTGCCTGGCGACGCCTGTACTCCTGGTACCGGACCTCCAGGGCGGGATCTTCCTCCATCAGCCGTGCAGCGGAAGTGGCAGATGGGGCGTCGCGCCGGGAGCCTGCCGAGAGATCCACCATGGGCGCCAGAGGCCTCAGTGCACGACCGTTCCGCCCAGGATGGGCGGATGGGTGAGGGGTTGAGCCGGCTCGGAGGGGTCCCGAAAGTAAAGGCGGGAAAGCGTTTCCCGGGCGCCGAAAGTCTCCAGGACCTCCTGCAGGGCCCGGTACCTCTCGGGTTCGAAACGTGCCAGAAGTTGACCCAGGCCTTCCCGTATGGTCCGAACCATCATCCGGGCCTCGAGGAAGGTCAGAGGGAGGGGGAAGCGTACCTGGTACGACAGGCCGTCGGTACCCTGCTCCGACGGGACCCTCCGGATATCCTTGCCCGGGAAGGCCGCCGAAAGGGCATCCTCCAGGACAGCATCGGGATCGGGAAAACCCGTCTTGAATACCAGGGCATTCTTGTCACAGTCCAGACTTCCTCGGACCAGGCGGCCTCGGCCCATGGCGATACGAACCGACGTGCCCTCGTGAAGATCCAGGTCACGGCAGATATCCCGAAACCCGATCCTGAGGAGCGTGGGACGGGAAAGGGGGCCGTACCCCGCCCTCCGCAGGACCCTCAAGGCCAGATCGAAGCAGTAGGGACCCAGGGCCTTTCGCCCGGCATCCCCCTCCGTGGAAGGATCTGCCGCCACACTCAACAGGCGGTTCACATGATCCAGGGTGGGCTCATAGACCCAATCCAGAATCACCAGCTCGGTGCTCAGATCCAACTGCTTCACCTTGGCGCTGCCGAGATCCAGCACCTGTGCCGCAGAGGCGAACTGCCCCTCCAGGACGAGGCCGATTCCGACGTCCTCGATGCGGCCTTCCGGGAGATCCACCTCATGGAGATTGCGGTATTGAACCACGGCCCGGGTGAGGGTCAACTCACAGACGCCCGGAACGTCGGCCATGGCCTCCGGGCGGGAGGCGGACTGGGGCGCAGTAAAATCTGGGGACAGCTCTGCCATGGAGAACCGGCCTCCGTTGTCATCCCACGAGAAAAGGCAGGGATTGCAAGGATAACCAAATGTTTACCGCCTGCGCAAGGAAGAAATCATCACCTCACGCGATCGTTCCTTCGGGCCTCTGAACCGCTTGCAAGCCGACTCGTCTCCGAACATCTTTTCACGTTCCGGGTAGCGCCGATGTCCGTTTCTCGTTCCTTCATCACCGGGAGAGCTCGATCCCCTTGCAACGCCTGAGACGCCGGTCGGTGGGCTTCCTGGAACGGGAAGGGGATAGCTGGGCCTGTTTCCTGGTCAGCTTCCGCGGGGACGACGGACGATGGCACGGGTACTTCTCCTTTCGCCCCAAGGACGGAGAGCTGGAGGAAGACGAGGTTCGCACGGCAAACATCTTTCTCGAGGACTCCGAGTCGGAGATCGACGACAAGGCTCGTGGACTCGGGCGGCCCCTCCTTTCGGGTCTGCTGTCATCGGCTCTCCACACCCGGGAGAGAGACGCCGGAGCTCCACCCCGGCTCCGACGGTGGTTTCGGTCCCTGCTGAAGGAGAACTCCCGTGACCTGGTCGGTGAGTGGCCCGAAGGGGAGGCCGCCGAGGAACCGGACATGGGAACGCTGCGCTCCCTGTATGCCTCCTATCGTCTGGACCAGGTCTGTCACTTCATCGCCTTGGTCCGGCCCGAGGACTTTCAGGAAGCGGTGGACCAGGTCCTGGAAGGAGAGACCTTCGACTTCGGGACCAAGGATGTTCTGCAGTTCGCAATGATGGTGGTGGAGTTCATCGAAGATCATCTCCCCCTTCCTCCCTTCGAGGTCTGGGCCGAAGACTACCTGGCCCACGACCGGGATTATGCCCTTTACGCCCACACCCTGCACCGAGAAGGGCGGTTGCCCTAGCGGCTCGGTTTTTCTAGTTTTAAGAGCTTGTCTTGATGTAACTGTACCTGAAGGGAGCGTGATCGGTTTGGAAGTCATCGTCAAGGATAATGAGAGCCTCGACCGGGCTCTTCGTCGATTCAAGCGGAAAGTTCAGCGGTCCGGACTCTACTCGGAGCTGAGGAAGCGTCGCTTCTACGAGAAGCCCAGCGCACAGCGAAAGAGAAAGAGGGAGGCCGCCATCCGGCGCGAGAGACGACGCCAGCGGCGTACGAGGCCCTGACGACCGGGATGCCTTCCACCCTCCCCCCCAGGAGGGTAGACCGAACGAGGCCCTCCTCCATCGAGGGGGGCCTCTTCGTTTTTGGTCCGGGGGCAGGGATCCCCTCAGGCCACGGCCCTCAGGAAGAGGGGTTCCAGGGAGCTCCATTTCTCCAGGGATCCCTCCGGAAAGCAACTCTCGGCCAACCTGACCTGTAGAACCGTGCGCCCGGCGGGCCTTCGGAGCGCCGAAGCAGAGAGGCCGGAGGTTGTTCGTACCCAACGACAGAAATTGCCGTCGGAGGAGAATCCGAGACGATGGGACGCTTCCAGCGTCTTCACCTCCGGGTCCCGAAGAATGTTGGCCGCGGCGATGAGCCTGAACCAGCGAAGGTACCGGGCCGGGGAAGGAAGACCCCTTCGCCGGAACCGCTCTTTCAGGGCTCCGGGAGTGAGGCCCGTCACCCACCCCAGATCGTCCAGATAAATGTAGCGCGTGGGGCTTTCCATGACCCTGCGGGCAAGCCCCCGTACTCCCGATGGAAGACCTCGGCCCACGACCCTGACCATGTCGTCGAAGAATTTCTCCACCCACCACCACCCCCTGCCGGTGGTCAGCCCCATGAGGCTCCGCAAGCGCAGGGCGGAGTCGTCTACCCTTCGCACCGCCAGCCCGCCTGACTGCCAGGCGACCTCCCAACTCTCCAGGGTCGGAGAGGTGACCACCAGGGTGGGAATCGGTGGGTGACCCGGGGCAGCCAGCTCGGGCCACCAGGCCCCGTCCCCCGGGCTGTAGACCAGTAGGCGGGGAAAGCCGAAACGGAGGGCGTCAACAACGTCCTCCGCAGAATGCAGCACGTCCTCCTCGGGAAGGGCGGCGCGTCGCACAGCGGCTCGAAGACTCCGGTCAGCGATGGGGGCCAGGATCATGGAGAGAAATGTTGGCCATCGCGCCGACCCGGGCAACTCGGCCGATCAGCGGCCTTGGGAATCCGTTTCGCCCAGGAGGTCCTTCGCCACACCGTGGAAGTGTCGCTTCACCCATCTGCGCCAGGAGGGCGGGGGAGGCTCCAGGGTGTCTCCCGCCTCCAAACGGTCCAGGATGCCCTCCACCTCGGCACGGACCTCCAGGAGCCTCCTCTTGTGATAGTATCCCGTGGCCCAGCAGATGCCGCCGAAGAGGGCCGAGCCCGAAGCGATTCCCAGCGCCACAGCCAGGGCCACCGGACCCGCGGCGGCTACGGCCAGCCCGATTCCTACTCCCGCCCCGGCCCCACCACCGATTCCGCCGACGAGCCCTCCTGCCAGGTAGTCGTCCCGGGTCCCCGGCTCCACCTCGATTTCCACCAGGGTGCTCACATCGTCAAGCTTTTGGAGGCGTACCTCCACCCTTTTCGCCGACGCCACATAGTACTTCCGGGACGTCGATGAAGCCGCCCGAGCCACCTGGGACGCCCAATCCACCGAAGGTCGGTACTGGAGGAGATTCGAAGTCCGACGAACGCCCTGGAGGAGCCGACCGGCGACCATGAATTCGTCGATCTTGGCGGAGAGGTCCTTCAAGTCACCGGGCACGACCCTGGAAGCCACAACGAACTCCGGCCCATAGAGGGCCGACACCGGCCCTCTACCGGTAGGAGGAGAGGATCGGACTTGACCAAGGGCCTTGCGAACGTGCCGCTCCTCCAGCCCCACGTCCCTGGCAATACGGAAGAGGTCCTGCTCGGTGAGAGCCGCATCGTCTCCCTCCGGCTCCGAGACGGCGAGCTCGGCGGCCCGGCGGATGACTTCATCGAATTCTTTTCGTGTAAGGGCGCGGGAACCCGGGGAGGCGTGAAGGGGGTCCCCTCGCTCCCCGCCCGTGCGCTCCGCTCCCGGAGGGTCGCTTCGGGAATTCCGTCTCACGCCTACCCTCCCGCGGTGCATGGGTTATCCATGAGCCTGGATGTGGTCTGCGGGAACATGGGCGTCCGTCTCCGCTTCGGTTTTCGGGTGAACGCGCCGCACCCCCTTCACGGAGCAGGCACTCCACTCCCGATCACACAAACTCTTCTTCCGGCTCCTTCTCCAGATACTGCACGAACGCCGTCTTGTTATGGGCCCTCATGTAGGCCTCGGTAGCGGTGATCTGGCCGGACATGAGAAACTCGAGGATGTGCTGGTCTAGGAGCTGCATCCCGTCCTTCTTGCCGGTCTGGATGAGGGAGGGAATCTGGTGGATCTTGCCCTCACGGATGAGGTTCGCGATGGCCGACGTACCCACCATGATCTCCTGCGCCGCCACCCGACCCTTCCCACCCTTCAATCGGAGGAGAACCTGGGAGATCACACCCTTCAGGGACTCACCGAGCATGGCCCTGATCTGCGCCTGCTGGTCGGCGGGGAACACGTCGATGATCCGGTCCACCGTCTTGGGCGCAGAGTTGGTGTGGAGGGTTCCGAAGACCAGGTGGCCGGTCTCTGCAGCGGTGATGCCCAACTCGATGGTCTCCCGGTCCCGCATCTCACCCACCAGGATGACGTCAGGATCCTCGCGGAGGGCCGCACGGAGGGCGTTGGTGAAGCTCTTGGTGTTGGTGCTGATCTCCCGCTGGTTCACCAGGCACTTCTTGTTGGGGTGGGTGAACTCGATGGGGTCCTCGATGGTGAGAATATGGTCGGTCCGGGTTTCGTTGATGAGATCCACCATGGCAGCAAGAGTCGTGGACTTCCCCGACCCGGTGGGCCCGGTCACCAGGACGAGCCCCTTGGTCATCATGCAGAACTTCCGGACGGCCTCGGGCAGGCCCAGGTCGGCGGCGGTGAGGATGTCGGACGGAATGGTCCGCATGACGGCCCCGAGCCCCTTCCGCTGCCAGAACACGTTCACCCGGAAACGGGCCAATCCCTCGATCTCGTAGGCGAAATCGTAGTCCTGGTTTTCCAGGAACCGCATCCGCCATTCCTCCTCCATGATCTCATAGATGAGGGTCTCCGTGTCCTTCGGCGTCAGTTCCCGGAATTTCAGGCGCTGCATCTGCCCATGGACCCGCATCACGGGGGGAGCCCCCGTTGTGAGGTGCAGGTCCGAACCGCCTTTCTCTACCATCACTTTCAAGAACTGATCGATCTGGGCCATATCCGCTTCCGCTGATCTCTAAGAAACTGTGCCAATCCATTCGAGGGTGGGCCGCTTGCCTGCACCCCGGGCCTCGGTCTTTCGCCTCATGGCGCGGCGGGCCATTGAATCCGCGCCTCCTCCGGCAACGAGCCTATCCGTGAATCGGCTCCAGGGCCCACTCCAGGTGATCCCCTTCGAGTCGTTTCATCTTCAACTCCCAGCGGATCCCCGCATCGTAGGCCGTCCTGAGGTTCTTCTCCTGGGGCCAACGGACGAAGGCGCATGCGGCAATGTCCAAAGAGTCCTCCAGCCAGTCTGCCGGCGGGCCCGACAGGTCCACCGTGACCACGTCGAAGTGGAAGACCCGCAAGGCCTCCAGCTCTTCCTGCCAGGTCGAGGAGTCCTCGGGTAGCTCGAGGGAAAATGCCTCTCCCGCCGCCTCACCGCCCTTGTCGTTCACGTAGATGCTTCGCCACGAAGGATCCAGAACGAGGAGGGGAAGATGGGGAAGGATCTCATACCCCAGGTCTTCGGGCTCCGTGAGGAGCACGAAGCGGGCCGAGCCCGAGCGGGCCAGCATCCGGATCTCGGAAAGGATTCCCGAGGGTGGAGGGGTAAACCGTTCCTTCAGGATGGAGTGCTCCTGCACGGGCTTGAACAGGAATTCCCTTCCCGTCTCATCTCCCATGTACCGGACCTCCACCGGACTCACCATGCCCTCCCGATTCATCTGGGCGGTCCAGTTCGCCCGCCCCTTCTCCCGGACATTCTCCTCCGTTCCGGGAGAGATCATCTGGTCCAGCTCGCTCTCCCATCCGGCCTCCAGGGGGCGACGACGGATCTGTCCCGAGTCGTCGAACCATCCCCAGGCCCGGCTTTTCCGGGTGGAGATTCCGAAGCGGGTCGATGCCGCGTCCATGGCCATGGAAAAAACCTCCCGGAGAGAGGTCGGGGTCGGTTTGTCCAGATCCTCCTGGGCAGCAGCTCGAGCATAGACCTGCCTGATCAACTCACGGATGAGGTGCGGTGACGCCAATGCCAGCTCGATGTTCAGATCCGTGCGAGCCTGGAGTTGATCCACTGCCTCGGTCTTGATGGGGGAATCCACCACCACGGTGAGGGACTCGGCAGTCTTCATGATGGGTAGGGTCAGATGGGCCAAGGCCCATTCCGGAGAGACGAGGCTGGCTGCCTCGGGATCGATTGAATCCGCTTCGGGGAAGACGTAGGGCAGATCGAACTGGGAAGCCAGGCCCCACTCCAGTTCTTCCTGGGACACAAAGCCCATGGCCAGGAGGGCTTCACCGAAGTAGCCACCGTTTTCTCTCTGGTACTCCAGGGCACGGCCGACATCATCTTCGTCGATGCGCCCGAAGCTCATCAGTATCTGACCAATCGTCCTACGTTCAGCCATTGTCGACTTTCCCTGCTCGGGATCGTGATGCGGTTTGCATTGTCGCGGGGATGATTCTGAAGCACTCCCAACATGACATGTGGGGACGACCTGGGAAAGGATGGCGGATCGGGGCCCCATCGCCACGGCACTCTCCGGAAAAACTCATTCGGGAGGCTGTGAAAGGGAATCGATGCCGCCACCCACCACCACCCATCCCACGGCTCGTCCGCCATGGCCACGGCTTACGAAGGAGAAGCGCCCACGAGGGGCCCCTTCCAACCGAAGAACGAAGCGACTCCCCCGGGTCACCAGCGGAGGGCTGGGACCCTGGCCCGTTTCTTCGAAGAAGTCCACCATGGCCGCCGACATGGAATCTCGTGGGAAGGTCACCATATGAACCCGGTGATCGACGGAAAGAAACTCCACGGCATCTCCCGGACGGACCTCCACCCGGAGGGGCACGGCGTGCTCCTCGGCGCCCCTCCCCCCCAGCACCACCCTGTGCACTCCCGGGTCCGAGGACGTCAGCAGGTCACGGGCCGAATCCCGGGCCCCGGCCGATTCCTCCCCCTTGTCCCCGGCGCATCCCAGAACGGGCAACGAAAGCAGCAGAAAAAGGAAGAGGCCAGCCCCCGGGAGGGAGGCCGGCCTCTCCCAAATACCGTTCACGTGGGATCAGCCGCCACGACTCAGCGTCCAGACGTAAGCCGCCACCGCCCGCACGTCCTCGTCGGAGATGCCCGTACCTCCCTTGGGAAGCATGATCCCGGGATGCTCCACCGGCTCCGGGACGCCCGTCATGACGGTGTTGACGATTCCCTCAAAACTCCCGTCGGTGTTGATCCACTCGTCATCGGTGAGGTTGGGAGCCAGAGGCCCGCCCACACCACCCTGCATGTGGCAGGTGTAGCAGATTCCCTCGCCACCGAACACGGTCTCTCCCCTGGCCACCATCGCGGCCGTGACGCCTTCGGGGAGCTCCATGTCCATGGCGGGGGTCGCTTCCTCGGCCGCGGGGGCCGTTTCCTGGGCAGCCGGCTCCGTGTCATCGGCTGCAGGGGCATCCCCGCCACCACAAGCGGCCAGGGCAAGAATCATCACGGGAGAAAGATACCGCATGGACCTAGTCACGACGCGACCTCCGTTCCGCAGGCGACGCAGAAGCGCCAGTTCAGCTCGAGTTCCTCCCCACACTCGGGGCAAGGAACCATCTGCACATTGCTTCCACAAAAGGGACAGAACTTTACCCCCCCTCGATGGGGAAGGTTCTCTCTGCACCAGGGGCAGGTTTCGGGGGCCGCATCTCCGGAATCCTCGGCCTCCCCGGGCTCGGATTCCGCCTGGAAGCTCTCGTCCCCGGCCGGCGCGAAACCCTCCACCCCCGTTTCCGCAGTCTCTTCATCACCCTCAGGCTCATCCGTAACCTCGGGGGGTCGGACCCGGGAATCAAGTTCGGCTTCGGTCTCCCCTTCCCCGCCGAAGATCCCGGCCATGTCATCGACGCCGTGGGTCTCTTCGATCCGGTCCATCTCTTCCACGCCCTCCGGCACGCCGTCCGCCCCTTCTTCCGCAAGCTCGCTGGAAGCCTCTTCTACAGCCCTCAACTCCTCGGCCTCGAACCCCTGCTGGGGACGGAATTCGTCCTGGTCCTCTGCATCGGCCTCCTGCTCGTCTTCCGTCTCCTCATCCATCCACCCGAGGGCCTCGTCGATCTTCTCGGGATTGAGTCGGACGTCCGCCGCAGCGAAGTCCCGATAGAGCCCCGTATTGGGGTTGGGCGACTCCAACTCCTCCCGGATCTCGTGCCGTGCCGTCCTGGATTCGATGGACAGGAAATCTCCCTCCCCGGCCAGAACCCTGAGGAGAGCATGCTCGTAGTCCCCGTTCATCTCCACGCCCAACTCGTCCCGATGGGTCCGGTAGGGGATCAGGTTCTGATAGATCTCGGCCACCGTGAAGGCCAAGGCCAGGTGTTCCGGGTTCTTCGCCTGAATCTCCCTCACAAGGGCCCGGTGGAACCGCACCAGGACATCCTGACTCTCCGCGCTCATGATTCCCGTTCCTCCTCGAGGGACAGGAGCCCTTCGTCGAGGGCCGCCTGAAGGAAGCTCCGGGGATCGGTGGCGGGGATCTCAACTCCCTTTTGTTCGTGCCACCGCTCCGCCAATCGCTTCATGTAGTCAGTCATGGACTCATGGGAGAACCCGGCCAGGTCTCTCATGGTCCGTACGATCTCCGTCCAGCTCCCCCTGATTCTGCGACCATCGGGGAGACGAACCACCCGGACCTCCGTGTCTTCCTCGCCGGCTCCGCCCTGAAAGAGCTCGAGCTGGCCCACGTCGGCGCCGGGACCGAAGTCCGTGCCGTTCACGGCGGCTTCGATCTCTGCCAGGAGCCGGTCCACCTCGTCCACATAGGATTCCAGCTCCGCCAGGCGGTTCTCCCACGGCAACAACCGGGTGTCTCCGGGTTCCATCTGCCAGAGGGCACGCTTGAGCTCGATGATCCTCCAGACCGCAAGGGAGTCCCAGTGCTCCGGGGGAGGCACCCGTTCCAGCTCCCGCAGCGCCGCTTCCCAATCTCCCCGATCGTAGAGAAGGTGGCCCAGGTACACGCGGGCCTCGTGGAGATCCGCATCCAACTTCAACGCCCGGCGCAGATGCCGACTGGCCTCGATCTCGTCACCCATGCGATGCAGGCAGTAGCCCAGAGCCGCCACCAGCTCGGCGAAGTCGGGACGCACGGAAACGGCCTTGGCGAAGGTATCCCGGGCTTCCGCGAGGAGCCCCTCCCGGAAGAGCGCCCTGCCCATGGTGAGCATGAGCTCCACGTCCTCGTCGAACCCCATGGCTCGGACCTCCCGGAAGAGGGCCAGGGCGAGGGGTACTTCTCCCAGCCGCAGGAGGGTCTCTCCCATCCCCACCAGGGCATCCTCGTGAGTGGGATCGAGGGTCAGGGCCTGCTCGAAGGTCCGCCTGGCCCAGGCAAACTCCTCCCGGGCCAGCCGGGCATACCCCATCCCGACGTAGAGATCGACGGCGTTGGGATAGAGAGAAAGGCCCTCTCGAAGCATCTCGAGGGCCCCGTCGAAATCACCGTCGTTGTATAGCCTGTGTGCCTGCTCGTCGTATTCCTCGGAGCTGAGGAACCGATCTTCCCCCACGGGCATCTCCTTGGAAAATGGCTCCGAAGTGGACCGGGTAGAGCGTCGAGGTCCCCCGTTGGCGCCGGATCGACCCCCTCGATGCCCAAAGCTAATGTCCCGCACCACCGGGAACCACCCTGGCCGGGAGAATCCGGACGCTTCCCGGGCGGGGCGCCGCCCTTCCGTGACGGAGTTGTGCACGAAATGTGGTCGCTCGGGAGAGGCGTCTCAGGAAATCTCCCCGTAATACACGCCGCAGAGGGGGCAAAGCCACCCTTTGGCGGACCGGGTAAGCCTTTGGCGGGATCCGTGACGGGGACAGAGAGGGTCTTCGCCCTCTTTCTCGGCCTCTTTGACCTGGGCCCGCTCCTCCGGCGTAGCCTTTGGAATGACCAACAGAAAACGGAGGGAAGAGGTGTTGCACTCCAGGAGAACCCTGCCCGTGCCCCTCTCCCCCTCCCGGATCCCCAGGAGATCCAGATGTCCCTCCACGGGCGAAGGGAGGCGTCGCCCTTCATAGTAACGATCCAGGATCCTTTTCGTTCTCCTGAGACGAATAGGGTTCGCGGGGCTTCCTTCCGGTGGATCCGCGGAGGAGTTTCGGGTCATGGCCGTTGATCAGTCTCGCTCGTAAAGGTAGGCGGAATCTTCGAGGCGGGTGTCCCCGTCCACGCTCACGGCAAAGCGGGCACCGGCCCAGATGCTGGCACCACCCCACTCCCCGTTCTTGTTCACGGCATAGTAGTTCACGCCGAAGGCCGGACGGCCGTTATCGTCCAGGAGGCGCGGCTCCACGGTGAACGTCACGATGCGCCGCAGGGCCTCGAGACAGGCATCAGTAGGACGCATACCCGAACGCATGAACTCCACCACCGTGTGGGATCCCACCGTCTTGATGACCGCTTCGCCCCTCCCGGTGGAGCCTGCGGCGCCCACATCGTTGTCCACGTATAGCCCGGCTCCGATGATGGGCGAATCCCCCACCCGTCCCGGGATCTTCCAGGCCAGACCGGAGGTGGTGGTCACGCCGGAGATGTCCCCATTTCGATCCACGACGTTGCAGTTGATGGTGCCCTGGGGCCGGACCCCGTCGTGGGAGTCAATGCGACCGTCACCGGCTTCGGGCTCGGGCCCGAAGGCCGGGAGCTCGTATAGGCTCTCCCCGGAGGTGAGGTAGTCGTCGGCGTCGCTCATGCGGGCCCGCCACCCCACCCAGGCGCGCCGGGCCTCGTCGGTGAGGAGGTCCTCGATGGGGTATCCCATGGAGCGGGCGAAGGCCTGAGCCCCCGGACCGACGAGAAGGACGTGATCGGTGTACCGCATGACGTCCCGGGCCACCCTGGAGGGGGTCTTCACCCCTTCCAGACTCGCCACCGCGCCGGCTCCCCTGGTGGGACCGTGCATGACGGAGGAATCCAACTGCACGACCCCATCGAAGTTGGGCAGCCCCCCGAAGCCCACGGAACGGTCGTTCGGGTCCCGCTCCACGATGTTCACACCCTGGATGACGGCGTCCAGGGTATCCCCACCCCGGTTGAGGACCTCGATGGCCCGCGTCACCGCCGCCCGGCCATTCGCGCTGGCCACGCTGGTGGGAATCACACGACGGACAAGCACGGCAGGGGCCCCCTCGAGACGCCCCGTGGGAATCGCTCCCAGGGCCGTTCCCATGCCCACTCCAGCGGTGGCTCGGATGAAATCGCGTCGGCTCGTCATTCCTGCCTCCTCGGGGAAGATGACAGGGCCAGAAACCCTCCTCGGAGCCGGGAAGGTATGTCACCCTGGCAAATTCGGGGGGGCAAGTATAGTGAGGGGGTGACGCAGCCGCCACCCGCTCACGCCCGGCGCGTCAGGCAGGGGTGTGGGAAGAAGGTGAAAACCCGGAGGATCGGGGGTGGAGGGCACCCCCGTCCCCCTGGATTTCCTAAGCGTCCTGAGATGCGGTCTCGCCGGCAACCTCCTGGGACACCAGGTCTTCGCCGGCCTCCTCGGCGGTGTTGTCTTCCTCCGCCTTCGACTCCTCTTCCTCAGCCTTCGGGTCCTCTTGCCCACCCTCGGGTCCGGAATGCCTGTGGCCATGGGGAATGGCCGGCTGGCAGAACCTCATGCCCACGGCATAGAGATCCTGAAGATCCGCATCGGACAGGTCCGGGTAGCGCTCTGCGAGATAGTCGATGGTCTCGTCCATCCAGTGCCGCTGATCGTCGTCATCGGCCTGGAGAACGCCACAACGGTTGATGTGACTGAAGAGCTCGTCCCGAGCTCTGGTGATCATGTTCTCCTTTGCCACGATTTCCTCCGCTATAGCCTCACGGGAGGGCCTTGCGGCCCGGTCCCGGAGCGTGTTCAAATGCTTAGACTCTTAACCTAATGGATGCGCCAACCCATGGAAACACGACCCCCCGATCCCCCGGATGCCGATCCGGATGCGGTGACCCTGGAAGTCTACCGTCACCTCTTCACCGCCCTGGCCGAAGAGATGGGAGCTTCCCTTCGCAGGGCTTCCTTTTCTCCGAACATCAAGGAACGGAGAGACTATTCCTGCGCTCTCTTCGATGCCAGGGGGGTGGCAGTGGCCCTGGGCGATCACATGCCCGTGCACCTGGGAGCCATGCCCATGAGTGTGGAAGCGGCCCTGGCCGAGCTGGGGACCCTGGCCGAGGGGGACGTGGTGATTCTCAACGATCCCTTCCGTGGGGGGACGCATCTTCCCGACATCACCCTGATCTCCGGCGTCTACTGGCGTGAGCCCGGCGACCGGGGAGCCGCCCCGGGAGAGGAGGGCGCCCCCTCCACCGTACACGGACAGGAGCCGACACTCCTGGGCTACGTGGCCTCTCGTGCTCACCATTCGGATGTGGGCGGGATGTCTCCCGGGTCCATGCCCCTGGCTCGGGAGATCTACCAGGAAGGACTCCGCATCCCTCCGGTTCGCCTCTTCAGAAGGGGAGTACGAAACGAGGACCTCTGGGCGACGATCCTGGCCAACGTCCGCACACCGGTGGAGCGTGCAGGGGACCTGGACGCCCAGTTGGCGGCCCTCCACACGGGCCAAACCCGACTCCTGGAGATGGTCGAGGGGAGGGGGGAGCGCGAGGTCCTGGCAGCCATGAACGGGCTCATCCGGTACGCCGACCGCCTGGTGGGAGCAGGCATCCGCGAAATCCCCGACGGCCGGTACGAAGCCGAAGACTTCATGGACGGCGACGGGTTCGGCTCCGGTCCCGTCCCCATTCGGCTGGCCATGGAGGTTCGGGGTGAGAGGATGATCCTGGACTTCCTGGGAACGGCGCCCCAGACGACCGGGGGCATCAACGCGGTGGCGGCCATCACCTCTTCGGCCACCCGGTACGTGATCCGGTGCATGGTGGAAGCGCTCCTGCAAACGCCCCTTCCTGCGGGAGGCGGCTCCATGTCCGGCGTGGAGCTGCGCCTCCCCGAACGATCCCTCGTGAATGCCTCGCCGCCGGTGAGCGTAGCCGCGGGAAACGTGGAAACGAGCCAGCGCATCACCGACGTCCTCTTGCAGGCCTTCGCCCGGGCCCTTCCCCATCTGGCTCCCGCCCTTTCCCAGGGCACCATGAACAACACCACGGTGGGTGGTCCCGACCCCCGGACCGGGAAGACCTTCGCCTACTACGAGACCGTCGGCGGAGGCCTGGGTGCGGCACCGGGAGGGCCGGGGCTTTCAGGTGTCCATTCTCACATGTCCAACTCCCTGAACACTCCCGTCGAGGCTCTGGAGCATGCCTACCCCTTCAGGGTAGCCCGGTATTCCATCCGGCGGAGCAGCGGGGGAGAAGGCCTTCACCGTGGCGGAGACGGCCTCCGCCGGGACATTGAGCTTTTGACTCCCGGCCGGGTCACCCTCCTCACCGAGCGCCGTCTGCAGGGACCCAGGGGGGCCGGAGGGGGAGGGGACGGAGCTCCCGGTGAGAATGCCCTCATCAGGGACGGCTCCGAAGAGCGCCTGGGGGCCAAGGTCACCTTCGACGCCGAAGCCGGCGACATCGTGAGCATCCGATCTCCCGGCGGGGGGGGGTGGGGACGAAAGAAGGAGGTGTGTGGGACGGAAAAGGCCCGGGACGGTAGGGACTGAAGGCAGAGTTGATGGCCCCGAGTTCAGCGGCCCTCCTCACCCAGCCAGACGCCGAAGAGGGTGGCGTAGAGCATCCGATAGATGTCGGTGTTGTCCACGCTGGTGGGAAGAAGCTCGGCGTTCAGGCCGTGGGCCCGGGCCACGATCCCTCCCAGGTCATCGTCATAGGAAGCCCAGGCGATCCCGAAGGGCCACCGGTTGCCGAACCGGTCCGGCTGGGCCAGAAAGGGCGGAGTGCCCGTGCCTTCCCTGCCGTCCAGCGGGGCGCCGTTGCGGGTCGTGGCGGGAAGGGGAGTCTCCTCCACCTGGGGATCCCCGGTGCGAACCGGATACACCTCCATCCCCCCGGCATCGCTGTCCGCCGCCGTGATCACCAGGGTCTCGGGGTTGGCCTCCACGTACTCCAGGGCCACCCCGATGGCCTCATCGGCCCGTGCCAGGGCCGCGAGAGCTCCCTGGGCGTTGTTGTTGTTGGCAAAGTTGTCCGAGCCCTCCTCCTCCACCACCAGGAGAAACCTCCGCCCTGATCGCTCCAGGAACGTCAAGGCCGCACGGGTCATCTCTCCCACGGAGGGAGCCCAATGGGCGTAGAGGGGAAAACCCATCTCACGGAGCGCCTCTTCTGAGCGATCGCGAAAGGTGTGACCCGCTGCGAAGACCCCGAGGACCTTCTCGGTCCCGGGGGGAAGGGCCATGAGATCCTCCCGGCTGTAGACCACCCGGTACCCCAACTCGCGGGCGCGTTGAATGAGGTTCCTGCCGTCCTTTCTGATGCCCGGAGCCAGGAACCGCCCCGTGACTCCCTCCGGGAGGAGGAGAATCTCCCCACCGCTGAGGATGATGTCGGTACCGCTCTCGATGATCTGGAGCGTGATGGTGTCGGTGGCCCGTCGGGCCGGGGCACTGGCAGCAAAAACCCCGGTGCCCGGCTCCGCGATGTGCCCGCTGTTCACCAGAGCCGTGGCCAGCCCGGCCTCACGGGCCTCGGTAAGGATGCTGAACGGCCGACCCGAAAGGGACCTCACCGGAGCCTCGCCGTCCATCCCGTAGGAATCGAAGTGGACCTTGACCCCATAGGCATGAGACGTTGCCCCACCGTGGGAGGTCGCCCCCAGGGAATTGCCCATGTGCCCGCGGTAAACGCCCATCCGCTCCATACGGTCCCAGCCCATGGTCCCGTCGGGTCCCACCGTGAGGAGGCGAACAGCGCTCCAGGCCGAGACGCCCGCCCCGTCGGGATGGATGAAGATGGCGCTACCCTTCGGGACCTCCCGGGCGGCTTCCTGGGCTCCCAATGGCGACACGTGGACGAAGATGCAGGGGAGGAGAAGAACTGAGATCAATCGACTCATGGATGTCATGACTCACCGAGGGTATGGGGCCGGGACCCGGTGGGGTGGTGCGCCCGCCCGGTGGAGGGACGACCAGAAAGCCACCGAAATTTTCTCGTAGATGGCTGCCACCTGCCTGATACACCCCAGGGAGGGATGAGTGCAAGCCCTCTCCCCTCCACCCCGCTTGCCGACCTCGGGACACGGACCCATCTTCCGGCGGCCCATACCCCAGCCGGCGACCAACAACGGGAGGAGTTGTCTTGAGCCCAGCGATCCTCGCTCAGATCCACTGGGACGTCTCCCCCGTCATCTTCCACCTGGGCCCTCTGCCCCTACGCTGGTACTCCCTGGGTTGGCTCCTGGCCTTCGGCGTGGGCTTCTATCTGGTCCGCTGGATGTACCTGAAGGAAGGTAAGCCAGAGGGGGATCTGGACAAGATTCTCCTCTACATGATGGTGGGCGCCATCGTAGGGGCCCGCCTGGGCCACTGCTTCTTCTATCGCCCGGACTACTACCTGGCCAATCCCCTGGAGATCGTGGCCTTCTGGAAGGGCTTCAGGGGGCTGGCCAGCCATGGGGGGGCCGTCGGCATCCTGGTGGCCCTCTACATCTACAGCCGCCACCATCCGGATCAGCCCTACCTCTGGCTCCTGGATCGCATCACCGGCCCCACCGCTCTGGGTGGGTTCTTCATCCGTATGGGGAACCTCATGAACTCGGAGATTCTGGGGCTTCCGTCCGACGTCCCCTGGGCCTTCGTGTTCGAGCGGGTGGACAAGGTTCCCCGACACCCGGCCCAGGCCTACGAGGCGCTGAGCTACCTCCTTCTCTCCTTGGTACTCCTCTTTTTCTACCGGAGAAAGGGTCCGGACCTTCCCAGGGGTTTCCTCACGGGAGTCTTCTTCACCATCCTCTTCGGGGCACGCTTTCTCATCGAGTTCGTGAAGGAGCGACACGTCCCCTTCGAATCGGGGCTTCCCCTGAGCATGGGACAGATTCTGAGCATTCCCATGATCCTCCTGGGCGCCGGGATCACGTGGTGGGCTCTGAGGCACGGCACCAGCGATTGAGAGTGAAAGAGATGGCGAGGAGTCAAGCCTGGACCCAACCGGGTTTCGAAGTCGTGGATCATCCCGGAGCCAGGGTGCTGACCCGGCCGGAAGCCGTGCCCTGGGTTCGCTACGTCCTGGAGGGGGGGGAGTCCCTTCATGATGCCGCGGCCCGGACCAGGGACGCCCTCGTCCTGGAAGGCCGGGCTCCCCTCTATGTCATCCCCGCCAAGATCCGCCGGGAGGAAGGCGCACCGGACTCCGGACGTTGGGCGGTCCGGCATTATGTGCGGGGAGGTCGCCTGGTGTCACGGCTCCTGGGGGACCGATACCTGAAGTGGGGCCGCCTGCGCCCCTTTCGGGAAGTTCGAGCCAGCGAGATCGCACGTGCCCGGGGCATTCCCACGCCCCGGGTGATGGCCGCGGCCATCTACCCGTCCCGGTTGCTGTACCGGGCCGACCTGATCACCGAGTTCATTCCCCGGGCCGTGGAGCTCATCGACGCCCTCTTCGACACGGAGCGGAAGGGGGCCGGGGGAGCCCAGGAGCGCCAGGACGCGCTCCGGGCCGCCGGAAAGCTCATCGGCGCCCTGGCCGGAGCGGGGATCCGGCACCGGGATCTTCACGCAGGAAACATCCTCCTGCGATGGGAAGGAGCGGCGCCCCATCCCCACCTACTGGACCTGGACCGGTGCGAGGTAGGCCGGCGAGGGGAAACGGTCACCGTGGAGCCCATGCTCGGGCGTCTCCAGCGTTCCCTCAAGAAGTGGGAGAGGCGAACGGGGCTCGCCCTCAGCGAAAGGGAGTGGGCGGCCCTTAAAACAACTGCCAGGGAATGAAGACGGATGCCGGAGGGGCAAGCTCCACCTGGGCGCCCACGGGGCCCCTCTTGCGGGAACCCCGCTCCATCCTGGTCATCATGCTCAGCGCGGTGGGGGACGCCGTCATGGTTCTTCCCGTCCTGCACGCCCTTCGGAGGAGCTTTCCCGACGCGCACATCACCTGGGCCGTCCAGCCGGGTCCGGCGCCCCTGGCCCGGGGTTTCTCGGCGGTGGACGAGGTCGTCCAGGTCCACCGTCGGAGGGGGGCGACACCGGGGGCTCTCGCTCGGTCGGCCGGGGGCCTCTGGAGGGCTTCGAGGAAGCTCCGCACCGTGGCCCGGGAGCATTCAAATGGGTCCTTCGACCTTCTGTTGGACCTTCAAACCTACTTCAAGGCCGGCGTCCTCACCGGCCTGACCCCGGCCCGGATCAAGCTGGGATTCGACCGGCGCAGGACCCGGGACCTCAACGGTCTCTTCACCACGCATCGGATTCCCCCGAACCCATGGGGCTACGCCCACGTCCAGGAGCAGTACTTCGAGTTCCTTCGCTACGTGGGGGTGCGCCCCGAGCCCGTGGACTACGGTCTCCGGATCCTGCCGGACGAAAGGGAGGAGCAGAGGGTCTTTTTCCAGGAGTTGCCGGCACCGGCCTGCAGCCTGGTCCTGGCCACCACGCGTTCAGCCAAGAACTGGACTCCCGAAGGGTATGCGACGGTGGCGCAGGCTCTGGCGAGCGATCTCGGCCTTCAGCCCATCCTGGTGGGAGGTCGTTCGCCCGTGGAGAACGAGATGGCCCGGGCCATCCGAAATCTCGCGCCGGGCTCCGCGGTGGACGCCCGGGCCCGGGACCTGCGAAGACTCCTCTGGCTCCTGGACGGCTCCTCCCTGGCCATCAGCCCCGATACCGGCCCCCTCCACATGGCCCGGGCGCTGGAGGTTCCCGTCGTCGGGCTCTTCGGGGCCACGAACCCGAGGAGGTCGGGGCCGTACCGCATGTTCACGGAGCTGGTGGTGGACGGCTACTCCCGTCCGGGCGGGGAAGAAACCGGCGCTGAACCCGGGCTTCGTCCGGAAGGAATGAGGAAGGTCACGCCGGAGCGGGTCCTGGAAAGGGTGGAGGAGGGGCTGGAGCGATACGGGGTGAGAGCGTGAGAGGAAGGCCGGCCGGGTAGACGGGCCGGCGGCCGCTGCACCCCCCCTCCCGCACTCACGCTAGGCTTCCTCCGGGTCCTCCACTTCCGCAGGCTCACCCTCCTGGCGCACCAGCCCCAGGATGGCGGCCTGGGGCACCACCAGGTACTTCTCCGTTTCGAAGGTGATCTCCACGGCGGCCTTCCGGAAGAAGATGGCAAAATCTCCAACTTCCGCCTGTACCGGCATGTATCGGGGCTCTCCGGAGGTAATCTTCCACGGCTCCTCATCCAACTCGGCAGGGGCTCCGATGGGAGTCCCGGGACCCACGGCCATGACCCTCCCGGTCTGCACGGCCTGATTGTCCACGGCCGTTGCCGGAAGGTAGAGTCCCACCTTGGTCCGGTCCTCACCCTCCCCGGGTTTCACGAGAACCCGGTCCCCCACCACGATCAATCGCTTCATTGCAGCCATCTTGTTCCTCCTGACTGAACGTGGAATATGGCGGCTTTCCGGGCGCAAACCCAGGGGTCTCCCGACTCGCTGGTCAACCGGCAGACCGTCTCTTCCCTCTCCCGCCTGGATTTCTTCCATGGATCGGGGAACACCTCAGATCTCCTTTACCCGGTAGCGTTTGAAGGTCAGGGTGGGGGACCAGTGATCCGGGCCCAGACCGGCCTTCAAAAAGAGTTGGCGGATGAAGTCCTCGGGATCGGGGAGAGACTCCCAGACCTGTGGAAGGAAGGTGGCCTGGTGGGGAGGATCTTCCAGGAAGAGTCCGTCAATACCCGGCCGGAGGGACTCCCTCAGCTCGCCGCGGCCGCCAACGTCCAGGGGCACGAGTGGGGTGAGGAGGGAGATGTGGACCTGGAGCCCGCCCAGCTCCTCCTGCCGGAGCGGAGGAAACCGCGGATCCCTGAAGGCGGCGGCAAAGGCGTTGTGGGCCACATCCTCCACCAGGGGACGGCAGGGGACGTAGCTCCCGACGCAACCCCGCAGCCCCCCACGCTTCTTGAGCGTCACGAACGTCGCCAAGGGAACCCGGAGGGCCTCCGATGTCTCTTCCGACTCCACAACCAGAGGCTGTCCCACCTGCAGGCCGCGTTCGATGGAGTCCCGGACCACGCGGTGAAGGAAACGTCCCTCTTCCTCCGTGAGCTCGGGGAGACCCTCCGAGGGTGGGGGGTGGGAGAGGGCATCTGAGGGGTCCCTGGAAAGAGTCATGCTCATCCTGTGGATCTTGGGAGACACCGCTCGGGGTGCACATCCTCCTCTTCACCCCCACACTATGACGGCGCCTCCCCTTTCCGCCAGGATCCCGGCCCGTGGGATCTGCTGATCCCGGCAAAGCTCCCCGAGGGGGCTCCCGAGGCCCAGCCCTGGAACGTGGACGCTTCCCACACCGAGGTGGACTTCACCGTCAAGCACTTCTTCACCCAGGTCGCCGGCTTCGAAGCCCAGACCACCATCGACCGAAGGGACTTCGAGGTGGGCGTGGCCAACTGGGCTCAGACCGTCATCGTGGGCGGTGAGGTCGATATCAGCATCGCCCTCGAGGCCAACCAGATGTAGGGCGGTCGCTGCAGACGAGCTCCGCAGGCCCTTCGAGAGACGGGCGGGAGCCCCCGGGGGAAGAGCCTCTACCTCAGCGCATCCATCTGAGCCTGGGTAAGGGGCGTGCCGTAGAGGATCTGATAGATATCGGCCCCGGTCTTGAGAAAGGACCAGACGGTGCCGTCTGGCTCGTTCAGATCCACGAAGTCGAACCTCATGCCACCCTCCTTGAAGTTGGGGGGCACGGGAATGATCCCCGTCGCGTGGGTGAGGTTCCGGCCATTGGCGTTGTTGGCCGTGGCGTCCCAGGTGACCACATCGATGACGCCATCCCCATACCAATCGGTCACGTTGGGATTGTGGTGGCAATCGGTGCAGCTCTTGACGGCGTCCCTGGCGATGGTATGGGCGTAGTAGGGTCCGAAGGCCACCACCGATTTGCCCTGATAGGTGACGCTCTGGTAGTTCCCGATGTTCACCTTTCCGTTTCGGTTCAGGAGGAACTTCCAGTTCTTGAACTGGCCGTAGGCCACTTTTTTGTGGGCCTCCACTTCCGTCTCGAAGTGGCAGTTGTTGCAGGTTACGACACTCTGGATGTGACAGGCAGAGCAGTCGATGTCGTCCTGGTGGGTCGTGTGGTAGATGTTGCTGGAAAGGCTGGAGTGGCAGTCGGAGCACCTGGCGTCGATGGCCCCTGGCTCCAGCATGGAGTCGTACTCGTTTCCGTCGCCGTGGACGTCGCCCAGGGTGTGGCATGCCATGCAGTCCATCCCCGCGTCCCGATGCACGTCGGAGATCCCATGCTTCAAAGCCTCGGCCATCTGCCGGCCGTGGCAGGTCCCGCAGGCGCCCGTGAGGGTGGCGTCCACCTCGGCGCCGAGCTGGGGATCGTCGGTTTCGTGGCAGGAAAGACAACCCCGCTCGCCCTGCACCGTCCCTCCGAACCCCGGCTCGTGGCACCCCCGGCACACCAGGCTCTCGTAGGGAATTCCCGTGAACAGTTCGAAACCGCCGTTGGGGTTCTGATTGTAGAAGGTCTGCTTCCCCATCCCCGTCCGGTGCAGGCTGGTCTCGAAGTACTCGTCCCAGGGGAAATAGTCCGTCGTAACCGTGGGGGTGTTGGCGCTGGCCGTCTCTCCGGATGCGTTCACGGCGTAGACCGTCGTCTCGTAGTCCTCCCCGTCCTGAACGCCATCGGCCCCGGTGAAGATGACCGAGGTCTCGGCCACGTCAGCGGTCCTGGAAAGAGTCGAGGTTCCCACCAGCTCGACGCGGTACGATTCGGCGGAGGTCGCCGGGCTCCAACTCACCGTAACGGTATCCACCGAGGAGCTGACCTCCACAGTGACCGGAGCCGGAGGAAGCTCGGGGTCCGTCAGCGCATCATCGTTTTCACAGGCCGTGAAGAGAGCCATGGACAGACAGGCCGTCCCGAACATCCTCCCAAGCCCTCCGGGCCCCTCGCCTACAACTCTGAACATCCTGGTACCTCCGGGAGCAGTGCCGATCGTTCGACGTATCATCCTACTTTCAAGATTCGTCCCGGGAGAGCCAATCTCAATCCATCAGAGGTACCGGAGGCGCCAGTACTTTTGCACTCATCTTGCTATAAGGTTTTGTTTTTACACAGCTTAGGACGCCGCCTCACCCGGAAGGAGGGGGAGGAGGCTCACGACTCCAACGAAGCTCCCCGGTGGGGTCGGCGGCCCGTAGATGGAAGGCCCAGCCACCGTCCAGATCCGCCACCTTGAGGAGGATCCGGTTCCAGCCCTTCCGAAGCCTGACCGGAATCTCCATGTCGTCGGGCACCGAGATGTTCCTCCCCTGGCGGGAGGAGACCATCTCTCCGTTCACCCAGAGGTGATGGGCATCTTCGGCTCCCAGGAGGAGCACGGCCGACCGGTGGTCCGGTGAGTGGAGGAAGGTCCGGGCATACGCTGCCACCCAGTCGCTGGGCTGGAAGTGGGGATTCAGGCGCACGTACCCGGTGGAGTCCCCCTCCGCCGGCCGCCATCGGGCCTCGCCGCCTCCCATGGTCGGGGGATCCGGAGAATGCGCTCACCCTCCGCTTCCCCGGCAACCTGGAAGGAATCGGCGAAGTACGCCCCCTTCGGCACCTTCACGTCCAGCACGAGCCGGTCCTGCGGCGGGGGGAGATGGGTGCATGGGGTTCGGTCTGGTACCAGTAGGCCGTGGTGGCGTAGTCGGCCAGAACCTCGTTGGCGTGACCGTGCTCCAGCTCCACCCGGACGGAATCCCTGAACCGAACCGGATCCAGGAGGTGCCAGCGGTAGGCAGCCACCCGGGCACGAAGCACCGGATGGGGAAGGCGGGAGCCGGTTCGGGCATTCCGGTTCCAGACGGCGTGGAAGGTGGCCAGAGGCTCGGGAAGCTTCACACCCCTTTCCACGCTGGCGTTGAAGTAGAAGGCGTCCAGCACGTCACCGGTCCCGTTCTCCGCCACAAGGCGGGCCCGGGTGCGGAAGGGCATGGGGAGGTAGGAGTAGAACCCCCCGCTGGAGATGCCCATGGGGACGGCCGTATAGTGGGTCTTGTCGAAGCCGTTCCCGAAGAAGTCCCCCAGGGGCATGGCCACCGAGGGTTCTGACTCTCCGTCCCAGTACATCTTGAGGGAAACCCGGCGCAGGTAGTGGGGATCGGAGGAGGCCATGGTGATCCAGATGCGTCGGATGACCCCGGGGTCAGGAGATGATCCCAGGGAAAGGGAGACGGATGGGCCGGGTCCGCAGCGGAGGGGAGGGTGACCGGGTCGGGGGCCTCCGGTCCCGGCGGGTCCCCGGTGGAGCAGCCCGTCAGGGTCGGGATGAGGACAAGGAGGACAGGCCACCGCAAAAGGCGACCCCTCCCCCGGACGCCCCTCACCGGACTACCCTCCCAGCCCCATGACGTCCAGGCGCTGCTCGTAGACGATGTCCACGGGAAGTCCCAGATCGGCCAGGCGGTCCAGGTCGGCCTGGAGCCGGGGACGCATGGTGCCGAATTCCTCCCACAGAGCCTGGGCCCCCTCGTGGAACATGGTGTTTTCGAAGAAGGCGTCGAAGTCCACCATCGCCCGCTGGTCCTCGGCCATGAGGACCTCGGCGATGGGCACCAGGATCCGGTCGAACTTCGCCCTCATGGCATTCTTGAGCTGGAGCCTTCGCGCCCCCCGCTGGAACTGAACCTCGGGATCATTGGGGAGGTTGATGGCGATGGTCTTGGAGCCGGCGTTGGCATCCCCTCCCACGTAGACCACGTCGTAGGCATTCAGGTCGGAGTCGGTGCCGGGACGTTCGGCCTTGTACTCGGGGGGAACCGGGAGACCCTCCTGGAGGGCCGGGAGGAACTCGGCGTAGCGGGCCAGCCGGTCACTCCAGGCCCGGTCCTTGACCAGGATGAACGCCTCGTGGGCCGCCTTGTAAATGATGTAGAGATCGCCGTTCTCGTCCCGCCGGACCAGGGTGTAGAGGCTCATCAGGGCCTCGCCGCCGTCCGGTGCCTCCTCCACGGCGGCCTCCACCAGGAGGGGGATCATGGCCCTCTCGGCCTCGGACAACCGTGAGATGTCGGTGGTGAGGCGGACCGTTTCGTACTGAGCCAGCTTTGCCTCCATCTCGGTCATCTGGTCTTCCTCATGGGATCCTCCGTCCCCGGCCGGACCGCAGGCCACGAAAAGGGATCCCAGCAGGGCCACCACCATCATCCTCTTGAACATGACGCTCTCCTCGCCAGGGGACGTGTCTGGAGCAAGCTCCGAGGGGAAGGGGGGCCGCCGCAATGGGTGGGAACCCGGTGTCTACGGCCGGGGCTACGCCACGACCATCCGGCCCCAGAGGAGGGCAAAGCCCAGGGCGACGCCCAGGGCCGCCTGCCACTCCTTGTTCCTGCGGTAGAGACGCAGGGGGCCGGCAGGGGGGAGGTGGGGGTCGGGCGGGAAGCCCGCAGCCGCGGATTCCCCAGTCCGGGATCCGGCGTCATTGCAGTCCGGCCCCACCCCGGAGGTCTCCGGGCGCCGGAGCCCCGGAAGAAAGGCCGGGACCCGGGCCCGGTAGTCCCGGTAGCGCCACCCGAATCGCTCATCGAGACCCGCCTCTTCGGCCTGGACGGCCCGGCCGTAGAGCCAGGCGAAGAGGAGGAGAAAGAGGGGCAGGAAGGCCACCCATCCGCTTGCGGCGACGAGGCCGAGGCCCACGAGAAAGCTACCCAGGAAGAGGGGATGCCTCACGCGGCCGTAGGGCCCCGAGACAGCCAGAAACCGGTCTTTGTGGATGTGGTTCGCAGCCGCGGCCCGCACCCCCAGCCCCGCAAGGGCCAGGAGGGCACCGAGGCAAAGAGAGATCGTTGTGGGACGGGAGAAAAGGAGGAAAGGGGGAGCCAGGAGCCAGGCAATGGACAGCCGCTCCCGGCGAAAGGTGGCACTCATCCCGACCTGCCGCCGGCTGATCGACAGGCCTCCACGGCCCAGACCAGGAGGGGAATCATGATCTCGTGGTGGCCGGTGATGCGGTAGCCCTCCCCACCGCCGGACCGGGTGGGGCGCTGCACCACGTTCATCCAGGGACGGTACTGGCGAATCATGTCGAAGTCTGCGGCCAGGAACTGCCCGGGCCGGCCCTGGCTGACGTTCCGGGCCATGGTCAGGGCCTTCAAAAAGACCTCGGGCATGATGACGGCCGAGCCCAGGTTCAGGACGGCTCCTCCCTGGTGGAGGGCCGGGAGCCACGTGGCCAGACGCCGGAAATCCCGCATGGAGGTGTCACCGAGGGCGGCCCCGTCCGCCGCCGGATGCTGGTGGATGATCTCGCAGCCCATGGCCGCGTGGATCCCCACGGGAATGCCCTTCCGGTGGGCCTGCAGGAGGAGGGATCGCTCGGGGGCCGCCAGATCGTCCCGCTCCGAGAGGGCACGGCCCAACGCCTCCCCCATCCCCATTCCTTCCTCCGCCCCCCGGGTGATGGCCTCGTTCATCTCCCGGCCCGTCTCCTCGGCCATCCCGAAGGTGCCGTCGGCCAACCCTGCCTCCACGTCCTCGGAGGTGGCGCCCCACCGAGCAACCTCATAGTCGTGGATGGCCACCGATCCGTTCCCGGCAAGGAACCCCACTGCGCCCCGGTCCATCAAGCTCACCAGGAGGGAAGACACCCCGGTCTTGACGACGTGTCCTCCCATCATCCAGAGGACCCCTCGCCCGGCGTCGGCGGCCCGGGCCACGCCCCGGGCCACGGCCCTGAGGGACTCGGCCTCCAGGATGGCCGGAAGGGAGTCCAGGAAGTCCAGGAAGGACCCGTCCGGGACGGGGGGAGCGGCGAACCCCTCCGACGAGACCTTGTTCATGCGGTCCCCCACCGGAACCGTTCGAATCCGGGAAGGATCCAGCTCCTTCACGGGGCCCTGCCTCCGGTGCCCCCGTCAGGTATGGGACGGGGTTCGGGGAGAGCCAGACGCGCTTTCAGCTCCTCGGCATTCGCCTCCTCCCAGGCCCGCAGGCGGCTACCCTCGGTGACCTCCCTCAGGTGGAGGGAGAGGGACCCCAGGACCGGCACCTTCGATCGCATGAGCACCAGGAGCCGACGGTCGTCATCGGAAAAGTAGAGCTCCGCCTCACCCCCCTCGCCGAAGAGCCCGCTGGTCTTGATGAGAGGTTGCACCACCACGGTCCTGAAGGTGCCCGCCGGGACCTCGATGACCTCCTTCCTCAGGACTCTGAGGATGACCGGATTTCCGCTCTCCTTGAAATACCGGTTGAAGGTGTACTCCTCGCCGACCTCCAGGGGCAGTGTCCGCACGAAATAGAAAAAGGAGACGTCGTCCAGGGGCTGGCGAGTGGGAATCTCCCCGGATTCCACCTTGTCCCGCCGCTCGAATCTCAGATCGTCGGGAAAGATCTCCCAGTGCCGGTAACGCTCGTAGGCCAGCTCGTCGATATCCTGGATGAAACGGTAGGTGACGAGGTTCGTAACGTCGAACCAGGACTGATACTGATCGTTGACCTGGGTCCAGATGATCCCCCCGGTGATGCCCATGGATACATGATAGGTGGTTCGACCCCGGATGGAGTCCAGGCCCACCACGTGCATGTACCCCTCCCCCCTGCGTCCGAGGGCACCCAGTCGGACGTCGTACTCCAGGCGCTCGCCGGGACCAAAGGGCACGGCCAGGGGCGGCGTGGTCCGGGCCTCGACCCTGGTGGGGAGCCCGGCTACCTGGGCCTGAAGGCCGCAAGCAAGCCACCCCGTGACCCCGACGGCAAGGAGAGCCAGGAGACTTGCAAAGGCTCGTCTCATGCCGTTCCCTCCTCCGATCGCCAGTCCACCCTTCCCCTGATCCGGGAAAGGTCCCTGAGCGTTCTCAGGGACCGGAACCGGGATTTCCTGCGCCGGATATCGTACCGGAGATCCAGCTCGACCTCCTCCACCCTTCGGGCGTGATGCACGGCCAGCTCCAGAAGCTCCACGTTCGCTGCCCATCCACCCCTCCGGAGCAGCGGCTCCTGCCCCAGATCCCGAAGAGCCTTCTTGAGCACGATGATCCGGTAGATCCGGAAGCCGCACACGGGATCCGCTACCGGACAGTCCCTGGCGGTGCTTCCCAGGACCCTGGGAGCCAGCCAACGGGCAAACCGGACCTGAAAGGGTGCTCTCTCGCCGCCGGTCAGCCTGCCGGCGACGACATCGGCTCCTCCCTCCAGGGTTTTGACCAGGGGGACCAGGTGCTCCGGATGCTCGGTGAAGTCGCCCTGCAAGGTCACCACCGCATCCCGCTTCGGGTAGGGCGCCCGGCCCACCGCCTCTTTGAGGAGACGATCCAGCGCCCCTGAATAACCCAGTCGCTCCTCCGACTCGAAGACGCGGAGAGGCAGACTGCGGCGGTAGCGCTCGAGGACCTCGCCGGTGCCGTCGGTGGAGGCATCGTTCAGGACCAGGAGCTCGTAGTCCCGCCCGAATTCGCCCATGACATTCCGGATCTTCCAGAGAAGCACCCCGATGGTGCTCTCCTCGTTGTGAGTCGGAATGGCGATATAGATCACGATCGTCGCTTTCGTTTCTGAACCGTTCCCGCGCCGCGCCCCTCGGACCGCCCCCGGTCCACACCCCTTGTACCCCATCACCTCCCGACCTCTCCACCACCTTCTCCGGTGCGAGGCGATGCGGACTCGTTAATACCTGCCCCCCCGGGGGCCTGTTCCTGTCGCGGTGGCCGGCGCTCTGGCCTCCGGCGAAGATGCCTTCTACCCGTTCGCCCCAACCATGGGGGTCCGTCCCTCATCGGGCGGTCGTGTCTTCCAGCGCCGGTGCTGCCAGAAGTACTGCTCGGGGGCCTCTCTCACCGCCCGTTCCAGGCCCCGGGTGTGGGCCCGGGTGAGGGCCGCGGCGTCGTCGTCCTGGTCCCCCGTGGCAGAAAACTCCACCGGCGTCAGGCTCACCCGATACCGCTGGGGGAAGCCGGGCTCCCTCCGGGCCACCCCCAGAAAGATGGGGCATCCGGCGCGAAGAGCGAAGACGGCGGCGCCCCGGGCCGCGCGCGGCCTTGACACGGGGGCGGCGATGGGTGT
>CAYXGM010000053.1:29201-29351 GCA_964464555.1 uncultured Gemmatimonadaceae bacterium | reverse complement strand
CCGGCCAGCAACACGAAGCACATCCTCCGGCCAGCAACACGAAGCATATCCTCCGGCCTGCGACACGGCGAACCGACTCGCCTGCGGCCCGACTTGCGGCCGTCACGAGATGTCGGCCGGGGGCCTGCCCCCCCCCAACCCCCCCCCCCC
>CAYXGM010000053.1:0-29191 GCA_964464555.1 uncultured Gemmatimonadaceae bacterium | reverse complement strand
GGTCAACTCGGCCACGGCGGTCTCCAGCTCCCCCGCCCGCTCCTCGGGTACCGAGACCCGGTAGCTCACCCGCTCCCCGTACTCCTCCCCCTCCACCACCCCCTCCACCTCGGGCAGGAGGCGCTGGAGGCCGTCCACGGCGTCGTAGTCCACCACGACCTCCAGGGTGACACGGTCCACCTTCTCCCGGATGGGTAATCCCTCCAGGGCCAGCTTCACACCCCCCGAGTAGGCTCTGGAGAGACCTCCGGTCCCCAGCTTGGTGCCCCCGTAGTAGCGGGTGCAGACGGCCACGATCTCCCCCACACCCGAGTGCAGGAGGGTGGTGAGCATGGGCCGCCCTGCGGTGCCGTGGGGCTCCCCGTCGTCGCTCATGCCGATGGAGGCCGTGTCTCCCGGGGGGCCGGCTACGAAGGCCCAGCAGTGGTGGGTGGCGTCGGGGAATTCAGCTCGGATGGCCTCGATGAAGGCCTGGGCGGCCTCGGCGTGGGGGGCCCGGGCCAGGGCCGTGATGAAGCGGCTCTTCCGGATGACCTCCTCCGCCCGGTGCTCCCGGGCGGGAACGGGGTAGCGTTTCTGGGGTTCGGCCATCCTGGGCACCCTGGAGTGGGGGGCCGCCCGCACAGACGAGCGCCCCCCCGGTTTTCGGTTTGCGTCTCCCTCAGCCCGTGGGGGCGTTGGGGTTGTAGAGGACCTCCAGGGGTTGGCTGAAAGTCCGGTCTCCGATCTTCAGCACCACGGTGTAGCTGCCGGGCTCCACCCTCGCTGCCGGGTCGTAGCGGCGGGGAAAGAGACCCCCGCTCCTGCCGAACCGGAACCGCCGGGTCCCGCTGCCGCCCCGCACCAGCCGGGCGATCTCCTGCTGGAGGTTGCTGCCACCACGCCGGGCCCGGCTGCTGCCGCCGGTGGTGGGGGCTTCGGCGGGGCGCTCCACGAAGGTCGTGCCACCGGCGCCCCCTCCACCCCCCCGTCCGAAGCTGCCGGAGGGGGGCTCACGGAGGGCCTCCACGGCCTCGGCCAGGTTCTCGAGATCCGTCCCCTCGGCTTCCAGGGAGTCCACCACGAAGGCCAGGCGCGCCTCGATGGCCAGGCTGTCCCTCCGCTCCGAGGGGGAGAGGGGGAGGGGCTCCGGCTGACCCCTCAGGTTCCAGACGCTGGTCTTGAATCCCTTCATGCTCGAACCCGAAAGGGTCTGCAGGACGTTGCCCTCCCCGTCCTGGATCTCCATCTCCACCTCTTCGTCCACGTCATCGGCCAGCCAGTAGCGGATCACGGCCCCCGAGGGACCACGGGGAGCCTCGAAGTAGAGCTGGCCGGTGAACTCCCCGCCGGTGGGCGGCGTCCCGAAGTCGTAGGCCGGGGCCGGCTCGAAGAGGTGGACGTCGGAGGCCAGCACATCGGTGTCCATCTGTTGAAGGGGCGTGATGTTCACGATCCAGATGGAGCGGCCATGGGTCCCGGCGATGAGGTCGCCCTCCCGGGGGTGGATCTTCAGGTCCCGCACGGGGACGGTGGGCAGGCCGTTCATGAACTTCTGCCACGATGCGCCCCGATCCAGGGACAT
This sequence comes from uncultured Gemmatimonadaceae bacterium, assembly GCA_964464555.1. Classification (GTDB taxonomy): domain Bacteria; phylum Gemmatimonadota; class Gemmatimonadetes; order Longimicrobiales; family Gaopeijiaceae; genus CAYXGM01. The sequence goes on along the minus strand of CAYXGM010000053.1, from coordinate 27,627 downwards.
GTAGACGCCCACGTCGGTTCCAACAAAGAGGAGGTTCGGGTTCACCGGGTCCTCGCGAATCACGTGGACGAAGTCCGGCTTCCCGGTGGGGAGGTTGCCGGAGATGAGCCGGAAGGACGCCCCCCGGTCCTCGGAGACCAGGACGTACGGTGTGAAGTCACCCCGCCGGTGGTTGTCCATGGTCACGTAGACCCGGTCCTCCACGTGGTGGGAGGGCTCGATGCGGCTCACGTAGGTTCCGTCGGGGACCAGATCTGCGGTGCCGGCGGTGATGTCGTTCCACGTCTTCCCGTCGTCGGGGCTCACCCAGAGGTTCCCGTCATCCGTTCCGGCATACAGGAGGCCCTGGGCCAGGGGCGACTCGTTGAGGGAGACGATGGTGGCGAAGGTCTCGGCTCCGGTGATGTCCGGCGTGATGCCCCCGGTCTCCTCCAGGCTGATGCGGATCTTCTCCTCGTCCTGCCGGGAGAGATCCGGGGAAATCACCACCAGGGTATCCCCCCGGTTCGTGGACTTCAGGACCTTGTTGGCCCCGGCGTAGAGGACATCGGGGTCGTGGGGGGAGAGGAAGAAGGGCGTGTTCCAGTTGTAGCGAAGCTGCTGGCTCAGGGAATCGGCGGTGGCCCGCTCCTGGAGCTCGGCGATGCGGTCGGCGTGCTCCGGAGGCATGGGCCGGGTGCTGTCGGGCCAGAGGACGGCGATGGAGTCCTGGATGGCCCGGTAGGAATCACGCCAGTCGGGCCGGCCCAGACCGTCCCGCTCGCCGGTGGCCAGGTTGGAGCGCCCCATGTACCCGCGCTGGGACTCGGAGTAGACGATGTTCGGGTCCCGGGGGTCCTGCTGGGTCACGAAGCCGTCCCCCCCGCTGACGCTGAACCAGTCGTGGTTGGTGATGGGATCCCCGGCCTTTCGGCTGGGTCCGCACCAGGAGTAGTTGTCCTGGAGGCCGCCGCACACCCGGTACGGCATCCCCATGTCGTAGCTGATGTTGTAGAACTGGCCCATGGGGTCGGCGTTGGGGAAGATGTAGTTGCCGCCCCGGTCGAAGGTGATGACCACGCCACCGTCGTTGCCCAGGACGAAGCGCTCGGGGTCGTCGGGATCGATCCAGAAGGCGTGGTAGTCCACGTGGGTGTCCAGGGCCGCCGTTCCCGCCGTCACCCCCCCGTCATTCGAGTATCGGAGGGACGAGAAGTAGACCCGGTCCGGATCCTGGGGATCCACCCTGACCTCCGAGTAGTAGAAGGGCCGGGTGTTGAAGTCGTTGGTCTTTTCCCAGGTCTCGCCTCCGTCCATGGAGCGGTAGAGCCCGCTCATCCGCTCCCCGTCGTCGTCCTCCTCCTCCTGTTCGTCATCCTGTTCCTCGCCGGCCCCTTCATCCTCGGAGCTTTCGAGGGGCGCCGCCTCCACCATGAGGTACATGACCCGGGGGTAGCTGGGGGCGAAGGTGATGCCGATGCGACCCAGCTCGGTCTCGGGTAGGCCGCCCCCCTCCACCTTCTCCCAATTCTCGCCTCCGTCGGTGCTCTTCCACAGGGCGCTTCCCGGGCCCCCGCTCTGGAGGAAATAGGGACCCCGTATCCGCTCCCAGGAGGAGGCGAAGAGGACGTCCGGGTCCTCGGGGTGGATGGCCACGTCCACGAAGCCGGCCCTGTCGCTGACGAACTTCACCAGCTCCCACGTGTCCCCTCCGTCGGTGGTCTTGTAGAGGCCCCGCTCGGGGTTGGAGCGCCAGAGGGCCCCCAGGGCCGCCACCCAGACGATGTCCGGATTCGTGGGGTGCACCACGATGCGCCCGATGTGCTCCGTTCCCTCGAGCCCCTTGAGCTCCCAGGTCAGCCCCCCGTCGGTGCTCTTGTAGATCCCGCCCCCCGGGGAGATGGAGTTCCGGGAATCCTCCTCCCCGGTCCCCGCCCAGATCTGCAGGGTGTCCGAGGGGGCGATGGCGATGTCACCCAGGGACACGACACGCTCGTTCTGGAAGACGGGCCGAAAGGTCGTCCCGTTGTTGGTGGTCTTCCAGATACCTCCGGTGGCGGCGGCCGCGTAGAAGGTCTTGGAGGGGCTCGGGAGGCCCTCAACGTCCGTGACTCGCCCGCTCATGTTGGCCGGGCCGATGGACCGCCAGGTGAAGCCGTCGAGCCATTCCTCCGGGAGAGTCGGGCCCGTCTGGGCCATGGCCTGCAGTGCGAAGGATGACGCCAGGATGGAGAGGGCGAGGGACCGAAGAAGACATTTCATGGTGCGGTTCCTGTCAGACGTGGAGAAAGTGCCGCGACCGCTGGGACCGGCTGCCCGTCGTGGGGCAGCGGGGAAGGTGGGCGGCAAGCAAGGTGGGCGGCAATTCGAGCAAGGTATTCGGAGTCCGGGGGCGCCTCAAGGTGATGGGGAAGAGGGGCTCAACTGCCTCCTGTCAACCCCGGGCAGTTTCGGGCGATGTTCATGTCCAGGACCTCGTCGGTGAGGATCACGAAGGATCCCCTGCCGGCGAACTCTTCAGGGTCGAAGACAGTGATGTCCTCCACCTGCTCCATGGAGACCACCAGGGTCCGGGTTCCAGGGCGGTAGTATTCGATGATCTCGGGGGTCCCGGTGAAGCTCTCCACATGGAAGCCGCCCACCACGTGGAAGACCATGGCTCCCGGGTGCAGGTGGAGGAAGGTGGTGATGGCGTAGGCCATGGAGGCGTCCCAGAGGGCCTGCGCCTGCAGCCCGTTCTCCATGAAGGAGTCGGGCATCCCGCCTCCTGGAGGCCCGTGGGGAGAGGGGGGCATGGCGTGGGGAGCAGCCGCCGAATCGGGGACCGGACACCGATCCTCCATGGTCATGGTGCTCATGAGCTCCCTCCACTGGGCCCGGTAGGCCTCCGAGGGCTCGGGGTAGGGGAGGGGGGGGAGGTAGCGCCTGGCATGGGGCGGTAGATCGAAGAGGGCCTCCCTCCCGTTTCGCGACACCCGGTTCACGTACCGCCGGGGGGCGTTGGAGGCGATGACCTGCACACCCCGCTCCCGGGCCAGCTCCACCATGGGCCGGTGGTCCTCCTCGTAGTACTCCGCCGCCCGGGCATCATCCATGAAGTGGCGCTCGGAGATGAGCCCCGCCAGGTACTCGTCCATGACCTGCTGCACGTCCCGCTCGAAGAATTCCAGGGAGAGGGCCAGGTGGCGGAGGGGGGCCTCGTCCTCCCCCACCCGGAAGTGCTCCAGCGTCCTGCGAAAGAGCTTGGCCTCCAGCCAGTGGGCCACGGGATCGGTGTGGGTCTCTCCCAGGAGGACGGCGTCGACGTCGGCCATGGCCCGGACGACGTCGTCCAGGGAGGCGGGCGTTCCCTCCCCGGTGTAGACCCGGAAGTGGCCGGCAAAGTCCGTCTCCTGGGCGGCTGCGGAACCGGTGTGGAAGGCCAGGAACAAGGAAGTGGCGCAGGCCAGGAGGCAGAGAATTGAAATCCGATGTCCCATGATGGTCCGGTGGCGGTGGGCGTGATGGAGGCCCTCCCCGAAAAACCCCGCCGGGGGAGGAGGTCCCGGGAAAATGACAGTTTGCCCCGCAGCTTCGTTGAGGCAGGGGTGGTATTGACATGCGTAACCGGGTTCGGTATCTGAAGAGGGGTTTTTCCGTCCGCGGCTCTCGCCGAGTGCAGGGGAAAAGGTCGAGGATGAGCGAACACGTTCCCATCCGGCGCCAGGCACTGGCGCTCTTCCTCATCGGGGCTCTCCCGGCCCTGAACGGGGTGATCCCCGTCCTGGACATGAAGGTGGGGGATGGGAGCGACGCCGTGGAGTCGCATCACATTCCGGGTACCCACGGCTTCGCCCACGATCACTTCATCTGCATCCAGCAGCAAGCGAACCAATGGGCGCCCGCCGCCGTCGTCCCTCTCTCGCTGGTGGCCCGTGCCTTCGCTCTTCCCCCTCTCCCCTATCCGGATGTCAAGGAGCCTTCCCGACTGCTCCTTCTTCCCCGGTCCCGAGCTCCTCCCCTGGTCTGAACCCACTCCTCACGTACACAACTGATTCCGGGTTCGGTGGCCACCGGCCAGTCCGCTGTGGTTTTGAGATCGGGGCGCCCGCTCGGGAATTTCACGCCCCGGTCAGGAGGTCCCATGACCCATCCCATGAGAATGGGCCGCTGGAGGAACTGTGTCGGCACGACCGCCTTCCTCCTCTTCATCGGTGCTCTTTGGCCCCTCTCGGGCCAGGAAGCGCCCGGGACGGCCGTTCAGCCTTCCCTGACGCTCCAGGATTGCGTGTCTCTGGCCATGGAGGAAAACCCGTTGGTCCTCTCGGCCGGCCGGCGCCACCAGGCCTCGTTGGCCAGAGTCCGCCAGGCCCGGGCCCTTCCCCAGCCTTCCCTGGACATCGATTCGGACCTGCAGCCCGAGCTCACCGATTTCTCGGGCTACGGAGAGCGGTACGTGGGAATCAGCCAGACCATCCCTTTTCCGGGGCGCCGCTACCTCCAGTCCCGGATCGCCCGGGAAGAGTCCAACCAGGTCCTCATGGATCTGGAGTTGGTTCGCATGGACGTGGCCTACCAGGTGAAGGAGGCCTTCTACGGATTCCTCCTGGCCCGGGAGCAGCTCGACTACGCCAACCGTAACCTGGAGCTGACCCGGAACTTCCTGGACATGACCGAGCTGAAGTTTGCCGCCGGGGACGTGGCCCGGGTGGACGTGATCCGGGCCCGGGTGGAGATGGCCACGGCCACCAACGCGGTCCGGACCGCGGAGAACGAGGTCCGCCTGGCCCGGGGAGCCCTGAACTTCCTCATGGGGCGGCGGGCCTCGGCACCTCTGGAGGTGGAGGGGAAGCTGCGGATGCCCCTGGGCTCTCCGGAGCTGGAGGAGATGACCGAGTACGCCCTCACCTCCCGTCCCGAGGTCCGGCAGGTGAACTTCGCCATTGAGCAGGAGACCCTGACGAAGCGGCAGGGATACCTGGGGTACCTTCCCGACTTCGACGTAGGCGCTTCCAGGCACCAGATCCCGGGGGAGACCAATACCTGGGATGTGACCCTCTCCGTGGCCCTCCCCCTCTACTTCTGGCAGCCCGCCCGGGGAGAGATCGCCGAAGCCGAAGCGAACCTGAGGGCCCGGGAGGACGAGGCCCGCCACCTGGCCAACGCCGTCGCCCTGGAAGTGGAGGAGGCCTTCGTGAGCCTGACCGCGGCGGCGGCCCAGATTCGCCTCTTCGAGGAGGAGATCCTGCCCCAGGCCGAAGAGGCCTACGAGATGTACCAGTTCAGCTATGAGCAGGGAGAGATCGGGGGGATGGAGCTCATCCAGGCCCGGAGGACCCTCAACGACGCCCGGACGTCCTACGCCGACGCCCTTTTCAATTATGACGTAGCCCGTGCGGCCATGGACCGAGCTGTCGGCCGCACCATGGAGGAGTAACCCAATGTTTCGGATCACATGGAAATGGACGCCGGTGACCGCTCTGCCCCTGACTCTCTTCCTGATGGCCTGCGGAGGCGGGTCCGGGCCCGACGTCGAATCCGATGCGGAGGGGGCGGTCCAGGCCCGAAATCCCGCCGCCCATGCCCCGGAGCTGGAGGATCCCGAGTCCGGAGGGGTGCTGGCCGTGCCCGAGTGGGCGAATGCGGAGCCCCTGAGCTTCTCTCCCGAGGAGGTCGAGGCCATTCAGCTGAAGACGGCAAAGGTCGAGGAGAGGGCTCTGGCCGCGCGCCTTCCCGTCATGGGGCGGCTCATGGCCCATCAGCGGAGGAGAGCCATCGTGAGCTATCCCTTCAGCGCCCGCATCGCCGGCATCGTGGCACGCCTGGGGGAGTGGGTGGAGCCGGGAGACTCCCTGGTGGTGCTCCAGAGCGAGGAGGTAGGTGTTGCGACGGCGGCTTTCTATAGCGCCAACGCCGACTACGAGCTGGCCCGGGTGAACTACGAGCGTGAGAGCCAGCTCTTCGAGAGCGGGGTGGCTGCTCGCAAGAACCTCACCTCCGCCGAGGCGGAGCTGAGGGTGGCCGAGGCGAACCTGAATGCGGCGGAGAAGAAGCTCCACGTCCTGGGCTTCACCGAAGAGGAGATCGAAACGCTCCGTGAAACCCATCATGTCAATCCCACCATCACCCTCTTCTCGCCCATTGCCGGGAAGGTGGTGGAGAACAGCGCCATTCTCGGCGCCATGGTGGACGAGTCCACCGAGATCCTTTCCATCATGGACCCGACCCTCCTCTGGGCCGAGGCGGAGGTCTACGAGCAGGACATCGCACGGGTGCGGACGGGCCAGGCGGTGGAGGTTGTGGTTCCCGCCTACCCCGACGAGACCTTCATGGGACGGCTGAGCTTCATCAGTGACGTCCTGGACTCCGAGACCCGGACCATCATGGTGCGGACCGAGGTGCCCAATCCCCGGCAGAAGCTCAAACCCGGCATGTTCGCGGACCTGACCATCGAGTTGAACCACAACGGCGCGGCGACGGCCGTGCCCTCTGCGGCCCTCCTGGACGAAGGTGGCCGGTCGTTTGTCTTCGTCCAGATCGATTCGAATCTCTTCGAGGCCCGTCCCGTCGGGGTCGGCGCCTCGGAAAACGGGTTCGTGGAGATCACCGCCGGGCTCGAAGTGGGGGAGGACGTGGTGACCGACGGGAACTTCCAGCTCAAGTCCAAGCTCTTCGAGGCCGTGCTGGAGGCGGGGCACGTCCACTGATGGCGCCCGGATACACCAGGAAGACGAAGACGGCTCTCGTGGCTCCCTTCGCACCCTTCATCCCGTAGGCTCCCGGCCATGATCAATCGCATCATTCGGTTTTCTCTGGAACATCGCCTCCTCACGGTCTTCCTCGTCACCCTGGCGTCCATCGTGGGGATCTTCGCAGCCGTGCTGATGCCCAAGGACATCTACCCGGACCTCAGTCCGCCGGTGGTGACCGTCATCACCGAGAACGAGGGGATGGCCGCCGAGGACGTGGAGCGGCTCATCGCCTTTCCCCTGGAGGCTCTCCTCAGCGGAGCGCCCCACGTCCACCGGGTCCGCTCCGAGTCTTCCACCGGGGACGCCATCGTCACCGTCGAGTTCGACTGGGGCACGGACATCTACCTGGCCCGTCAGATCGTCTCCTCCCAGCTCGACATCGTGGCCGGGAGCCTGCCCCAGGGAACGGAAGGTCCCAACCTGGGCCCGGTGAGCTCCCGTATGGGCGAGGTCTTCGAGTTTGCCGTGGTGGGCGAGGACACGGACGCCCTGGAGTTGCGCTCCATTGCCGACTGGACCATCCGCTACCGGCTCCAGGGGGTCCCCGGCGTCTCCTTCGTCATCAACTTCGGTGGCTTCGTGAAGCAGTTTCAGGTCTACCTGAAGCCCGAGCTCCTGAAGCACTACGACATCACCATCGCAGACGTCCGGGAGGCCATCGAGAACAGCAACCGGAACTTCTCCGGGGGCATTCTCATGAAGGGGGCCCAGGAAGAGCTCATCAAGGGGATCGGCAGGATCGCCGGGGTGGAGGACATCGAGGAGACCGTCATCACGTCCAGGAACAACGTCCCGGTTCATGTGGGAGACGTGGCCGAGGTCCGCGTGGGAGGGAAGTTCCGCCGTGACGACGCCAGCTACAACGGGCAGCAGGCCGTTGCCGTCACCGTCCAGAAGCAGTACGGGGGCAACACCCTGGCCGCCATCGGACGGGTGAAGGAAGCCCTGGACCAGATCCGGCGGGACCTGCCCCCCGGCGTGAGCATCCAGGAGTTCTACGACCAGTCGATCCTGATCTCCAAATCCATCGGCCACGTGAACCGGTCCATCATCGAGGGGGCCATTCTCATCATCCTGGTGATGATCCTCTTTCTCTGGGACTTCAGAGCTTCCCTCATTGCGGGGCTCACCATCCCCCTCTCCATCTTCATCGCCCTCATCATCCTCTACCTGGCGGGGGTGGACCTGACGGTCATGTCATTGGGGGGGCTGGCCATCGGGGTGGGAAAGGTGGCCAGCGGCACCATCATCATGGTGGAGAACATCGTCCGGGTTCTCAGGGAAAAGAAGGACCAGGCCTGTACCCTCGACCTGACCTACGAGGCGGCGAAGGACGTGGGGACCCACCTCTTCTCCACGGGGCTCATCATCATCCTGGTCTTCCTGCCCCTCCTCAGCCTCCATGGCATCGAAGGAGCCATGTTCAAACCCACGGCCATCGCCGTGGCTGCGGCCCTCTTCGGGTCCATCGTCCTGAATCTGACGCTGAAGCCCCTCCTCTGCTGTGTCTTCCTGACACCGGAACATCTCAAAGACCGGGAGAATCCCATCGTCAGCTACCTCTCGGCCCGGTACGAGAGCGTCCTCCGGTGGGGGCTGGAGCGGGGCAGGGCCGTGATCATGGGATGCGTGATCCTGACCCTCGGGGCCGTGGGGCTCTTCCAGCTCCTGGGCCGGGAGTTCGTCCCGCCCCTGGACGAGGGATCCATCATTGCATCCACCGTCATGCTCCCCGAAACCTCCCTGGAGGAGGCCATGCGGGTGGGGACCCAGGTGGAGGAGATCTTCCTCTCCTTTCCCGAAGTGGTGTCCGTGACCCGGACCACGGGCTCGGCGGAGGGGAGCGAGCACGTGCACCCGGTGAACCACAGCCACTACAACATCCTCCTGGTGCCCCGGGAGGAGCGGGACCGGGGCTACGAGGATCTCACCGAAGCCATGCGGGTCCGGTTGGACCGCATTCCCGGCATGCGCTACATCTTCGAGCAGCCCATCGCCAACAAGATGGCCGAGATGCTCACCGGTACGGCCGGAGAGCTCAGCGTGAAGCTCTTCGGCACGGATTGGGACATCCTCAACGAGAAGATCGAAGAGATCCGTCACATCATGGAGGAGGTGGAGGGGGTGGCGGACCTCCAGGTGGAGCAGACGGCGGGGATCCCCCAGTTCGTGGTGGATCTGCAGCGGGACGAGCTGGCCCGCTTCGGGATTCCCGTGGGGGACGTGGCGGACCTGGTGGAGACGGCGCTGAACGGGATCGAGGTCACGGACGTCTACGAGGAGGACCGCATCACCTCCATCCTCCTGAGGCTGGACGAGGAGTACCGGCACAGCGAGGAACGGGTGAAGGGCCTCCTCATCGACGCTCCCGGCGGGGAGCGGGTGCCCCTGGCCCAACTGGCCGACATCCGCCATGACAAGGGTCCCCAGGAGATCCTCCGCGAGAATCTCCAGCGGCGGAAGATCATCCTCCTGAGCGTGGTGGACCGGGACGTGGGAAGCCTGGTGGAGGAGGCCCGGAGCCGAATCCGGGCCGAGGTGGATCTCCCCGCCGGCTACTTCGTGGAGTTCGGAGGCTCCTTCGAGAACCAGCAGAGGGCCATGCGGGACCTCTCGGTTCTCATGCTGGTGGTTCTACTCCTCATCTTCGTGGTCCTCTTTTCCACCTTCGGCTCCCTCCTCCAGGCATCCCTCATCATCCTGGCGGTGCCCCTGTCCATCTTCGGGGCCCTGGTGGGGCTGCACCTGGCGGGCCAGTCCATCAACGTCTCCTCCATGATCGGTCTCATCGCCCTCATGGGGGTCTGCGTGCAGAACGACGTGATCCTCATCGCGAAGATCAACGACTTCCGCTCACGCGGCGAGACGTTGAGGGACGCCGTGCTGAAGGGGTCCATGACCAAATTCCGGGCCATCTTCATGACGAACCTGGTCATGATCGTGGGCTCCATCCCCCTGGCATTCCACGTGAGCACGGGATCGGAGCTTCACCGGCCCCTGGCCATGGTCTACATCGGCGGGTTCCTCGGGGCCATCGTGATCCGTATGGTGGCCATGCCGGTGCTCTACGAGGCCGGGATGAAGTGGAAGGCCGGAAGGATGGCCTGAGGTACCGCCCGTGACCTGACGGTTTCTTCAGGTCCCCCTCTTGCGGATGGGGATCTCCACCCGGGTGTGTTCCCACTCCACCACCAGGACGCCCCGGTCGTCTCCCTCGGCTTCCCAGGTGAAGGTGAGTTGCTCCACCATGTCCTCCGTCATGGCGGAGGGAACGGTGACGGTGCCGAGGTCGGCAGCGACGACGTCATCGTTGATGGGGATGCCCCACCGCTCGGCGGTACCGTTCGCCACGATATTCCACTCCTCCTCTCCGGCCACGGTGTAGAGGGAGTAGCTTCCGGGCTCCAGCTCCAGGTCACCCACGACTGCGGGGAAGGGAAGGTGGAGCACCGTGGCCTCGTTGGCTCCCATGCGCCAAGGCTGGCCGAAGGGAATCAGGTTCCCGGCCACGGGCCGACCCCGGGCCGAAGGACGTCCGTAGCAGGCTTTTCCGGTGACGGTGCCGAGGACGATGAGGGTCTCACCCAGGGGGCTGGCCCGCTCGGCCGCCTCAGCAGGGGTTCCCCGGGCGAGCCAGCATTCGGGCTCCTGGGCGCCGACGGCGGCCGGAGCGGCGACAATCACCGGAGCAAGGGCGGCGGCAAGGACAAGGACACGAGGCAACATGATCTCTCCTGGTTTCGTGCAAATCTGAATTGTGAAGGGAAAAGACGCTTCCGATACACCCGGGACCCGGTCAGGGTTCAGCCCCTCGCACTCCGTCGGCCTTTTCCTCATCTTCCGGCCACGGAATCAGGAAACAAGGGAGCCGGACCATGAAGGAACGCATCATCGGACTCTTCGAGGAACGATACGGCCAGCGGCCCGAGGCCATCCTGGAGATTGCGGCCGACGGCTCCACCCGCCAGTACTTCCGGCTGGTGGCCGACGACGGCAGGACCGCCGTGGGCGCCATCGGGCCGGACCACGAGGAAAACCGGGCCTTTCTCTCCTTCGCCAGGGCTTTCCGGAGCATCGAGCTGAGGGTGCCGGAGGTCTATGCCGAGGACCGGGAGGCGGGGGTCTGGCTCCTGGAGGACCTGGGAGACACGACCCTCTTCAAGGCCCTCACCGCCGCCCGGGTGGGGCGGGACGAGGAGGACCTCCCCCAGGAGGCTGTGGAGCTCTTTCGGGCGGCATTGGAAGCCCTCCCCGGCTTCCAGGTCCGGGGTCACCGGGTGGTGGACTACCGGGTGGCCTACCCCCGGCAGGCCTTCGACAAGCGCTCCATCCGCTGGGACCTGAACTACTTCAAGTACCACTTCCTGAAGCTGGCACACGTCCCCTTCAACGAGCAGCGCCTGGAGGATGATTTCGGCCGACTCATGGCCTTTCTCCTGGAGGCGGACGCCGACTACTTCCTCTACCGGGACTTCCAGTCCAGGAACATCATGATCCGGGACGACGGGCCCTGGTTCATCGACTTCCAGGGTGGGCGCCGGGGAGCCCTTCAGTACGACGTGGCCTCCCTCCTCTATGATGCCAAGGCGAACCTGCTCCCGTCGGTGAGGGAGGAGCTACTGGGTCGATATCTGGATGCCCTGGAGGAGGAGGTTCCGGTGGACCGGGCCCTCTTCAAGCATCGCTATCCGGGTTTCGTCATCATTCGCCTCATGCAGGCCATGGGCGCCTTCGGGTACCGGGGCTTCTTCGAGCGGAAGCGGCGGTTCCTGGAGAGCGTGCCCTACGCTGCCCGAAATCTGGCCGGGGTCCTGGACCAGGGGCTTCCCCTGCCCCTTCCCGAGCTGGAGGGGGTGTTTCGGCGGATCGCCGACCGCTGGGCCGGGCCCGCCGGGGAGGAGGGGCCCGATACCTCCCTTACGGTCCTGGTGAAGAGCTTTTCCTTTCGGGATGGGTACCCCGCCGACGGGACGGGCCACGGGGGCGGCTTCGTCTTCGACTGTCGCGGTCTCCCCAACCCCCACTATGAGGACGCGTTGCGGGAGCTCACCGGAAAGGCCGACGCCGTGGTGGATTTCCTGGAAAAGGAGGGGCGGGTCCAGGAGTTCTGGGAGAATCTCCGGGGCATGGTGGACCTCCAGGTGGAGGACTACGTGGACCGGGACTACGGGAGCCTCTCGGTCTCCTTCGGATGCACGGGGGGTCGGCACCGATCGGTCTTTATGGCCGAGAAGCTGGCCGCCCACCTCCGGGAGAAGCGTCCCCGAATCGGTGTGCGACTGGTCCACACGAAGCTGGAGGGGGTGGGGGAGGAGGAGTCGTGACTCAGCCATGAACGCCATGATCCTGGCTGCAGGAGCCGGGACCCGGCTCCGGCCCCTCACCGATACCGTCCCCAAAGCCCTGGTGCGGGTGGGGGGGCGGACCCTCCTGGACCGGGTGCTCACCCGGGTCCGGGAGGCCGGGGCGACCCGGATCATCGTGAACGTCCACCACCACCAGAACCGGATTCTGGCCTTCCTCCGGGATCACGCGCCGGAGGACGCGGAGATCGTGGTCTCCCCCGAGCCGGGCGGGCCCTACGACACCGGGGGCGGCCTCTTCGCCGCCGCGCCCCACTTTCGCGGAGACGCCCCCTTCATCCTCCACAACGTGGACATCCTCAGCCGGATCCCCCTGGGGGAGCTCGTGGGGAGGCACGGGGACGCCGTGGCCTCCCTGGCCGTCCAGGACCGGGTTGCCCGCCGCAAGCTCCTCTTCGACGACGTGGGGCTCCTGGGGTGGCGGAACCGGGGGAGTGACCGGGCGGCGGAAGGGGAGAGGCGGGTCCGGGATCCCGTGGGAGAGGTACGGGCCCTGGCCTTCACCGGGATCCACGTCATCGAGCCGCGCATCTTCGGCCTCACCCGGCGCCGGGGCACCTTCTCCATCATCGATCTCTACCTGGAGCTGGCGGGCGCGGGCTTCGTCCTTCATCCTCTGGACGTCACCGGCCGTCCCTGGATCGATGTGGGCACGCCCGAGTGCCTGGAAAATGCCGAGAGGCTCGTGGCCGAATGGGACCGGGAGGGGGAAGGAAGCGCATGAAAATGTTGAACCAGCTCAGAGGCTCACTCTCCCTCCTTCTCATGAGCCTGAACACTATCGTCTGGACGGTGCCCATCCTCCTGGGGCAGGCCTTCAAGCTTCTCCTCCCGGCCCGGCGGTGGCGGGCCTTCTGGATGGGAGTCCAGCACGGCGTCGGTACGGCCTGGATCGGGTTCAACAACCTGAACCTCCGGGTCCTGAATCCGGCCCGCTGGAGGGTGGAGGGGCTGAAGGGGCTCCGGCGGGACCGTTGGTACATGGTCGTCGCCAACCACCAGTCCTGGGTGGACATCCTGGTGCTGCAGAAGGTCTTCAACGGCCGCATTCCCTTCTTGAAGTTCTTCCTGAAGAAGGAGCTCTTCTGGGTTCCCTTCCTGGGGCTGGCCTGGTGGGCCCTGGACTATCCCTTCCTCGAGCGTTCCTCCAACGCCCGGAAGGACCTGGCCATGATCCGGAGGGCCGCCGAGAGGTTCCGGGTGGTTCCGGTGTCGGTGATGAACTTCGTGGAAGGGACCCGCTTCACCCCCGAGAAGCACCAGCGGCAGCGGTCTCCCTACCACCACCTCCTGAAACCCAAGGCCGGGGGGCTCACCTTCATCCTCACGGCCATGGGCAGGCGGTTCCACTCCATCCTGGACGTGACCATCGCCTATCCCGGCGGGTGCCCCACCCTCTGGGGCTTCCTCTGCGGGGAGGTGCCGGAGGTGGTGGTGAAGGTCCGGGAGGTGCCGGTCACGGAGGAGCTCCTGGGCGACTTCGGGAGCGACAAGGCCTTCCGGCGGGCCTTCATGACGTGGCTCAAGGAGCTCTGGGCGGAGAAGGACCGGGAGATGGGGGAGATGAGGAGTGCTAGCCCTCCACCTCCGGACCCAGGAACCGGACCAGGCCGCCCCACTCCTCGTCCACCTGGAATCCGTGGGCCCGGAGGAAGGGCCGTGAGATGAAGTGGGTGTTGATGGCCTCCACGCCCTGGCTCTTCATCCTCAGGCTGAAGTCCTCCAGGAGCTCCCCGCCCAGCCCGTTTCCGCGGAGGGTGGCGGCGATGACCAGCCCGTCCATGTGGGCTACCTCCGGCTCGGGGAGCTTGAAGCAGATTCCTCCGACGATGCGCTCCTCCGCATCGATGGCCAGGAGGTAGCGGGCCGGATCGGCCAGGCTCAGGGGCATCCCCGCATCCAGGTACAGACGGTAGAGGCGGCCGATTTCCGCCGGGTCCGTGGGTTCCCGGACCGTGTAGCTTTCCCCCCTCCGGTCCTTCACCTCCGAGGTGACCACCACGTAGCCCCGCTCCACGTCGCCCACGGCCCGGACGTCCAGGGGTCTCACCGAGCGCCGGGTGGGGAAGACCATGCGGCTGAAGACCATCCGTTGGCTTTCCTCGGTGAGGGTGGCCTGGAGGTCCGAGAGCTCCACCATGTGGGTGGGCCGCTCCTGGGGGGTCCTGAACATTCGCTTCAGAAGCCGGTCGAAGGTCTTGGCCGTCTCGCCGTCGGCGTCGGCGAAGTAGGTCCTGCGGTACAGGGTGTACCGGGCCAGGTCCCCGTGGGCATCCAGGCGGTAGAGGCGGTTGAGCTCGTCGATCTCCCGCTCTCTGGCCCGGGGCGTGGCCCTGGGGTTCGTGTTCTCCCAGGTTCGATAGCGTTCCACGGCGCACTGGAGGGGAAGGGGGGGGTGGTACTCCTCCTCGAGCTGGCGGATGTAGCCCTGGAGGCGCTCCTTCATCTTCCACCCGGGGTCCAGCTCGGAGACTTCGCCGGGCTCCAGGGCATCATGGAGCTCCCGGAGAAAGGCCCCGCCCTCCTCCGTCCCCAGGGCTTCCACGGCTCCGTCGAAGAGCCAGGCGATGTCCAGCAGGGGCCGCATGTGGGGGTAATAGCTGACCGTGGGGAGGTAGAAGTTCTTGAGCATGGGCCGGACCAGGGACATGGGCCCCCGGTAGGGCCGGATGTCGGCCAGGGAGAGGATGGTGGCGTTGGCCCGGAAATCCGGGGCCGGGACCACCACGTTGGCCGGGGAGACGGGACCTGGCACGATGCGCCGGTCGCTGTGCTGCCACCCGGCGAAGAAGGCAGCCATTCCTCTCACGAAGAGGTTCCGCCAGTGCCTGCGGTCGGGGTGGAACTCCACGAAGCTCTCCCCGGTGAGCTCCCGGACCCGCTCCCAGACCGACAGGTCGTTCACCAGGGCCATGGAAAAGGCCTCCAGATCCGGCCGGTAGCACCCGAACTGCCGAACCACCGGAGGACCCTCGGGCCGCCCACCCAGGGCGAGCATCCAGTATGTGGTCTCCGGCACGCTGGCCTCTTCGGTGTCCGACGCTGTAGCCAGCAGAATGTCGTAATGCTTGCCCTTGAGTGTGTTGACGCTCATCCGGTAGACCCGGTTCTCGAGAAAGGAGAACACCTGGGCGATCCAGATTCCGTTCGGGGCGATCTCCGAGGGGTCCACTCCCCGCTCATCGAAGGCCAGCATGATGGACTGCTTCAGGAAGGTGGTGCCTACCAGCGCTTTGCTCAGCCTGTCCCGCTCCGGGGCGCTGATGCGGTCCTGGAAGACGATCTTTCCCTCCCAGAGCTCCGGGTCCCTCTCCACCGTCGTGACCTCCAGGTAGGACTCGAACCATTCCACCAGGCGGTCCAGGTAGCTCACGGCCGTCTCGGCGAGCTCGGGGTCGGCCCGGTGGAGGACCCAGTTCACCAGCTCGGCCCGGACCTGGCCGTAGAATTCGGGGTGGTGTTGAACGAAGCTCTCGAGGAGGGAGAAGATGTCCTCCAACTGCTTCCGCGTGGCATCGCTGGAGGGCCATGAGAGCTGGGTCCTGTAGGAGTGGAGCCGATGTCGCAGGGCGTCGAGCCGGGAGCGCTCGATCCGGGCATCCACGATCTCCTGGATGCTCTCCTCGCTCAGGAAGGGGAGGCCCGAGAGGAGGAAGGAAGCCATTTCCGTGGAGTAGTCCGGCGTGGGCCCCCGGAGGAGGAAGATCTTGTAGGCCCGGCAGCGGACCTCCAGCTCCGGGTGTCTGGCCATGGACTCCAGGCGCCGGTGAATCACCGTGGTCAGGCGCCGGGAGGTGGTCTTGAGGAGGGACTCGATGCTCTCCAGGGCCTCCAGTGCATCGGAGGAGGGCGCGAAAAGGGCTGCGGTGCAGAGACGGTTCACCTCCATGAGCCCCGTGTCCCGGATGGAGGTGGGCGTCACTGCGGCCTGGGGGGCGTAGCCGTCCTTGTCCCGCCAGGGGATGAAGAGCTGGGGCGACACGTTTCGAAGAGGCAGGTCCCATCCCTCCTTGCAGGGGCAGAAGGCGATGAGGGATGGATTGGCCAGCCAGAGGAGGGGCTGACGGGCGAAGAGCCCCAGGTCCACCACGTCGTCGGAGAGGGCGTACTCCAGGTCCCCGACCTGAACCGTGCCGGACTCCGGCCGGGGGATCACGGCCAGGAACCGCTGAGCCCGGCGGTTGAGGAGGCCGTCTTCCATGGCCACGATCTCCGATTCCAGGATCCCCAGGTCCCGGAAGAACCACCGGGGCATGCGAACCCTGGTCCCGTCCCGGAGGATCTCCACGAACTCCCGCTCGTAGAGCTCGTCGATGACGTCGGCAAAGTTCTCCTGGATGGCCTTTCGCCGGTAGGATCCCTTGGGCGTGAGCTCCCCCCGCTCGGCATCGAAGTCCCGGTCCAGGACGGCGAAGTTCACCACCCGTTCGTAGGGAGCCAGCTCGTTGTTGGCCGCTGCCAGGATCTGCCGGAAGTATTCCAGGCTCTTCTCGTGGGTGGGACCCTCGCTCAGGACCGGATCGCCGGTGTCGGGAACGATGAGAAGGACGTTGTATTCCCGGCCGTCGCCCACGGCGAAGCTCCGTTTCACGCCGGGCACGTGGGCCAGCTTCTGCTCGATGGCTCCGGGAGCCACCGTCTGGCCCTTGCTGTTCTTGTAGATGTCCTTGACCCGATCGATGATCTCGTAGTGCCCGCTTTCCCGTTGGCGGAAGATGTCGCCGGTGGGCAGCCAGTACTCCTCGTCGGGGTGGGGAGGGGGATCCCCCAGGTAGCGGGCCACGTAGTGTCCCGAGATCTCCAACTCGCCCTTTTCCGTGAGCCGGGCCTCCAGTCCCGGAAGGGGGACGCCCACCGAGTTGTCCTCGTATTTTCCCGGGGGGGTCATGGTGATGCCACCGGTGGCCTCGGTCATCCCGAAGCCGCTGCAAAGGGCCACTCCGTGCCGCTGGAAGAAGTGGAACGCCGCCGGCTCCAGGGCCCCGGCGGCCGAGAGGCCCCAGCGGAGCCGGTCCCCCACGACTTCCCGGAAGGCCCGGCTTCGCCGGTCCGCGTCCTCCGCCAGGTCCATCCGGTCCAGGCAGTGCTCCTTGATCTGCTGCCACCGGCGGGGGATGGATATGAGCCCCGTGGGGCGGATCTCCCCGAGGCCGGCCAGGAGGGTTTCCAGGGACGGATTCCCGGCGAAGACGTAGGTGCCTCCCCAGAAGAGCATCCCCGTCATCTCCAGGTAGCGACCGAAGGTGTGGAAGAGGGGAAGAAAGGCGAAGAGGACCTCCTCCTCGCCCACCTCGGGGAGGGCCGCGGCCCGGGCAAAGCGTTTGGTGATGAGGTTGTAGATGGTGTACTGGACCCCCTTGGGCCGGCCCGTGCTACCGGAGGTGAACATGACCGTGGCCAGCTCGGTGACCCCCCGGCGCGACCGGTCGTCCAGGATCCGGTCCACTTCCATGGACCCCAGACGGGCCATGGCCTTTCCCAGGCGGGACTCGTGGGCTCCCGATGCATCCACCTCGGGATCCAGGAGAAAGAGGTGGAAGGGTCTCTTCACCATGGAGCGGACCGAATCCAGGCGGTCCCGGAGCTCGTCGGTCTCCACGACGACGATGTTGATCTCCAGCTCGTCCAGGATCCAGGCCAGGGTCTCTGCGTTGAAATGGGGGTTGAGGGGAGTGACCAGGATGTCGTAGGCCAGGCAGGCCAGGTCGGTGCAGGCCCCGTCCAGGGTGTTTTCCGATACGATGGCCACCCGGGGAGGGTCCGCCTGCGTGGACCAGAATACGGCGGCCATGGTCCTGATCCGCTGGTGGACGGCTTGGTAGGACCAGGATTGGACTTCCCGGCCCTCCATCTCCTGGAAGAAGGCCCGGTCGGGGTGCTCACGGGCCCGCTGGCTCCAGAGGGCTTCGAAGCCGAACTCCGTGTGCCGGATGACGGGGAAGGTGGTGTCGGCCCAGCGGCGGCGGTGCTCCGGGTCGGGGAGGGCCCTGAGGAAGACCGGCCTACGGGTCTCGTTCAGGTAGCGGTGCCAGAGCTCGCCGGGGAGCTCCCAGGCGTTGTCCGAGGCCAGGAGCGTCTCCGCCTCGGTGAGCAGCGCCACCGCCGCACTCTCGGAACCCAGCTCTTCCAGCCAGGCGCCCAGCCGTACCTCCAGGCCCTCCGGTTTGTTCGCCATCCGGTGCGTCCTTCACCCGATGAACCGTCAGGAGACGGGCATCGTGCATTGGTCGAGGTGGTTCAGGTCGAACCCATCGTAGGGGCTCGGGTCCCCGGCGTCCACACGGCGCGGGTGGCGGTTAAGAAATCATCCCCCCCTGCCGATCCTAACGATGAATTTCCCCACGACGGGGGTCCTGGCAAGGGCGAGACGGGGCAGATGCCATGAAATCCGGCGGCAGAAGACAGGGAACAGGGGGGCGGACGGCGATCCGAAGGTGGGACCGGTGGGCACCGGGGAGCTCCGGACCCCTGGTCCTGGCCGGAGCGGTCCTTCTCGGCGTCGCATTCTCCCTCCCCAATCCCCTGGCGGCCCAATTTGCCACCGATCCGGGTTCTGCGGCGGATTCGGCTTCGGTGGCACCCTTCACCATGCCCGTCGCCGTGATCCTGGGTGTGGGGTACGGGGAGCGGTCCGACGAGTGCTTCCTCTGCGATAGTCCCAGGAACAACAAGAGCTTCACGGGCTACCTCAGCATCGGGCGTCCCCTGACCCACGGTGTGGGGGTGAGCCTGGACGCCAGCGTCTGGATGAAGGGGCGCCCCGGGACTCCCGGGGCCGTGGACGAGAACGGGGTGCCCACCCCCTCCACCCTCAGGAACATCCTGGGGAACCTCTCCGCCTCCGTCTTCCTGGAGGTGTGGCGCCTCTATCTGCGGGCCGGTGCGGGTATGGCCTTCGGGAGCCAGGATCTGGAGATGTCGTTGGCCGACGGAAGCATGGCCGTTCATACCGCCCGGGGCTTCGGTGTGGGCTACTCCCTGGGGGCCGGGGCCACGGTGCCCCTGGTCAGCGTGGCCCATCTGGCCGTCTTCGCCAACTGGAATGTCGGCGGCTACGACATGGTGTCTCCACAGGGGCTGACGGAGCGGGGCGCACGCCACGAGTACCTGGAAGTGGGGATCGGCGTTTCGGCTCGCTGAAGCCGGCGATTACCGTGGGTCCGGCCCCCGGACCCGCAGCGTGGGACGAGCTCTCTCCGGCACCGGCTTTTCCTCCGCCCCTCAAGTGACTTCCCTACCCTCCGAGACTAGTAACAAGAGGGAATTGGGGAGGTAACACCATGTTCAGACAATTTCTTGCCAGATTTTGCCGGAAAGCCCCCCGGAACGAGGGCGGGGCCACCGACGAATCGTCCGTCGATGCACCATCCGCCGGATTCCCTTCAGCCGGGGCCGCCCCGCTTGCGGACCCGGCGGCGCCCCCTCCCGGGATCCCCCTTCCACAGGTACTCAGAGACTGGATCGTGGACCGGTCCCGTTGGCTTCGCGATTGGCCGGGATGCGGCAGCAACAACCGGGACTGCAATGCACTCCTGGACTCCCTGGTCAGCCAGTCGGGCGTCACCATTCGCCAACCTCCCCTGGCGGCCCGGCGTCTTTTGCAGCAAGCCCGGCGTCAGACGGCCAGCTACGCCAGGATGGCCGAGACGATCCGGACCGATCCGTCCCTGGTGCAGGGGATCCTCCGACACGCCAATTCGGTTCACTATGGCGGCACCGCCGGCTCCGGTCCCATCGTCTCCCTTCCGCCGGCCCTCCAGAGGTTGGGCACCACAGGCATCGAGATCGTGGTGATGAGCCACCTGGTGGAAGGAGCCCTCTGCCGACCCGGTGGAGGGCTGGACAGGCTGGCCGGTGAGGTCTGGGCCCACATGGTGAGGACCGCTCCTCTGGCCCGGGAGCTGGCCCCGGCGATGCAGGTCCATCCTGATGAAGCCTATGCGCTGGGGCTCCTCCATGACGTGGGGAAGCTGGTGGTCTTCAACCGGATCGCCGACCTGAGGAAGCAGCTCCGCCGCCCCATCCGCCGCCCCGACGGCTTCGTACGCGCGGCGCTCCGGGAGCTTCATGCGCCCCTGGGGGCCCTGGCCATCCTGGAGTGGGGAATGGGAGAGGAGGCTGCTCTCGCTGTGGCCCACCACCACCGGAACCCGCCACCCCCCCATCCGTGCCCGGGGAGCGAGCTCCTCTTTCTCGCCGAACGTCTGGACTGGCTGGAAAGCGCCGGCGAAGAGCCGGATTTCGGCGCCCTCCGGGATGAGGGAGCGCTGACGGTGGACGGGGCCGGCGTGGAAGCCTGGTGGGCAGCGAGGATGGAGGCCGAGACGCCGGAGCCGGAAGAGAAGCCGGCTTCGGCGGCCTGAGGGTTGGGCCGTCCGAGAGGTTCGCTGAAATCGGGCGACCCCCTGGCGAAGGCGGGCGTTGGGTATCCAGATTGCACGGACCCCGGCAACGATGTGGACCCATGGCGGACGATTCCAAACGAACTTCGGCAGAGCTCCCGGACGACCCCCGGATCCCACTCCACCTCTCTCGTGAGGCGGCGGTGGAGCTGGTGGAGATGATCCCGGCGGGCTTTTTGATCTACCGGTTCGAGGAACCGGACCGTCTCTACCTCCTCTACGGGAATCCCGAGGCCGAAGCCCTCACCGGCCTCGAGATGAAGGACTGGATCGGTAAGGAGTTCAACGAGATCTGGCCCAATGCCCGGGAAGAGGGCATCAGCGATAGCTACCTCCGGGTCATGGCCACGGGGGAGCCCTTCGCCGCGGATGAGGTGAAGTACGAGGATGAGCGGGTCAAAGGCGCCTTTCGGATCCGCGCTTTTTCTCTTTCCGGCTCCCGCCTGGCCGTTTCCTTCGAGGACGTCACCGCCCGGAAGCAGGCAGAGCGGGCGCTGAAAGAGAGCGAGGAACGGCATCGGACGGTGATCGCCACTTCTCCCGAAGGCTTCTGGTTGCTGGACCGGGAGGGGCGCTTCCTGGACGTGAACGACGCCGCATGCCGTCTCCTGGGTTACTCCAGAGACGAGTTCCTGACCCTGTCGGTCATGGACCTGGAGGCCGAGGAGACGCCGGAGGAGACCCGGGCCCGCATCGAGAAGATCATGGCTGCCGGGGAGGACCGTTTCGAGACCCGGCACCGGACCCGGGACGGGCATATGCTGGACGTGGAGGTGCGCACCCGGTACACGGAGCTGGAGGGAGGGCTGTTCTATGCCTTTATCCGGGACATCACCGAGCGGAAGAGGAAGGATGCCGAGCTGGAGGCCAGCGAGGCCAGGATCCGGGCCGTTCTGGAGGCCGTTCCCGACATGATCTTCCACTGCGCCGCCGACGGCACGTACCTGGACTTCTGGGAGGGGCGGGGGGTGGATCCCCTGGTGCCGCCGGAGGAGTTCCTGGGAAGGACCGTGGCCGAGATCATGTCCCCCGATCTGACCGAGCGCACCCTCGAGGTCTTCCGGAAAGCCCTTGAAACGGGTGAGCCCCAGGTGATGGAGTTCGAGCTTCCGGGGCCTGCCGGGCCCCGGTTCTTCGAGAGCCACCTGTCCCCCTTCGAATCCGGCGAGGTCCTCTCCGTCACCCGTGACGTAACGGAAAGGGTCCAGGCACAGAAGGCCCTGGAAGCCACAAACCAGCAACTCAGGGAGCTCACCAACCGGCTTCAGACCGTGCGGGAGGAGGAGCGGAGGGCCGTGGCCCGTGAGCTTCACGATGAGCTGGGCCAGACCCTGGCCGGACTCCTCATCGACCTGGATTGGCTGGGCCGACGAGTTCCGGAAGAGGATCCGGACGGGGAAGAAGGGATGGCCGACCGGCTCGTGGGGCTCATCCAGCTCGCCGAGCGGGCCAATGACATGGTCCACGATCTGTCGGCCCGCCTCCGGCCCCCGCTTCTGGACGAGCTGGGGCTGGAAGCGGCCCTGGAATGGCACGTGAAGTCCCACTTCAAGCGTTCGGATCTGGATTATGAGCTCATCCTGCCCCGGGAGTCGCTGAAGCTCGGGCCCGAGATGGCCATCACGGCCTTTCGCATCGTGCAGGAGTCCATTACGAATGTGGTTCGTCACGCCGGTGCCACCGCCGCAGGGGTCCGCATGGCTCAGGAGGGGGGGGATCTGATCCTCGAGGTCTGGGATGACGGGGTTGGGGTCGACGAGGACGCGCTGGTCGGCGGGAAGGGGCTGGGGCTCATGGGGCTTCGGGAGAGGACTGCGGGGCTGGGTGGATCGGTGGAGGTGCGCCGGCAGGAGGAGGGGGGAACGCTGGTGCGGGCGGCGCTTCCCCTCCGGAGAACCGAGCAAGAAGACGAGGAGCACACGTGATCGGGCTCTTTGTCGCGGATGACCACGAGGTCGTGCGGGAGGGGATCCGTCGCATCGTCCAGGACGAGGGGGACCTGGAGATCGTGGAGGAGGCAAAAACCGGAGACGAGGTTCTTCGGCAGGTGCCCTCCACCCGGGCGGACGTCCTTCTGTTGGATCTCTCCATGCCCGGTCCCGGGTTCCTGAAGACGATCCGGGGAGTGCAGCAGGCCCGGCCGGACCTCCCGGTTCTGGTCCTGAGTGTTCATCCGGAGGAGCTCTGGGCCGTGCAGGCCCTCCGGGCCGGGGCCGCCGGCTACCTCACCAAGAGCCATTCGGCCCGGGAGCTCACCGATGCCGTTCGCAAGGTGAGGGTCGGCGGGCGGTACGTGACCCGCTCCCTGGGAGAGCTCCTGGCCCGGGAGGTTTCCGACGAAACGGCGGGAGGGCCCCACACCCTCCTTTCGGAACGGGAGCTTCAGGTCCTCGGGGCTCTGGGCTCCGGGAAGCGTCCCAAGCGCATCGCCATGGATCTGGGCCTCAGCCCCAAGACCATCAGCACCTACCGGTCCCGCCTCATGAAGAAGCTGGGCCTGGACAACAATGCCGAGCTGGTGAAGTACGTTCTGAGCCACGGATTGGAGCTGGACCCGGACCTGGAGCGTGAGGGGTAAGCGGGTAGGAAAAATCCTACATGGGGTAGGGGAACGCGTCCCGCAGCCTCGGGCCATTCCTACGTGCGTCTTCGTAAAGATCCACTAACAATCCGCCTGGCATCCGCCGATCTTAACGCGAATGGGAGAAGTCCCCCTCGGAAGGTCTCCAATGAGCAACTCGCACCGGGGTCCCGCGGGAGGCAACGGCGGTCACCCGAAAACAGAATCATCGCCGGAACCCGGTGAAAGCCGGGCCCGCGTTCTCATCGTGGACGACTCCCGGATCATCCGTCAGCGACTCATCTCCATCTTCAACCCCATGCCGGACGTAGCGGTGGTGGGGCAGGCGACGGATCTGAAAGGGGCCATGGAGCTCGTGCGCTCCTCCAGCCCCAATGTGGTGACCCTGGACCTGAACCTGGACGGCGAGAGCGGTCTCGACCTCCTCGAGGATCTCAAGGCGCTCTCCTCTTCCCCCATGGTGATCGTGCTCACCAACTATCCCTATCCGGCTCTTCGGAACCGGTCCCGGGAATTGGGCGCCGATCATTTCATCACCAAATCCGGAGAATTTCACCAGGTCCAGGCGATCCTGGAAGATTTCCTGGAAACCGACCGTGGCCGTAGCCGGGAGAGCCGGGTTTGAGCGCATCCCGGGAGAGCCGGTTCCCTACCCCCGCCCCGGGCGGCGCACAAGAGGGTCTCCTGGACAGTGAGGAGCGATTTCGGTTGCTCGCCGAGACGGCCAATGACGCCATTCTCGTTGCGGATCGGACGGGCACCATCCGGTTCGCCAACCGGGCCGCTTCCCTGACATTCGGTTACTCCCGGGACGAGCTCCCGGGCCACTCCGTCACCCTCCTGATGCCGGAGGCCTACCGGGACCGGCACCGTCGGGCCATGGAGGGGGCGGCGGAGGGCAAGAGCAAGGGGATCCTGGGCTCGATCCAGGAGGTGACGGGGCTGGCGAAGGACGGGACCGAGATTCCACTGGAGATCTCCCTGTCCGCCTCGGGAGTGGGCGAGGACGCTCTCTTCTTCGCCTTTCTGAGGGACATCAGCGAGCGGAAGGCCTCGGAGGAGGCCCTGGAAGAGGTGATCCGTCACCACGAGGTGGTCCTGGGGTCGGTGGCGGAGGGCATCCTGGTGGTGGGGGAGGATGGCACGATTCAGTTCCTGAATGCTTTCTCGGTGGCTTGCACGGGCTGGTCCGAGGAGGAGGTCCTGGGGCGGGGCCTCCACGACGTCCTGCATCGAGGCCAGTCCTCCTTCTCGTTGGAGGGCGAACGCCCTCCAGAGGACGAATGCCCTCCGGAGGACGAATGCCCGGTCCTGGCCCCCCTGAGGGACGGACGGGCCCACCGCGGTGAGACCGAGTTCAGGAAGAAGGACGGGAGCACGTTCCCGGTGCGGTTCAGCGCCAGTCCCATCCGGACCGGAGACGGGCGGGAAGGCGCCGTTGTGGTCTTCGAGGACGTGGCGGGAACCCGGGAGCTGGAGATCCAGCTTCGGCAGGCCCAGAAGATGGAGGCCGTGGGCCAGCTCACCGGGGGCATCGCCCACGATTTCAACAACCTCCTCAGCGTCATCCTCCTCCACACCGAAGCCATGGGAACGCTCCTGGACCCGAAGGACTCCCTCCTCAGGTCCAGCCTCACCGACATCCACCGGGCCGCCGAAAAGGCGGCGGCCATGACGGGGAAACTCCTGGGCTTCAGCCGCCGGGCCCCGTTGAAGTCGGTGCCACTCGACGTGGCGAAGGTCGTGCGCGGGATGGGATCCATGCTCCGGCGGGTCCTTCCGGAGACCATCGACTTCAGCGTCGAGACCCGGGACGGCGTGGCCCCCGCCCGAGCCGATGCCGGTGCTGTGGAACAGATCCTCATGAACCTGGCCACGAACGCCCGGGACGCCATGTCCGACGGTGGGGCTCTGAAGGTCCAGGTGGAGCGGGTGAAGATGAAGGAGCCGGGGATGCGGCGTCATCCCCGGGCTGAGGCGGGAGCGTACGTGAGGGTTCTCGTGGCGGACACGGGGACGGGAATGGACCCGGAGACGCTGGAAAGGGCCTTCGACCCCTTCTTCACCACCAAGGAGGCCGGAGAAGGCACGGGTCTGGGGCTCGCCATGGTCTATGGCCTCATGGAGCAGCAGGGCGGGTTCGTGCTGGTGGAAAGTGAGCCGGGGAAGGGGACGGAGGTCGCCCTCTACTTCCCCATGATCCACGATGACCCCACCCCGTTGCCGGATCCCGATTTTGCGGAGGAGACGGGCCTGGAGGGGGCGGAGACCATCCTCGTGGTGGAGGACGACCCTGGACTCAGGGACGTCGTCGTGAGGGCCCTCGACCGGAGTGGCTACGTCGTGCTGGAGGCATCGAACGGCGAGGAAGCCATGACGATCCTCGCGGCCAGGACCGGAGAAGTGGACCTGGTTCTGACGGATGTGGTCATGCCCCGGATGGGGGGGGTCACCCTCTTCCGGCATGCCCGAAAGGCCGGCTTCACCCAGCCCTTCCTCTTCACCAGCGGGTACCTGGAGGGTGGCGAGGAGGGGGCCGGGCTGCCCGAGGAGGGAGCGGCCTTCCTGGCCAAGCCGTGGCGAAAGAGAGCTCTCCTGGAGAGCCTCAGGACTCTCCTGGATGAGGGGTTCGGGTCAGGATCCGACATGCGGGACATCGGAGATAGGAGAGGGTCATGAACCTCCTGATCGTCGAAGACGATGAGATGCTCCGGGATTATCTCGCCAGTACCTTCGGAGACCAGGGGTACGGGGTGGATGCCGTGGAATCCGGGGAGGAGGCCCTGAAAAGGTTCGCCGGAGGCGACTACGACCTCATCATCCTGGATCTCGGCCTTCCGGGAATGAACGGCTTCCAGGTCTTGAAGGAGCTCCGGGGAAAAGGCGACACCACTCCCCTCCTGATCCTCACGTCCTACGAGGAAGAAGAGGGACTCATCCGGGGCCTGGACCTCGGGGCCGACGATTTCATCCGTAAGCCCTTTTCCATGGCCGAGCTCCAGGCTCATGTCCGGGCCCTCCTCCGACGCGCCAACAAATACCTGGAACCGGTCCTTTCTCACGGGGACATCGAGATGGACCTCCGGCGCCGCATGGTGAAGCGACGAGGGAGGTCCGTCCGCTTGACCGAAATCCAGTTCAAGCTCCTGGGCGCTCTCCTGACCCGAAGAGGCGAACTCGTGTCCCGGGAGGAGCTGTTGAAGGAGGTGTGGGGGATGGATTTCGATCCCCACACCAAGATCCTGGACGTCCAGCTCACCTACCTGCGAAAGAGGCTCCGGGCCGCCGGGCCACCGGCCATCGAGACGGTCCGGGGGAAGGGATACCGGCTGGTTCCGTCCCCCCCCGGTTCCACGGCCTGAGGTCTTCGCGGAACGGCACGGGAGCGGCCCGGGTGAAGACCCGGGAAAGCCACGTCCGGGGCTCGGGGGGGAGGGTCAGGGCGCGTCCAGGATATCCCTCACCCTTCTGAGTAGGTCCGCTGCCTTCCAGGGCTTCTCCAGGAACGGGACATCGGGCTCAACCTTCCTGGGCCGGTCGGCGTCCCGGCCCGGGTACCCGCTGGTGAGAAGAATCCGGGGACCATCCAGGTCCTGCCGGAATGCCTCCAGGAGCTCGAATCCCCCCAGGTGGGGCATGACCACGTCGGAGACGATGAGGTCGATGTCCTCGGCGTGCTCGCCGTAGAGCTCGAGGGCTTCCTCTCCGTCCCCGGCCACCAGCACGCTGTAGCCATGCTGCTGCAGGACTCCCTTTCCCACGTGGCGGAGCATTTCTTCGTCCTCCACCAGGAGGACCGTCTCGGAGCCACCGGGGAACTCGGCTTCGACGCCTGCCGATCCGGTGAGGTGGGGGGTCGAGAGGACGGGGAAGCAGAGGCTGATGGAAGTACCCTTGCCCACCTCGCTCTCCACGTCCACGAAACCCTCGTGCTGCTTGGTGAGGCCGTAGACCATGGCCATGCCCAGGCCGGTGCCCATTCCGGCGGGCTTGGTGGTGAAGAAAGGCTCGAAGATCCGCCTTCGGGTCTCCTCGTCCATTCCCAGCCCGGTATCGCTCACCGTCACGCAAACGTATCGCCCGGGCTTGGCCCAGGGCCGGGTGGCGCAGAAGTGCTCGTCGGCCAGACGCTCCGTCACCGTGACCTGGAGCCCTCCTCCCTCGGGCATGGCGTCCCGGGCATTCGTGGCCAGATTCAGGAGCATCTGTTCGACGGCTCCCGAGTCCGCGTTGACCGGTGCGATCTCCGCTTCGGCCATGATCTCGACTTCGATGGTCTCCGGAAGGAGCCGCCGGACCATGCTGGAGAGGCTCCGGGCCACCTCTGCCAGATCGGTGGGAACGAACGCCAGGTTGGCCTGCCGGCTGAATCCCAGGAGCTGGGTGGTCATGCTCGCCGCCTTCTCGGCGGCTTCCCGCACTCCCTGCACGGCGGAGCGAAGGACGGGGTTGCTTTGCTCCAGTGCGTCGCCGAGGAGCTCGGCGTGGAGAAGGATGACGCTGAGGAGGTTGTTGAAGTCGTGGGCGATGCCCCCGGTGAGCTGGCCCACCGCCTCCATCTTCTGGGCCTG
>CAYXGM010000052.1:0-29357 GCA_964464555.1 uncultured Gemmatimonadaceae bacterium | reverse complement strand
GTGGGCGAGCCCCTCGCCGAGGAACCCGCCGAAGCCCCCGCCGAGGAACCCGCCACCCCCCTCCCCACACCCTCCTTCGGGAAGCGAGATCCCAAGGAGAAGGCCCAGCGGCTGGCCCGGGTCCTGGTTTCGGACATCATCCTCTACAACCCCGACCGGCACCAGAAGGCCCTGGAGGCGGGAACTCTCAAAGAGGACTTCGAGGAAGAGATCGAGAAGTCCTGGAGCGAGTACGTGGAGCAGGTGGGGGAGACCATCGCCAACGAGAACGACTTTTTCAACGAGGCCCTGAACGACATACTGGCCAAGGGAGAGAAGATCTTCTGACGCAGGCGGGGCACGGAGGGAGAGGCCTTCTCGAGCCCTCCGGCGCTCCGCACCACCGGTTGATGGCCCCAGGGGCCACCGGTATATTTCAGCAGGGTTTCTCAGGGGGGGCCGCCCACCGTGGCGGCCCCTCTTGTACATTGATGTGATCCGGAGAAGGTCCCGGACCGGATTCCCTCTTGTCCAGCCAGAGGCGGAGCGAGCCGCATGACCAGTGAGCTGATGGAACAGCTTTCCGACGTGGAGGCCCGGGTCGAAGAGCTTCGGGGGTACCTTTGACGTTTCCGCCCGGGAGGAACGGATCAAGGAGCTGGAGGCGGAGATGGCCTCCCCGGCTTTTTGGGACAACCAGGAAAAGGCGAAAGCCGTTATCGACGAAGCCAACAGGCTGAAGGGATGGGTGGAACCCTGGCGGGCCCTGGCCCGGCGGGTCCGGGAGCTCAGGGAGATGGCCGATCTCCTGGAGCTGGAACCCGACGAAGAGCTGGAAGAAGAGTGGAAGGGTGAGCTCGATGGGGTGGTCCGTTCCCTGGAGAGCCTGGAGCTCCAGACCATGCTTCAGGGAGACGATGACCACCGGGACGCGATCCTGACCGTCCACCCGGGCGCCGGCGGCCTGGAGTCCCAGGATTGGGCCGAGATGCTCCTGAGGATGTACACCCGATGGGCCGAGCGGCGCGGATTCTCCCTCTCGGTCATGGATCTTCAGCCCGCCGAGGAAGCCGGAATCAAGAGCGCTACTCTGGAAATCAAGGGAGACAACGTCTACGGCTACCTGAAGGCGGAAAAGGGGATTCACCGCCTGGTGCGGATCTCGCCCTTCGATTCCCAGTCCCGACGCCACACATCCTTCGCCTCGGTCTTCGTCTACCCCGAGGTCGATGATGACATCGAAGTGGATATCGATGAAGCCGACCTGCGCATCGACACCTATCGGGCGTCCGGGGCGGGGGGGCAGCACGTCAACAAGACCGATTCGGCCGTTCGCATCACCCACCAGCCCACCGGGATCGTGGTCTCCTGCCAGCAGGAGCGCTCCCAGCACAAAAACCGAAGTACGGCCATGAAGATGCTCAGGGCCGCCCTCTACGCGCATGCAGTGCGGGAACAGGAAGCAGAAAAAGAGGCTCTGGAGGCCACCAAGACCGAGATCGGATGGGGGAATCAGATCCGGTCCTACGTCTTTGCCCCCTACACCATGGTCTCCGATCACCGAACCGAACTCAAGGTGGGGGACGTCGAGGGGATCATGGACGGGAAGCTCGATCCCTTCATCGAGGCCTATCTGAAGAAGTTCGGTGCCGCAACACCGGCGTAGTGGAGCGCCCCGCGATTCTTCTCACCCGCTTCGAGGCGCCGCACCCAGGAGTCCAGGCATGACCGACGACCTAAACCAGGTGATGAGGATCCGGCGAGACAAGCTGGAGCTCCTTCGTCAGAGGGAAATTCCGGCCTTCGCCTACGGCTACTCCCGGAGCCATGGGGCCGCCGAGGCCCGGGATCTCTTTCTCCGTGAGGAGGAGGACGAAGCCCTCGACGGCGAGGGCCACGGCTCCTCCGTGAGAGTCGCGGGGCGGCTCAAGAGCTTCCGGGGCCACGGGAAGAGCGCATTCGCCCATCTGGAGGACGGCTCCGGCACCATCCAGGTGTATTTCAAAAAAGACGTGCTGGGAGAAGAGTCTTTCCAGGACGTCCTCGACCTTCTGGATCTGGGGGACTGGGTGGGGGTGGAGGGAGCCCTCTTCCGCACTCGGACCGGCGAGGTCACGATCCGGGCAAACAGTTGGGAGATGCTTTCCAAATCCCTGCGTCCGCTGCCCATGGGAAAGACCGAAAAGGACCCCGAGACCGGGGAAGCGGTCACCCACAGCGGGTTCGCGGACGTGGAGAGCCGATACCGCCAGCGGTACGCCGACCTGGCGGTGCACCCCGAGATCCGGGAGGTCTTCCGGACTCGTGCCCGCATCATTTCCTCCGTTCGGGAGTTCATGGACAGTCGAGGATTCCTGGAGGTGGAGACGCCAGCCCTCCAGCCCCTCTACGGGGGCGCGTCGGCCCGGCCATTCGTCACCACTCACAATGCCCTCGACCGGACCATGTATCTCCGGATCGCCGACGAACTCTACCTGAAGCGGCTCATCGTCGGAGGGTTCGAGAAGGTGTACGAGATCGCCAAGGACTTCAGGAACGAGGGCCTGGACCGCTTCCACAACCCCGAATTCACCATGCTGGAGTTCTACGAGGCCTTCGCCGACTACCAGGACATGATGAATCTGGTGGAGGATCTCATGGTGCACCTGGCGGACGGGGCCCTGGGGAGCCGGACCATCACCTATCAGGGTGAGGAGATCGGCTTCGAACCGCCCTTTGGAAGGATCCGCCTCCTCGACGCCCTGGCCCAGGCCATGGGAACCGACCCCCTCTCCCTCTCCCGGGAGGAGCTCCGGCTCCGGGCCGAGGAACTCAAGCTCCCGGAGCTGGAGGGAGCGGGCCGTGGGAAGCTCCTGGACAAGCTCTTCGAGGCGCTGGTCCAATCGGACCTCCAGCAGCCGACCTTCGTCCTGGATTACCCCAGAGAGCTGAGCCCGCTGGCCAAGCCCCACCGGGAGGATGCCCGCCTCACCGAGCGCTTCGAGCTCTTCGTGGCGGGCCAGGAGGTGGCCAACGCCTTCAGCGAGCTGAACGACCCCCTGGATCAGCGGGATCGATTCGAAGAACAGGTCGGTCTGCGGGACAGGGGGGACGACGAGGCCCAGCGGCTGGATGAGGACTACATCCGGGCCCTGGAGTACGGGATGCCCCCCACCGGGGGCGTGGGAATCGGGCTGGACCGCCTCACCATGCTCCTGACGGACCAGGCATCCATCCGGGACGTGATCCTCTTTCCCGTCCTCCGAACCGAGGAGGAACACCCCCGATGACACGGCCCTCCCCCGCCTCACCGTCATGTCGTTTCCGGGGTCTGCCCCGGGGAGGCATGCACGCATGAGGCTCGCCTGGGATCTGGCCCGGCGCTACCTGGCACCCAGACGGGGGGGGAAGTTCCTCTCCTTCATCACCTGGATCAGTCTGGGGGGGGTCACGGTAGGAGTCACCGCCCTCATCGTCGTCATCGCCGTCATGACCGGCGCCCAGGAAGACTTCCAGGAGAAGATTCTGGACGCGAACCCCCACGTGGTGGTCCTGGAGTACGGGGAGAACCTCAGGATGGACGATTGGCGTCCGGTCCTGGACACCATCAGGGCCCATCCGAGGGTGGTTTCCGCGACGCCGTTCGTCCTCACCAAGGCCATGGTGGTGCGAGGGGACTACAGCCAGTCGGCCGACCTCTACGGGGTGGAGATCGATGGATTGGAAGGGGCCGCCGCCACGGGCATCGAGGAACGAATCCGGTCCGGGGAGCTGGCCCTGGAGGGAACCGATTCGGGCCTGCCCCCCGTCCTGGCGGGAGACGAGTTGGCCCTTCGCATGGTCCTCTACCCCGGAGACACCCTGGTGGTGGGCTCCCTGGAGTCCCTGCAGGAGCTCCCCATGGGAGGTCTCTATCCCTCTCTCCGCCCCTTCGAGATGACGGGAACCTTCGACACCGGACTTTACGACTACGACATGGCCAACCTCTATGCCCCCATGGAGGCTGTACAGGGCCTCCTGGGCATGGACGAGAACGACGAGATCTCCGGAATCGGCGTCCGCATCGACGATCCGTGGGCAGCCAACCGGATCGCAGAAGAGCTGCGGGAAAAGCTGGGATTTCCCTACAGCGCCGAGAGCTGGGCGGTAACCAACAACACCCTCTTCCAGGCTCTGAAGCTGGAGAAGCTGGCCATGGGGCTCATCCTCTTCCTCATCGTCATCGTGGCGGCTTTCAACATCGTCAGCACCCTGGTCATGGTCGTCGTGGACCGGACCCGGGAGATCGGCATTCTCAAGTCCATGGGAATGACCGACCGGGGAGTCCTCAGGGTATTCATGCTCCAGGGCGTCTGGATCGGCGTCATCGGAACCACGGTGGGCACGGTCCTGGGCTGCATCCTCTCCTGGCTTCTGGACACCTACGAGATCATCCCCATCCCCCAGGAGGTGTATTTCTTCGACCGGCTTCCCGTGGCCCTGCACGCTCTGGACGTGGTCCTCATCTTCGTAGCCAGCGTGGGCATCGCCTTCGCCGCCACAATCTACCCGGCCCGTCAGGCCTCCCGCCTGGAGCCCGTGGAGGCCATTCGTCATGAGTAGTCCCGGCGCTCCGATCCCCGACAAGGTCAGCCGAGTCGAAAGCACCCCTCCCACCATCGAGGCCAGGGGCCTCCGGAAGCACTTCGTTTCCGGGGACGGGAGCGAGTTGAAGATCCTGCAGGGCGTGGACCTCGAGGTGAAGGAGCGAGAAGTGGTGGCCGTGACCGGGGCCAGCGGGGTGGGGAAGTCCACCCTCCTGCACCTCCTGGGAGCCCTGGACAGGCCCACGGACGGCGACGTTCTGGTGGGAGGCCAGTCCCTGACCGACATGGAGCCCGTGGAGCTGGCCCGGGTCAGGAACCTCCAAATCGGGTTCGTCTTCCAGTTCCACCACCTCCTCCGGGACTTCACGGCCCTGGAGAACGTGGGCATGCCCCTGCGCATCGCCGGACGAAGCGAGGCGGCGGCGGCGGACCGGGCCGGAGAGCTCCTGGAGGCGGTGGGACTTGTGGACAGGACGACCCACCTGCCCACGCAGCTTTCCGGTGGAGAGCAGCAGCGGGTGGCCGTGGCCCGGGCTCTCGCCAACAACCCCGTGGTGCTTCTCGCCGATGAGCCATCGGGAAATCTGGACGGCCCAACCAGTCAGGATCTTCACGAGCTTCTTTTTCGCCTCAGGGAGGAGGTGGGAACCTCGATGGTCCTGGTGACGCACAACCTGGAGCTGGCGGCAAGAGCCGATCGGACCCTTAACCTCCGTAGCGGGGTTCTGAATGTTGAGAGCATCCCGGGAACGTCCCGGGCGCATACCCCTGCGGTGTCGGAATCGGACCATTGATGGGAGCCATGGAGAGTCAGGACGCTTCGGAGGATCGACCGGACGAGGAAAAGGTCTGCGAGGTGTGCGGGAAGAGGCCCGCCGTGGTCCACCTCACCCAGGTCGAGGACGACGAGACGACCACCTCTCACCTCTGCAAGGAGTGCGCAGCGGAAAAGGGTCTGGAGGGGGAGCCTGCACCGGCAAACCTCCCTCTGGCCGATTTCCTGGCCAAGATGGGTTCCGAAGGCCCCGCTCCCGAGACCGAGTCGGCGGACGAAGACGTCTGTCCCTTCTGCGGGCTCTCGGCCTCGGACTTCAAGGAGTTGGGTCGTCTGGGATGCCCCCAATGCTACTCGGCCTTCGAAGGGCATCTCCGGGGCCTGCTTCGACGGATCCACGGAGGCACGCAGCACGTGGGGAAGGTCTACCTGCCTCCCGATCCCTCCATCACGGAGCGGGAGAAGCGCATCGAAGGGCTCAAGAGGAAGCTCCAGCGGGCAGTGGACACCGAAAACTTCGAACGTGCCGCCGAGCTCCGGGACCAGATCCGGTCCCTGGAGCCGGCCAACCCCTGACCGAGGGCGTCATGGACGATCTCTCCACCATTCCCGACTACGGCCTGGGCTGGCTGGATGCCAGCGGCCCCTCGTCGGAGATCGTTCTCTCCACCCGGGTCCGGCTCGCCCGGAACCTCCAGGGAAGCGCCTTCGGTCCCCGGGCAAGGGTGAACGATCGGGAGGCGGTCCTGGGACGCGTTCGGACCACGGCCCGGGAGCTCCCCCTCCTGAAAGACGCCACGCTGTGGTCCCTCCCGGAGGTGGAGCCCCGGACGCGGCAGATCCTCTTCGAGCGGCGTCTGGTGTCCCACGAGCTCCTGGGAGGGGAGAAGGGAAGCCCCGCCCGGGGGGCCGCCGTGATCTTCTCGGTCCGGGACCCGTTGAGCGTCATGGTCAACGAGGAAGACCACCTTCGCCTCCAGTTCCTCCTGTCGGGGCTCCGGCTCCAGGATGCCTGGAGCCTGGTGGACCGCCTGGACGAGGATCTGGGAAGGGCCTTGCCCCTGGCCTACCATCACGAGTTCGGGTTTCTCACCAGTTGTCCCACCAACGTGGGGACGGGGCTCCGGGCTTCGGTTCTCATGCACCTTCCGGGGCTGGTCCTGACCAAGGAAATCGGACAGGTCCTCAAGGGCCTCAACCAGGTCGGCTTGACCTTCAGGGGGCTGTACGGCGAAGGCTCGGAGGTGGTGGGCAACTTCTTCCAGGTCTCGAACCAGACCACCCTGGGCAAGACAGAAGAGGACCTGGTGGACCATCTGGATCAGATCGTCCGACAGGTCATTCAGTACGAGAAGCAGGCCCGGCAGGTCCTCCTCAGGGAGGCCCGGGCCGTTACGGAGGACAAGATCTGGCGGGCCTACGGCTTGCTGAGACACGCGAGGTCGCTATCCTTCGAGGAGATGATCAATCTGCTGAGCGGAGTTCGGCTTGGTGCGAGCCTGAAACTTCTCCCGAATCTCCGAGTATATACCCTGAACAAGATCATGATCTACTCGCAGACCGCCCATCTGGAGCAAGCTGCGGGACGCGACCTACCCCCTCCCGAGTGTGACGCGCACAGAGCCAGCTTCGTGCGCCGGGTGCTCGCGAAAGAGGGGGTCGTTTCTTCTGAGGGTGACGGACTTAACGAAGGCTGATGAACTACAACTTCACCGACCGGGTTCGAAAGGTCCTGGCCATGGCCAGGGAAGAGGCCATCCGCCTCCAGCACGACTACGTGGGAACCGAGCACATCCTCCTGGGCCTGATCCGGGAGGGCGAAGGGGTGGCCGCGGCGGTTCTGACCAATCTCAACGTGGATCTGGATGCGGTTCATGAGGGAGTCGAGGAGTCCGTCCGCAAGGGCAAGGCCACCATAGCGTTGGGTGAGCTTCCCTATACCTCCCGAGCCAAGAAGGTCCTGGAGTACGCCATGGCCGAGGCCCGGGAGATGAACCACTCCTATGTGGGAACCGAGCATCTCCTTCTGGGGCTCCTCCGGGAAGAAAAGGGCATCGCTGCCCAGGTCCTGAACTCCCTGGGCGTTACCCTGGAGGAGGCCCGTTCCGAAACCCTCAAGGTCCTGGGCTCGGACGTCTCGCCCGGCGAGCCCGCGGGCATCGGGGGCGCCATCCCCGGCTCTCCCCAGCAATCCGGACCCGCCGGCAAGGGCGAGAAGAAGTCCAAGACTCCGGCCCTGGATCATTTCTGCCGGGATCTCACCGACCTGGCCCGGCAGGGCCAGCTCGATCCCACCATCGGGAGGATCTCGGAGATCGAACGGGTCATCGAGATTCTA
Organism: uncultured Gemmatimonadaceae bacterium; assembly: GCA_964464555.1. GTDB lineage: Bacteria > Gemmatimonadota > Gemmatimonadetes > Longimicrobiales > Gaopeijiaceae > CAYXGM01. Next base: position 21,700 of record CAYXGM010000052.1, on the reverse strand, counting down.
TGCCGCCGGAAGAAGAACAACCCCGTGCTCATAGGGGAGCCGGGCGTGGGCAAGACGGCCATCGTGGAGGGCCTGGCCCAGCTCATCTCCCGGGGCGAGGTCACCGAAGCGCTGAAGGACCACCGGGTCCTGGCCCTGGACATGGCAGCCGTCATTGCCGGGACCAAGTACCGGGGCCAGTTCGAAGAGCGGCTCAAAGCCGTGATGAACGAGATCAGCCAGAATCGGAACGTGGTGCTCTTCATCGACGAGCTGCACACGCTGGTGGGAGCCGGAGCCGCCGAGGGCGCCATCGACGCCTCGAACATGCTCAAACCGGCTCTGGCCCGGGGGGAGCTCCAGTGCATCGGCGCCTCCACCCTGAACGAATACCGCAAGTATATCGAAAAGGACGGGGCCCTGGAGCGGCGTTTTCAACCCGTCATCGTGGATCCGCCCACCGTGGACGAGACGGTGGACATCCTCAAGGGCCTCAGGGTTCATTACGAAGACCACCACCGGGTGGTCATCCCCGACGAGGCCCTGGAGCACTCGGCTCGCCTCAGCGACCGCTACATCACCGACCGTTTCCTTCCCGACAAGGCCATCGACGTCATCGACGAGGCGGGGGCCCGGGCACGCATCGCGAGCCAGGTTCCTCCCCCGGAGGTCGAGACCCTGAAGGAATCCCTGGCCGAGATCGCCGAAAGGAAGGAAGAGGCGATCCGGGACCAGGACTTCGAGAAGGCCGCCGAGCTACGGGACCGGGAGCGGGATCTTCAGGAGCAGATCCGAAGCCGAAAGGAGGAGTGGGAGGAGGAGCGACGGAAGCACCGGCCGCAGATCGACGAGGAGAAAGTCGCCTTCATCGTGAGCCGCTGGACGGGAATCCCCGTCACCCGTCTCCGGCAAGCCGAGACGGACCGGCTGGTGAACATGGAGGATGAGATCCACAAGAGGGTGGTGGGCCAGGACGATGCCATCGCCGCCATCTCCAGGGCCATCCGCCGCAGCAGGGCGGGACTCAAGGATCCCTATCGCCCCATCGGCTCCTTCATCTTCTCCGGTCCCACGGGGGTCGGGAAGACGGAGCTGGCCCGGGCGCTGGCCGAGTTCCTCTTCGCCGACCGGGAGGCCCTGATCCGTGTGGACATGAGCGAGTACATGGAGAAGTTCTCCGTGTCGCGACTCATCGGCGCTCCTCCGGGCTACGTGGGATACGAGGATTCCGGTGCGCTGACGAAGGCTGTCCGGCGCAGGCCCTATTCCGTGGTTCTCCTCGATGAGATCGAGAAGGCCCACCCCGATGTCTTCAACATCCTCCTCCAGGTCCTGGACGAAGGCCACCTCACCGACAACTACGGACGAGTCATCGACTTCAAGAACACCGTCCTCATCATGACATCCAATCTGGGTGCTCGCGACATCTCAAAGGGTGGCGGGCTCGGGTTCCACAGCCAGGACCCCAAATCCAACTACGAGGTGATCAAGGACAAGGTGAAGGAGGAGGTTGAGCGGGCCTTCAATCCCGAGTTTCTGAACCGGGTGGACGACACCATCGTCTTCCATCCTCTCAACAGGGAGGAGATCGGCCAGATCGTGCACATTCTGCTCTCCGATGTGAGGGAGCGCCTGGCCGAGGAGGAGCTCACGCTCAGGCTCAGCGAAGAGGCCATCATGTTCCTGGTGGACAGAGGCTTCGATGAGAAGTTCGGGGCCCGGCCCCTGCGCAGGGCGATTCAGAGGTATTTGGAGGATCCTCTTTCAGAAAAGATCCTCCTGGCCGAGTTTACCGCCGGAGACGAGATCGAGGTGGACGTGGATCCCGACGGGGAGGAGCTTTCCCTGGGTGCCGCGTCCCCGACCAAAACGTAGTGCCCCCGGACCGGGAGTCCGGTCCGGCGTCACTGGATGCATACAACGAAGCTCAAGCGTGTGAGAAATCGCAACTTAGCCACCCTGGCGGTGGCGACAGCTTTGATCCTTTCCGTCCTTCCCGGGACCGGGGCTCTGGCTCAGGAGCCCCCCGGTGAGGGCTCCGTTCCCCTCGTACAGGTCGACTCCATCGCCGTGGTGGGAAACTACCGACTGGCCGTGCCCACCATCATCGGCACCCTGGGCTTCCAGGCCGGGTCCCGGGTCACCTACCGGGAGATCCAGAGGGGGCTGAAGAACCTCTACGCCACGGGCCAGTTCAAGGATATCGTCGTCCGGGCCGACGGCACGGGTGAGGACGAGAGGCCCGTCACCCTGATCATGGAGGTCGAAGAACAGGACCTGGTGGGACGCATCAGCTTCCGCGGCCTGGAACACGCCAACGAGGAGACCGTCCGCGACACCACCGGACTCCAGACGGCCCAACCCTATTCGCCCGCCAAGGTGATGGAGGCCATCGACTTCATTCGTTCCGAGCTGGCAGACGAGGGGATACCCTTTGCCCGCATCGAGCATCGGACCGAGGAGCTCGAAGGCCGGCCCCGGGAAGTCCACCTCATCCTGGACATCGACGAGGGCAACCGGATCTCCATTGCCGACATCCGGATCCGGGGAAACGAGCTGGTCTCCGGAGACGAGATCCGGAAGGCCATGCAGACCAAGAAGGAGGGATTCTGGTGGTTCCGTTCCGGGACCTACGACGAGGACCAGTTCGAGCTGGACCTGGATAAGTCCCTCCCCGACCTCTATCGGTCAAGGGGTCATCTGGATTTCGCGGTTCTCTCCGACTCCCTGGCGGTGGACCCCCAGACGGGGAAGACCCGCGTCGAAATGGTGGTGGACGAGGGACCTCGCTACCGGCTGGAAGAGTTCGTCATCGAGGGCAATCGGCACTTCTCCACCGAAGACCTGCGGCAATATTTCCAGCAGGGCGGGGGGGGGCTTCTGCGCAGCCTCGGGTTCGGAGGCGATGATGAGGATGGCAGCGGCTATTTCAATGCCCGGGCCTTCGAGGAGGCACAGATCCAGGTCCAGCAGGCCTACAACAATGACGGATACCTCTACGCCCAGGTGAATCCCTGGATCGAGAAGCTCGAGGTCGAAGAAGGGGAAACGCCGGCGGTTCGGGCTGGATGGACCATCAACGAGCAGAACCCGGCCTACATCAGGCGAATCCTCATCGCCGGAAACGACCACACCTACGAGCGGGTGATCCGGGAGCGCATCTACATCCTCCCGGGAGACGTCTACAGCCAGCAGCGTCTCCTCCAGAGCTACCAGAGCATCGGAGCCCTGGGCTTCTTCGAGACCCCTCTGCCCATGCCCTCCATCGTTCCCGACGAGAGGACCGGGGACGTGGACATCACCTTCAATGTGGAGGAACGGCAGACCGGATCCCTGAACTTCGGAACCGCCGTGGGAGGTGGGACCGGCGTGTCGGGATTCGTGGGGTACAACGAGCCCAATCTCTTCGGTCAGGCCAAATCCGGTAACCTCCGCTGGGACTTCGGGCGCTACATCAACAGCTTCACCCTCTCCTTCACCGATCCGGCCCTCCTCCAGTCCAGGGTGAGCGGGACCATCTCCCTCTTCAGCTCCCGGGACCGTTTCTTCCAATTCGCCACGGGACGGCGGAAGAGGACGGGGTTCAGCACTCGCTTCGGGTTCCCGGTGCCGTGGTCGCTGAGGACCCAGATCTTCCTGGGATATTCCCTCTCACGAACGGACTACCGGCTCTTCCAGGACGTGGACGACACCTCCCTCTTCGGGCTCCCGCCGGGCACTCAGAGCACCTTCTCCGTGGGGATCACCCGGAACAACCTGAACCACCCCATCTTCCCCACCCAGGGTTCCCGACAGAGCTGGGACACGGAGTTCAACGGGGGGATTCTGGGGGGCGACGGGAATTTCATCCGGCACATGGCGGAGGCCACCTGGTACGTCCCCGTGGGCCAGGTCGGGGGCTCGAGCCCCGGCTCCAGCCCTCTCATGTTCACCCTGGGCCTCTCCCTGAAGGGCGGCGCCGTCTTCGGAGATGTGAGGCGATTCCCCTTCAGCCGGTTCTGGATAGGTGGCGTGCAGTTCGGGGAGCAGCTTCGAGGCTACGATGAGACCTCCATCACCCCCCTGGGCTATTTTCCCGAGCGGTCCAGGGAGGTTTCGGACATCAGCCGCCTGGGGAATGCCTTTCTCTCTCTGACGGCCGAGTACGCCCTCCGCTTCAACGACAATCTCTCCCTGTCGGTGTTCTACGACGCGGGCAACATCTGGGACGATCCCTACAGCATCGACCCCACCCGCCTGTACCGTGGCGCCGGTTTGGGTGTACAATTGGTGACCCCGTTCGGGCCTCTGGGGCTCGACTATGCCTACGGATTCGACAAGACCGAGCCCGGCTGGCAGCTTCATTTCCGGATGGGACCCGGGTTCTAGGAAAAGCATCGGTGCTCCGGACGTCAGAGTGGAGCGCCGGGCGGAATGTGGAGACAAACCAATGCGTGTGACGAAGACACTCTTACCTCTGATCTTGATTCTGGTCCTGACGGCCACCGCCCAGGCCCAGTCGACCTTGAAGATCGGCTACATCGACTCTCAAGCCATCCTGGACCAGGATCCCGCGGCACGGGCGGCCCAGCAGCAGTTCGAGGCCTCCCTGTCCGGATATCAGGCCGAGGTCCAGCAGATGGGCGAGGAGCTCCAGCAGCTCATCGACGCCTACGAGCAACAGCAGGCCATGCTCTCCGAAGAGGTTCGGGCCAACCGGGAGGAAGAGATTCGCCTGAAACAGGCCCAATACCAGCAGCGGATCTCCGAGCTTGAGCAGCAGGCCGCCATGCGCCAGGCCGAGTTGGTGGAGCCCGTCATGGAGCGAATCACCGGCATCATCGAGGAGATCAGGGGCGAGGGTTCCTACTCCATGATCTTCGACGTGGCCGCTCAGGGAATCATCGCCGCCGATCCGGCCCTGGACCTGACGCAGGAAGTCGTACAGCGCCTCCAGGCGGCCTCGCAGAACGGTTCGGGAGGCGGATCCGGAGGGAAGTAGCCCCACGCCGGCGGCCCACCCATCGTGAGCCCACGGGCCTCTCCCGAACGGGGACGGCCCGTGGGCTCGTTTCACATCGACGCCCGTCCGGTCACACCACAGCGTGAGGAAGGAACCCATGAACGAGTCCGACGATGCGGCAGGAGGCTCCCTGACCCTGACCGAGGTGGCCTCCGTGGTGGGAGGGCGGGTGGCGGGGGACGATGCCATCGAGGTGAGAGGGGTGGCTCCCCTGGACCAGGCCACGGCAGATGAGTTGGGCTTCCTGGCACAGCGCCGCTACCTGAGATTCCTCTCCGAGGCCCGGTGCAAGGCGGTCCTGGTCGCCGAGACCCTGGAGGAGGAGGCCGGGGTCTTTCCAGGCCGGATCGTCGTGGACGATCCCCATCAGGCCCTTCCCCCCCTCCTGAACCGGTTTCATCCCCCCCTCGAGCCGGAATCCGGGATTCACCCCACGGCCGTTCTCGGGAAGGGGGTGGTCCTGGGGGAGGGCATCGCCATCGGACCCTATGCGGTCCTGGAGGCCGGGTCCGAGATCGGGGACCGGGCCCGGATCGGGCCGCACTGCGTCGTGGGCCGGGGGTCGGTGGTGGGTGCCGAGACGGTGCTCCATCCCCAGGTCGTCCTCTACCCGGGCACACGACTGGGGCGGAGGGTCGTGGTCCATTCGGGAGTCCGACTGGGGGTGGACGGGTTCGGTTTCGTGCCTGGGGGGGAAGCGCACCGAAAGGTGCCCCAGGTAGGAGCCTGCGTCATCGAAGACGACGTGGAAATCGGTGCCAACTCCACGGTGGATCGTGGATCCATCGGCCGCACCGTGGTGGGAGAGGGCACGAAACTGGACAACCACGTCCATCTTGGGCACAACGTGCAGGTGGGAAGGGGCGTGCTCATGGCCGCCATGGTGGGAGTATCCGGTTCCACCCGCATCGGGGAGGGCGCTCTCTTCGGCGGCCAGGCCGGGATCAACGGCCACATCCAGATCGGCGAAGGGGCCCGGATCGGTGGCCAGGCGGGTGTGGTGGGGGACGTTCCCCCCGGAGAAACGGTTTCCGGCTATCCGGCGCGAAGCCACAGGGACTTCATGCGGGCCATGGCCGCCCTCTTCCGGCTGCCCAAGACCCTGAAGAGACTCGAAGCGGCGGAGCGCCGGCTCCGTGAGGCGGAGTCGGGGACGGACGAATGACGGGGCAGGGGACCCTCCTGTAACGGGCCGGTGCCGGACTGGAGCCCGCCGGTCCCGGAAAGATGTTGGGGCTATTAGATTTCTAGGATTGTATCTTCAATTCTCCGGTGTGCGGGAATCCTGAGATCCGGCACGGGCACCGGGCAAAGCCAAAGGCCTCAGGCGGATGAGCCACGGAAACCAGCGCACTCTCAAGTCCAGCGTATCCCTCGAGGGAACCGGGGTTCACTCCGGTGCCTCCGCCACCATCACCTTCCTCCCGGCCGAGCCCGACACGGGCATTCGTTTCGTGAGAACCGACCTGGAGGGGTCTCCCGAGATCCCCGTGGATCTGGATCATGTGGCCGGAACGGAGCTGGGAACCAGCCTGGGCGCGGACGAGGCGAGCGTGCTCACGGTGGAGCACGTGATGGCGGCCCTCTCCGCCAGGGGGATCGACAACGCCGTGCTGCAGCTCTCGGGGCCGGAACCGCCCATCCTGGATGGATCCTTCCGGGGCTATCTGGAGGCCCTGGAGGAGGCGGGGATCGAGGAGCAGGAACGCCCCCGGGAGGGCCTGGAAATCTCCGAGCCGGTCACGGTGCGGCTGGACTCCGGGGAGATCTACGTGGCAACCCCGGGCGACGGACTGCGGATCTCCGCGACCATCGAGTTCGACCACCCGGCCATCGGGCGCCAGTTCGGGACGTTCTTCTTCGGGGAAGATGGTTTTACGGACGAGATCGCCCCCGCCCGGACCTTCGGCTTCAGGGCCGAAGCCGACGAGCTTCACGAACGCGGTCTGGCCCTGGGCGCCTCCCTGGAGAATACCGTCGTCCTGGATGATGAGGGGGTGATGAACCAGGAGCTGCGCTTCCCCGACGAGTTCCTCCGCCACAAGGTGGGGGACCTGGTGGGAGACCTGGCCCTCCTCGGGTCCGCTCTGGACGTCCACATCGTGGTGGAGCGGCCCAGCCACAAGGGGAACGTGGCCCTGGCCCGGGCGCTCCGAAAGGCCGCCGCCCCCGCCCCCATCGTGGACATCCAGAAGATCATGGAGTACCTGCCCCACCGATTCCCCATGCTCCTGGTGGATCGGATCGTGGAGGTGGAGAGCGGCAAGCGCATCGTCGGGATCAAGAACGTCACCATCAACGAGCCCTTTTTTCAGGGACACTTCCCTGGGCATCCCATCATGCCCGGTGTGCTCATCATCGAGGCCATGGGGCAGGTGGGGGGCCTTCTCCTCATGGACGTGGTGGAGAAGCCCGAGGACTACGTGGTGTACTTCATGGCCCTGGACAAGGTGAAATGGCGTCGCCCAGTGGTTCCGGGAGATCAGCTCGTGTTCGAGTTGGAGATGCTTCAGTACAAGCGGCACGTGTGCCGGATGCAGGGAAGGGGTCTGGTGGATGGCAAGGTGGTGGCGGAAGCCGAGCTCATGGCCAGGATCGTAGAGCGATGAGCGACTCGGCTATCGAGGCGGGACACGACGTGGAGACCACGATCCACCCCTCGGCCATCGTGGATCCGGAGGCCGAACTGGGCGAGGGCGTCCAGGTGGGTCCCTGGTCCATCATCGGACCCCGGGTAACCATCGGGGACGGTACCCGTATCCATTCTCATGTACTGGTGGAACGGGACACGACGGTGGGTGCGGACTGCGAGCTCTATCAGGGCGCCGTCCTGGGCACCGATCCCCAGGACCTGAAGTTTCGGGGCGAGGAAACCATCCTGACGGTGGGGGACAGGACGGTCATCCGGGAGTACGCCACCCTGAACCGGGGCACGGCGGACATGGAGCGAACCACCGTGGGCCACGACTGCCTGCTCATGGCCTACTCCCACGTAGCCCACGACTGCCAGATCGGGAACCATGTGGTCCTCTCCAACGCCGTGAACATGGCCGGGCACGTCTTCATCGAGGACTGGGTCATCGTCGGGGGCCTGACGGCCATCCATCAGTTCGTCCGCATCGGGGCCCACGCCTTCGTGGGTGGAGCTTCCCGGACGTCCCAGGACGTCCCCCCCTACGTCAAGGCGGCGGGCAGTCCCATGAAGCTCTACGGCCTGAACTCGGTGGGACTGGACCGCCGGGGTTTCTCTCCCGAGACCAGGCAGGCCCTGAAAAAAGCCTATCGCCTCATTTTTCAGTCGAACCTGCCTCTCAAGAAGGCCCTGGCCGCCGCCGAGGACGACATTCAGGGGACACCCGAGGTCGGGCACTTCATCTCCTTCATCCGTAACAGTAAACGGGGAGTCACCACCTGATGGCCGACGAGGGAGAGCTTCTGAACGTCGGTGTGGTGGGCACGGGAAGCCTGGGCTACCACCACGCGAGGATCCTCCGGGACCTCCCGGGCACGTCCATGGAGGGGATCTTCGAGATCCGTCCGGAGCGGGCGAAAGAGGTGGAAGCCGAGCTGGGCGTGAAGGCCCGAAAGAGCCTGGCCGAGCTCCTCGACCGGACCGAGGCGGTGGTGATCGCAGTGCCCACCCTGGAGCACGAGGCCGTGGCCACGGCGGCGCTGGAGCGTGGCCTCCACGTCTTCATCGAAAAGCCCATGGCCCCGGACCTGGAAGCCGCCGACAGGATTCTGGAGGCCGCTGAAGCGGCGGGTGCCGTGGTCCAGATCGGGCACGTGGAGCGGTTCAACCCCGCCATCCTTGCAGCCGAGCCCCACCTCCAGCGCCCTCTCTTCATCGAGTCCCATCGCATCGCCCCCTTCGTACCCCGGAGCACCGATGTGGCCGTGGTCCTGGACCTCATGATCCACGATGTGGATCTGGTCCAGAGCCTGGTCTCGGACTCCATCACCGAGATCGCCGCCGCCGGGCTTCCGGTCCTGACGCCCCATGTGGACATCGCCAACGCCCGCCTCACCTTCGAAGGGGGGGCGGTGGCGAACCTCACGGCCAGCCGGGTTTCCCTGGAGCGAATGAGAAAGCTCCGCATCTTCCAGCCCTCCGGGTATCTCAGCCTGGATCTGGCGAGCGGATCGGGGGAGTTTCTCCGGTTGAAGGAGGGCTTTCAGGGGCTGTCCGGGCTCGGGGAGGGCCTGTCGGCAATCCCCGAGGGCGGGCTCTCGGACCTGGTGGACCGGATTCCCCTGCAGGGGGACGAGGTCGAGCCCCTCCGAAGCGAGCTCGAGAACTTCCGGGAGGCCTGCCTGGGCCGCAGCCTTCCCGCCGTCTCCGGGCGGGCGGGAAGGGAGGCCCTGGCCGTCACCCTCTCCATCGAGGAAAGGATCCGATCCCATGTCGCTCATTCGCATCCGACGCAGGCGTAAACGGGAGTGGATCGATGCCCAGAAGGGGCGATCCCCCCGAATCCTGATCCTCCTTCTCGCCGTGGTAATCCTCGTCATCTGGTACCTCGGCTATCGCTTCTGACGGGAGCTTGAGGATGGGGCGCCCCCACATCCTCCTTCTGGCCGGAGAAGAATCAGGGGATCTCCACGGCGCGGAGGTGGCCCGGGCCCTCCTGAGCCGGTGGCCGGACGCGAGGCTCACAGGTCTCGGCGGATACCGGATGGAGCGGCAGGGCGTGGAGCTTCTGGCGGGACTGGACCAACTGGCCGTCATGGGATTCGCCGAGGTTCTCCGGCACCTGCCCTTCTTCTGGTCCCTGGAGCGACGCCTGAAGGCCCTCCTGAGGGCAGGGAACGTGGATCTCGTTCTTCCCATCGACTATCCGGGCCTGAACCTCCGCATCGCCGGCAGAGCCCATTCCCTGGGCATCCCCGTACTCTACTACATCGCGCCCCAGGTATGGGCATGGAAGGCCCACCGGGCCCGCCAATTGGCAAGAGACGCCGACCGCATCGCCGTGATCCTCCCCTTCGAGGAGGAGATCTTCAGGGAGGCCGGGGGAAATGCAGAGTTCGTGGGTCATCCGCTTCTGGAGGCCCCGGAGCCAATCCCGGATCGTCAGACCTTCATGGAGGGGCTCGGGATGGCCTCCGAGCGCCCCATCCTGGCCCTCTTTCCGGGGTCCCGGAAGCAGGAGCTTCGGCGGCACCTGGAGCTTTTTCTGGAAACCGGCCGTAGCCTTCAGTCCCACCGCCCGGACGTGCAGATCGCCCTGGCCAGGGCGCCCTCCGTCTCTCCCTCCGAATTCAGCAGCACGGGGGTGCCCTGGACCGAGGACTCCAGGGCGTTGCTGAGCCATGCCACCGCCGCCCTGGTGAAGTCGGGGACCACGACCCTCCAGGCGGCCCTGGCGGGCACTCCCTTCATCACCGTCTACCGCACCCACCCCCTCACCTTCTTCCTGGCCAGACGGCTCGTGAAGGTGCCCCACGTAGCGCTGGCGAACCTGGTAGCCGGAAGCCGGGTGGTTCCCGAGGTCCTCCAGGGGGACGCCACCCCGGAGCGCCTCACGACCCTCCTCTCACCCCTCCTGGACCGGGACTCACCCTCCCGCATCGAGATAGAGGTGGGGTTGGCCAGCGTCCGCCTGGCCCTGGAGGCGCCGGGCGGGGCGTCGGAGCCGGGGACGCCCGGTGCATCGGAGCGGGTGGCGGAGATGGCGGTGGAGCTCCTGGATCCGCGGCCGGAGATTCCTCCGCCCGAATCCCGCCGAAAAGGCGGAGCGTCGCCATGACCCGGGAAGAGCTCTGGTTCCGGGCGGTAGGCCTCCTGGGCCGGGGGCTTCTGGGTGCCTATTTCCCCCTGGTGAGGTGCCGGCGGGAGGGAACGGAGCATTTCATGGAGCTGAGGCGGGAGGGGAAAGCCGTGATCTTCGTCTTCTGGCACGGTCAGCTCCTCCCCCTGGTCTACCATCACCGGAACGAGGGAATCGTGGTCCTGGTGAGCGAGCACACCGACGGGGAATACATCACCCGGGTGATTCGTCGCCACGGCTTCGGTGTCGCCCGGGGATCCAGCACCAGGGGAGGGGTGAAGGGCCTCAAGGGAATTCTCCGGGCGGCCGGTGCCGGAAGGGACCTGGGCTTCACGCCCGATGGGCCGAAAGGTCCCCGGCACGAGCTCAAGCGGGGAGGCCTCGTTGCGGCCCAGCTTTCGGGCCTCCCCCTCATCACCGTGGGCGTGGGGGCCGACAGGGCATGGTACCTCAACAGTTGGGACCGCTTTATGATTCCTAAGCCCTTTTCCCACCTTCGAATCCGGTACGGCCGCCCGCGCTGGGTGTCCAGGGGGGCATCGGAGGAGGAGATGGGAGCCCTGGCCCTGGAGTTGGAGGACGAGTTGAAGCGGTTCACACTGGAGTTGAATCCGGCAGAAGCCCGCATCCGGGAAGAGCTTCGTGCCCGGTAGGGAACGCAGGCCGGCCTCGGCGGGAGATACGGCCCCGACTCCGGAACCCCGGAGCAAGGGGCCGTCCTTCCTGTCACTCCCCGGCGTTCGGGGCTGGGTAAGCCGATGGTGGGCCGGGGACGGCGGTGTCACAGGACGAGTTCTCAACCTCCTTACCCTTCCCCTGGAGTCCGGCTTTCGGTTCCTGTCGGGTCTCTGGCGTCGGATGTACGACGGGGGGATCCTCCCGCTGCAGCGGGCGCCGGTCCCGGTCATCTCCGTGGGAAACCTCACCGTGGGCGGAACCGGGAAGACACCCTTCTCGGCCTGGCTGGTCCGCGGCCTGGAGGAGAGAGGAGAGAAGCCCGCCCTGGTGGCCCGGGGGTACGGGGAGGAGGAGATGGTTCTGCATCGGCGTTGGAACCCCCGGGCGCTGGTGGTTTCCGAGGAGGACCGGGCCTATGGAGCCTGGAAGGCCGCCCGGCAGGGGGCCACGGTGGTGGTTCTGGACGACGGATTCCAGCACCGGCGGCTGGCCAGGGAGCTGGACGTGGTGCTGGTCTCGGCGAACACCCCCTGGAGGGAGCGCCTTCTTCCCCGAGGGCCCTTCCGGGAACCTTTCCATGCCCTGAGACGGGCAGGAATCGTGATCCTCACCCAGAAGGGACGGGGAAACAAGACCATGGAGCTCGAGGGATGGTTGGAACCCCACCTTCGGGAGCCGCCCGTCCGGGCCGCCTTCCTTCCCGACGGCTGGACGACCCTGGACGGAAAGCCCGCCGACCCCCCGGAAGGGGACTACCTGGCCGTGGCGGGAATCGGGGATCCCCACGGCTTCTCGGACCTCCTGGCTGAGACGATGGGCCGGGAGGGGGAGCTCATGGCCTTCCCTGATCACCATGATTACACATGGGCCGACATCCAGGCCATCCGGATGCAGGCCGGCGGGCGATACCTGGTGACCACGGAGAAGGACGCCGTGAAGCTCGGGGCCTTTGCCCGGGAGCTGGGATCCGTCTTGGTACTGCGTCTGCGCCTGGAGGTCCTCGGGGGAAGCGAGGGCCTCTGGGAACGGGTCGAGGAGGCCCTGAGGCACCGGAGGCCTCTACCGTGAATCTCCACCTCCTCTGCGTGGGGACGCCCCATGGGCCCATGACGGCCGTCCTCGATGACTACGAGGAGCGGGTTGGACGGTACTTTCGTCTCCGCTGTACGGAGGTCCCAGCCGGAGAGGGGAAGACCAGGAAGAGCGATCCCCACAGGGTCCGGGAGATGGAAGGCCGGCGCCTGATGGACCGACTTCCCCCTGGCGGGGAGGTGGTGGCACTGACCCGGGAAGGGAAGGGGTGGGGCTCCCGGGAGCTGGCCCGTTACCTGGAAGAGCAGTCCATACGCTCCGCCCCGGCCGTGACCTTCATCATCGGGGGGGCCTTCGGGCTGGCTCCCTCGGTCCTGAACAGATCGACGCGACGCCTCTCCCTGTCCCGGATGACCCTCCCCCACGAGCTGGCACGCCTGGTCCTGGTGGAGCAACTCTACCGGGCGGGGACCATTCTGCGAAACGAACCGTATCACAAGGGTCCCTGAAGGGCCCTGCCCCGCCAGGAACCTCCCTGAAGAGGAGAAGCCCGGGACCCTTCGACTTCGACGGTTCCGACGCAAGCCATACTCTCTGACAAGGTCTGAGAACCCTGAATCCACGAATCATCTCCGGCTTCCCCTCAGGCTCCCCCCTGGTGCAGTCCTATCTTCAGGCCGGGGAGGCGGCGGCCCCCTTTTATCCCCGTTCCTTTTCGGATCCCGACGCCTACCGGGACAAAGCCCGGGAAGTCCAGGGCCGCTTCGGGAACCAGGCCCGAAAAAGGGCCGCCTCCCTCATGGTCCCGTCGGATTCCCGCTGGGCCTCCCGCCTGGAGGAGTGGGTGAGGGGCGAGGGGTTCCTCGTCACCACGGGCCAGCAGCCCGGTCTCTTCGGTGGGCCCCTCTACAGCCTCTTCAAGGCCCTCACCGCCATACGACTTGCCCGGACGCTGGAAGACCTTCTGAACCGGCCCGTCCTGCCCCTCTTCTGGATCGCCTCGGAGGATCACGACTGGGAGGAGGCGGATCACGCCCACCTCCTGGACGTTCAGAACGAGCTCCGGACCTTCCGCCTCCCGGAGCCCGAGGGTCCTCCCCACCGCCCTCTCTTCCGGATTCCCCTGGGACCCGGGGCGAGGGAGACGGTCGACGGATTCTTACAAGCCCTACCCGAAAGTGACTTTAGCGAATCTTACTTCAAGCTGATTCGAGATGCTTTCGCTCCGGGAGCGACACTCCCCGACGGGTTCGGTATGATCCTCCGGGAGCTCCTCGAGGACTTTCCCATCTTCTTCGTCGATGCGGCGGACCCCGGGTTGAAGGAAGTCTCCCTCCCCATCTTTTTGCGGGAGCTGGAGGAGGCCGCCGAGCACGAGCAAAGCCTCGCCGACAATGCCGCCGCCCTGGAGGAGGCAGGTTTTTCGGTGCAGGTGCCCATCCTCCGGAAAGCCGTGAATCTCTTCCTGGAGGGCCCCGAGGGCCGGGACCGGCTGTACCGGGACGGCGACGGCTTCCGTCTTCACCGGGCGGGCAGTCGCCTCTCGGCGGAGGAGATCCGGAGCCGCCTCGACGATGATCCGTCCCGTCTGAGCCCCAACGTCCTCCTGAGACCGGTGGTGGAGAGCGCCGTCTTTCCTACCGTTTCCTACGTTGCGGGACCCGGAGAGATGGCCTATTTCGCCCAGCTTTCCGCCTTCTTTCAGGCCTTCGACATGGACATGCCGGTGGTCCACCCCCGACGCTCGGCCCTCCTTCTGGAGGCGAAGATCGAGAAGGTCCTGGACAAGTTCGAGCTGAGCCCGGAGTCCCTGGACCGGCCCCACCACGAGGTGGCGGCCCGGGTTGTGCAGGACGAGATTCCCCCTGAAGTGAAGCGGGCCATGGGGGAGCTGAGGGGGGCCATAGGCCAGGGAGCCGGAGCTCTTGGCAAAGCCGTCAGGCGTGTGGATCCGACCCTGAAAGGGCCCGTGGACCAGGCACGGAATGCCGCTTTCTCGGCCCTGGACGACGTGGAGAAGAAGATCCGGCAGGCCCTGAAGAGGGAAAACGAGATCGCCCTGGATCAACTCGAGAAAGCCCGGCGGCATCTCTTCCCCCTGGGCAAGCCTCAGGAGCGGATTCTCAACCCTTTCTACTACCTGACCCGTTATGGGCCGGAGTTGATCCCAGCGACTCTGGAGCAATTTCATATGGCTCTTGGCACCGATTCTGCATAGTTTGGCCCCATGTGGCAGATCATCCTCTTCCTGGCTCTCTTGATCCCGATCCTGGCCATCGTCCTGGATTCCCAGGTCGGGCGCGCCCTGGCTTCCCGGCTCGAGCGCCGGGGGCTGGAGCAGCCCGACAATCTCACGCTGGAGCGAATCGGGTACCTGGAGGCGGAGGTGGACCGCCTTTCCAACGAGCTGAGCCGCCTGGAGGAGGAGAGCCAGTTCCTGCACGAGCTCCTGGAGGGTCGTAATGAAGGAGGGGGAGCACTCCCACCGGGTGACGGCCACGACTGAGCCCGGGCCCACGGAAGGCCCCAGGGCCCGCGCCGCCTTCCGGGTCGGCGCGGGCATTTTCTTGAGCAGGGTTTCCGGGGTCGTCCGGGAGTCGGTCTTTGCCTACTATTTCGGGGCCACCGCCGCCGCCGACGTCTGGCGGGCAGCCCTGCGGACACCCAACGTCCTCCAGAACCTCCTGGGCGAGGGCACCCTCAGCGCCTCGTTCATCCCCGTGTACGCCACCTTCCTGGAAGAGGGGAGGGAGGAGGCGGCCGGCCGCTTCGCCGGGGCGGCTCTGGGGATTCTGGCCACCGTGGCCTTCTCCCTGGCGCTCCTGGGCATTTTCCTGGCCCCCTTCCTCATCCGGGTCCTCTTTCCCAGGTGGGACCCCTGGATGCAGGAGCTGGGCATCCGTCTGGTGCGGATCATCTTTCCCATGACCGCGATCCTGGTGGTCTCGGCCTGGGCTCTCGGGATCCTGAACAGCCATCGACGGTTCTTCATATCCTACGTGGCTCCCGTGGCCTGGAACCTGGCCATGATCGGCGCCCTGGTGGGAGCGGGGAGCTACCTGGGCCTCCGGGGCCTGGGGAGGGGCACCGAGCTGGCGGTGGCTCTGGCCTGGGGGGCCCTTGCGGGGAGCATTCTCCAGGTAGGGGTCCAGCTCCCCTGGGTTCTTCCTCTCCTGGCCCACTTCCGCCTCTCTCTGGGGCGGGGGGTGGCGGGGGTGAGGGAGGCCGTCCGGAACTTCTGGCCCGTGGTCCTCGCACGGGGGGTCATCAACCTGAGCGGGTGGCTGGATACCGTGCTGGCGGGACTCCTGGCCGTGGGCGCCATTGCCGTATTGGGCTACGCCCAGCTCTTCTATCTCCTCCCCATTTCCCTCTTCGGGATGGCCATCGCCGCCTCCGAGCTCCCCGAGCTCTCCCGGAGCCGAGGTCGGGTCCGGGAGATTCTCGTGCCCCGGGTCCGCAAGGCTCTGGAGAGAACCACCTTCTTCGTTCTTCCCTCGGCCCTGGCCTATCTGACCCTGGGCGATCTCTTCATTGCAGCCCTCTTCCAGAGGGGCGAGTTCACCCCGGCCACCACCACGGTGTCCCATACCGTGCTGGCAGCCTACTCCCTGGGGCTCCTGGCTTCGGCCTCCTCCAGGGTGCTCTCCTCTGCCTTTTACGCCGTCCGGGATACCCGTACGCCGGCGGCCATCGCCTATCTGCGGGTGGGTGTTTCCCTGGCCGTGGGCGTGGCTCTCATGTTTCCAATGGATCGGTTCAGCGTCGGCGAGCTTCGTCTCGGGGCGGTGGGTCTGGCCATGGGAGCCGCCGTGGGGGCCTGGCTGGAGTACGGGCTACTGAGGGTCCGCCTGGCCCGCCATCTCGGGCCCCACGGACCTGGCAGGGGCCGATTCCTTCGACTGGGGCTGGCCGGGCTCCTGGCCACGGGAGCCGGATTCGGCACCAGGAGCCTCCTCGGGTCATCCGGGGCAGGAGGCCTGCTCCCGGATCTCATGGGGCCCGGTTCGGTGCTCCTCGACCCGGCAGCGGCTCTGGGAACGGCGGCGGTCTTCGGGGTAGCTTACCTGGGGGCGGCTGCCCTCCTGGGCGTGGGCATCCCCCTGCGAGCTGCGACGTCCGACACCCCCTGAATCCGGGGTCTCCATGCCCGAAAGCCATCCCGTCTCACCCGAGCTCCTGGCCGGTCTTCCCACCGGGGCCGGCGTGTACCTCTTCCGGAACGAAAAAGGGGAGGTTCTCTACGTGGGAAAGGCCAAAAGCCTGAGACCACGTGTGAGAAGCTACTTCCGGGACGACCCTTTCCACTCGATCAAGACACGGGAGTTGGTGAAGAGGGTGCGCTCCCTGGACACCATCGTGGTGGGTTCCGAGGCCGAAGCCCTCATCCTGGAAGCGAATCTCATCAAGGAGCATCACCCCCGCTTCAACATCCAACTCCGTGACGACAAGAAGTACCCCTACATCAAGGTCACGACACAGGAACCCTTCCCCAGGGTCTTCGTGACCCGGAACGTGAAGAACGACGGGAGCCGCTACTTCGGACCGTTCACGACCGTGGGGCCTCTGAGGCAGGCGCTGGAGGTGATCAAGCGCCTTTACACGGTTCGCTCCTGCAGGTACGACCTTCCCGGCGAGGCGCCGGACCGCCCCTGCCTGGATTACCACATCGACCGATGTCTGGCGCCCTGCGTAGGCCTCCAGAGTCAGGAGCAGTATCGGTCCATGACCGACGAGATTCTCCGCATCCTGAGGGGAGACACGGTGTCCCTGAAAAAAGAAGTCGAGGAGCGGATGAGCCAGGCGGCCGCAGAGCTTCGTTTCGAGGAGGCTGCCCGCCTCAGGGACGTGAGCCGTGGCCTGGAGACCATCGCCCGGGAACAGAGGGTTCACAAGGTCCAGGGGGGAGACCAGGACGTCCTGGCCCTGGCCCGGGACCGGGAGATGTCCACCGGTGTCGTCCTCCGCATCCGAAAAGGGCTCCTCCTGGGGCGGGACACCCTCCGCTTTTCCCAGGCGGAGGAAGAGAGCGACGAAGTCCTCCTTTCCGTCTTCGCTAGCCGTTACTACCTGGGGAGGGGAGACGAGGGACTGGTGGATCTGCCCCGGGAGATTCTCCTCCCCGGCGACTTCCCCGACCGGGAGGTCCTGGAAGGCATTCTCACCGAACACGCCGGCCGCAGAATCCACCTCAGAGTTCCCCGGAGGGGGGAGAAGCGGCGGCTGGTGAAGCTGGCGGGCACGAACGCCCGCAACGCCCAGGAGGACCAGGTGGCGGCGCTGGCCTACGCCGCCGACCGGGCCGAGGAGGTGTTGTATGACCTCCAGGAGCGGCTGGATCTGAAAGTGGTGCCCCGGGTGATCGTGTGTTTCGACATCTCCCACATCCAGGGAGCCGAAACCGTGGGGAGCGCAGTGGTCTTCGAAAACGGCGCCCCCAAGAAGGCCGAGTACCGCCACATGCGGATCAAGGGGGAGTGGGGAAACGACGATTACCGTTCCATGACCGAGGTGGTGTCCCGGTACTTCCGGAGGCGGATGGAGGAGGAGAAGCCCCTTCCGGACCTGGCCGTCGTCGACGGGGGAAAGGGACAGCTCCACGCCGCCATGGGTGCGCTGGACACCCTGGACCTGGCCGATGTGTCCGTGGTTTCCCTGGCCAAGAGGGAGGAGGAGGTCTTCCTCCCGGGACACCCGGAGCCCCTGCCTCTGAACAGGAGAGACCGATCCCTCCACCTCCTCCAGCGTCTACGGGACGAGGCCCACCGCTTCGCCGTCTCCTACAACCGGAAGCTCCGTGGAAGACGGACCCTGGTGAGCGCACTGGGAGAGATCCCCGGGGTCGGGCCCGGGCGCCAGAATGCCCTGTTGAATCGTTTCGGGTCGGTGAAGGGGGTGCGAAACGCGTCGGTGGAAGAGATCCAACGCCTACCCGGCTTCGGAACGGCCCTGGCACGAAGAGTGCTCCAATACCTGGAGAAATGACCCTCGGGTAACCCCTTGCGGGTTCTGTCGTATGAACATCCAGTCCGGCTTCTGCGGTTTGACGTCCCCGCAGAAGATTGTCTAGATTACTGGATTGTGAAATCCCAGGGGCTCCGGGCCTTCGAGCCGGGCCCCTTTTGACCACCGAAGAGGAGGAAATCGGGATGAAAGTCCGAATCGGACTCGTCCTTGTGACCGCTGCCGTCATCTCCGGAACCGGGTGCGCTTCAGGAGGCGGAGGCCCCGCCTCAGGCTCCGGCGAAACCGTCACGACGCCGTCGGGCGAGGTGCTCCCCCCCGGGATCCGGCCCAGAGACAACAACCACACGAACTCCGCCGAGCTCTACCTGGCTCAGGCCGCTTCCGAGACGGATGAGGCCGAGCGGGAGGAGAGGTTCCAGCAGGCCCTCGAGGCCGCCAGGGAAGGCATAGCTGCCGATCCCGAAAACGCAAAGTCCTACTTTCAGGCCGCGCAGGCCCATGTGGGATTGGGGAATTGGGGAGAAGCGGCCGATATGTTTGATCGGGCGGAGGAAATCTATCCCCGCTACATACTCGAGACCGAGCCGTGGCGGGAGCAGGGCTGGGTCGGCGCCTACAACGCCGCCATCGAGCCCCTGAACGCCGGGAACCTGGAGGAGGCCGCCGAGCTCTTCGAAGCGGCCAACGACCTCTACGGCGAGCGCCCGGAGGCCTACCTACAGCTCGGCTCCATCTACTCCAGGCTGAACTGGGTCGAGGAGGCGGCCGAGGCGTTCCGGGATGCCATGTCGATCCTGGAAGAGACCCGGGAGACCCAGCTCGCCGATACGGCGGCGGCCGATGCCTGGATGCAGCACTGGGACATCGCCACCATGGGGCTGGGCCAGGCCCTCATGTTTTCCCAGCAGTACGAAGAAGCCGCCGAACTCTACGGTGGCCTGCTGGAGGAGGACCCGGAGAACGTGACCATCATGAGCAACCTGGCGGGCGTTCTCTCCGAGCTCGGACAGGCCGACTCGGTCCAGGCACTCTATGACGAGCTTCTCTCCCGTCCGGACCTGACCGAGCGGGACTACTTCAACGCCGGCGTGGGCCTCTACCAGATCGAGAACTGGGAGCGGGCCGCCGAGGCCTTCTCCGCCGCAGCGGAGATGAACTCGTTCAACCGGGACGCCCGGCTGAACCAGGCCCAGACGTACATGATCGCCGAGGAATACGAGATGGCGATACCGGCATGTGAGTCCCTCCTCGAGCTGGATCCCCGTAGCCAGGAGGGATGGACCTTCATGGCACGGGCCTTTGCGGAGCTCGGAAATCAAGAGGAGGCCGGCCGGGTCATTCAGCAGTACCAGGATCTGGGATACCACGTGGCCAACATTCGCCTCCAGGGTCTTCCCGACGGTGGCGCCCAGATCACCGGTGAGGTGGTGAACTTCGCCGCCGAGCCCGGCCAGACCATCACGCTCCGGTTCTTCTTCGGAGGCCCCGATGGGCAGGAGATCGGATCCACCGAGGTCCGGGTCCAGATGCCGGCCGTGGAAGAGTCGGCCGCCTTTTCCGGGACCCTCCAGTCCTCGGAGATGGTGTCCGGATACCGTTACGAGGTCGTGGAGGGCTGACGGCCTCCGCCATCTCCGCCGCGACGCGTTCCCGCCCATGGGATGCGGCGGCGGCGGCAGGATGACGTGAGTCACGGGGCCGGGCGGTCTCTTGAGAGGCCGTCCGGCCCCTGGTAGATTTGTCGGACGCGCGGGCGTAGCTCAGTCGGTAGAGCATCAGCTTCCCAAGCTGAGGGTCGCCGGTTCGATTCCGGTCGCCCGCTCTGACGTAAAACAAGACCCCGGAGGCACTTACAGCCTTCGGGGTCTTTGCTTTGGGATTCGCGGTGACAATAACGGTGACAAACCAGCCGTCACCGGAGGGCTCGAAGGCGGTCGCCAAGAGCCTCCTTGTGGTGTTCGATCCGGTACTCTACGACCTCCGACCGGTGCCGAATCGTCCCGAGGTGTCCGTAGATCCGCTCCACCAGCCGGGTCCCTCCGTGGCCCATCTCACGGGCTATGGTGAAGGGTGATACGGGCGCCCCCTGGTCCAATGTCTGGAGCCGGGCGGCGCAGTACGTGTGGCGAAATACCTTGGTCCGGATCTCCCCCTCCGTCCAACCGGCTCGGGTGGCGATCTGGTCCAAGCCCTTCCGGATGTCCCGGATAGGGGACTCCTCCTTCCCGCGCGTGGAGGAGAAGAGGAGGGCCCCGAGACCTCCCTCTCGTTCCCGGTCCAGGAGATACTCCCGCAGGATTCCCTCCAGTTGGGGCCAGAGTGGAACGGTTCGGTGGCTTGTGGAGGTCTTGAGAGTCCTCCACTCGTTCGGGCGGAACGTCACGGTCTTCCGCCGGAAGCTCACGTCCTCCACCTCCAGGCCCAGGACCTCTGACTGCCGGCCCCCGGTGAGGAGGAAGGTGGCCACCAGGGCGTGCATCCAGGGGAAGGCGCCGGCGGAGATCGCCCCTCCGTGCCTCTGGGGAAGTTGTTCGGTGTCCGGCTTGTAGAGACGGGCGCTTTCAAGGAAGAGGGAAGCCTCATGCACTTCCAGCCACCGAGCCTCCTCCCGCTTTCCCACCGGCTTGTCCAGCATCGCGGCCACCGGGTTGAATCCCGGGGGGACGTACCGCTCCGCCTGAGCCCGCCGGTACAGGTTTGAGAGGACGTTGAGGTAGTGGCGAACCGAACCCTCTGACAAGGTCCCGCCCCGCCCGTTCGGTTGAAGGCGGAGGTGGTTCGCCCAACGCTGAACGTCCGCCACATCGACAGAGAGCACGTCCCGTTCTTCGCCGAAGTAGTCACAGGCGGCCCTCAGTTTCGCCTCATGTTGCTCCAGCCACCGGTCCACGGACCTCCCGGCCTTGGCTTTCTGTACGAGGTGGTGGGCGGCGAACGCCCTCAACGTCGTCTGTCCCCGAACCCCAAGGAGGTGGTTGCCGCGCCGGCTCCCCTCCAGCTCCTTAACCCTCTGGGCCGCCAACTCCGTGGCCACATCAACGTCCGTGGTGGCCCGAGTCTCGCCCGGGGGGATCAGGGCCTCCCGGCCCCCTCCTAAGTCCCGGAAGTCGCCGTAGAAACGATCCTCACCGCCCCTGCGCCGCGTGTAGACCCGCGAGATCCTTCGTCTGGCCATTCAATCCTCCTTCCTGCCCTGGTCCAGGTGGTCCTCCTTCTCTGGCAATGGAGGACCACCTCCCACACTGCCCGCGTTCTTCTACCATCCGTGGCC